>JBKECS010000016.1:0-160670 GCA_047974805.1 Nostocoides sp. | reverse complement strand
ACCGTGGAGGTTGCCCCACACCGCCAGCAAGGGGATGACCCACCAGATGCGACGACTCATCGCGCGTTCGTCGGCACGAAGCACGGTGAGGAGGAGCACGAAGGGAACCAACGAGAGCGACGGCATACGCGCCACGACGAGGGGCGATAGAGCCCCGAGGTAGACGAGAACGAGCACCGTTGCCCGCCGCCCGGGCGACCCTTCCTCGCGGGCGACCCAGGCGAAGGTCACGGCGACGAGGAGGACCTGCAGGATCGCCAACCCCGACGGGCCGAGAGCGTTGACACCGGACAACAACAGGTCGCCGGCCACCACGGGGTTGGGCCAGTCCGGGCTGGCGGCGACGGCGAACGGGATCCCGTCGGGGATCGCGCCGGTGGACCGGATCAGGTCCCCAAGCGCGACTGCCCACAGGGTGTCTGCCCCAACAAGAACGAACCAACCTGTCAGCCCCAGCAGGGCAACCAGGACCACGGCATCAACCCGCAGCGGTCCCCCCGACCTGGCCACCCCGTATGCCGTTGATCAGTAGCGGGAGTGCTCCGGCTTGTACGGCCCGGCCACGTCCACACCGAGGTAGTCCGCCTGCTCCTTGGTCAGCTCGGTGAGCTGCACCCCGAGCGCGTCCAGGTGCAGCCGGGCGACCTTCTCGTCGAGGTGCTTGGGCAGCGTCGTCACCGTCGGCTGACCGTCCTCATCGACGTAGTCCTGCGCCTTGGCGAAGAGTTCGATCTGCGCGATGGTCTGGTTGGAGAAGCTGTTGGACATGACGAAGCTCGGGTGGCCGGTGGCGTTGCCGAGGTTCATCAGGCGTCCCTCGGATAGGACGATGATGGAGTGCCCGTCAGCGAAGGTCCACTCGTGGACCTGCGGCTTGATCTCCGTCTTGGTCACCCCGGGCAGTTTGGCCAGGCCGGCCATGTCGATCTCGTTGTCGAAGTGGCCGATGTTGGAGACGATCGCCTTGTTCTTCATGGCCGACATGTGTGTCGCCGTGATGACGTCGAAGCACCCGGTCGTCGTGACGAAGATGTCCCCGTATGCCGCGGCGTCGTCCATAGTCACCACCTGGTGGCCGTCCATGGCCGCCTGCAGCGCACAGATCGGGTCGACCTCGGTAATGACGACGCGAGCGCCCTGACCGGTGAGCGCGGCCACGACCCCCTTACCGACATCGCCATACCCGGCGACCACAGCCACCTTGCCACCGATGAGGACGTCGGTGGCGCGGTTGAGACCGTCGATAACCGAATGCCGACAGCCGTACTTGTTGTCGAACTTGGATTTTGTCACCGAGTCGTTGACGTTGATCGCCGGGAAGAGCAGGTCGCCGGAGGCGGCGAGTTCATACAGCCGGTGCACGCCCGTCGTGGTCTCCTCGGTGACGCCCTTGATGTGGCCGGCGATCACCGTCCACTTCGCCGGATCGGCGGCCATGGTCGAACGGACCAGGTCCTTGAAGACCCCGAACTCTTCGGAGTCCGCATCCGTCGTCGGTGGGACCTGACCGGCCTGCTCCCATTCCCGGCCCTTGTGCACGAGCATGGTCGCGTCGCCACCGTCGTCGAGGATCATGTTGGCGAACTGCCCGCCGGGCCAGGTGAGGATCGCGTCGGTGCACTCCCAGTACTCCGGCAGGCTCTCGCCCTTCCAGGCAAACACCGGGACGCCCCGCGGATCCTCGACGCTCCCGTCCGGCCCGACGACGACCGCGGCAGCGGCCTCGTCCTGGGTGGAGTAGATGTTGCAGGACGCCCAGCGAACCTGCGCCCCCAGCGCCACGAGGGTCTCGATGAGAACGGCGGTCTGCACGGTCATATGCAGCGAGCCGGCGATGCGAGCGCCGGCCAGCGGCTGGCTCGCGGCATACTCGGCGCGCAGCGACATCAGGCCCGGCATCTCGTGTTCGGCGAGGCGGATCTGGTGTCGACCCGCCTGCGCTAGACGAAGGTCGGCGACGCGGTACTCGAAGGACATGACAAATACTCCCCAAGGGGTTGACGGACAACGGCACGAAGTGCCCCGGCACAGCCCTTCTGGGCGATCACGACATGGACGGGGTATCACCCGCGCCGGCGCTCAGCCCAGTGTACGCCGCACCTTCGATGGCCCTTAGCACGCGAGACCACCCAGCTCCAGGCAGACTATGCCCATGCATCGTGCTCCCCGAACAGGCACCCGAGGTCAGACATGAGCGGGGGCTTGTTCGCGCTCCTGGACGATGTCGCCGTCCTAGCCAAGGCCGCCGCCGCCAGTGTCGACGACGTAGCCGCCGCAGCGGCCCGAGCCTCGGTCAAGGCCACGGGCGTGGTCGTCGACGACACCGCCGTAACGCCGCGCTACGTGCACGGCCTAGCCGCCGAGCGGGAGTTGCCCATCATCAAGAAGATCGCCACCGGGTCGATCCGCAACAAGCTGCTCATCATCCTCCCGGTTGCGCTCCTGCTCAGCCAATTCCTCCCGGTGGCACTCACCCCGATCCTCATGCTGGGGGGCACCTATCTGAGTTTCGAGGGCGCAGAGAAGATCTGGGAGTTGGTTGCCCGAGGAGGTGAGCACACCGAGGCGGCAGCCGGCCCGGCGAAGCCGGTGGCGGAGTCGCAAATCGTCTCCAATGCGGTGCGCACCGACCTCATCCTGTCCGCGGAGATCATGGTCATCTCGCTGAACGAGGTGGCCGATGAGCCCTTCCTGTCCCGGGCGGTGATCCTCGTCGTCGTCGCCTTCCTGATCACCCTGCTCGTCTATGGAGTCGTCGCCTTGATCGTCAAGATGGACGACGTCGGGCTCGCCCTCGCCGAACGCGGCGAGGGCATCACCGCGAGCATCGGACGTGGCCTGGTCGCGGGGATGCCGAAGGTACTCTCCACCTTGTCCACCGTGGGTATCGCCGCCATGTTGTGGGTGGGCGGGCACATCATCCTCGTGGGCCTGGACGAACTCGGCGTGTCCGGCCCCTATTCCCTGGTCCACCACGCTGAAACGGCGATCGCCCACGCCACGGGGATCGCGGGAGGGCTCCTCGGCTGGCTCACCAACACCGTGTTGGCCGCCGTCGCAGGGCTGGTCATCGGAGCGGTCGTCGTCCTCGTCATGCACCTGTTGCCGCGGCGCCACCCCGCCACGCACTGACGGGCATCGCGCCGCGACCGATCGCCGGCGTCGGGTAGGTAACCGAGGCGGCATACGGTTTGCTACACCGCCGCATTCTGCGCCGCGTACGAGGTGGCCGCCGAGCACAGCGCCAACTGCATCATCGTCCTGGGACGACGGGGTGAGCGCAGCACGTATGCCGCCGTGCTGGTCCTCGCCACGGACCGTGCCGATATCAACGGCGCAGTCCGCCGGCATCTGGACGCCCGGAAGATCTCCTTCGCCCCCACGGAGGACACGATCACTCGAACCGGCATGGAGTATGGCGGGATCACCCCGATCGGGCTGCCGGCGCACTGGCCGGTGCTGCTCGATCGGCGCGTGCTCGCCGCCGGAGAGGTGGTGATCGGCAGCGGCCTGCGGGCCTCCAGGCTCCTCGTCGCTGCCCCGAACTGGCCAACCTGGCGGGTGCGGAGGTCGTCGCCATGGTCGGGTGACGGGCTTCAGCGGGTTCTATCCCGCAGGGCGGCGACGTGACGCGAGCCTGCCGGATCTTCGCCCAGCCCAATGGCCAGATAGGCCGCGGTGAAGTCGCAGAGGGCAACCAGCCCTGCCATCCGGGCCAGCGGGCTGCCCTGGGCAGCCTGGCGCTCCCATACGGTGACGCCGGCCTCAGCAGCCGAGTCGAGCACGGCTTGGGCAAGATTGTGCCGGTCGGCGGCGGTCGGCTCCATCGGGTCGGGGAGCACGTCGCGGACCATGAGCAGCCCGAGTCGAGGATGCGGGGGCCCGTCGAGGTAGGGGTCGGCGAAGATGTTCTCCGCGGCGAGTTGCCCGCCGGAGGTGGCATACGGGCCGTCAAAGCAAGCAACCACTTGGGAGGCGGCGTCCGGCAGTGCACCCCAGGTGGCCGGGATACGCGCCGTGCGGGCCAGCACCGACGCTGCCCGAGCGGCGACAACCCCGGTAAGGCCGCCATCACCGAGGACGACCGGAACACGCTCGGCCATGGAGATCGCCAGGTCCTTGGCCGGGTTGACAAAGGACTCCGAGGCCGGGCGGCAGGCCTCGGCTTGGGCATCCAACGTATCGGCCATCTCGGCCAGGTCCTCGGCGACGGCCCCGATGACCTGGGCTTGGGCGAGCCCCAACAGCACCGGCGCCACCAGCGCCCACAACGAGGTCCGGGCCGCTTGAGTACGGGCCGTTGAGTCGATATGGACACCTCGATAACGCGCTGATACTTGCGCCAGGGGGGAATCGGCTGCCCCGACGGTCAGCAAACCGGCGCCTCGTCGACCCGCCTCAGCGGCCAAAGCGACCGGCCCAGGCGCCGCTCCTGAGGACGACACCGCGGTGACGAGGTCGAGCGGCCCGACCCACCCGGGCAGCGGGACGTTGGCGCGCGTGGTCACCGCCACCGGTGACGATTCGTCGGCCAGGAACCGCACCAGGTCGCCGACCATGCCAGCGCTGCCGACCCCGGCCACGAGCAACGCCCGAGGGTGTTCGCTTATCCCAAGACGTTCGATCCCTGACTCATCGGCGATCAGCGCGGTTCGACGCACATCGGCACCGGCACCGGCAAGCACCCTCAGCGTGGCGCGCTGATCGACCCGCTCGATGGCGGGCAGGTCGTCCAACCGGTCAGGATCGAGCATGGTGTCAGCCCGGGCGTCGGGCCTCGTCGATGAGCAGAACCGGCACCCCGTCGTCGATCCGGTAGGCCCGGCCGCATTCGGTCGTGGTGCAGATCAGTTCGGGCGCGCCAGCGTGCTCGCCGTCACGTAACTCGCCTTGACATGCTGGGCAGCGCAAGATCTCGCGCAGCCACGGCTGGATCGTCGAATCGTTCATGACCGGGTTCGCAACCTCTCAGCGGACATCCTCGGGTGCACCGGGCATGGGTTTCCGGTCACCACCTGCTCATCGCCCGGCTCGGACGATGCTCAGCACATCATCGCGCACCTGGGCCATGGTGGCCGCGTCGGCCGCCTCGACGTTGAGCCGCAGGAGTGGCTCGGTGTTCGAGGGGCGAAGGTTGAACCACCACATGGGACCCTCATCCGAACCGGGGTGCTCCACCGTCAGCCCGTCCAACGCATCGAGGGTGACCTGGCGTTGCCGGGCCCACTGCTCAACGGCGGCCGTGGCCTGGTCGACATCGCTCACGCGGGAGTTGATCTCCCCGGAGGCGGCATACCGGCCATAGGCGGCCATGAGGTGACTCAGAGGTTCGGTCTGCTCGCCGAGGGCAGCCAGGACGTGCATGGCGGCCAGCATCCCGGTGTCGGCGAACCAGAAGTCCCGGAAGTAGTAGTGCGCGCTGTGCTCGCCGCCGAAGACGGCGTGGTGTCGGGCCATCTCGGCCTTGATGAAGGAGTGCCCGACCCGGGTGCGCACCGGCACGGCGCCGCGGGCGGTGACCCCTTCGGCGACGGCGGCCGACGTGATGACGTTGTGCACGATCCGCACGTCCTGCGCCGGGGTTCCGGCGGTGACCAGACGGTCGATTTCTCGGTCGGCGATCAGCCCCGTGATGGCGCTGGGGGTCACGGCGGTGCCCGTTTCGTCGATGACGAAGCACCGGTCGGCGTCCCCGTCGAAGGCCAGACCAAGATCGGCGCCCGCGGCCACCACCGCGGCCTGAAGATCACGCAGGTTCTCCGGCTCCAATGGGTTCGCCTCGTGGTTGGGGAAGGTTCCGTCCAGGTCGAAGTACATGGGGACGATGTCCAGCGGCAACTCCGGTAGCCCCGCCTGGGTGCCCAGTACCGCCGGCACGGTGAGTCCGGCCATCCCGTTGCCTGCGTCGATGACCACCCGCAGGCGTCGACCGGTGTCCAACGGAACGAGACCGCGGAGAAAGGCGCCGTAGTCGGCGAGGATGTCCCGGGCGCTGATCACCCCGGGGACCTGGCCTGCCGGGAGCGGCTGCGCGCCGTCGAGGTAGTCCTGGGCCAGGTCGCGCACCATGACCAAACCGCTGTCCTGGCCCACCGGTGCGGCGCCGGCGCGGCACAGCTTGATCCCGTTGTACTGCGCGGGGTTGTGGCTGGCGGTGAACATGGCACCGGGCATGCCCAGCGAGCCGCTGGCGTAATACAGCGCATCCGTGCTGACCAGCCCGATGAGCACGGCATCGAGTCCGGTGCCGGTCACGCCCTCGGCGAAGGCCTCGCTCAGTTGTGGCGAGGACGGACGCATGTCGTGGCCGATGACCACGCCGTCGGCGCGCTCCGGCTCGGCGACCCCTGTGGCGAACGCGGCGCCCAGTGCCCTGGCCGCAGCCGCATCGAGTTGATCCGGGACGACGCCGCGGACGTCATAGGCCTTGACAATGTCGGCCAGGCGGACAGGCATGAAAACGGTGCTCCTTGGCGGTTCACAAATGAGGAGGGAACGTCAAGCGTCTCAGATATCCCCGCCCTGGACGACGCGCAGGTGGCCCCGTCGAGCGCCGGACGGCGGCCCGACGCTCGGATCGGGGGCCCCACTTGGTCTCCCTGCCGCAGGAGTTGCCGGTCGTGGCGCGAGGCCGATCGGGCCGCTGGGGGCCGGCACCGGAGGCGTTCGGGCTGCCTCGCGGACCGCATCCGCCAGGGCCAGCAGGTCATCGGTGGTTGGTTCCGCCTCGACATACTCCCCGGGCAGTCGAACGATCTCCCACCCCCGCGGGGCGGTCAGCCCGTCCGCGTGGTCGGCGCACAGGTCGTAGGTGTGCGGTTCGGCATACGTCGCCAGCGGGCCGACGACGGCGGTGCTGTCGGCATAGACATACGTCAGCGTTGCCACGGCTGGTCTGCGGCACGCGTTGCGCGAGCAGAGGCGGGAGAGGCTCACATCGGCGACTCTAGGACCTGGCGCTGCCAAGGCGGCGGCACCACGCCGACCTTGCCGCCGCTGCGAAGCCTCGTGGCGGCGCGGGCGCACCATCGTGGTCGCTACGCTGGCGGCGTGGCACGGCGGGAACGACACGGGCGCGGTATGCGCGGGCCGTTGGCTTGGCCGGCCATCCCCGCGATGACGACCCGGCGTGACGCTTTCGACGATCTCGTGTTGGACAGTGCTGACCGCTTCGAGTCCATCCTTCGTCAGCACCGCCTCGAGGTGGAGTTCGCCGTCGAGGACGTGCCGCCGGGCGATCCGGCGCCGTGGGAGGAGCCCGTCCCTGCGCTGGGGCGAGTCTTCCCGTCCTCGGGGAAGATACCTGCCCGCATCGTGCTGTACCGACGAGCGGTCGAGAACGAGGCTCGGGATCATGCCGATCTGGCCCTGTTGGTGCATGACGTCGTCTTGGAGCAGATCGCCGCGCTGCTGCAGGTCGACCCGGAGGAGTTGGACCGCTAGGGCTGGCGTCGCTCAGGGGCGAATGGTGATTCCGCTTCGGGTGGCGCTGATCATCGCTGAGGCCACCGGGAGCACGGATACTTGCTGGTCAGCCCCCTGGCCGAGGGTGGACACGACGGCGCCGCGGACAGCACCGGGGCCGTCCGGCTCGATCCAGACGGAGGCGGCTTGCAACAGATCCACCGACTCGTTGGTGTCTTGGCCCAACGTCAACGTGGTGGTCTTCGCGGCACCGTCTGGTGTCACCGTGGTCAGCCGTACCGAGGACGATCCGCCGGTCGCGACGAGCATGAGGCGGCGCGTCAACCCGCTGGGGCCGGCAGGGAGGGCTGCTCCGCCCAGATCGACGATCGGGGCGGTAGCACTCGTCCAGGCGAAGTCACCGTTGCCGCCGCCGACTCGGCGGTTGATCACCGCACCGGCGACGACCGGAACATCGGCGGAGACGTCGAGGGCAAAATTCGCCGTCGGCAAACCGGTCAGCGGCACGTCCGCCACCGAGCCTGCAGCCAGGGTGAACACGCCCTTGTCCGGCAGCGGGGCGCCGCCGTCGGCACTGATTGTTCGGACCTGGACCACCGCCTCGGTGGTACCAGGATTGGCCAACCGGAGCACCCCGGAACCATCAACGGCAACCCCCGGGATGACGGCCCGGCGCGCCGGCATGGCCGCGGCGGTCACGTCGGAGCTGCCCGCCGGCACCGTGCCATCGAGCCAGGTGTCGTTCAGCGTTGCCCTGACCAGGCCCCCAGTGGCGGTCACGTGCACGACCGGCGACTTCTCGGCGCCCGCGATCGCGTCGACGAGCACGCCGAGGCGTCCATGTGCGGGGACGATAAGTCCGTGCCCGGCGGCAGAGGTCACCGGCCCGTCTGCCCCCATAACGGAAACGTCAACGATGACCTCGTTGGCGCCCGCATTGGTCAGTACGAGCCGTTCTTGACGTCCAGGCTGCCCACCACCGGCGATCAGCCACAGGTCGGATGCGGGCACCCCGCAGGAGGCGGTCACCAATCCCCGCACGGTGTCCAGTGTGGCCACGGACAGTTGGCTGGCCACGAGGCCGGGGGCGAGCCCACCGGTGGCGTGCACCCGCACGGCCGAGCCGGCCGGCGGTGATGTCGTGGCAATCGCGCGGGCAGTGCTGGAGACGGTGGCCTTGCCCGACTGCGGGCCAAGGGTCACCTTCCCCGAACCGGACGCCGAGCCGGTCGCGGACAGCAGGAGGTCCGCTGGCGGCACCGCTGCGGCGATCACCGGGGAAGTGGAGACGTTCCTCGCCCCGGTGATCCCGGTCAATTCTGCTCCCGGACACATCACCTCCGCGTCGGTGACGGCGACGACCCCAGAACCTGACGCCCCTGTGGTGGCGCGGGTCAGGTCGGCAGTCCACGTCGAGCCATCGGCATACCGGACCATGCCCACGGCTGCCGCCGCAACCAGGATCACCCGCAGCGCGCCCCAGGCCAGGGAGCGCTTGGTGGCGCGGCCCCCAACGACCCCACTCATCGGGAACTCCGAACGGCGATCCGAGGCACGGCAAGGAACAGCAGGATGAGGGCCGCCACCAGGCTCAACCATCGACTCCAGGGATCACTCGGCTCGACGCCGACCCTCACCTGGACATCCCCGGCGGGAAGGGCATATGTCGCCACCTCCTGCAGCGCCGGGTCGGCGCCGGCCTTGGTGGACGTGCCGGGGCTGGCGGCGACCCGGGCCCCATCCACGGTCACCACCGTCGCCGCCGCCGTCTGCGGCGGGGAGGACACGACAAGCTTGCCCGGACCGGGCAGGTTCGCGGTCAGGTCGACCCTGGCGCCGGGACCGGCGACGGGCATGACAGCGGTGCCGTCGGCTCCGATCCGGACGACGCGAGCGACGCCGACCCGGCCGTCGGCAGGAGCCGCAGTCGGCTCAACCCGCCAGAAGTTGAAACCGGCTTTGCCGCCCATCCGGATCAGGCCCGCGGTGGCGTCCAACCGAGCCGCGATGTTTGCCGAGGTGTCTTCGTCGACGCCGACGAACCCGACCGCCAGGGTCCGCAGCAGGGATGCCGTGGTGCTCCCGGCGGCCCCGTCGAGAACCGCAGAAGCGGCCGATCGTTCCAACGGCCACGGCGTGGGCGGGTTGGGCTGGGCTCCTCGAGCCAGGAGGACACGATCCTCATCGATCAGCTGGGCCCAGCTGGTGGTGTTGTCCCTGCCCACTAGGAGGGTCCGGTTGGCCAGCGGCGCCCCGGCCTGGTCTCTCGCGATCGCCGGGCGCGGATCGCTCCACCCGGCCAAACCGCCTTGACCTCCGGCAATGACCGGGGCCATTGCCGGGAGCAGCGCAGCTGCGGTCAGGATGATGGTCATCGGCGCGACGCGCACGAACAGCCAGCCTCGACCGCGGTCGCGCAGATTCAGGTCGGAGAACCCGACGAGGATCGCGGCACAGGCCAGGCCCCACGAGAGCAGCTGTGCCTGGCCCCACCACGGGGTGATCAGGCCGTCGTCCTCGGCCAGGCTGATCCTGGGCAGGGTCAGCGTGGCAGCGAGGGAGAGGATGAGGCCCAGACCGAGAACCGCCTGGGTGCCTGCGCGGGCGCGGCCGCGGATCAGCGCAACCAGGGCGACGGCGAGCAGTGGCACCGCCGCGTAGCGGGCCATGCCCGCCGATCGACTCAGATTGAGCACCGCGAGGTCGAGGTTCGTTGGTGTGCTTGCCCCATAGGCCAGCCCGCCTGCTCCACCGAGGAGGGTGGCCCACTCCCGGCGGAAGCTGAACACCCACGGGCCGACCAGGGCGGCCCACCCCAGCAGCGCCATCGCCGCCTGCCCATGCCCCCTGCCCCGGCCCGCCACCGCAATGGCCAACGTGACAAGGAACAGAACCGCACCGACGGCGGGAAGAAACGCCGTCATCGCCGCCCCGCACAGTGCTACTCCGGCGGCGCTGGACACCGAGCCGGAGCCGGCCGCGATGCGCCCAGCGAGCCCGACGAGGGCGGGAAGCAGGATGAGCGCAACCAAGGGGCCGATGCGCCCGTCCTGGGAGGCGCTCCAGGTCACCGGGCCAGCGGCATATGCCAATGCGGCCACCGCGCGGATGGCCTTGGCAGAAGTCACCACGCGACCCGCAAGATAGGCGGTCAGGACGGCGACCGATCCAGCCAGCACGAGCAGAACGGCGGTAGCGGAACCGCCCGGGTTGGTCACGCCAAGGAGCGGCACATGACTCATCACCCACGCGGGCACGGCCAACAAGAGCGCGGACGGTCCGGCTCCGTCCACCGGCCAGGCATCCCACCAGGCGTGAGCCAGCGCTGACGGACGCACCGGCCCACCGACCAGCTCACCACCGACGAGGCCGCCGCGCAGCGCCGCCAGCGGCCCCCCGGCGATGGTGCGGTGCAGAGCCAGGGCGGCAGCGGCCAGGGTGAGCATGATCCACAGGGCTGGACTACTGATCACCCGCTGTGGCGGTGAACCTCGGTCGGTGAAGGAGTCCTCCTCGGCGCCCGGGCCGGACTCCACTGCCGAGCCGGTCAACTCCTCGCTCGGGCCGTCCGGTGCGAGGAGCTCCCCCGCGCCCGACATCTCGTCACCGATCTGTCGCACGGCAACGCCTGGGCTGAGGAAGAGCCCGCGTAGGTGCGCCCGCGGGATGTGCCGTTCCTCGCGAGCGGCCCAGCGGGCCCGGACGGGCCGCCACGGATCGAGCACGCCTGCAACGCTGGACGCTTCCACACCCGCGGCTCCCGGGTTCTTCGCGAGGAGGAGTAGCAGGGCGCTGCCGATCGATGACAGGGCGATCCACAGCGCCAGGAACGGTGCCGCCCACCAAGCACAACGGGCAAGCGCCACCCGGCGGGCATCCCGGCGCGCCGAGGCCGTATCTGTCTGGGCCAGACCTTCTCCCTCAGGAACGAGCACCCGGGCAGACGGGGCCACCACGACACGTCGATCGTTCAGCTGTGCCCGCCAACCAAAGTCCAGGTCGGCCGCGACGGGGACGAATTCGCATCTGAAGCCGCGCAAACGACGCCACGTGTCGGCCTCGATCAGGGCACCGACGGCGGAGACGGCCAGGACGTCGCGGCGATCATTGAATTGGCCCTGGTCATGGGCGCCCTCGGGAGGATCGGCGATGACCCGGCCGGACCGGGTGGCGCTGATCCCCAAGCTGACGATCCGGGACCGTTGATCGTCATCTTCGCGCAGAAGTTTCGGCCCGACGACACCGGTGACCGGCGATCGACGCAGCTCCTCATGCAGCCGTCGCAGGGCGTCCTCGTTCGGTTCGCTGCCCCCCGGGAGCAGCCATAGCGCAGCCACGTCCGCCAGATCATCCGCGGCGATGGAGCCGAAGGCCGACCGGACTGCCTCCCCTGGGTCGACCCGGCGGACGGTCACCGCATACGGGGGCGTGGTCTCGGAGCGTTCGGTGGTCTCGGCACGTTCGGTCCCAATGGTGGCGGCCAGGGTCCCTTCCGGTGTGGCGTCGAGGATGAGCACGCGCTCCGGGCGCACCGTGGACTTGGCCAGAGCAGCCAGGGTGGTTTCGGCGTCGGTGCCGGAATCGGCCGCGACGACGGCGAGGACACCGCGGGGTCGGTCAGCGGTGGGGCGATCGCCCTGGGGCGGGGTGGTCGGATCGCTCACAATGGTCATGGGGGAACCCAGCGCTGGGGCTCAGCCGACCCGCTTCTTGAGCTTGCGGCGCTCGCGTTCGGACAGGCCCCCCCAGATGCCGAACCGCTCGTCATGGGCCAAGGCGTACTCCAGGCACTCGGCGCGAACCTCGCAGCCGGTGCACACCTTCTTCGCCTCCCGGGTCGAACCTCCCTTTTCCGGGAAGAACGCCTCGGGGTCGGTCTGCGCGCACAGGGACCGTTCCTGCCACGACATGACGTCGGGCTCCTCGACCTCGGTGGCGGTCGCCAGCAGTAGTTCGTGCACGGGCCCTCCTCGACCTGTTCACTCGACCCAGAACTGCTCCTGCAACGCCACGACCTGCTCACCCACTGGGGGCCCATCGGCCATGCCGCGAAGAACAACAATGAAATTACATGCGTGTCATACCCGTTTCGTCAAGCCGGTATGCGCTAAACGACAACGCGCTCGCGCGTGTCGCGGCGCGTTGGCGCCCCGTGGCAGGGTGCCCGTGGCAGGCGATGGCAGACTCTCGGCATGCATATCGTCTGTCTCGCCGGCGGGGTTGGCGGTGCCCGGTTCGTTCGTGGACTGCGCACCCATCTGGACGCACATCACCCGAACGCCGAGATCACCGTGATCGGGAACACCGGCGACGACATCACCCTGTGGGGCCTGCGGGTTTGCCCCGACCTGGACACGTTGATCTATACCTTGGGCGGCGGGATCGAGGAGTCCCAGGGCTGGGGGCGCCCCGGTGACGCGCACCTGGTCCAGGATGAGCTCGACGCCTATGGGGTCTCGCCGCAATGGTTTTCCCTGGGCGACCTGGACGTAGCCACCCACATCGCCCGGTCGCTATGGCTCGGCCAGGGGGAAAGCCTGTCACAGGTCACTGCCCGCCTGGCCGCTCGCTGGCAATTGCCCGAGTCGGGCATTTCCATCCTCCCGATGACCGATACTCCGGTGGAGACCCATGTCGTCATCGACCAGGGACAGGGCAGCACGGCCGTGCACTTCCAGGAGTGGTGGGTCCGGATGGGTGCCCAGATGCCGGCGGAACGTTTCGTCGTGGCCGGACTGGACAGGGCTACGGCGGCGCCTGGCGTGTTGGAGGCGCTGGGCAGCGCAGACATTGTGCTCCTGCCGCCGAGCAATCCGGTCGTCTCCATCGGGGTCATTCTCGGGGTTCCCGGGATCCGCGAAGCCCTGCGCAGCACACCGGCGCCGGTCGTCGGAGTGTCACCACTGATCGGCGGGGCACCGGTGCGGGGCCATGCGGACGTCTGTCTGTCCACGATCGGCGTGGAATCCACCGCAGCGGGCGTGGCGGGCCTCTACGAAGATTTCCTGGACGGTTGGCTGGTCGACCCCGCCGACGCCGACACTCAGGCCCGTGCGCGGGTGGTCCCCTGGGATCGGCCGTTGCTCATGCCGACAATTCCGGACGCCGCCGCCTTGGCTGGTGCGGCGCTGGATCTCGCCCGCTCGCTGGCGAACTGAACTCCGGGAGATGGAGATGCCGGGAAACGTGGAGATTATTGCCGTGCGGGACCTGCCCGAGGTGGCCACCGGCGAGGACCTGCCAACGCTCATCGTGACCGCTCTGGCCCGGATGGACCTGCCCCTGCGAGCCGGGGACATTCTGGCGATCTCCTCCAAGGTGATCTCCAAGGCAGCGGGACTGTGGCGGGCAGACCGGGAGAGCGCCATAGCCGAATCCACAGTGCGGGTCGTCGCCGAGCGAGCCACCGATGGGGGGACGACCCGCATCGTCCAGGCGGTTGCCGGACCGGTCATGGCTGCCGGCGGAGTCGATGCGTCCAACACCGGCGGGCGGGACGAGGTCCTCGTGCTGCCCCCAGATCCCGACGCAGATGCGGACGCCCTGCGAGCCGGTCTGGCCGAGCGTTCCGGTGTGTCGCCCACCGCGCTCGGCGTCATCATCACTGATACCGCCGGGCGCCCCTGGCGTGCTGGGCAGGTGGACTTCGCCCTGGGCTCCTCCGGGGTTATGGTCCTGGACGATCTGAGAGGCGGAGTCGACGCCGACGGGCGCGCTCTATCGGTCACTGCTCGCGCCGTGGTCGACGAACTGGCCGCCGCGGCGGACCTAGTCAAGGGCAAGGTCGCGGCGATCCCCGCCGCGGTAATCCGCGGGTGCGCCGATCTTCTCGGGCCTCCCGTGCAGGGCCCGGCGCCGGCCAAGGCCCCGATGCCGCCCGCGGCGGGCGCCCGCGCGGGCGATCTGGTACGCACCGGCCCCGGGGACTGGTTCGCCGTCGGACACTACGAAGCGGTGCGCGCCGCCCTGGGCGTCCCACCGGGCAGCCAGCAGGCGCGCGCATGCGGCATACGGCCCACTACACCCGAAGCCGACCCGGCAGCCGCCTTGACACGAGCGGTCGCCGTGGCGTTGACCGGGGAGGGACCCGATGTCGGCATCGATGTCGGTGATGACCACGTGCAAATCACCGGCGGCAACGAGTATGCCGTGGGGCGCCTGGTGGCCCGGCTGGAGGCGGCGTTGTGGACCGAGGAACTCACGGTGACGTCGACGACGCAAGGCGACCTCGGTGTCACTCTGGGGGTGCGTCCGCGCGGTTAGCGCGGCAGCGAGTGGCGCCCGGATCGTGGCAGGTGTGTCGGTGGGGGCCGGCGCGGACCACGGCGCGGACGATGCAGCCCGGCGAGCGCGACCAGGGCCTGCACCCGATAGCGATGGCCGGCATACGGCTCGAGGAGGTCGCGGAGCCCGTCGTCGTCCACCGCCGCACCAGTCAACGCCCACCCGACGTCCTTGGCCACATGGAAGTCTCCGAAGCTCACGGCGTCGGCATCGCCAAGGGCCCGCTGCGACGTCTCGGCGGCGGTCCATTCGCCGACGCCGGGAACAGCCCGCAACCGGCGAAGGGCGTCCCCCGGCGCCAGGCCGGAGCACTCCTCCAGTCTGGCAGCATGACGCGAGGCAGCCACGGCGGCCCCGGACCGCCCGGCATCGACCCCGGCGCGGATCCAGTCCCAGCTGGGAATCTTGGCCCAGTCCCGGGGCGCTGGGGGCACGAACAGCCCGAGGTCGCCGCCGGGGCCCGGGGCGGGCGCTCCATGCCGCCGAACGAGGAGTCTGTGGGCGGCAAAGGCCTCCCTGCCGGTGACCCGCTGTTCGATGCACGCCGGGACGAGCGATTGCAGGACCAGCGAGCTTCGGGTCACTCGCCATCCGGAGAATCTGCGCCACGCCGCCGCGATGGATTCGTGCCGCGGTTCGAACCCGGAAGGATCATCGTCTGCGCCGAGCAGCGACGGCACGTGCTCGACGGCCCACGCGGCGCCGTCGCCCCATGCCCGGGCGTGCACTGCGGCATCGGAGGGGTCCGCCACCAACGCCACAGTTGCCGGGCCGTCGGGCGTGGACAGACCGAGCCAGACCCACCCCTGGGCCACCTGAAAAGTCGGGTCGCCGCTGCCGTGGCGCAGGATGTTGATCGTGGCCGAGAAGGCATACGTGCCGACGGGGCGGTGGGTGCGTTCCAGCGGGGTCATCGCAGGTGCTGCGGCGAGACCCGCAGCGGCGGACCTGATGGGGCAGCTGGACCCTTGAACCCCACCCAGACGTAGGTCGGTGCCGCGGGGCGCAGCGCGGTGAGCACCGGCAGCGGCAGGTGCCCGACGATGCCGGGAACGACATCGTCGCCGGCGAAGGCCTCGGCCTGGGCCAGCACCGGCAGGGTGTAGTCCCACAGGTCGTACGCGGCCAGGAGTCGGCGCAACCCACGGGGTGTGTAGTAGCGCTCGTAGTAGCTATCTCCACGCCCGGTCAGCTTCATATAGCGATCCGCCGCCGGGCGGGGCAGCCACGACAGGAAGGGCAGCTTGTAGTGCGGTTCGAGGACTTGCCACTTGTGCCCCAGTCCGGCATAGAGCACCCCGCCGGGCCGCAGCACCCGGTATACGTCGGCGACGACCGCCTCGGGGTCGACCACATGCTCATAGATGTGGTTAAACACGGCGATGTCCACGCTGCCGTCTGCCAACGGCAGGGCCTCACCGCGGCCGAAGCGGAAGTCGACCCGGTCGCCGAACCGGTCGCGCGCCTTGGCTAGCCCGGGCTGGTCGATGTCCACACCGATCGTCGCCGCACCCGCGGCGGCGAGCGAGTCGGCAATGAACCCGGCCGAACAGCCGACATCGAGCGCATCCAGGCCGGCCAACGGACTGTCCCCGGATCGGCCCAGGGCATGGCCGAGCACGGCGATGATCTTGGCCGCCTTGGCCCGCCGAGAATGCTCATCGAGCATGGTGTCCATGAGCTCCGAGTAGCCCCGCTGTTCTCTGCGCTCCCCGGGCCCGCTCATGAGCCCGATCCTAGGTCCGTCGGCACCGAACCGCCGAGCAGGTGGTGTCGCCGTCCCCACAACCACCCCGCGCCGGCACAGACGACATCGGCCAGCACGGTGAGGAATCGGGCGAGCACGACGACCGCGGCTGCGCCGGCCGGTCCGAGCACAGGAGCGAGCAGGATGGCCAGGACCCCGTCACGCACCCCGACCCCGGCCGGCACGACGAAGCTCACCATGCCGAACACCGAGGCCAACGCGGTCCCGCAGATGGTCAGCAACCAGACCGGCACCCCCTGCCCAGCCTGTCGGCCCGGCGCCGCAGGGTCGATCGCCCACACGAGGATGAGCACCGCGACCCCGGCCGCGCACCAGGCCATGGCCATCCACGCCACCGCGAGGAGCACCCCGGTCAGGGTGAGCGGATGTTCCAACGGCTCCCGGCGCAGCATCCGCACGATCCACCCCAACACCCCATCAAGCAGCCGCGGCCACACCAGCACTGCGGCCGGAAGCACGAGCAGTAGCAGCCACCAGCGATAGCCGCCACCGGTCCGGAAGACCAATGGGGACAGCGCCGGTAGCCCGACCAGCACGCCGGCCAGCACGCCCAGACCGATGGAGATCAGCGCGGCAGCGCTGGTGCGGCGGCGCGGGATCCGCAACCGGGTGCCGATCTCGGCCTGGGCGACGATCGTCCATACCGAGCCGGGCAGGTACTTGCCCAGTTGGCCGACGAAGAACAGGCCGGCCGCCGGAGCACAAAGCAGTCGCGTACCGAGGTCGGCAAGCAGCCGCCGCCAGCCGAGCAGGGTGAAAACCGGCGCCGCCAGGGTGGCCACGAACGCCCAGACGAGCGCACCGAGGGGGACCTTGGCCAATTCGGCAGCGACGGCCGACCAGTTTCGCCAGAGCGCCCACCCGACACCGGCGAGGACGAGGACCAACAGGCTAGCCCGCAGAACGTCCAGGACGCCCCAACGACGTCCCTGCCCTCCGTCTTGCGACATTCATCGCCTCCGGAACGCCAGACGAACCAATCCGTAGGCCGCCTGACTCGCCTCGTCACTGCGGCCCCGAGCATTGAGGCCGGCGCCACGCAGCCGGGCGGTCAGGTCCCCGTCGAGGTCGCCGATCAGCTCAAGGGACCGGTCGTCCGCTCGGGCCAGGACACTGCGCACGTCCGCAGGGGCCACCGCCCCCGGCACCCGTGGGCCGCCGACGATCAGCGTCATCATCACGAGACCTCCGGGACGCACGGACCATTCCGCCGCCATGAGGAAGGCATCCACGTCCCCAGCATCGACATCGTTCGGGTACAGCTGGACGAGGCTGTCGATCCCAGAGGGAATCCCGTCGCCGCCGGGATCGTCCTCGGTCCAAGCGTCCGTCAGCGGGCGCGCCGCGTCGTAGCCCGCCGCGCCGGCCCAGACATAGAAGGGGCTGTCCGGGCCGGAGGCGTCGATCACATGGGCGTCTCGGGGTCGCCGATTTCCCCGGTCGGTGGAACGCACCAGCGCCGCCAGGGCGCCGAGCGCCGCCCAGGTGGCGATGGGTTCACCGGCGCGCGGCAGGCGCAGGGCCCGGGCCAGATCGACAGCCTCTTGGGTCTCGTCCTCGGTGGTGACGACATCGGTGGGGCGCACCCAGGCGGGGAAGTCGCTCCGGCCCAGCTCGAGCCGGGCGCTGCGGGCACCAGGGGGCGATCCCGACGCGGGACGGATCGAACTGACCACCCGCCTCAGACGTCCCACGGCCGAAGCTGCCCCGTGGCTGTGCCCGGCATGTCTGGCCCGTCCTGCGTTCCTGCTCGGCTCTGCGGGACTGCCCCCCTCATCGAAGTCGACCGCTTCCTCCGGCTGCGCGGCCGGAGCGGCGGCCAACGCCTCGATGGTGCCGACATAGGTCGCCCAGGGGCCGTGCAGGTCCGGTGGTGTCACCCCGTCCCTGAGCCGGGCGGCATACCTCGGATCGGCCAGCCGCGTCAGCGCCTCGACGAGGGCTCGGTGGTTCTCCGCGGGAACGAGGAGGCCGTCGATGCCATCACGGACCTGCTCCGGGAAGGTCCCCACGCGGGAGGCCAACACCGCCAGCCCGTGCTCGTGGGCCAGGACCGCATTTTGTGACGCGGTGGCCGACCGGTAGGTCAGCGTGAGCACGTCGTGGTCGGCCAGCAGCGGGGCGATCAGCTCCGCCGGGACGTATCCTTCGCGCAGCTGGACTCGGCCGGTCAGGGCGGGCGCGGCGACTAGCTCACGAACGAGGCGGCCGGCGTCGGCCCACATCTCCCCGGCGATGGTTAGGGTCGGTCCCGGGACCTCGGCGAGGGCGCGCAGGAGCAGATCCAAGCCCTTGTATGGGCGGACGATCCCCAACGCCAAGAGCCGGGTCGGTCCGTCGTGCAGCGCCCGTGGCCTCGCCGAGCCACCGGGCAGATGCGGCGGCAGATCAGCGACGGCAATCTGGTGGGCGCCGAGTTCGGCGGCGGCCGCTGCCTGCTCGTCGGAGTGGACCAGCACCGCCGACGCGGCGGAGAGCATGAGCCGTACCAGCGCCCGGTCCCCCGGCCGTGGCTCGTGGGGCAACACGTTGTGGGTGATGACCAGAGAACGGGGACCACTGGGGCGACCGGCACCGGCGGCCCGGAGGATCGCCAGATGGGCCGGGGTTGTTTGGGGAACGACGTGGACGATGATGATGAGGTCCATGTGCCGTAGTCGCCGCCCGGTGCGCACCCACCCCTCCGGCCGGGCCCAGTGCAGTACGGGCGCGGTGCGCGGGAAGGGCGGCACATCGGGGTCACCCACGATGAATTGTTCCCCCGGATACAGTCGGTCGGGGTACATCTGCTCCCACGAGACCAACACGACATCGTGCCCGGCGTCGTCCAGGGCATGTGCCAGGTCGGTCGTATGCGCGGCCACGCCGCCCTTGGCCGGGTAGGACGGCCCAACGACGGCGATGCGCAGCGCGGACTCAGGCAGCCCCGGCCCCTCCCCCCCGCTTGCCGACGCGTCCGTGGTCAATCGGTGCCCCGGGAACGGACGACCAGATCGGCCAGAAGTGCCATGGACGCGACCAGCAGGCCCGTCATGAGCAGCAGGATGGTGCTCGCCGGGAAATAGAACGGATGGCGGACCATGTCGACGACAGCCTTGACCACCCCGATGAGGATGAGCCACAAGGCCGGCGGCATGAGCACCTTGAGGGGGTCGAAGTACATGACCATCCGCAGCACCTGAAGGATGTAGCGGTAGGCGTCCCGGAAGAAGTGAAACTTCGAGCGTCCGGCTCGTTTGGCATACGTCGTCGGGACATAGAGGATGTCGTGCTGGTTGGCCAAGAAGGCGATCGTGATGGTGGTGACGCAGCTGAAGCCGGGCGGCAGCAGCCGCAGGTAGGGCAGCGACACGGCACGCCGGAAGGCGCGCAGGCCCGAATTGAGATCCGGGATCTTCTGGTTGGTCAGGTGTTCGGCCACCTTGCGGATGGCCAATTTCGCCGGCACCCGCGCCCATTTATGGGTGCCTTCTTCGGTGGTCCGGGCGCCGACGACCTGGTCATAGGTGGGGTCGTCACGAAGGATCCGGACAAGGTCGGGGATCTTCTCGTTCTCGTAGGTCATGTCGGCGTCGGTCCACACGACGACCTCGCCGTAGGCCGCCTGGGTGCCGATCCGACGTGCCGTGCCGGAGCCGCCGTTGCGCCGGAACGGCATCAGTCGCAGATTCGGGTGGGTCGCGGCCGCATCGGTGAGCACCTGCAAGGTGTCATCCGTGCTGGCGTCATCGATGGCCAAGATCTCGTAGCTGAACTCGCTGGCGTCCATGACCGAACTGATCCGGTCGACCTCGGCCAGGACGTGGGCGCCCTCGTTGTAGCAGGGCAGCACGATCGTGACGTCCAGGGTCGAACGTGGGTCGGACGGGTGGTGTTCGGGCGCGTTGTCGGCCGGGAAATGCGGTGCGTATGCCGCGTGCTCGCTCATCGTCTGCGAGCCTACCTGGCAAGCCCGTCCCAGGGCGGGGTGGGCACGGCGGTCACGGGAGCGCGAACCACACCCTCATGGGGATCCACCTCAGTTGGGTCGGCCGACTGGTCAACGCATGCTCGTCCTCGTAGGTGTCGGTGTCGGTGACCTGGCGTAGTTGGCGCGCACCCAAGCTGGTGAGCAGCCCAGGATCGTTGGCGGCCATGAGGACCAGGCGCTGACCTTCGACGCTGACCTGCTCATTCACCACGGCCACGGCCCCCGCCAGCCTGGCCGGGTCTTCCCGGAGCGAGGGCTGCACGGCCAGGGTCGGCACCTGGCACTGTCCTCGAATCACCTGTGGCCATTCCGTGGAGGCCCGGGCGTCCACGGCGAGCACGACATCCCCCTCACCCAGCCCGGCACACACCTCCTGCACCGCACGCAGCGACCCGTTCTCCACCCGTTCCAGTCGGTGTGGCCAGGTGGCCGACACGCTCGGGCCGGCCATCGCGGCGAGCAGGACCACGGCCACACCCGCGCCGATCCTTGTGGGCCAGCGGTGCGCTGACCACGCTGCTGCGGCGACAACCAGGAGCACGACGAACGGGAGGGCGATGAGCAGCCGACGGTCCGCCCACGGATGGTCGGGGGTGATCCCAGGGCGATACAGAGTGAGCAGGGTGGACCCAGCCGCCACGACCACCGGGCCGAACCAGAACGGCAACCGGCCGGTCTGGGCCTGCGCGGTGATTCGTCCGGCCATCACGGCCAACGCGGCCGCGGCGAGAAGCAGTGCGACCGGGCCCACCCACCAGCTCAGCCAGGCCACCGTGTGCTCGGCGTAGGTGCGCCCGCCGTCGACGGGCAGCCCCGCCCGTGCCTGCATACCGGCGACGTAGCGGGCCCCGGGATCGTTGGGGTCCTGTCGGACGACCTGCCAGAGTGGGCGGCTGGCCAGGACCGCCCCGATAACGATGACCAAGCCGGCAACCGCCCTGGGCAGCCAAGGGAGCGTCAAGGGCCGCTGCAGCCGAGTGAGCCGTCCCGCTCGACCGGCCGCGAGAAGCGCGGCGCAACCCACGGCCAATATGACCCCTAGCGCGAGCAGCGGGATCAAGGAGGCGGCGATGTCTCCGAGGTAGCGGTAGGACAGCCACCACGCGGCCCCGAGCGAGGACACCGTCGCGGCCAGCGTCGAGATCGCCAAGGGCGCCGCCCATCGGGCCCGCTGCGCGGCATACGCGGCAATGACCGGGATGAGCAGGATGGTCTCGCGCAACCCGTCGATCCGCACCAGGGTCGTCCCGCCGACGAGGGTCCCGGCCAGGACCGCCCAACGCGAGGCGCCGCGTGGCGAGGTGGTGGATCGAGCGGCGAGCAAGAGGGCCAGCAGTCCCGCGGTCAGGGTCACTTCGGCCAGCGGCTCGGACAAGGTGGTGCGGCCGGTGTGGACCATCGGGAAGATCACCGCGGTGGCGGCGAGCACGACCGGACCCCAACGGGCCCCGAACACACAGGCGCCGATCAGGCCGAGACCGAGCATGGCCAGGGCCATCGCCCAAGCCGCCACCACGATCATGGCATTGATACCCAACGGGTGGACGAGCGAGTACAACGCCGCAGGTCCGATGACGAATTGTGGTTGGATGGCCGGATCGGGCGCCGTGCCCACCTGGTAGAAGGCCGGGCTGGCCAGGGTGATGCCCGGAATCTGCAGGGTCGTCGGGGCACCGATGGCGTGTGCGTGCGGGTGCAGGATCCGCTGCCCGGTCGTCGCCAGAGCGATGGCTGCCTGGAGGTTGCTGCCGGCGTCTCGCCGCGGCAAGACCTGTTGTGAGTGGGTGGCGGACAGCCAGATGCCGACGCCCAGGGTGAGCACGACCAGGGCGACGGCGCTGCCCTTGTCGAGCCGGGGCATGGGCAGCGAAGGTGCCATCTTGACCGTGAGGGCCGCCGCGGCGAGCACGGCCACCCATCCCGCGTAAGGGCTCCACCCGCCCAACGCGCCAAGGACCACGGCCAGGGCTGACACGAGGAGCACGGCAAGGCCACCACCGATGACGAGGCTGACGAGGGCGGCACCAAGACGGTCGCTGCCGGCACGGGGACCGGGAGCCTCGGCGAGCGGCTGCGTCACGGGATCAACCGTAGGTCACCGCGTTGCGACGACGGCCACGGCGCCGCCATGCCGAGGAAGTCGCAGCGTCGAGCCGGTCAGCGACGCTCCTGAGGGGGTGTGCCAGGCGAGCCGGTAACGGGCCAGCTCGCCGAGGTCCACGGTGGCGGGCTCGGCAGAGAAGTTGGCCGCGACGACCACCTCGTGGGCCCCGCTGCCCCGGCGGATGAGCATGGTGCGCGCCTCGTCGTCGGCGTGGACATCGACCTCGCGCAGATCAGGATCGGTCAGTGCGGGCAGCTCGCGGCGTATGCGGATCAGCCCCCGATAGGCCTCCAGCAGCCTGGCGCCGTTCCCGACCGGATCGGCTGCCTGCGCCCAGTCCAGGTGGGCCCCGACATACGTGGCCGGGTCCTGGGGGTCCGGCACGCTTGCCCGATCCCAACCCATCGCCTCGAACTCGACGAACCGGCCCTCACGCACGGCGGCGGCCAACTCGGGCTCAGGGTGGGAGGTGAAGAACGGGAATGGAGTGCTCGCGGCGAACTCCTCACCGGCGAAGAGCATCGGCGTGTAGGGGCTAGTCAGGGTGAGCAGAGCGGCCAGGGCGAGTTGATCGAGATCGAGGTGCGCGGTGAGCCGTTCACCGCGGGCCCGGTTGCCGACCTGGTCGTGGTTCTGGCTGTAGGCGAGCAGTTTCCACGCGGGGAAGGTGTCCACGTGAAGGGGCCTGCCGTGGTCCCGACCACGAAAGCTGCTCCACGTCCCCGCGTGGAAGAACCCCTCCTGGTAGGCCTTGGCCAGTGCGGAGAGCGGCGCGAAGTCGGCGTAGTAGCCGTCGATATCCCCGGTGAGCGCCACCCGCAGCCCGTGGTGGAAGTCGTCGCTCCATTGCGCGTCGATGCCGAGCCCGCCGGCGATGCGCGGCAACACCAGCACCGGGTCGTTGAGGTCCGATTCGGCGATGAGCATCAACGGGCGGCGCAGCTGCGCGGCGAGGGCGGCGGTCTGGACGGAGAGTTCTTCGAGCAGGTGGACCGGCGAGTCGTCGGCGAAGGCGTGCACGGCGTCCAGACGCAGCCCGTCGACGTGGAAGTCGGTGAACCAGGCTGTGGCGGCGTCGAGGATGAACCGGCGCACCTCGCCCGAACCCTCCCGGTCGAGGTTGACCAGCTCACCCCACGCGCTGCGACCCTCCTTGAGGTAGGGGCCGAATCGGGGCAGGTAGTTCCCTGACGGACCCAGATGGTTGTAGACGACGTCCTGGATGACAGCCAGGCCACGGGCATGGCAGGCGTCGACGAACCGCTGATACGCCTCCGGTCCCCCGTATGCCTCATGGACGGCGAACCAGGCAACCGCGTCATAGCCCCAGCCGTACTCCCCGTTGAAGGCGTTGACCGGCATGAGCTCGACCGCGTCGATACCGAGCTCGACGAGATGGTCCAGCCGCTCTACGGCGCTGTCCAAGGTACCGCCGGAGGTGAAGGTGCCCACGTGCAGCTCGTAGAGGACGCTGCCGGACAGGGGCCGAGCTCGCCACCGACCGTCGGTCCACGCATAGGCTCGCGGGTCCCAGGTGCGGGAGCGGGCGTGCACCCCGCCCGGTTGACGACGCGAGCGCGGGTCAGGCAGGACCCGCTCGTCGTCGTCGATGAGGAAGCCGTAGTCGATGCCGCCGTTCGCCGTGCCGGCCTGCGCCGGTAGCGGGGCGTCGGGGGTCCACCAGTCACCGGCGATCGGACGCATGGGCACGATGTCCTCGCCGATGGACAGGCGCAGCCGGGTCGCGTTCGGGGCCCACACGTCGAACAGCCCGCGCTCGCGCACCTGTTCGGGGAGCCGGACGAGCAGAGCGATCGGCAGCTCGGCCAGCAGGTCGGCCAGCGCCACCGGGTCGCCGTTGGCGTCGTGGACGGCACCGGTCAGCTCGTCCCGGTAGCGGCCCGCGGGCAGCGCTACGGCGCTCTGACCCCATCCGCCCCGGCCGGCCAGACCGACGGGTAGTCGGGTGGCGAGGGTGACCGCGCCGCCCCGGTCGAAGGCGAGCAGGTGGTCGGCGGCGGGGCCGGTCGCGCTCAGCGGGGTGTAGCCGGTGAAGAGGTCGGGCCGGTCCCGGCGCAACGTCAATGCCCGGTGCACCAGGTGCAGCTTGGTCGCCCCGGCGTCGTCGAGGCCGACCGGGCGCGATGGGTGCCTCGAGCCGTCAATCGCCTCCAGGCTCGCCCGCCGGGCGTCGAAGTCCACTGGTCGGCGGTTGTCCGGGTCGACCAGGGATTGTTCCCACAGCTCGGCGCCCTGGTAGATGTCGGGCACCCCGGGCATGGTCAGCCCGATGAGTTTGGCTGACAGGGCGTTGCTCCAGCCGGGTTCGACGATGAGGTCGAGTGCCTGGGCGAGGGTGTCGGCCACCGCGGGGTCGTCGAACGCGGCATCGAGGGCGGCATGCACGGCGGCCTCGAAGCGCTCATCGATCCGGGTCCACGTCGTGTGCTCCCCGGATTCGCGCATCGCCTTTTCGGCGTACGTATGCGCGCGCTCCCGCTCCAGCGGCCACGCCCCAAGGATGGTCTGCCACATCAGGTTGGCGAGGTTGGGGTCGGGCATCGGGGTCAGGTCGAGCAGGCGTGTCAGCAGCCGCGCCCACTGGTGGGGGTGCTCGGCAAGGACGGCGATCCGGGCCCGCACGTCCTCACCACGTTTGGTGTCGTGGGTGCTGGCCGCGGTCATCGCCTCCGGCCAGTGCTCCTGACGGACGGCCATGGCGGCGTGGAAGGCCGCGACCGGTACCGCGAAGACGGAAGGGTCGGCGCCGACCTCGGTGAGGCTGGTCAGGCGGGAGGTGCGATAGAAGGCGCAATCCTCCACGCCTTTGGCCATGACCATGCCGGAGGTCTGTTGGAACCGGGCGGCGCCCTCGGCCGCGCCGTCGCCGAGGACCGGTTCGAGGATGTCGAGCGTCTCCGCGAGGTGCGGTGCTCTGGCCCGGGCGGCGTGCATGGCGGCATCGAGATGCTCCCGGCCCAAGGGAAGGTAGGTGCGGTATACCCCGAAGGTGGCCAGCACCTCGGCGACGGCATCTTCGACGTCCTCGGTCGCCGGGCCAGCGCCGTCACTGGGGAGCAGCAACGGGTGCAGGTCGCGGGCGATGCGGCGCACCTCGGCGCGAAGTTCGGTGTCGGCGACGGTGCGTTTGGAGTCGTGGGTCAGTTGCGGCCAATCGAGATCGCTGCCGCGCAGTGCCCTCTCCAGCTCGGTCAACGGCCCCTCACCGGCCGGGTCGGTGAGCACCCGGTCGATGAGGGCGAGGACGTCGTAGCCGGTGGTGCCGGCGGTGGCCCATTCCCGGGGCAATTCCTCACCCGGCGCGAGAATCTTCTCCACTAGGACGTACGCGCCGCCAGTGAGTTCGGCGAGATCGTCGAGGTACTTCCCCGGGTCCCGCAGCCCGTCCGGGTGGTCGATCCGCAGGCCGTCCACGAGGTCGTCGGTGAACCATCGACCGATCTCTTCGTGCGTGGCGGCGAACCACTGCGGGTCCTCCACCCGGACCGCGGCGAGAGTGTTGACCGCGAAGAACCGCCGGTAGTTCAACTCGGCGTCAGCCCGCCGCCAGCCGATGAGCTCGTAGTGCTGGCGGGCGTGGACGGCATCGGGGCGTTCCTCATCACCCGGCCCGGCGCTGCCCGGGGCGAGCGGGAAGCGGAGGTCGTAATAGTGCAGTTCGCCCGCCTCGACCCGCAGGTTGGCGATGCTCCCGTCCAGGCGCACGTCGTCGTCACCGACGACGGGGATCCGCACCCGCCCGCCGCCGAAGTCCCAGTCGATGTCGAACGCCATGGCATATGGGCTGTCCTGCCCGTGCGTCAGGACGTGCCACCACCACGGGTTCTCCCACGGGCGGGCGATCCCGACATGGTTGGGCACGATGTCGACCAAGACACCCATGCCGAGCCGGCGGGCCTCCGCGGACAGAGCGCTCAAGCCGGAACCACGACCGCGGGCGGGGTCGATGGCGCGGTGGTCGGAGACGTCATAGCCGTGTTCGGACCCGGACTCACTGGCCAGAAGCGGGCTGAGGTAGACCCAATCCACGCCGAGATCGTGCAGATAGGGCAGCGTGTGAGCGGCCGCAAGGAGGTCGAACTCCTCGGTGATCTGCAACCGGTACGTGCTGCGCGGGGTCCCCATTGGCTACACCCTCCCAAAATCAAGGACTGGATGCACAATCGCCCGCCGGGAACGGTGCCACCTTCGGCATTTGGCAAGATCGGCCTGTGACCTATGCCACCGACCTGCTGACCGCCCTGCGCACCTCGGACGAGACCCGCCCACGACTGACCGTCTACGACGACACGGATGGACCCTCTCGTGGCGAACGGATCGAGCTGTCGGCCAAGGTACTGGACAACTGGGTGGCCAAGGCGGCCAATCTGCTGCAGGAGGAGTTCGACGCCGGCCCTGGAACGTCGGTGACGTTGGGTCTGCCGCCGCATTGGCGCACCGCCTATTGGGCCCTGGCGGCCTGGTCCGTCGGAGCACGTCTGGACCTCGGTCGCGGCTCGGGCAATTTCGGCTCACCGGACCTCGTCATCTCGCAAGACCCCACCGTGGCAGGGCTCTGCGTGCTGGTCACGCTGCCTGCGCTGGCTCGTTCCGCCACGATGGGACTACCTGCGGGGGTTATTGACGAAGCCTGCGAGTTGGCCAACTACGCGGACCAGTTCAGTGTCTGGCGGGTCCCGGCCCCCACAGACCCCGCGTTGGCCGTTCCTCCCGGAAACACGATCACGTATGCCGAACTGCCCGCCTGGGGCGTGAGCTACCCACGTGAGGCCAGGGTGCACACGAGCACGAGCGGCACGCCGACGTTCCTAGCACAGGTTCTGGGCTGCTTTGCCTGCGACGGTTCGCTTGTGCTCAGCCGGGGCCCCGACGGGGACTTGTCGGCCCGCTTGCGTCAAGAACGCATCACCCACCCGGTCAGCTGATCACGGCGCCGGCTGGCCCCTCGATCAGCCCCGACCGATAGTCCGGTAGGTCACGTTGGCGAAGGCGTCAGCATCGGTGATGTTCCGGCCGTCGACAAAGGTCCGCAGGCCGGGCAACTGGCTCGGTGTGAGATCGCAGTACTCGGCGTGATCTGCCTGAACGACGGCAGCATCGACCGGTTCCCCATAGTGATATGGAGCGAAGCCCATCACGGTTAGCTCGTCATCCGCATACATCGGGTCATGCACGAGCGGGACGGCGCCCCTGCTGGCCAGCGCCTCGACGGTGTCGAAGATCCCGGAGAACGCCGTCTCTTTGACCCCGCCCCGGTAGGCGGCGCCCAACACGGCCACACGCTGCCCCACCAGGGAGCCGTGAGCCCCTTCGAGGAGACCGACCGTGTAGTCGGGCATCGCCTTGTTCGCCGCCCGGGCGGCGCTGACCACCGTGGCATCGGGGTCGGTGAACAGGTACAGCCGCGGGTAGACCGGGATACAGTGCCCGCCAACGGCGATGCCGGGGCGGTGAATGTGGCTAAACGGCTGGGAATTGCTCGCCTCAATGACCGAGTAGATGTCGATGCCGTGCCCGGCAGCGAATCGGGCAAACTGATTGGCCAACCCGATGTTGACGTCCCGGTAGGTCGTTTCAGCCAGCTTGGCCAACTCACTGGCCTCGGGGGTGCCCAGGTCCCACACCCCGTTGGGCCGATCCAGATCGGGCCGATCGTCGAAATCGAGCACGGCCTCGTAAAAGGCTTGTGCTTTGGCGGCCCCTTCGTCCCCGAGAGCGCCGATGAGCTTGGGGTATTTGCGCAGATCGGCGAACACCCGGCCGGTCAACACCCGCTCGGGACTGAAGACGAGGAAGAAGTCGCGACCTTCGACAAGCCCGGACACCTCCTCAATCATCGGCTTCCAGCGGTTACGCGTTGTGCCGACCGGCAAGGTGGTCTCGTAGGACACCAGCGTCCCCGGTGTGAGGTGTTCGGCGAGACTTGACGTGGCCGAGTCCATCCAACCGAAATCGGGATTGCTGTCTGCGTCGACGAACAGCGGCACGACCAGGACGACTGCGTCGGCGCCGGGGATGGCGTCCGCATAGTCCGTTGTCGCCCGAAGCCGGCCGGCCGGGACCAGGTCGGCCAGCTTCTGCGCCAGTCCGGCCTCCCCGGGGAAGGGCTCGGTGGCGGCATTGACCTTCTCGACAGTGGCAGGGTTGACATCGACACCCACCACTTCGTGGCCTTTGTCCGCGAACTGGACGGCGAGGGGAAGACCGATCTTCCCCAGAGCGACGACGGCGATCTTCATGAATGGTGTTCCTTGCACGCAATGGTCGGCCTTGGCGGTATCACTCTAGCCGGGCGGAACGCTCGCCTCGGACCGCCCCACGGTAGGGTGGCGCGCACACCTCGGCGGTTGCCGACGTGTCGGTGAGGAAAGGTACGACTGGGTCCATGAAGGTGCTCTCGGTGGTTGGTGCCCGCCCCCAATTCGTCAAGCTGGCTCCCATTGCCCAGGCCCTGCAAGACAGCGGCGAGGCCCATGTCATCGTGCACACCGGTCAGCACTACGACGAACGCATGTCGGCGGTGTTCTTCACCGATCTGGGCATCCCGGAGCCGGACGTGCACCTCGGCGTGGGCTCGGGGTCGCATGGGGTCCAAACCGGAGCGATGTTGTCGGCGATGGATGCGGTGCTCACCGAGCATCAACCGGACTGGGTCCTGGTGTACGGGGACACCAACAGCACCCTGGCCGGCGCCGTTTCCGCGGTGAAGCTGCATGTGCCGTTGGCACATCTCGAGGCGGGGCTGCGCTCGCGCAATCGGCGGATGCCCGAGGAGCACAATAGGGTCCTGACCGATCACGCGGCGGACCTGTGCTTGGCTCCCACCGAATTGGCGATGGACAACCTGGCCACCGAGGGTCTGGCCGCTCGCTCGGTGCTCGTCGGGGATGTCATGACCGACGTATGCCTCCAGGTCGCCGCTCGGGTCAAGGACACCCAGCCGGCTGATCTGCCCGATGATGCCCACGACGGCGACTTCGTTCTGGCTACCATCCATCGTGCGGAGAACACCGACGATCCAGGCCGCCTGGGGGCTATCGTCAACGCCCTACGCGGCCTGGATCATCCTGTCGTGTTGACCGCGCACCCCCGCCTGGTGGCCAAGTGCGCCGAGCATCGCATCGAGCTGGCCGGTGGGGCCCTGCGGGTCATCCAGCCAATGGAATACCCCGCCATGGTCGCCGCCGTGCAATCCGCCCGCGCCGTGGTCACCGATTCTGGTGGGTTGCAGAAGGAAGCCTTCCTGCTGCGGACCCCCTGCACCACCATCCGCACTGAGACCGAGTGGACTGAGACAATTGACCTGGGCTGGAATCAGCTGGTCGATGACTTGAGCGGGCTTACCCACGCCGTGGATCGGGCTGCTCCGGCCGCCACCGATGCGGAACCCTACGGCGACGGGCACGCGGCACAGCAGGTGGTCGCTGCGCTCCGGGAGCGTCAGCGAAGCTGACCCGGTCAGCTGTTGGTGGCTGTCGGGGGACGCTCGATGGTCTAGATGGTGACGACGACGCCCGAGGCAGCAGACTCCAGACACGCCTCGGCAACCCGAACGGTCGCCAGGCCCTGAGCCAACGTAACGATGTCGGCATCCTTGCCCAGAACCGCGTCCCGGAATTGTTCGTGCTCGGTGCGCAACGGTTCCGGCTTGGCGATGGCATACCGGATGACGTCGCCCTCGGTGACGCCGCGGAAGTTCGCGATGTCGTCCCAGGTCTGCGCGATCTCCCCGTTGGCGTGGAAGGACAGGTCCGCGGTGAGGGTATCCGCGGTGAAGGCCCCCCTGGAGCCGGTGATGATGGTGACCCGCTCCTTGAACGGGGACAGCCAGTTCACCAGGTGGTTGGTGATCGTCCCACCGGACAGCTGTCCCACCACCGAGACCATGTCCTCGTGCTGACGCCCGGAGCGGTAGGCCGTCCTGGCCGCCACCGAGGTGTACTGCTGCTGGGTCACCCAGGCCGTGAGGTCGATATCGTGCGTGCCGAGGTCCTTGACCACACCGACATCGGCGATCCGCGCGGGGAACGGGCCCTGCCTGCGGGTGACCACCTGGTAGACCTCGCCCAAGTCTCCCTGTTCGATCCTGGCCCGAGCCTGCTGCAGTGCCGGGTTATAGCGCTCGATGTGTCCCACCGCGCCGATCAAGCCGGCATTGGCGAACGCCTCGACCAGGCTCTGTGACGACGGCGTGTCCTGGGCCAGCGGCTTCTCGATCATGGCGTGCACCCCGGCCGCAGCCAGCGACAGCCCGATCTCTTCATGAAACCCGGTCGGCACCGCAACCATGCAATAGTCCAGGCCGTGGGCGATCAGCTGTTCGATGGTGGACTCCACCGGACGGCTCCCGGCGACGCCATGCACGTCGCCACCCGGATCGGCCACAGCGACGAGGTCCACTCCGGGCAGCGACCCGAGGACGCGGGCGTGGTGACGGCCCATCATGCCGAGCCCAATGAGGCCGGCGCGTAGGTTGGCCATCAGGCGCCCGCCCCAGCGAGCGCGTTGACTGCGGTGACGATGCGCTCAAGATCACCCTGGCTAAGTGATGGGTGCACCGGCAGGGACAGGCATTCACGCGCCGCCTGCTCGGTCGCCGGCAGGTCGTCATCGGTCGCGAAGGGCTTCAGCCGATGATTCGGCACCGGGTAGAACATGCCGGAGCCGATGTTGTACTCCTCGCGCAGCGCCTTGGCCAGCCCGTCGCGGTCTTGCGGCACCCGGATCGTGTACTGGTGGTAGACGTGCACGGCACCGTCGGCCACCGGCGGTGTGGTCACCGATTGCAGGTTCGCCGACAGGAAGGCGGCATTCGCCTGGCGTTTCGCCGTCCAGCCGTCGACCTTCCTCAGCTGCTCCCGTCCGATCGCCGCATGGATGTCGGTCATCCGGTTGTTCAGGCCGACGACCTCATTGTGGTACTGCACCTCCATGCCCTGGTTCCGGTAGAGGCGCACCAGGCGAGCGACCTCGTCGGTGGCGCAGGAGACCATGCCTCCCTCGCCGGAGGTCATGTTCTTCGTCGGGTAGAGGGAGAACATCCCGAAGGTGCCGTATGCCCCGACCTGGGTGCCGTTGAGGGAGGCGCCATGGGCTTGCGCGGCGTCCTCGAACACCTGAATGCCATGCCGGTCGGCGATGGCCATGATCTTGTCCATCTTGGCCGGGTGGCCGTACAGGTGCACCGGCATGATGCCCACCGTCCGGTCGGTGATGCGTTCCTCGATGGATGCCGGGGACAGACAGAAGTCGTCGCCGTCGATGTCGCCGAAGACTGGGGTCGCCCCGGTCAACGCGACCGAGTTCGCGGTGGCTGCGAAGGTGAAGGACGGCACGATGACCTCGTCACCGGCGCCGACGCCGCTGGAGAGCAGCCCGAGATGCTGACCGGAGGTTCCAGAGTTGACGGCGACACAGGTACGGCCCAGACCGAAGTGGGCCGAGAACTCTTCCTCGAAGGCCTTCACCTCCGGGCCTTGGGCCAGCATGCCGCTGCGCAGGACGCGGTCCACCGCGGCCCGTTCCTCATCGCCGATGAGTGGCTTGGCGGGAGGGATGAAGTCGTTCACTGCCGGGATGCCTCCGTGAGAGTTCCGTTGTCTTCGATATAGCGTTCACCCGTTTGCGGGCAGGTCCATTCGTTCCCGCCGGAGGGTTCCAGCGGAACCCCCGCTCGTCCGACCCAGCGGATACGTCGGGCAGGCACTCCGGCCATCAAGGCGAAATCGGGCACGTCCTTGGTCACCACCGAACCGGCGGCGATCAACGCCCAACGCCCGATGGTCACCGGAGCGACGCATACGGAACGGGCACCGATGGAAGCGCCTTCGCGGCATACCACCCCGACGGCCTCCCAGTCATCGCCGCGTTTGAGGGTGCCGTCAGGCGCGACCGAGCGCGGGAAGTGGTCGTTGGTGAAGACGACGGCCGGGCCGACGAAGACCCCGTCCTCGAGAACAGCCGGTTCATACACCAGGGCGTAATTCTGCAGCTTGCAGTTGTTGCCCATCCGAACACCGGTGCCCACATACGCGCCGCGTCCGACGATGCAGTTGGTGCCGAGGGTGGCCTCCTCGCGCACCTGAGCGAGATGCCAAACCGACGTCCCGTCCCCAATGTGTGCCGACGGCGCAACGTCCGCGCTGTCGACGATTCGGACCGCCATGAATGTCGGTGTCCTTCGTTCGGCGAGCTATATCACCGAAAACACTAACAGCTGTCCGCCTACCGACCGGACCGGTCCAGCACCCGCTCGTACACCGCTAGCAGGCGTTCCTCGTCACGGCCCCAGGAAAGCTGCGGGCGGGCCGTCTCGACGGCTTGGCGAAAGCTCGTGTAGTTGGACCGGACGTCCTCGATGGCTCGTGCGGCGTCGCGGGAATCACCGGGCCGGTAGAGCGTGCCAACCGATGTGGCGCGAACCAGCGCGCCGAGCTCGCCCACGTCGGTGGCGACCACGGGCACACCGCAGGAGATGGCATGAAAGAGTTTGTTGGGCAGGGCCAGTCGGTGGTTAGGCCATCGGTCCGAATGCGTCACCAGGGCAATCCCGGCGTCGATGAGCCGCTGCGTCACCAGGGACAACGGCTCTGGGCCGAGCACGGTCATCGCCTTGGCGTCGAACCGGTTCAACCAGGCGTCGTCGGCCGGGCCCAGCGCGGTCAACGGCAAATCGGTCAACTGGGAAGCGCTGGCCAGCACCTCCAGTTCCCGATCGGCGGCCAGCCGACCGGCATAGACCCCACCGCGGGCTTGGGCCGGGTTCACCGGGCCGCCTGGCGGCCGGTCGGGGAAGGTATTGCGCACGACATCGACCGGGACCCAGTCGGGATGGTCGCGCGCCAACGCCCGAGCCACTCCTTCCCCCACGGTGATCACCGCAGCGGCCCCGGCTCCCAGCGCGGCCTCGAGCTCCCGCTCTTGGCGTCGGCGGGCCGGCACGGGCCGGCCCTCGATCGGTCGGCCCACCCAGTATTCGTGGGTGTCATAGACGAGGGGAGCACCCCAAGCCCTGGCCAGATCGACACCGACCGGAAGAGCGGTGAAGTCGTGGGCGTGCACGATGTCGGCGATCCCGTTCCGGGCGGCGTGCTCCATCGCGGCCTGGCGCGCAGCCGCCTGCCAGGAGGTCAGTGAACGAGCGACATGCTGGGGCAGCAGCAGCCAACGAGCGGCGCGCTCCGGCGCGGACAGGGTGCGGGTGCGCCCCGCCGAGCGCGGTCCCACTCCCACCGAGGCCACCGTCACTCCTGACGGCGGGCGGAAGGACTGCGGGACCGCCCGGCCGATGACATGCACGGCGTATCCGGCGTTGGCCAAGCTGGTGGCTTCGCGCAGGACCCGGGTGTCGGTGGCGACGTTGGTCCAGACGAGCATGAGCACCCGCACGCGAGTGCTCACCGCGGCAGGCTCGGTGGACTGGTGAGGAATCCGATCCCCCAGGCCCAATGCATGACCCCCAGGACCGGGATGGTCAGCGCCTTGGTGCGCCAGGGCTCGCCCGCGCTGGCGCGAAGCCCGCCGAGAACGATGCCGGCGGCATACCCCAGGGGCACGACGAGCAAAGGTGGCCAGAAGATTGAAGCGAGGGTGCTCGCGCTGGTCCCCACCACCATGACCGGCGGGGCAAGATAGCGCGCGGTCATCGTCCCCGCATGCCGTCGTGCCACGACCCGACGCCAGCGCCCGTAGTGGAAATACTGCCGACCCAAGGCGAGGAAGCTCGCCCGCGGCCGGTAGGTCACCGTCAGCTCCGGGGTGAACCACACCAGTCCGCCGCTGCTTCGGATGCGGTGGTTCATCTCCCAGTCCTGCGCCCTGGCAAACTTCGGGTCATACCCTCCGACCCGTTCCAACGCTTCGCGCCGGAACACCCCGAGATAGACCGTGGCGGCAGCACCGGCCCGCCCACCGACGTGGAAGCGGGCGTTGCCCACCCCGATCCGGCTCCGCATGGCACACGCGACGGCACGCTCGAAGGGACTGACGCCATGGGCGTGCATGAGACCGCCGACGTTGTCCGCGCCGGTGTCGGCAAGGGCGCGAACGGCCGTGGTGAGGTAGCCGGCGGGGATTTCGGCGTGACCGTCCACTCGGGCCACGACGGCGCCGCTGGATCGCTCGATGGCGGCATTGAGCGCGTCCGGGGTCCGCCCGGACGGGTTGTCCACCACGGCGACCTGCGGGTGCTTTTCCACCAGGGCAGCCGCGACCTGCCTGGTTCGGTCACGCGATGGGCCGATCGCCAGCACCACCTCGAGATCCCCGGGGTAGTCCTGAGCGAGGACCTGCTCGACTGCGGCCTGCAGATGCCGTTCCTCGTTGAGAACGGGCATGACGACGCTGACCATCGGCCAGGTTGTCATCCTCGTCTGCGGCCCCTTCGGCGCGCCCGTGCTGGCAGGTGTCACCGGGATAGTATGGCCGAGGCTTATGTAGGGAGGGATGCGCATCCTGCGCGCCCGCGAACGAAGTCGAGATTCGTGATGCACCACATCACCCGCCGGGGCCAGGGCGCCATCGCAGCCCTGGCCATGGCCCTGACCAGTCTCACCGCCTATGCGGCGAGGGCCGATGAGCCGCGCGTTCCCGACCCCACCGCGCGGGCGGCGCAGTCCGGGATCACCCGGGCGGGTGGAGCGGTGATGGGCTGGTCATTGCGAACCTCGTCGGGTGGGCAGGCCGCCAACGACGCCCCGCTGAGCGCCTCACCCGCCGACGTCGATGCTCGTGCGGCGCTCGATCCTGACGCCGTGGCCGCCGCGGGACTGGGCACAACGATCCCCCAGGCAACGCCGTCACCGGCCCCGATGCAGACTCTTGCTCCGGACGCGGCCGTGTCGGCGCCGGCGTGGTTCGTCCCCGGGATCGATGTCTCCGCCTACAGCACCAGCATCCAACTCAGCGCCTACGCCCAGGCCGGATACCGGTTCGTGTTCGCCAAGTCCACCGAGGGCAGCTACTACACCAGCCCGGCGTATACCGCGCAGGCCTCCGCCGCAGACGCTGCCGGTCTCCTCCACGGCGCCTACCATTTCGCCAACCCGCGCGACAGTGACGGCGCCACCCAGGCGAGCTTCTTCGTCAACAATCATGGCGGGTGGAGCGGCACGAGCGGGCGGATCCTGCCGGGCGTTCTTGACGTGGAATACGACCCTTACAGCCTGCACGGCTGCTACGGACTCAACCCCTCCCAGATGGTCAGCTGGATCGCCGCGTTCGATGCCCGCTACGTCGCCCTGACCGGGGTCCATCCGATCATCTATACGACGACGAACTGGTGGAGCACCTGCACGGGCAACTCCACCCGGTTTCGCGCCAGCAACCCATTGTGGTTGGCCCGATGGGCCACCGACCCCGGAGCCCTCCCGGCGGGCATGACCTCGTGGGCCTTCTGGCAGAGCGGCACCAGCGACGCGGCGGCGGTGGACTACAACGCCTTCCACGGCACCTTCGAGCAGCTCCAACAATTCGCCAAAGATCCGCACAGCCCGTACGCCATGCGGCTGTTCGGCGGTGATCGCACCGTCACCTCGGTGGCAGCCTCGCGACGACAATTCATCGGCCGTTTCGCGTCCGGTACCGGTGTGGTCTACCTGGCTCGCCGCGACGAGCTCGCCGACGCCATGGCCGCCGGGACGCTGACCGACGGCCCGATCCTGCTTGTGCCCTCGTGCGCCGGCATCCCCGATGCGGTGACCGCCGAGATCGCCCGACTGGCGCCGTCCCGGGTCATCGCCCTGGGGGGAACCGGCGCTATTTGTCAGGCGAGCCTCGACCAGGGCGCCGCAGGCCGCAGCCAATCCCGACTGTGGGGCCCCAGCCGGATCGAGACCGCCACCGCCATCGCCGCTCGGCGGGCCACGTTGGGCCCAATCAGCAAGGTGTACCTGGCCAGCGCCGCCTCCACCGCCCCCGACGCCCTGGCCGGTGGGCAACTGACCGCGGGCCCGATCCTGCTCGTCCCGTCGCGCGGGGCCGCACCGGCGCAGGTAACCAGCGCGATCGCTACCCTCAACCCCGCCTCGGTGGTCGCCCTGGGGGGCCTCGCGGCCGTGTCCGACCAGACCCTGGCCAGTGCCGCGGGCTCTCGAGCGACCGACCGGATCAGCGGCCCGGATCGGTATGCCACCTCGGCTGCCATCGCTACCGCGGCCTTCCCGGCCACCGCCACCGTGGCCTACCTGGCGTCCGGCACCGCGTTCGCCGACGCCGTGTCCTCCGGACAGCTTGGAGACGGCATGGTGCTGTTCGTCCCGAGCTGCGGCGCGCTGCCCCCGACGGTGGCCGCCACCCTAGGCCGAGCACGGCCACAGGCCGTGGTTCCGTTGGGCGGCCCATCCGTGGTCTGCGACGCCGTCACCAAGGCAGCCCGGGCCGCCGCTAGCGGGTGAGCAGCTGCGGCAGGGCCTGATCCAGGGCCGCGCGCCAGTCCCGCGGCACGGACAGCCCGGCCGCGGACCAGCGGGAGTGGCCAAGCACACTAAACGCCGGGCGCGGCGCCGGCAGGGGGTAGTCCTCGGTGCCGATGGCTCTGACCCGGTCCGGATCCAGGCCCATCCCGGCAAACACCGCCTGGGCCAGGCCGTGCCACGTGGTCGACCCGGAGGCTGTGGCGTGCCACGGCCCCCCGTCGACTCCGGCGTCGATCAGGGTGGTGATCCGCTCGCAAACATCGACCGTCCAGGTCGGCTGGCCATGCTGGTCCGCGACAACACTGACAGTGTCCCGCTCGCCGGCCAGCCGCGCCATCGTCGCAACAAAATTGGGCCCGTGGGCTCCGTAAAGCCAGGCGACGCGCAGCACGATCGCGTCCGGAGCATACGTGCGGACTCCCCACTCTCCCGCAGCCTTGGTTCGACCGTAGGCCGAGCGCGGCCGCAGCTCCTCTCCCTCGCCGTAGGGCCGGGCGGAGTCCCCGGGAAAGACGTAGTCGGTGGAGATGTGCACCAGCCGGGCCCCTTCGGCCGTGCTCGCCCGGGCCAGGTTGGCCGCACCGGCCGCGTTGACCTCGAACGCCGCGCCCTCGTCGCTCTCGGCAGCGTCCACCGCCGTCCAGGCAGCACAGTTGACCACGACATCGTGGTCGGCGACCCCTGCCCGGGCGCTGTCGGGGTCGGTGACGTCGACGTCGGCCCGGGACGCCGCGGTGACGTCCAGGCCACGCCCGCGCAGGTGGGCGACTAGGTCGGTGCCGAGCATCCCGCGCGCACCGACGACAAGCCAACGCGGTGCCGGGCCGCCCGTGCTCACCGTCACCGGCCGATCTTGGCGTAGCGGGTTTCGGCAACGACCTTGGCGGTGCGCCACCAGTCCTCGTTGTCCCGGTACCAGGCGATCGTGTCGATCAGCCCGGACCGCACGTCCGGATGTGCTGGGGTCCAGTCGGTCTCGATGCGCAGTTTGGTGGCGTCGATGGCATACCGCAGGTCATGACCGGGCCGGTCAGGCACGTAGTCGAACCAATCGGCCGGTTTGTCCATGAGGTGCAGGATGAGCGCGATCATGTCGCGGTTGTTCATCTCCCCGTCGGCCCCGATAAGATAGGTCTCCCCGAGCCGGCCCTGCTCGATGATGGCGATGACGGCGTCATTGTGATCATCCACGTGGATCCAGTCGCGCACGTTGGTGCCTTTGCCGTACAGCTTCGGACGGATCCCGTCGATGATCCCGGTGATCTGCCGCGGAATGAGCTTCTCCGGGTGCTGCCGCGGGCCGTAGTTGTTCGAACAGTTGCTCAGGGTCGCCTGAAGGCCGAATGAGCGGATCCAGGCGCGCACGAGCAAGTCGGCGCTGGCCTTGGACGCCGAATACGGCGAGGACGGGTTGACTGGCGTGGCCTCAGTGAACCGTGCGGGGTCCTCCAACGCCAGATCGCCGTACACCTCATCGGTGGAGACGTGGTGCATCCGCTTGTCGTGTCGGCGGACGGCCTGGGCGAGCTGGTAGGTGCCGACGATGTTGGTCTCGATGAAGGGCCACGGGTCCTCGAGCGAGTTGTCGTTGTGGCTGTCGGCGGCGAAGTGCACCACGACGTCGTGAGCAGCGACCAGTTCATCGACCAGGTCGGGGTCGGCGACCGACCCCTTGACCAGGTCGATCGACTCCGCGACGGGGTCCAGGGAGGACGCGTTCGCGGCATACGTCATCGCGTCCAGGACGGTCAGCTGCCAGTCCGGGCGCACCGCACAGGCGCGAAGGACGAAGTTGCTGCCGATGAATCCGGCGCCGCCGGTGACCAAGACTCGCACCCTGACAGAATAGGCTGCCGGTATGAAGGGCATCGTCCTGGCCGGAGGGTCGGGCACTCGGCTGCACCCCATCACCCGAGGCATCAGCAAACAGCTCATGCCGATCTATGACAAACCGATGGTGTACTACCCGGTGTCGACCCTGATGATGGCCGGCATCCGGGACATCCTCATCATCTCCACACCGCGGGACCTGCCACAGTTCGAACGCCTGCTCGGGGATGGCGCCGCGCTCGGGGTCTCCTTCGGCTATGCCGAGCAGCCCCGACCCGAAGGACTCGCTCAGGCTTTCGTCATCGGCGCAGATTTCGTCGGGAACGACACCGTTGCCCTGGTCCTGGGGGACAACATCTTCTTCGGCCCCGGGCTGGGCACTGCGCTTCGGGACACTGCTGCAGTGACCGGCGGGCACGTCTTCGCCTACCACGTCGCCGACCCGAGCGCCTACGGCGTCGTGGAGTTCGCCGAGGACGGAACGGTGCTGTCCATCCAGGAGAAGCCTGCTGAGCCGAAGTCCTCCTATGCCGTCCCCGGCCTGTATTTCTACGACAACCGGGTGCTCGATATCGCCGCGAACCTCACCCCGTCGGCCCGCGGCGAGCTTGAGATCACCGCGGTCAACGAGGAGTACCGCCGCCGGGGTGAGCTCACCGTGTCCGTGCTGCCCAGAGGCATTGCATGGTTGGACACCGGCACCTTCGAGGGGCTCATGGACGCCAGCGCGTTCGTCCACGTGGTCCAGGCCCGCCAGGGATTGAAGATCGGCTGCCTCGAAGAGGTGGCCTGGCGCAATGGTTGGATCGATGACGACGCGCTGGCCCGCTTGGGCACCGAACAGCTCAAGAGTGGCTACGGTCAGTACCTGGTCAATCTGCTCGCCGAAGGGAATAGCCGCTAGATGGATATCCAGCCACTGGACATCGAGGGCGCGTGGGTGGTTACTCCGCGCCAGTTCGGCGATGACCGGGGCACCTTCTTGGAGTCCTTCCGCGCGGACCTGCTCGCTGAGCACACCGGCGCCGAGTTTCATACTGTGCAAAGCAACATCTCAGTCTCCTCCGCCGGCACCGTGCGCGGCATCCATTACGCCGACGTTCCCCCGTCCCAGGCCAAATACGTCACCGCCGCCGCCGGCGTCCTCATCGACTACATCGTCGACATCCGGCTCGGCTCACCGACGTTCGGCCAATGGCAGTCAGTGCGGCTGGACACCGCAGACCGTCGCGCGGTGTACCTCTCTGAAGGCCTCGGGCATGCCCTGTGCGCACTGACCGACGATGCCACCGCCGTGTACCTGTGCTCGACCAGCTACAACCCCAGCCGGGAGCACGGGATCCACCCCTTGGACCCACAGATTGCGCTGGGCCTTCCCGCGGACCTCACCCCCACCCTGTCCGCCAAGGACGCGTCGGCGCCGACCTTGACGCAGGCCGAAGAATCCGGGCTGCTGCCGACATATCGCGACTGCGTCGCCTTCCGAAGCTCCCTGCGCGACGAACGGAGCGGCCACGGCTGATCATGGCAGACGATGACGCTCGCCCACTCCCCCAACGACGACGCCCCTCCTCGACCAAGCCCGATGCGTATGCCGGCAGCCAAGACCAGCCCGAATGGGAGGACGCCTACGTCGTCGACACCCGGGAGGGATCGACAACCGGCCGATCGTCCCGGCCACCGGCCAGACCCCAACCGGCCCGGTCGGTGCGGCCGCAACCCGGATCGGACGCCCGCCCTGCTGGGCGGTCTAGCCGCCCCCCACAACAGCGTGTCCCCGCCGGGCAGGGCGTGCACCGCCCAGTGGCCGGGCCAGCGCAGGCACCGCCTAGCGCCCCGCCGTCTCGCCCCACCCCTCCGGGCCAGCGCAGGCCCGGCACCGTCGCCGCGCCGCGCGCACGCCACCACAGCCGTCCCCGTCGCCTATTGCGACTCGTCGCGCTGCTACTCGTGGCATACCTGGCCTTTGAAATCTACGCACCGATCAACGCCTGGCGCGGGGTCACCAGGGTCGCGTCCGCGCCTACCGGCGAACGTCCGAGCGCCGGTGACGGGCACAACTACCTCATGGTTGGATCAGACAGCCGCGAGGGGCTGAGCGCCGCCGAGAAGCGGGAGCTGGGCACCGGCAGCGACCCCGGCAGTCGGACCGACTCGATCATCCTCGTGCACGTCCCCGGCAACGGGGGCAAAAGTTCGATGATCTCCATCCCCAGGGACAGCTACGTCCCGATCCCCGGACACGGCTCGAACAAGATCAACGCGGCCTACAGCATCGGCGGCCCGCAGCTGCTGGTGAACACGGTGGAGCAGGTGACCGATCTGCGAATCGACGGCTACCTCGAGATCGGCTTCGGCGGCTTCGCCCAGCTGGTCGACAGCATGGGTGGGGTGGACATCTGCGTCCCCTTCGACATGAACGACCCCAAGGCACACATCAACCTCAAGAAGGGTTGTCAAACCTTGGACGGCAAGAACGCTTTGGGCTATGTCCGGGCGCGATACTCCGACCCGCGTGGCGACATCGGCCGGGCGCAGCGACAGCGGCAGTTCCTGGCGGCGATCATGAAGAAGATCGTCACTCCGTCAACCGTGCTCGTGCCATGGACCTGGTGGGATACCACGCATGCGGCGGTCGCCGGGCTGCGAGTCGGCGAGGACACCTCGGTGTTCGACGCCTACCGGATCATGAACGTGATGCGCGGCGCGTCCTCGGGATCAACGCTCAGCTACACCGTGCCGTTGGCCAGCCTGGATTACCAAACTCAGGCGGGGAGCGCGGTCAAATGGGACACCGCAGCGGCCACGTCGTTGTTCACCATGCTGCGCGACGGCACGCCGATCGAGTCGCCACCGGCCGGGACCGACGGGAAACCGAGTGGCATCACCGGCTAGCCGAGCCCGAGCTATGGCGACCGGCTAGCGCACCCGATTGAGCAGCTGGCGGGCCATGACAATCCGCTGGACCTGGTTGGTGCCTTCGTAGATCTGGGTGATCTTCGCGTCGCGCATCATCCGCTCGACCGGGAAATCCGTGACGTAGCCGGAGCCGCCGAACAGCTGTACCGCGTCCGTGGTCACCTTCATGGCGACGTCGGAGGCGAAACACTTGGCCGCGGCACCAAAGAACGGCAGGTCCGCTTCGCCTCGCTCGGATTTGGCGGCCGCGACGTAGACGAGTTGGCGGGCGGCTTCGAGCTCCATGGCCATGTCGGCCAACATGAACTGGATCCCCTGGAATTCGGCGATGTGCTTGCCGAACTGCTGGCGTTCGGCCACGTAGGCCAGCGCCGAGTCCAACGCCCCTTGGGCGATCCCGACGGCCTGAGCCCCGATCGTCACTCGGGTGTGGTCCAAGGTGGCCAGGGCAAGCTTCAGTCCTGCACCGACCTCCCCGACCACCCGGTCCCCGGGGATGGCGCAGTTGTCGAAGTGCAGTTCCCTGGTGGGGCTGCCCTTGATACCCATCTTGTGTTCCTTCTCGCCGACGGTGAATCCGGGGTCGGATTTCTCCACGACGAAGGCAGTGACGTTGTTACCGCGGGGGCCTTCGGGGTCGCTGACCGCCAAGACGGTGTAGTAGTCACTGACCCCGGCATTGGTGATCCAGGACTTCTGTCCGTTGAGGATCCAGCCGTCGCCGTCCGGCTTGGCCCGGCAGGTCATCGACGCGGTATCCGATCCGGCCTCGCGCTCGGACAGGCCGTAGGAGAAGGCGGATTCGCCGCGGGCGACCGGCGGCAGGTAGCGCTGTTTGACGTCCTCGGACGCGGCGAGCAGGAGCGGCATGGTGCCGAGCTTGTTGACCGCGGGGATGAGGCTGGCGCTGGCATCGGCCCGGGCAACCTCTTCGATGACGATGCATGTCGCCAGGGCGTCCGCGCCGACACCGCCGTATGCCTCCGGGATGTGGGGTGCGAAGAAGTCGCTGGCCACAAGGGCGTCGTGGGCCTCCTGGGGGTACCGGGCAGCGGCGTCGACCTCCGCGGCATACGGCGCGATCTTGTTCGTCGCGATGTCGCGGATGGCCTCGCGGATTGCTTCGTGGTCCTGCGAGAGGCGATAGGTGTCGAAGGCAGGGTCGCCGGGGTTTCCGTTCACGTCAATCACCGTATCGAGGGAGCGCTCCGGCCGCGAGAGGGCCACGGCGTGATGTCCATCTACCTTTCGGACGCAACGTTCATGCCCGACACTCACCTGCCACCGGGCCCCAGCGGTTCGCCCGCTGGGCCTTCTTGCTCACTCGTTGAGCAAATGCCACAACCGTCCGTGCCGGTCGTCGTGCTCGATCAGGTGCGGCATGACCTCACGCTCGAACAACTGCAGCCCGGTGGTGTCATAGGCGGCCTCGGGGAAGCAGGTGATCGCATACGTCATGCCGAGTTCCTGCAGGGCGCGCAGGTTCTCCACGATGCGTTCCGGGGTGCCCACCGCCGAGGTGCCCTTCATGTTCTCCACCCTGCGGTCCGCGACGTCCTCGGGAATCCCGTACCTGATGAAGTGGTCGCGCAGCCAGGCCAACCGTTGGGCGACTTCAGCGTCATCCCGCCCGATGACCACGTCGTAGGTGGACGAGCGCACGATGTGGTCGAAGTCCCGTCCGAGGTCCGCGCAGTGTCCGGCGAGGACCTCGCTCTTGTGCGCGAACCCTTCTGGGGTGCCGACGAAGTTGGTGTAGTCCGCATACTGGGCAGCGATCCGCAGGGTCTTCCTCTCGCCGCCCCCGGCGATCCACAGCGGTATGCCGTTGGCTGGTGAGCCCGGGATCGCGGTGCCCTGCAACGGGCGGGGGGCGCAGATAGCGCCGTCGGTCTGGTAGTGCTTGCCGGCGAAGGTCGAGATGCCCTCGGTCCACATTTGCCGGAAGATTTGCACGCCTTCGTTGAGCTGCTCCAAACGCTCACCATCCCGAGGAAATCCGTAGCCGTAGGCCCGCCACTCGTGCTCGTACCAGCCTGCGCCGATGCCCATCTCCAGCCGCCCCTCGGAGATGACGTCCACCGTCGTGGCCACTTTGGCCAGGTAGGCGGGGTTGCGGTAGCCCATCGCGGTGCACATCTGCCCGAGACGAACCCGGCCGGTGACCCCGGCGAAGGCCGCCATGAGCGACCATGCCTCGTGAGTGGCCTCGGTCGTCGGGCGCGGCGTGGTGTGGAAGTGATCGAAGACCCAAACCGACTCCCAGTCCTCGTTCGCGTCGGCGCGGCGGGCCAGGCCGGCCATGACCCCCCAATGGGCGATCGGATCTATGCCGGCGAGGTCGATGCGCCAGCCCTGCGGAATGAACAGTCCGAACTTCATACCCGCCAACCTAATGCGCATCGGCCAGGTAGCGTGAGCAGGTGACTTCCCCTGCGCGGATTGCCGTCGTCGGCACGTCGTACGTTGGACTGTCCCTGGCCGTCCTGTTGGCTCGGTATCACCACGTCATCGCCTTTGACATCGACGCTGCCCGGATCAAGCGGCTGTCCGCAGGGCAGGTGCCGTTGGACGATCCCGATATCGCCGAGCAACTCCATGGCAACGACCTCGACCTGAGCTTCACGACCGACAAGGCGACGGCGTATGCCGGCGCCGAGTTCGTCATCGTGGCCACCCCGACGGACTATGACGAGCAGACCAACTCCTTCGACACCTCCAGCGTTGAAGGGGTGATCGCCGATGTGCGCCAGTTCGCGCCCGATCCCCTCATCGTCATCAAGTCCACCATCCCGGTGGGTTTCGTGCAGCACCTGCGCCAACGTTTCCATACCGACGCCATCGTCTTCTCCCCGGAGTTCCTCCGCGAAGGGCGAGCGCTGCATGACAATCTTCATCCGAGCCGGATCGTCGTCGGCGACACCGGGCCCCGGGCGAGGCGCTTCGCCGGGATGCTGGCTGACGCGGCGGTTGACCCCGATCCGCCGGTGTTGATGACCGGGGCCACCGAGGCGGAGGCGATCAAGTTGTTCGCCAACACCTATCTCGCTATGCGGGTCGCATACTTCAACGAGTTGGATTCCTTCGCCTTGGCTCACGATCTGAGCACCCGAGAGATCATCGACGGTGTCGGCCTGGACCCACGGATTGGTTCGCACTACAACAATCCGAGCTTTGGCTACGGCGGGTACTGCCTGCCCAAGGACACCAAACAGCTCCTGGCGAACTATCGGGATGTTCCGCAAACGCTGATCAGGGCGATCGTCGAGGCCAACACGACCCGCAAGGATGTCGTCGCCGCCGACATCGTCGCCCAACGGCCCCACGTCGTGGGCATCCACCGGCTCATCATGAAGGCCGGATCGGACAATTTCCGAGCCAGCAGCGTGCAGGGGATCATGAAGCGAATCAAGGCCAAGGGCATCGACGTCATCGTCTACGAGCCGGAACTCGGCGCCGCCGACTTCTTCGGTTCCCCGGTCGTCCCGTTGGAGGAGCTCAAGGCACGCAGCGACCTCATCGTCGCCAACCGCATGACCTCAGAGCTGGCCGATGTCGCAGCCAAGGTATACACGAGGGATCTGTTCGGCAATGACTGATCGGCCCATCCACAGCAACGACCCTGCGGTGGTGAACAGGCTCCTGGACGAGCCCGGCACCTGGGCGGTCGTGGGGCTGTCCGGCAACCGCCATCGGGCCGCCTATTCGGTCGCATCCTGGCTGCATGAGGTCGCCGGCAAGGAACTCATCGCCATCCATCCCTCGGCGCAGCCGGTGCTGAGCGCCCCCGGCTATGCCCGGTTGGCGGACATCCCGTCCGGGCCGGTGACGGTCGTGGACTGCTTCGTCAACTCCCACCTGGTCGGCACTGTCGTCGACGAGGCGATCGAAGAACATCGGCGGCTGGGTATCACGGCGTTGTGGCTCCAGCTGGGCGTCATCGACGAGGCCGCCGCCGCCCGCGCCCAGGCGGCCGGGCTAGACGTCGTGATGAACACCTGCCCGAAGATTGAGGACCGCCGCCGCTGAAGACCTCACTCCGGCGCCCGCGGCGGGCCCGCGCCACCCCTGGCCCGCCCTCAGCCCAGCGGTTCCCGCAGAGCGCGGCCCTTGGCAAGCGCGGTGTCGCGCAGACCGGCTTGAAACTCAAGCATGGCCTCCCGGAGCCGTTCCCCCTGCGCGCCCTCGCCGCTGGCGAGGATCCGCGCGGCGAGCAGTCCGGCATTGCGAGCTCCGCCGACCGAGACAGTGGCCACCGGAACTCCCGCAGGCATCTGCACGATCGACAGGAGGGAGTCCATACCGTCCAGGTGGGCTAGCGGGACCGGCACACCGATGACCGGCAACGGCGTCACCGCGGCCAGCATGCCTGGCAGATGCGCAGCACCGCCGGCTCCGGCGATGATCACTCTGAGCCCGCGCCCCGCAGCCTGTTGACCGTAGGCGATCATGTCCGCCGGCATCCGGTGCGCCGAGACGACGTCCACCTCGTGCGGTATGCCGAACTCGGTGAGCGCGCTCGATGCCGCAGCCATGACGTTCCAATCGCTGTCGCTGCCCATGACCACACCGACGAGCGGGTCACCAGCGGGGCGGGCGGGGGCCGCTGCTTGGGTCATTCGGTCACCACTCCTTGGAGGTAGTCGGCGGCGTGCTGGGCGCGCTCGCGCAGGTCCGCGAGGTTGTCACCGGACAGGTTCACGTGCCCGATCTTGCGGCCGGGCCTAACGCCCTTGCCATAAAGATGCAGTTTCGCATCGGGATCGCGGGCCATGACATGCCGGTAGGCCGGGTACAACTCGGCGTAGTCCCCGCCGAGCACATTGGTCATGACGGTCCAGTCCGCCGTGGGCCTCGGCGAGCCGAGCGGCAGGTCCAGGACGGCTCGCAGGTGCTGCTCGAACTGACCGGTCACGGCACCGTCCATGGACCAGTGGCCGCTGTTGTGCGGTCGCATCGCCAGCTCGTTGACGACGAAGCCTTCAGGGTGGTCCGGGTGGTTCACCTGGAACATCTCGACCGCCAACACTCCGGTGACATCCAGCTCCCCGGCAATCCGCAGGGCGGCCGAGGTGGCGTTCGCGACGAGATCGGTGGGCAGAGCCGGTGCGGGGGCGAGCACCTGGGTGCAGATACCGTCGGTCTGGACTGTCTCCACCACGGGCCACGCCGCGGCTTGGCCAGAGGGCGAGCGCGCCAAGAGGACGGCAAGTTCTCGGGTGAACCCGACCGCTTCCTCGACGAGCAGCGGCGACCCGGCAGCACGTTCGAACCAATCCGCGGTTGCCGCGGCCGCCGCCGCGTCCGTCACGAAGCGGACACCCTTGCCGTCGTATCCGCCCCGTGGAGTCTTCACGACGACCGGTCCGGCGATGGCACGGGCGAACTCCGCCACGTCGGTTGCCGAATGCACTGGCGCCCAGCGCGGGCAGGGGATGCCCAGTTCACCCAGCCGGTGACGCATGGCGAGCTTGTCCTGGGCATACGTCAGTGCGGCCGGGCTGGGGTGCAGTGCCACCCCGTCGGCAGCCAGGGCGGCGAGGACATCGGCGGGGACGTGTTCGTGGTCAAAGGTAACCACGTCACAGCTACGGGCGAAGACCCGGACGGCATCCAGGTCGGTGTGCGCACCGACCGGGGCGCTGCGAACCACCTGGGCCGCAGCGGCATCGGTCGATTCCGCCAGGACCGTCAAGGTGATCGCGAGTTCCGCAGCCGGTGCGGCACACATCCGTGCCAGTTGGCCGCCACCGATGATCCCAACGACGGGAAACCCCCCGGGCGCGCGCAGCGGTTCCGGGGCTGAGCTGGGCGAGATGGCGATCACGTCGGTCAAGCCTAATGGGGCCGCCCGGCGACGTGGGCCACACCGTCACCGGCATACCATGGTCGGGTGCCCGCACTGCTCGACCGCCTTCGCACGAGCGTGGGTCGCCTCTACCGGGAACTGCTGAAGTTTGGTGTGGTCGGCGCGCTCGCATTTGCCGTCGACATGGGTGTGTTCAACCTGTGCCTGCACACCGTGTGGCGCGACGAACGCAGCGTCGGGCCACTCTCGAGCGCGGTCGCGGCAACCATCGTCTCGACCACCGTGTCCTCGGTTGTCGCCTGGACAGGGAATCGGTTGTGGACCTTCCGCCACCGGCGTAACCGGCCGGTGCACCACGAGGCGGCCCTGTTCGGGCTGACCAATGCTGTCGCGCTGGTCATCGGCGCGCTCTGCGTGGCGTTCAGCAACAAGGTGCTCGGCCTTGAGGGCAACGTGGTCGCAGCCAACATCGCCAAGCTGGTCGGTATCGGCCTAGGCACGATCTTCCGGTTCTGGGCCTATCGACGCTTCGTGTTCGCCGGGGTCGACATCGTCGACGAGGTGCCCGTCGTCCCGCCCGGCGGCACGCCCTCGCGGGACGACAGTCAGGTCAGCGCACTACCCCCTCGCTGAGGAACAGTCCGAAGACCGCGGGCTGGGTGCTGAGCAGTTCCAGCCGCCCGCCGTTGGATGAGGCGAGGTCGCGCGCCAAGGCGAGCCCGAGCCCCGACCCCGACGTCGAGACCGCCCGCTCGAAAATGTGCGGTGCCAGGCCAGGGTCGATCCCGCGCCCCTGGTCCTCAACGGAGACGACCACGGACGGTCCGGAGCGGCGGGCCAGGACCTCGACCGTGCCCGCACCGTGCGCCAGCGTGTTTTCCAGCAGGGTGGACAGAATCTGGGCAAGGGCGCCGCGGCTGGCCTGAACGATCAGCCCCCGCTCGCCGGCCACGCGCACCGAACGACGGGCCTGGGCGAAGGCCGGTTGCCATTCGCGCTGCAGTGAGGCGATAACCGAGTCCAACGAGACATTCGGCAGGGAGCCGTCATCGGGCCGGTTCCGCTCCCGCAGGTCATCGACGACCCGGGCTAGGCGCTCCACCTGTTCGATAGCGGTATTGGCCTCCTCCCGGGCAACATCGAGGTCATCGGTGGTGGAAATCTCGTCCAGGCGCATGAGCAGCGCGGTCAAGGGGGTCCGCAGCTGGTGCGAGGCATCCGCCGCGAAGTCCCGGGAGGAGGCCAGCGACGCGGCGAGTTCGGCGGCCCGCCGCGACATTGCCGCGTCGAGTCGATCCACCTCGGGTATGCCGCTGTCCAGCCGAGGCTGGCGCACTCGGCCCTGACCGAAGCTCTCCGCCCGGTCGGCAAGGGTGTCCATCAGCCCGCCGATGTGATCGGCCTGACGGCGGGCCACCACGGCACCGACCGCCAGCCCCACCACGACCGGGAGAAGGGAGACCGTTAACAGGAGCAGCCGGGAAGGAGGCGAGGACAGCAGGTCCAGCATCCGATGGCCCTGTTCGGCAGGTTCGGTCGCCAGCCACGTCACCACGGTGAGGCTGGGGATGCCGATCACCAACAAGGCCGCTGCCACCGCCATCATCGTCGAGCGCAGCAGGAGAGCCCGCATGGTCGGCTAGCCGGTGCCGGAGTCGAACCGGAACCCGACGCCCCGCACCGTGGTGATGAACCGGTGCTCGTTGGCGTCGTCGCCGAGTTTGCGTCGCAGCACGGAGATGTGCATGTCCAAGGTCTTGGTGGAGCCGAACCAGGCCATGTCCCAGATCTCCCGCATGAGCTGGTCGCGGGAGACCACCCTGCCCTCCTCCCGGACGAGCACCCGGAGTAGCTCGAACTCCTTGGCGGTCAGCTGCAGTTCCTTCTCTCCGAGGAAGGCACGCCGGCCACCCTCATCGATTCGGACCGTTGCCGGCGGGCTCCCTGGGCCAGTTCCGGACGTGCCGTTGGTGTTGCGCCGCATCAGCGCCCGGGTTCGGGCCAGCAGTTCCGCCAGCCGGAACGGTTTGGCCACATAGTCGTCAGCGCCCGCATCGAGACCGACGACGGTGTCAACCTCTTCGGTGCGCGCGGTGAGGATGAGGATCGGGAAGGTGTGTCCTTCGGTGCGCAGCCGTCGGCATACCTCCAACCCGTCCAGATGCGGCAGACCGATGTCCAAGAGCATGAGGTCGGCGCCGTACCGGCCGGCGACCAGGGCCCGTTCACCGTCATCGAGGACGTCAACGTGGTACCCCTCGCGCCGCAAGGCCCGCGCGAGCGGTTCGGAGATGGCCGGGTCGTCTTCGGCCAACAACACGTGCGTCATTGCCCACATGCTAGAGGGTCGCGCCCGGGCGTGTCGGCAGGCGCTGCCGGAATGTCGCCGAGGATGTCGGCTTCGGTTCCCGACTAACCGGGGGACACCTAGTCGCCTTGATAGCCGGTCGATGGGGTCCACGGCTGCCGGGCACCGTCGCGGTGGAAGCCGGCCCGGGTCAGCTCGCTGGGGGTGACGAATCCGATGCCACGAAGGTTGCGCCGTCGGGTGACGCTCAGATCGAACCCGGAGATGCTCGCCAACCGGCGCGCGAGGTGATCATCGACGTAGACCTGTCCGGGCGGGGTGACCGAAGTCAACCGGCTGGCCCGGTTCACCGTCACGCCGAAGACATCCGCCAGCCTGGACAGCACCGGCCCGATGGACATTCCGACCCGCACGTCCGGGAGCACGGCATCTTCGGCCATGGCATCAACCAGGTCCACAGCAATGGCCGCCGCAGGCCCGGGAAGCTGGTGGACGAACAGCACCTCGTCACCGACGGTCTTGATCACTCGGCCACCGTGGGCGACGACGACATCCGAGGCCAGCCGTTCGAACTGCTGAACCAGCGCGGACAGCTGACGCTCCGACATTCGCCGGACCAGCGAGGTGAAGTTCACCAGATCAGCGAAGCCGACCACCCGTTCGGGCGCGGACGCGTCGACCGCCCCGGCCGCGTCCGAACGCATCCGGGTGATGGCCGCAGCCAGGTGTCGCCGCCAGGCATACACGAGCAGAGGCTCGATCTCATCGGCGATGTCCATGAGCCGGTCGGTGGCCCGGACCGCCACGGACAGGTCGGTGATCGCCCGGGTGTCCTTCTCGGTCGGGGGCGCGAGGTCCTCCGGGCTGAGAGCCTCACCCATCAGCTGGGTCTGCCATACCGCCAGCCGGTCCGCGGTCCGCGCGAAAGCTCGGGTCAGCGCGAGTGCTGTCGACTCATCGAGAGAGCCGTCGCGCACCATGCCCGCGGCGCGGCGCAGGGCCGCCAGATCCGCCTGGGTAAAGACCACGTCCTCGTCCTGGGCCATGGGAAAGCCCAACGCATGCCAGAACTTGCGCGCCGAGGCCAGTGAGACCTCAGCGTCGGCGGCGATATCGCGCCGGCGCAGGCTGGCTGGTTCACCCAGCAGCCGCTGTTCGACCCCGGCCTCCCAGGATCGACCCCGGCCGGGGTCATCCTCGGAGTCATCCAGCGACCGTTGCGGGCTGTCCAGACTCACGCATACCCCCCTTTCCCAGGGTGAAGCGATGGCTGAGCAGGCGCGGGACGGACATGCACGATGTCGCCCGCAGCGAACGACACCTCGTGCGAAAACTCGTCCAGCCCGCACAGATGACCGTACTGGTCCACGTCCAAAACCGACACTGCCTGTCTCACGTTTCCTGGCCGATGAATTAGCACCTGCCGGCCGATGGTCGCGCAGCCTGCCCGATAGGCATCGGCAAGATCCGGTTCGCGGCCGTCAGCGCACACCAGCGAGCTGTGGACCCGGGTCAGGCCGTTGAGGAGTTCGGCCACGAGCAGCTCTTGATCGAGATCGGGGGCGCCCAGATCTGTCAGGGACACCGCCATCGGGGCCGGCGCGCCTGCCTCGGCGCTGGTGATGTTCAGACCCACCCCGACGATGATCGTCTCGGGGACCGCCTGGCACAGAATCCCTGCCAGCTTGCCGTCCTCGCCGTCGGGGCCGGCACCTACAGCGATGACGTCGTTCGGCCACTTCAGCGCCGTCTCGATCCCGGTGACGACCTTCACTGCTTCACGAACGGCCCAGCCCGCCAACAGTGGCAGCCATCCCGGATCGGTCACCGATGGCAGCACTGCCGAGATGGCCAGGCCGTGCCCGGCCTCAGTGACCCAGCCTCGGTCCAGCCGACCGCGGCCGGCGGTCTGCTCCCCGGCGATCAGGGCGGTCCATGGGCGGGGATCCTTCGCTGCCGCGGCATTCGTGGAGCCCACCGACGCCAGCCAGCGCACGTCCTGCCACGGGCCGTTGTCGGCGCGAACGTGGTCCAGCACACGTGCGATATCCATCCCGTTTCCCACGACGCCAAGGCTAGGCTGCCCGACATGGCGCTGGAGCAACCCCTGCCGACGGACCCCGAACCCGACCTGCATACGACGGCAGGGAAGCTGGCCGACCTGAAACGTCGGGTCGCAGCCGTCGCCCATGCCGGATCTGCGGGAGCGGTGGAGAAGCAGCATGCCCGAGGCAAGAAGACCGCCCGGGAACGGATTGATCTGTTGCTGGACGAAGGCAGCTTCGTCGAAATGGACAAGTATGCGCGGCACCGCTCCACCGCGTTCGGCCAGGAACAGCACCGCCCCTACGGCGACGGCGTGGTCACCGGCTACGGCACGGTGGACGGGCGCACCGTGGCCGTCTTTGCCCAGGACTTCACCGTCTTCGGCGGCTCCCTCGGTGAAGTGTTCGGCGAAAAGATCGTCAAGGTCATGGACTTCGCCATGAAGACCGGCTGCCCGGTGATCGGGCTGAACGACTCCGGCGGCGCCCGGATCCAGGAGGGCGTCGTCTCGCTCGGGCTCTACGGCGAGATCTTCCGCCGCAACGTGCTCGCTTCGGGTGTGATCCCGCAGATCAGCCTCATCATGGGGCCGTGCGCCGGCGGGGCGGTGTACTCCCCGGCGATCACCGACTTCACGGTCATGGTCGACCAGACCAGCCACATGTTCATCACCGGACCGGACGTCATCAAGACGGTCACCGGTGAGGACGTGGGCTTCGAGGAACTGGGCGGCGCCCGCACGCACAACACCAAATCTGGCGTGGCGCACTACATGGCCGCCGATGAGGACGACGCCATCGACTACGTCAAGGCGCTGCTGTCCTATCTGCCGAGCAACAACATGGAGACCCCGCCGGCGTTCGAGGTGATCAACGACCTGGCCACCACCGACGAAGACCTGGCCCTGGACGCGTTCATCCCGGACAGCCCCAACGTGCCCTACGACATGAAGACGGTCATCACGACGGTGCTCGACGACGGGGAGTTCCTCGAGGTTCAGCCGCTGTTCGCGCCCAATATGGTGATCGGGTACGGCCGGATCGAAGGACGGTCGGTCGGTGTCGTCGCCAACCAGCCGATGCAGTTGGCCGGGACGCTCGACATCGACGCCTCGGAGAAGGCAGCCCGGTTCGTGCGGACCTGCGACGCGTTCAACGTGCCCGTGCTCACGTTTGTCGATGTTCCGGGCTTCCTGCCCGGCACCGGCCAGGAGTGGGAGGGGATAATCCGCCGCGGCGCCAAGCTCATCTACGCGTATGCCGAAGCGACCGTCCCCAAGGTCACCGTCATCACCCGCAAGGCCTACGGCGGGGCATACGACGTCATGGGGTCCAAGCATTTGGGCGCGGACATCAACCTGGCCTGGCCGACCGGGCAGATCGCCGTCATGGGCGCGCAGGGGGCCGTGAACATCCTGCACCGTAAGCGTCTTGCCGACGCTCAAGAAGGCGGCGAGGATGTCGACGCGGTCCGTCAGGACCTAATCGACGACTACGAGATGACGCTGGCCAACCCCTATATCGCGGCCGAGCGCGGATACATCGACACGGTTATCTCGCCGTCGAACACCCGGATGAACGTCACCAAGGCGCTCCGCGCGCTGCGCACCAAACGGGAGACGCTCCCGCCGAAGAAGCACGGGACCATCCCCCTGTGAGCCCCTCGCCCGCTCCCGAATCGGAGGCGTCGGGCCATCGGCCGATGCTCAAGGTCATCTCCGGTCAGGCCACGCCGGAGGAGATCGCCGCGATTGTCGCCGTCCTCGCCGCGGCCGGTGGTGGCAGCGAGGCGCGCGGGCGGCATACGGTCAGCCCCTGGTCTGATCCCGCCCGGCTGCTGCGTGGTTCGATGACGCCCGGCCCCGATGGTTGGTCCCGCTCGGCCCTCCCCTGCTAGCCGCTCCCCCCTCGACCTATTTCCTGACCTACCCCTGTTCTTCCCCTGCGCCGGTGGAGGTTCGTTCGTGCGCTCTGACGCCCGGATGAACCTCCACCGGCGACGACGTCGGGTCCGGCCCACTCCACCCTTCCGCTTGTCCACAGGTGGAGATGCCGAATGGGCGTTGTTCACAGCAGCACGGCAGGTTATCGACGCGGCACGCCACCCTCGGCAGCGTTGTCCCATGACCAACGCCGTCCCGACACGGCACCTCGCTCGAGGTATCGCCGAACTGGCGAGGTCCCACGGCGGGGTGTTGTCTCGAGAACTCTTGCGAGCCCACGGCATCGACCGGCATCGGGTGCGCAACCAACTCGCCGCGCAGCGCTGGCGGGCCCACGGGCGGCATACGATCGCCATGCATACCGGCGAGCTGGGCGACGTGGCCCGTGCGTGGCGGGCCATCTGGGAGGTCGGCGCGACGCGTGCCGTTCTCGATGGCGTGTCGGCACTGCAGATGGCGGGCATGGTCGGCTTCGAAACCTCCGCTGAGGTGGTCTCGGTGCATCACGTCGCCCGCGTACCCGAGGTCGAGGGGGTAGCGGTCAAGAAGGTGCGACATCGTGACCACGCGGACCTCGCCGGTGCCGGGGTGCCGCGGACCCGTCCGGCAGTTGCGGCTGTCCACGCCGCGCGATGGGCGCACAGTGACCGGCAGGCGGCTCTGCTGTTGTTGCTGCCCGTACAACAACGCCTGACCACCGGGCACGCAGTGCGCGCGGCCGCGATAGACCATCCCGGACGAACCCGACGAGCCTTGATCCGCACGCTGATCGACGACATCTGCGATGGGGCGCATTCTCTGGGCGAGCTCGACTTCGCGCGGCTGTGCCGACGCCGAGGTCTGCCGCCTCCGGAGCGTCAAGTCGTATGCCGCACCGCCGCCGGACGGATCTATCTCGACGTGCGTTGGGCACGCCAGTCCCTCGTCGTCGAGATCGACGGAGCGGGCCATCGCGCCGGGTTGGCGCTCACCGATGACAACCTGCGCGCCAATGCGGTGACCTTGGGCAACGAACGGGTGTTGCGCATTGATCTGGTGGGCCTGCGCCTGTACCCAGATGCCTTCCTCGACCAAGTAGCGGCAGCGCTGCGCTGACCCGGCCCGCCGTCACCGGACATTCGTGATCGGTGGAGGTTCGTTCGTGCGCTGCAGCGCCCGTTCGGACCTCCACTCGCCGAGGCGCGGTAGGGCAATGGCAAGGTGGGTATTGGCCGGGCGGGGCTGTGGGCTATGACAGATAAGCCATTGCACTGGCGGCGGCGGTCGGCATACGGTCGGAACTACACGGAAAGGAGGTGGTCCGACCCTGTGGATTCTTATCGGACGCGTGAGGTGAGCGGGCGCTAGCAGCCCCGACGAGGTTGCGTACGGCGCAATCCCACCGACTCACCGCGGCCCGTGACCCGTGCAGGTCGTCCCCTGCGCATGCCCGCCACCGGGCAGGGTCACGGGCCGTTCCATCTGCCGGCCCCTTCTCGTGCCAGACCCTGGACCGGCCTGGTTGTGGGGCGTGGCAGCGAAGCGCAGCCCAGGCGGGGTAGTTTCCGTGGTGTGACCGCTCCGCCCCCGCCACCTGCCCTCAGCCCTCGACCCCCGTCGGCCATCGACGCTGTGGCGGACGCGTACGTTGACGCCGCGATCGCTCTGTCACCGCTGACCGCGACCTCACTGGGTATCCCCGGACATGAGCGAGACCTCGACGACTTTTCATCGGATGGCCACCAAGCCCAGGCGGAGTTGCGCGCCAGCACGCTCAGCCAGCTCGCAACCCTGACCCCGACCGACGATGTCGACAAGGTCACCGTCGCGACCATGCGCGAACGGTTGGGTGTGGAGCAGGAACGCTACGAGGCGGGCATCGACGAGTCTGCCCTGGACGTCATCGCCTCGCCACTGCAGGGTATCCGCGAGGTCTTCGACCTCATGCCGACCAACGCCACCGAGGATTGGGCCACCATCGCCGCCCGGATGGGAACGGTCCCCCGAGCCCTGGATCAATATCTCGACACGTTGGTGACAAGCGTCGACCGCGGCCGCGTGTCCGCTCGACGGCAGGTCCTGGCCTGCATCGATCAATGCGACGCCCTCGTGGCTGACGACGGCTATTTCGCCTCCCTGCTGGCCAGCGCCAGCGTCACCGAGGGGCCGTTGGAGGGGCCAGCGCGCCGCGACCTTGAGGCCGCAGTGTCCGCCGCGGCGGCAGCCTACGCACGCGCCGGCGAACGGCTGAAGGCCCAGATCCTCCCCCGCGCCCGGGAACAGGATGCGGTGGGCGAGGCGGACTACCGCCTCCATTCGCGCTACTTCCTCGGCGCCACCATCGACCTTCAAGAAACGTATGCCTGGGGCCAGGAAGAGCTCGCCCGGATCGGTCGAGACATGTCCGCCACCGCCGAACGAATCGCCCCCGGAGCCGGCATCGAAGCAGCGATCGAGCAGCTCGATGCGGACCCTGCCTACCAGGTGCACGGCACTGAGGCGTTGCGGGTGTGGATGCAAGAACGGGCTGATCGCGCCATCGCCGACCTGGGCAGCACCGCCTTCGACATCCCCGACCCGGTGCGCACCATCGAGGCGAGGATCGCTCCGACGGCCACCGGCGGCATCTACTACACCGGGCCGAGCGATGACTTCACTCGCCCAGGGCGGATGTGGTGGTCCGTGCCCAAGGGCGAGACCGAATTCGGCACCTGGCGGGAGCTGACCACCGTCCACCACGAGGGTGTGCCGGGGCATCACCTGCAGGTCGGGCAGACCATCGTGCGACGGGACACGCTCAACCGCTACCGGCGGATGCTCGCCTGGTCCTCCGGACACGGTGAAGGTTGGGCCCTGTACGCCGAACAGCTCATGCGTGAACTGGGCTATATGGAGGATCCGGGCAACCTCATGGGGCTGCTGGACGCCCAGTCGCTGAGGGCGGCCCGGGTGGTGCTCGACATCGGTATCCACTGCGGCTTCGCGGCGCCTGCCGAGGTCGGCGGCGGCCGGTGGACCTACGAGGCAGCCTGGGCATATCTCACCGCGCATGCCCACCAGGGGGAGGGACAGATGCGATTCGAACTCGACCGCTACCTGGGCTGGCCCGGACAAGCACCGAGCTACAAGGTGGGCGAACGGGTATGGCTGAACCTACGCGAGCAGGTGCGCCAGCGCGAAGGGATCGATTTCGACGCCAAGGCCTTCCATCGCAGGGCGCTGGACCTCGGCGCGACCGGGTTGGATGTGCTCTCAGCGGCCGTGCTCGGCGACCTTTGACCAATCGATACCCGGGGGCGAGATGCACGTTGTGTTGACCGTGGTGGCCATTGTGGCCACCGTCATCGTCGTGGCCCGACTCGCGGGACCCCTCGGGGTCCCCACCCCGATCGCGCTGCTGGTCGTCGGCATCATCGCGTCGGAGGTCCCGTTCGTTCCCGCCGTGCCGCTCTCCCCGGACCTGGTCCTCACTGGGTTGCTGCCGCCGCTGCTCTATGCGGCCGCTCAGGGGACGTCCATCGTCGACATCCGCGCCTATCTGACGCCCATTCTCGGCCTGTCCGTGGGCCTAGTGTTGTTCACCGCCGTCGGGGTGGGGCTCATCGCGCATGCGTTGATGCCAATCTCGCTGGCGCTAGCGATCGCCCTGGGCGCCATCGTCGCACCACCGGATGCGGTGGCGACCACGGCGGTCGCCAAACGCATCGGTCTGCCCCGGCAGGTGACCACCATCCTCGAGGGTGAGTCCCTGCTCAACGACGCCACGGCCCTGGTCACCTTACGCACCGCCTTGGCGGTGGCCGGCTTCGCCCTGGCCGGACAGGATGTGGCCGGCTCGATCACGGGCGCGACGGTGGCGGCGGAGTATGCCTGGTCCGTCCTCGGCGGCGTGGGCATCGGGGTCGTGGTCGCCCTGGCGCTCGGTTGGGTCCGGGCGCGCTTGACCGAGCCGGCCGCCGACACCGCCTTGTCCTGGCTGGCGCCGTTCGTCGCCTATCTGGCCGCCGAGGAGGCACGAGCCTCCGGGGTCTTCGCGGTGGTGACCGCCGGTCTCGTGCTGGCCCACGGCGCGCCGGTGCTGCAGTCTGCCGCGTCGAGGATCTCCGAGCGTTCCACCTGGTCGAGCATCACCTTCGTTCTGGAGAATGCGGTGTTCCTGCTCATCGGACTGCAGCTGGCGTCCATCGTCGATGATGTCAATGCCGGAGGGCTGACTATCGGCCGGACCCTGCTCGTGGCCGGCGCAATCCTGGCAGCCGTCATCGTGCTGCGGCCTGTGTGGCTACTGCCGTTCTCCCTGCTCATCCGGCGGCCCACCCCCAGCCGGGCCCCCGCTCGGATGGCCAACGCCCTGGTGGCCTCGTGGGCCGGGATGCGCGGTGTGGTGACGCTGGCAGCGGCCCTGACGCTGCCAGCGAACGTGCCCTACCGTCAGTCGCTGATCATGATCGCGCTCGTGGTCACGGTCGGCACGCTGCTGCTGCAGGGTTTGACCCTGCCCGCGGTGGCGCGGCTGCTGCGTGTGCAGGGGCCCGACCCCCGCGAGGACGCCCTTGAAGAAGCCACCGTGGTCCAAGCGGTCACAGCCGCCGGCCTGCGAGCGCTGGATGAGATCCCCGACCTCGACGCCGACATTGCCCAGAACCTGCGCAGCCAATCGACGACTCGGGTCAACCGCGTCTGGGAACGGATCACCGAGCTCGGTCCAGCCCAACGCACGACCCCCAGCGAGGCCTATCGTTCGGCCCGCCTGACCCTGTTGGGCGCCGAGCGCCTCGAGTTGTTGTCCATCCGGTCCGGCGGGCGGGTCAACCAGCCGATCGTCAACACCGTGCTGAGCCAGATGGATGTCGAGGAGGCAGCCTTGATGTGGGGCGAGCGCCGGGTGCGTTCCATCCGGGAAGCGCCGCTGCGGGCACCGGAGAAGGTCAGCGGAGGGTGCGTCCACCTGCGGGACGAACCCCTGGTGCACACCCCGGCGACCCCCGAAGGCTGTCAGGAGTGCCTCGCGCAAGGCCGAGACGACTGGGTGGCCTTGCGGATGTGCACGCACTGCGGCCACGTCGGATGCTGCGACTCCTCCACCGGGCGGCACGCCACGGCGCACTTCACGGCCGTTGGACATCCGGTGATGCGCTCGCTCGAGCCTGGGGAGTTGTGGCGTTGGTGCTACCTCGACGAGCTGCTGGGCTGAGCCCGGCAGCGGGGGTCGGCGGCTGCCGCACGACGGCGGCGACATCGGCCAGGCCCAGGTGCTGGCTGGTGCAGGACCTGCGTCGATCTGATGAGATAACGCGTATGCCGGTTCATCTCGTCCTTGCCTCGGCCTCCCCCGCCCGCCGCAGCCTGCTGACCCGGGCCGGGGTCGACCCCACCGTGGTGGTCAGTGATGTCGACGAGGACGCCGTGCTCACCGCGCAGCGCGAGCGGGAGCCCGACCTCGCCCCGGGCGAGATGGCGTTGCTGCTGGCTCGGGCCAAGGCCGAGATGGTGGCCGGGGAATTGACCGCGGCCGGGGTGGATGGCGCCGGGGATGGCCATCTCGTGCTGGGTTGCGATTCGGTGTTCGAGCTCGATGGACAGGTCCATGGCAAGCCGGGGACGAAGGACGTGGCCGTCACGAGGTGGCGTGCGATGCGGGGCCGGAGAGGAACGTTGCACACCGGCCATTGGCTCATCGACGACCGGAGGTACGGATCGGCCGGAGCGGTCGGTGCCAGCGCCAGCACATCGGTGTGCTTCGCGCAGGTCAGCGACTCCGAGATCGAGGACTATGTGGCCAGCGGAGAGCCGTTGACGGTCGCTGGGGCCTTCACCCTGGAGGGTCGGGCGGCTCCGTTCATCGAGGGCATCGAGGGCGATCCGAGCAACGTCATGGGCCTGTCGCTGCCGCTGTTGCGGCGGCTATTGATCGGCCTCGGGCTCACGGTCGCCGACCTGCGCTGAAGCCAGGCACCAGCGGGGGTCCTGAGCTCACACCGGGGGGATGTCCCGGCGCTTGACGGGAGCGCGCCGGTCGCGCCCGGCGGCGTACGCCAGGCGTCGCAACAATTCCTCGCGCAGCAGATCGGCCTCGATGACCTGGTCGATCACCAGGTCGGCTGCCAGGCGTTGCAGGTCGACGTCGTGCAGATACTCTGCCCGCAGTGCCTCCACGTATGCCTGCGCCGCGGATTCCCCCTGTTGTGCCCGGACCTGCTCGATCTTGTTCGCATACACCGCGTTCACGGCGGCCTCCGGGCCCATGACCGCAATCCGGGCCGTCGGCAGGGCGATCGTCGCCTCCGGCTCGAATCCGGGTCCGCCCATGGCATACAGGCCCGCACCGTAGGCCTTGCGCACGACGACGCAGATGGCCGGCACGGTGGCGCTGGCCACGGCAGCGACCATCTTCGCGCCGTGCCGGATGATGCCGCCCCGCTCGACGGCCGAGCCGATCATGAACCCCGGCACGTCGGCGAGATAGACGATGGGGATCCCGAAGGCATCGCACAGCCAGATGAACCGGGCGGCCTTGTCCGCGCTGTCGGCGAACAGCACCCCGCCTTTGACCGCCGAGTTGTTGGCCACGACGCCGATACTGCGCCCACCTAGGCGCGCGAACCCGACGACGAGTTCCGCCGCAAACAGCGGTTTGAGCTCGAAGAACGACGCGTCGTCCATGAGGCCATCGATGATCGTGTGGACATCGAACGGCACGGATTCGCGCTCGGGAACGGCATCTCGGGTCAGCGGTGCACTGGGTGGCTCGGCGGCGTACGTCGGGGCTGGAGAGTGCCACGAGCTGGGCAGGTAGGAAAAGTACAGCTTGGCCAGTTCGATGGCTTCGGTGTCGTCGGCGGCGAGCAGGTCCCCGACCCCGGAGATCGTGCAGTGCATCCGGGCCCCACCCATCTCTTCGAGGGTGACGTCCTCCCCGATGACCATCTGTGCCATGCGTGGGGAGCCGAGATACATCGAGGCGTTGCCCTCGACCATGATGACCAGGTCGCAGAAGCTGGGGATATAGGCTCCACCGGCTGCGGACGGCCCGAACAGACAGCAGATCTGTGGGACCTTGCCGGACAGGGCGACTTGGTTGTAGAAGATGTGCCCGGCACCGCGACGGCCGGGGAACATCTCCACCTGGTCGGTGATCCGGGCACCGGCGGAGTCGACCAGCCAAAAGATGGGCAGGTCCTCGCGCAGCGCCTGCTCGGTGGCCCGGACGATCTTCTCGACGGTCCGGGCTCCCCACGAGCCGGCCTTCACACTGGGGTCGTTGGCGATGACGATGACCGGCCGCTCATCCACCATGCCCTGCCCGGTGACCACGCCATCGGCGGGCAGTCCGGGGACCAGGGAGTTGGCATACCGGCCGTCCTCGACGAAGCTGCCGGGATCGAGCAACAGGTCAATCCGCTCACGGACATAGAGTTTCCGCTGGCCAGCAAGCTTTGCTGCGGCGTGCTCGGGTGGTGCTGCGGAGGCGGCGTATGCCACCGCCAATCGTTCGCGTAACCCGGCGACGGCCACGTCGGCACTCGAGTCCTCTACCGGCGGGCGCGCGTCGTCGGTGGGGGTGCCCAGCTGCGAATCATCCGGCATACGGGCCACTCTCCCATTCAGCTCGTCGGCAGGCCGAGCTGCCGGGCGATAACTATCCGCTGGATTTCGCTCGTTCCCTCGCCGATCTCGAGGATCTTGGCGTCCCGGTAGAACCGGGCCACGGGGTATTCCTCCATGAACCCGTTGCCGCCGAAGATCTGGGTGGCGATCCGGGTGGCGGTCACCGCCGCCTCGCTGGTGTAGAGCTTGGCGATGGCGGCTGCTTGTTTGACCACGGTACGGCTGCGGCGTCCGGCGTCGAACTCGTCCTTGAGCCAGGCAGCGCGATAGGTGAGTTGCCGCGCCGAGGCCGCCATGACGGCCAGGTCGGCAACCCGGAAGGAGACGCCCTGATGAGCCCCGATCGGGGCACCGAACGCCCTGCGGGAGGAGGCGTAGGCGGTCGTCTCTTCAAGCATCCGTTCGGTGCAGCCCAAGGCGAGCGCGGAGATGGCGATCCGGCCGTCATCGAGGGTCTTGAGGAATTGGTGCAGGCCCTCGCCGCGCTCCCCCAGCAGGTTCGCCTCGGGCACAGCTGCGCGCTGGAGGGTGAGCCCGTGGGTGTCGCTGATGTGCCAGCCGAGCTTGTCGTAGGCGGGTTCGACGATGACTCCCGGCGTGCCTGCCGGGACCATGATCGCCGAGATCTCCGGTGTGCCGTCGCGACGCCGGCCGGTGCAGGCGGTGACCGTGACGACGCTGGTGATGTCGGTGCCGGAGTTGGTGATGAAGGCCTTCGCTCCGTCGATGATCCATCGGCCGTCCTCCAGCCGAGCCTTGGTGGCCGTCGCGGCGGCATCGGAGCCGCCATCGGGCTCGGTCAGTCCGAATCCGGCGAGGGTGCGCCCGGCGACGAGGTCGGGCAGCCAGCACTGTTTCTGCTCCTCGGTGCCGAAGGAGAAGATGGGGTTGATCCCCAGCCCGACTCCAGCCGAGAGGGTGATTCCGATGGACTGGTCGACCCGGCCCAGTTCCTCGATGGCCACGCACAGGCTGGTGAAGTCGCCGTCGCCGGTGGCCGCTCCCCCGTACGCCTGCGGCACGAGTAGTCCGAAGAGGCCCAGTTCTCCCATCCGCGGGATGAGCTCGGTGGGGAAGTGGTGATCGCGGTCCCAGGCGGCGACGTGCGGGGCGACCTCACGATCGGCGAAGTCGCGGACAACGCGGCGAAAGTCCTCATGCTCCTCACTGAGTTCGAACATGACTCCAGACTACTTGCCGTTTACGTAAACGTAAATCGAATAGGTGGGTGTCCAAGCTTCGAGGACGAGCATGACTGCCAGGCCCAGGACGACATCACCGGGCACCGTTACCGCCAGATGAGAGACTGTCGCATGGCCACCGACGAGGACCTTGACCGCCTCGCCACCGAGCTGCCTGGGGTCACCGTGGGCCGCTATTGGGACGACGAGCGGGCCTATCTCCTCCCTGGACGCGGCGGCAAGGGCCTGGCCCAACGACGATCGCCGCGTCGGCAGGAGGGCACGGTCGACCCGGCCACGGATGAGCCCTACACCGACCTCGTCGTCATCCACACCGCCACCGAACAGGCCCGCGCCGAGGCGCTTGTCTCCTGGACGGATTCGGTCTTCACCATCCCCCATTTCGCCCGACACGCCGCCCTCCTCGTGCACTTGGACCGCATCACCGCCGACGATCTCGAGGCGCTGATGCAGCTGGCGTGGGAGTCGAAGCAACGCTGACTCAGGCGCGTCTCTGCCGCTGGCCACCGATTGACGTTGACGTAAGGGAAAGCAAGACTCGCTGCATGGCAGGCCCAAAGACCGAGGCGACCAGCGCATCGGCGTCGCCCGCACCGAGTGGCGACGACCCGACGTGGACCATCGCCGAACTCGGCGAGGAGTTCGATGTCACCCACCGCTCGATCCGCCACTACGAGGATCTCGGGATGCTCTCCCCTGAACGACGCGGCACCGTGCGGATCTTTCACCGTCGCGACCGCACCAGGCTCGCCCTCATCCTGCGCGGCAAACGCCTCGGTTTCCCCCTGGAGGAGGTGCGCACGATCATCGATCTTTACGACGCACCCCGGGGTAAGCGCAGCCAGCTCGAATACGTCCTCGGCCAGATCGAGACCCGCCGAGCCGATCTCGAGTCGCGCCAGGCCGACCTCGTCGCTGCCCTGGCCGAGTTGGATCAGTTCGAGGAGCGCTGCCGCGACGATCTCACTGCCCTGCCACCGACCTCGGGGTGACGCAGCCTCCGCGTCAGCATCGGCGCTGTTCCGCGGGCGCGCTGGCGGGGCTGACGGTCAGGAGACCCGGATCGACAGGGCGGCCGCTCTTCAGCGGGCGCGCCGACGAGGCCCCGCCAGCACCGATATTCAGTCAGACCTGACATGCTCACCCGTATGCCTGCCACCGCTGTCCCGGCCCGTACCGACGACGACCCGACCACCCTGCTCATTCTCGGTGCCGGCGGCGATCTGACCCACCGGCTGCTGCTGCCCGGGCTGGCCACCCTGCTCACCGAGCAGCGCGATCGGCGTGTGCGGGTCGTTGGAGCCGACCGCGCGCCGTTGACCCCGGCGGAGTGGATCGCCCGGGTCGAAGACTCCTTCGCCACTGCCCGCGCCCCCAAACTGGTGACCCGACCGATCAGCCGGCATACGGCATACGTCCAAGCGGACATTCTCGACCTTGACTCCCTGACGTCACTGATCGCCGGCCTGGGCGACGGGCCGCTGGTCATCTTCTTTGCGCTCCCGCCGGCGGTGACAATGGCCTGCTGCGAGTTGTTGGCCAAGGTGGCGTTGCCCAAGGTCACCCGGCTGGCGCTGGAGAAGCCCTTCGGCACTGACCTGGCGTCAGCCCGAGCTTTCAACAGGCGGCTGGCCAGGGTCGTCCCGGGGGACAGCATCTACCGGATCGACCACTTCCTCGGGGTCAACACGGTGCTCAACCTCATTGGGCTGCGGTTCGCCAACCGGCTCTTTCAATCGGTGTGGAGCACCGAACACATCGAACGGGTCGAGATCATCTATGACGAGGCGCTGGCGTTGGAGGGCCGGGCCGGCTACTACGACCGGGCGGGCGCTCTGCGCGACATGATCCAGAGCCACCTTCTGCAGGTGCTGGCGATCTTTGCCATGGAGTCCGTGGCCAGCGTGGCTCCGATCGAGCTGCAGGATCAGAAGGCACAGGTGCTGCGAGCGGTCCGGCTGTGGGACAAGGACCCCGCGGCCTCGGCGCGCCGGGCCCGCTATACCGCGGGGAGACTCGGGCGGCATCGCATACCGAGCTACGTCGATGAGCCGGGGGTCGACCCGGACCGGAACACCGAGACGTTGGCTCAGGTGACGCTTCAGATCGCCAACAATCGCTGGGCAGGGGTGCCGTTCATCCTGCGTTCGGGCAAGGCGATGGCCGCGCCTCGCAAGGAGATCCGGGTGATCTTCCGCGACGTGGCGCACCTGCCCGTCGGCTTCCGCGGCCCGTCGCAGCTGGACAGCCTGGTCATCGGGCTCAAGCCCGGTGGGGTGGACCTCACCCTGACCATGAATGCCGAGGGCGACCCCTTTGACCTGGAGCAAAAGTCCCTCTCGGCGACCCTGGCCGCACCGCGGATGTACCCCTACGGCGAAGTGCTCGCGCAGATCCTGGACGGCTCCCAGCTGCTCACCGTTCGTGGGGACTCCGCCGAGGACTGCTGGCGGATCGTCGCCCCGGTTTTGAAGGCCTTCGCAGACGAGACGGTCCCGATGGAGACGTATGCGGCTGGCACCCCTGGCCCCGAAGGCTGGCTCCCCGCGCCATAGCAGCATCCGGGCCCCGCTCTGGCGCGACGTCCAGCTCTCGCGCGACGTCCGAGCCCCCGTACCCCCTCAAAGGGGCCAAAGGGCATCCTCTCGGCTGTCCCGTACCACCCCAAAGGCGGCAAAAGGCATCCCGGTGAACGCTCAAGGACCGCCGATTCGCCGCGTGGGGTCCTGAGTGGGGGCAAATGGTGGGTTCAACCGCTGCTGAACTCACCATTTGCCCCCACTCAGCAACGTCGCAGATCTCCACACGCCAAGCGGTGGATGCCCTTTGGCACCTTTCGTCAGCTCAGGGGTGGCAGGGTTCGGCCCAGCCATTGGCGGAGCCCCGCCCGCTATGGCATCAGCAGGGATTGAAGGCGCAGCCTCAACCGCTCCCGGACCGCCGGGCGGGTCAGCGTTCGTGCGGACATCTCCACGTACGTCCAGCCCAGATCCTCGACGATGGCTCGCCGCTCTCGCTCGTACTCCCAGGTGCTCCGGCGCGTTCGGTGCTGATCACCGTCATACTCGGCAACTACCCGTTCTCGTTGCCAGGTGAAGTCGGGCCGGGCAACCCACTCCCCCGTTTCATCAAACAAGTCCCGGTTCAACTCCGGTTCGGGCAGCCCCCAAGTGTGGAACCACACCCGTGCCGTCGACTCCTGTGGTGAGGCAGCCCCTCGTCGGGCCAGCCCAGCCGCCTGCAGCAACGTCGGGTACCCACGTTGCCCAGCTCGGCCTTCGCAGGCATCGACCAGATCCGTTGCGTCCAGGCCGGGCATCCGGTTGAGCATCGCGTCTGCCACGGCCACCAGCGAGAACACTCCCCATTGTCCTAGGTCAAGCCACGTATGCAGCATGGTCGTCGCCGGCACCCCGGCGACGGTGACAACCTCGCGGCGCTCCAGCCCGCGGTGCCCCGAACAGGCATTGCGGGTGATCTTCGGACGGTTCGAGTTGCGGATGACATGAATGGGCTCGTCGGGCTGCCACATGCGCGGAGTTGGTAGACCGTGCAGCCGCGCTGCGGTGTCATGTGAAAATACACAATCCTCGGGCAGTGCGCAGGCGAACGCCTGGACGGCGTCCAGGAAACCCGGCTCGGCCAACGCGGTTCGCCGAACGCCCCAGGTCGGCCGTTGGAGGTCGATGGCACGCAGCCGGGAACGGCCGATCCCCGCGGCACGTGCCTCCTTGACCGTGAACGGTGCCTGATGCAGGAGGTGAAGGGGTAGAGCAGCGGCTGGATGCGGCATACGACGACCCTCCCCCACCATTCCCACCGGCTTTCACCCCCACTACAGGCCTGTGGACAGCCATCCCTCGGGCCACCCCCCTGGGGACAACGAGAACGTCCACGGCCCAGGCAGTGGTCTAGCTACCGGCACCGTGGGCAGGTGTTGGCACCGTGGGCAGGTGTTGGCACCGTGGGCAGGTGTTGGCACCGTGGGCAGGTGTTGGCACCGTGGGCAGGTGTTGGCAAATGGTGGGTTCAGCAGCGGCTGAACCCACCATTTGCCAACAGTCAGGCCCCGTTGCCGCACTGACCGGATCGGCTGCTGGAGTATGCCGTCAAGGCCGACGTCAGGCCCCCGTTGCCGCACTGACCGGCTAGCCGATTTGGGAACGCACGTCGTACAACTCGGGGAAGAACGTCAGGTCCAGCGCTCGTCGCAAGAACGCCACCCCGGAGGAACCGCCGGTCCCCGTTTTGCGGCCGATGGTGCGAGTGACCACCTGCAGGTGCCTGAAGCGCCACTCATGGAAGTTGTCCTCAATATCGACAAGTTCCTCGCACGTCTCATACACGCCCCAATGCTCACTCGGGTCGGCGTACACGTCGGCGAACACCGCGACGAGGCCTTGGTCGGCCGTATGCGTGGTGCGCACATCCCGCTCCAGCACCGCCGCCGGGATGGCGTACCCCCTGCGGGCCAGGTAGCGCAGGAACTCATCCCACAGCGACGGTTCCTCGAGCAGTTCCTGAAGCATGGCCCGAGCGTCATCGTCGTGGACGAACACGTCGACCATGGCCTGGTCCTTGTTGCCGAGCAGGAACTCCACCGCCCGATATTGAAAGGACTGGAAGCCCGAGGACGAGGCGAGGAACGGCCGCAACGCGGCGTACTCACTCGGGGTCATCGTCGCCAGCACGGCCCACTGGTCGGATAGCGAATGCTGGATGTGCTTGATCCTGGCGAGCCGTTTCAGCGCAGGTGCCAGTTCGTCTGCGGCCACGAGAGCTCGCGCCGAGCGCAGTTCGTGAATCATCAGCTTCAGCCACAGCTCCGACGTCTGGTGCTGAATGATGAACATCAACTCGTCGTGCTGGGGAGGCTGGGCCAGGGGGTGCTGCGCGGAGAATAGCGTCGCCAGGTCGAGGTAGTCCCCGTAGGAGAGGTCGTTGCGGAAATCGGTGCGAATCCCCGACTCCAGGCCACGGCGGTTCGATGTGTCCCGGTGCTCACTCGACCCCGAGGGGCCCATCGACGGTGACGGCATGGAGTGACCTTATGCCCCCACGACGCCCGACGGGTGTGAGGCAGCCCTCTTCCAGGGGGCCAGACGCGGCGGGGTACCGGCGGCTACAGTCGCGACATGCCGCCCATTTCCAAGGTCCTCATCGCCAACCGTGGCGAGATCGCCGTCCGAATTGCCCGCGCCTGCGCCGACGCGGGCATTGGATCGGTCGCCGTGTATGCCGAACCAGATCGCGACGCGCTGCATGTCAGCGTCGCCGACCAGGCGTATGCCTTGGGTGGGGCGACCCCCGCCGACAGCTATCTGCGGCAGGACAAGCTCATCGAGATCGCCCGCCAGTCAGGCGCGGACGCGGTCCACCCCGGTTACGGATTTCTCGCCGAGAACGCCGAGTTTGCCCAGGCGGTCATCGACGCCGGGCTGACCTGGATCGGGCCGGGCCCGGCCGCCATCGACGCGCTCGGGGACAAGGTCAAGGCCCGGCATATCGCGCTGGCCGCCAACGCGCCGCTCGTGCCGGGCACCAAGGACCCCGTGTCCGGCCCGGACGAGGTCCTCGCCTTTGCCCAGGAACACGGCCTGCCGGTAGCCATCAAGGCGGCCTACGGCGGTGGTGGTCGCGGGTTGAAGGTCGCCCGGACCATGGAGGAGATCCCGGACCTGTACGAGTCCGCGGTCCGCGAGGCCGTGACGGCGTTCGGTCGCGGTGAGTGCTTCGTCGAGCTCTTCCTGGACCACCCGCGGCATGTGGAGACCCAGTGTCTGGCGGACCAGCACGGCAACGTCGTCGTCGTCTCCACCCGCGACTGCTCGCTGCAACGGCGCAACCAGAAGCTTGTCGAGGAGGCCCCCGCTCCGTTCCTCACCGACGAGCAGCACGACGAGCTGGTCCGGGCCTCCAAGGCCATCCTCATCGGGGCGAACTACGTCGGCGCCGGCACCTGCGAGTTCCTCGTCGGCCCGACCGGCCACATCTCCTTCCTGGAGGTGAACACCCGGCTTCAGGTGGAGCACCCGGTCTCCGAGGAGGTCACCGGGATCGACCTCGTCCAGCAGCAGTTCCGCATCGCCAACGGTGAGCGTCTCGACTTCACTGACCCGGTCGCCCACGCGCATTCCATCGAGTTCCGGATCAATGGGGAGGATCCTGGCCGTGGGTTCCTCCCAGCTCCTGGGACCGTCACGGCGATGACCGTCCCGGCGGGCCCCGGAGTGCGTTGGGATGCCGGCATCGTCGCAGGCGATGAGATCGCCGGCGCCTTCGACTCGATGATCGCCAAACTCATCGTCACCGGGCGCACCCGCACCGAGGCGCTGGCCCGCTCCCGCCGGGCGTTGGCGGAGCTGAGTATCGAAGGGATGCCCACGGTGCTGGCGTTCCATCGGGCCGTCGTGGCCGACCCGGCGTTCGCGCCGGAGGACCCCGATGCCCCCTTCTCGGTGCACACCCGGTGGATCGAGACCGATTTCGACAATCAGATCGAACCGTATGCCGGGCCGCTGGGCAGCGCCGACGACAGCGAGCCTCGCCAGAACCTCATCGTTGAGGTCGGCGGAAAACGGATCGAGGTGTCCCTGCCCGGCGACCTGAGCATCGGCGGTGGCGCGAACGGTGCGGGCAAGAAGAAGGCCCCACGCCGGGCCGCCAGCGCCAGCGCCGGCCAAAACGCGTCCGGGGACTCGCTGACCGCGCCGATGCAGGGCACCATCGTCAAGATCGCCGTGGAGGAAGGTGCTGCCGTGGCCAAGGGCGACCTCGTGCTTGTGCTCGAGGCAATGAAGATGGAACAGCCGCTGACCGCCCACAAGGACGGCACGGTCAGCGCTATCCGTACCTCCGTCGGCGCCACCGTGCAGGCCGGCGAGGTCATCGCCGACATCGTCGACTGATCGGCGGTTGGTTCGCCGCGACAAAGAGCACGTGCGGCCCTGACGCCCGCAGGCGTCAGGGCCGCACGTGAGCGACGGTCCTCTGGCCGGCAGGCCGGCAGGCTCAGGCCTGCTCGTCGTCCAGACCGAGCTGATCCTTGACGAAGTCCTGCCCCTGGTCCACCTGGCCGGAGAACTTGCCGCCGGTCTTCTCGTCGATGAAGTCACCGGCCTTATCGATGGCCTCCTTGGCCTGATCGGCGTGCCCGCTGACGGCTTCCTTGGCCTTGTTCAGCATGTCGTTGACGTCCATAGGGATCTCCTGGCAAGAGAGTGGCGGTAGGCACCGGATGCGCCCCCGTCCGTTGGCCATTCTGCCTCATCGCCCGATTCTGACCATGGCTCTGGCGCGTCGCCACCGGTGGTCAGGCGAACGGCGCAACGACGACGTCGTGCTCACCCATCGCCGTCCGGACGGCTCGCGCCATGGTCACCGCACTGGGTGAATCTCCGTGGATACAGACGCTTCGGGCGCTGACGACGACATCAATGCCGTCGACGGATTCGACGACCCCCTCGGTGACCAACCGCAACACCCGGCGGGCGACAAGCTCTGGGTCGTTGAGCACCGCACCGGGTTCCGTCCGCGGCACCAAACCGCCGTCGTGCGTGTAGGCCCGGTCGGCGAACGCCTCGGCGATGGTCGTCAGCCCCGCCTCCGACGCCTCGGCGAGCAGCATCGACCCGGGCAGACCCAGGATCGGCAGCTCCGCGTCGTAGCGGCGAACGGCGGCCACGACCGCCCGAGCCTGCAGTGGGTGATGGACGGTCGCGTTGTAGAGAGCTCCGTGCGGCTTGACATACCGCACCGACGTCCCCTCGGCGCGACACAGTGCGTCCAGCGCGCCGACCTGGTAGATCACACATGCCTCGAGGTCGTCCGGTTCCATGTCGATGAACCGTCGACCGAAGCCGACCAAATCCGGATAGCCGACCTGCGCCCCGACCGCCACGTCTCTCCCGTCCGCCAACCGGACCGTATGCCGGATCGTTCGGGGGTCGCCGGCGTGGAAACCGCAGGCGACGTTGGCGCTGGAGACGACCTCGAGCATGGCCCGATCATCACCAAGTGCCCAGGTGCCGAATGATTCGCCGAGGTCCGCGTTGAGGTCGACGATGACCGGCTCGCTCATGCTCGTGTCCTTCCCACTATCGGGTGGGATGCAGCTGCCGGGCCGCCTCCGCGATGGAGCCGGTCAGCGAGGGGTACACGGTAAAGGTGCTGGCGACCTGATCAACCTGCAGCCGGTGCTGCACGGCCAGCGTGACCGGGAAGATGAGCTCGGAGGCGCGAGGCGCAACCACGACGCCGCCGAGAACCGTGCCGGAGCCGGGATGGGCGAAGAGCTTGACGAAGCCGTCTGCGATCCCCATCATCTTCGCCCGGGGATTGCCGGACAGCGGGAGTATGACCCCCTCGGCGTCGACCCTGCCGGCGTCGATATCGCCCTGCTGCACCCCGACCGTGGCGATCTCGGGGTCGGTGAAGATGTTCGCCGACACCCCGGCGAGGTTCAGTGGGGTGACCGCGTCGCCAAGCGCATGCCACATGGCGATTCGCCCCTGCATCGCCGCTACCGAGGCGAGCGCGAGGACACCCGTGCAGTCACCGGCCGCGTAGACCCCCCGGGCCGAGGTGCGCGACACCCGATCGACCTTGATGTGCCCGGACTCCGAGAGCAGGATGCCCGCCTCGGCCAAACCGATTCCCTCGGTGTTAGGGGTGGCGCCGACGGCAATGAGGGCATGCGAGCCGGCGACGGTGCTCCCGTCCTCGAGGGTGACCAGCACACCGTCCTGGCCGTCCCGGTGGGTCCGTTCGATGCTGGACATCCGGGACCGGGACAGCACGTTCATGCCCCGGCGAGTGAAGACATCCTCGATCACTGCGGCCGCGTCGACGTCGTGACCGGGCAGGACCTGGTCCCGCGAGGAGACCAGGGTGACGTGGGCACCCAACCCGAGATAGGCCTGGGCGAGTTCGGCACCGGTGACCCCCGAGCCGACGACGATGAGGTGCTCGGGCAACTCGGTGAGGTCGTAGATCTGCTGCCAGGTGAGGATGCGTTCCCCATCCGGTTGAGCCGAGGGGATCACCCGCGGCGTTGCGCCCGTCGCGACCAGGATGACGTCGGCATCCACGGTTTGCCGGTGCCCGTCCGGGGCAGTCACGGCGACGCGGTCGGTACCGTCCAGAGCGCCTCGCCCGGGCAGGACGGCGACCCCAGCCGACGCCAGCCGCGCGGCGATATCGGAGCTCTGCGCAGCAGCCAGCCGCCTGATCCGCTCGTTCACCCGGGCCACCGCGGCGACCGAGCCTGCTGTCACCGCCTCGCCATGGGCATCCTCCATCTGCAGGCCAAGGTCGACGGCCGCGTCGGAATTGACCCGGAAATCGGCGACCGAGATGAGGGCCTTGCTGGGGACGCAGTCGGTGAGCACGGCCGCACCACCAAGGCCGCTTCCGTCGACGACGGTCACGGTGGCTCCGAGCTGGGCCGCGACGAGGGCGGCCTCGTACCCACCTGGTCCGCCGCCAAGGATGACAACCCTGGTTGTGCGCGCATTCACGAGGACCATCCAACCACCACCGGGCCGCGCGTCATGCCGCCGTCTCGCGGGCGGCCGGCCCCCTGGGGTCGGTACCCTCGGCTGGGTGAGCAACCCCTCAACCTCAGCCGGCGTGGCCCTCGGCGATTCCGGGATCGACCCCGACACGCAGGCCCGGGCAGCCGCCGCCGTCATCGCGGAACGCGCCGGCATACCGGTCCATCACCTAGCCCTCGTCCTCGGCTCCGGGTGGGGCGGCGCAGGTGACCTCATCGGCGAGACCATGGTGACCCTCGACAACCTCGACGTGCCCGGCTTCAGCGCGGCCGCCGTTGCCGGGCACCACGGATCCATCCGCTCGATCGCCGTCGGCGACACCGATCGACGCGCGTTGGTCTTCGGCACCCGCACGCACGTCTACGAGGGCAAAGGTATGCGCGCCGTCGCCCATACCGTCCGAACTGCGGCGGCGGCCGGGTGCGACACCATCGTGTTGACCAACGGCTGCGGCGGTCTGCGCCCCGAGTGGGCGCCCGGGACCCCGGTCCTCATCCGCGATCACATCAACCTCACCGGGGTATCGCCACTGGAGGGCGCGACCTTCATCGACCTCACCGACCTGTATGCCGCCGGTCTGCGGGAGCTGGCCCGACAGATCGACCCGACGCTGGATGAGGGGGTCTATGTGCAGTTCCGCGGCCCGCAATACGAAACGCCGGCCGAGGTCGCCATGGCCAAGACCTTCGGTGGTGACCTCGTCGGCATGTCCACCGCGGTGGAGGCCATCGCCGCACGTGAGGCTGGGATGGAGGTCCTCGGGCTTTCCCTGGTGACCAACCCGGCGGCTGGCATTTCTCCGACACCGCTGAGTCACGCCGAGGTTGTCCAGGCCGGAAAGGACGCCGAAGCACACTGCGGGCAACTGTTGGCGGCCATCGTGGCCCGGATCGCCCGCCGGCAGCCATGAGCATGGACGCGGATCACGGGCCGCTTCTGCAGGCCGCCGCGACGTGGGCGGCCGATGACCCCGACCCGGTAACCCGTGCCGAAGTGCAGGCCCTCATCGCCGCTGCCGACAGCGGGGACGCCGCCGCGGAGGCCGACTTGGCGGATCGGTTCGCCGGGCTGCTCCAGTTCGGCACGGCCGGCCTGCGTGGCGCCCTCGGTGGGGGGCCGAACCGGATGAATCGCGCGGTGGTCATGCTCGCGGCCGCTGGCCTGACCGCTTATCTGCGCCGCACCAACCCGCAACCCTATGTCGTGCTCGGGTACGACGGGCGGGTCAACTCCGACGTCTTTGCCCGCGATACCGCCGCGGTGGTCACCGCCGCCGGCGGGCGCGCCGCAGTGCTGCCGAAGGCCCTGCCGACGCCCGTCCTTGCCTATGCCGTCCAGGCGTTGGGTGCGGACGCCGGGGTCATGGTCACGGCAAGCCACAATCCACCGCAGGACAACGGCTACAAGGTGTACCTCAACGATGGCGCCCAAATCGCCCCACCCGTCGACCGTGAGATCGCCGCAGAGATCGGCGCGATCGGCTCGGTCGCGCAGATTCCCCGGGCCCGGGATGGCTGGGAGACCCTGGACGACGATGTGCTCGAGGCCTACCTGGCTGACGTGGCCGCCGTGGTGTCCGCCTCCTCGCCACGCAACATCACGGTGGTGCATACGGCGCTGCACGGTGTGGGCAGCGAGACCGTGCGCCGGGCGTTCGTCGCTGCCGGATTCCCGCCGCCGGTGCAGGTGGCCGCGCAGGCCGAGCCGGACCCGACCTTCCCGACACTGGCCTTCCCCAATCCCGAAGAGCCCGGCGCGATGGATGCCGCCCTGAACCTTGCCGAACAGACCGGGCCGGACCTGGTCATCGCCAACGATCCGGACGCCGATCGATGCGCCGTGGCCATCCCCACCCAGGCCGGCTGGCGGGTGCTTCGCGGTGATGAGGTCGGGGTGCTGCTCGGCGTGCACCTCATCGAGCGAGGCCGGGTTTCCCGCACCTCGGTGGTCGCGACGTCGATCGTGTCCTCCGGCATGCTCGGTGTCGTATGCCGCGCGGCGGGGGTCGAGCACGTGCGAACCCTCACCGGGTTCAAGTGGATCGCTCGGGTGCCCCGCCTGGCCTACGGCTACGAGGAGGCCCTGGGCTACTGCGTCGACCCGGAACGGGTCCGGGACAAAGACGGTGTCTGCGCCGCACTGCTCATCGCCGAGCTCGCCGCGCAGCTGAAGGCGCAGGGGCGGACCCTGGCCGAGAAATGGGACGACCTCGCCCGCGAGCACGGCGTGTATGCCACCGATGCCTTCGCCGTTCGAGTCGAGGACCTCTCCTTGCTCGAGGCTCTGCTGGGCAGGCTGCGGGATGCACCACCGACGCGGCTGGCCGGGTTCGATGTCGCCTCCGTGGAGGATCTCGAGAAGGCGCACGGCCAGGTGCCGCCAACACCGGGCCTGCGGATCACGCTGTCCGATGGTTCGTGGGTCATCGTCCGCCCCTCCGGCACGGAGCCGAAACTCAAGGTCTATCTCGAGGTGGTCGAAGCCGTGCACACCGGGGACCTCTCCCGGGCTCGCCGGGCGACTGGGGACCGGTTGACGGCTCTCCGCACGGCCCTGGAGCAGCTGACCGACGTGTGAGCCGGTGCCATGCCGCTACCGGCCCCGTCCGTGCAGGATCCACAGGTTCTTCATGGGTTGGCCACAGCGGATCTGCGCCGAAGCGGCGTGACATGGGAGGTGAACTCGGGGCATAGGGCCTTGGGGTGTCGACGACAAGGGGACCACCTGCCATGAGCAGGCACACGCTGCGCCACGGAACCATCGCCATTGCGGCCGTGGCGGCCATCGCCGCCGGGGCGTTGGGATTTCAGGCGGCTGCGGCCGTCATCGGGGACGACACCGGGCCTTCAGCGGTCGCCTCCGCCCCTGTGCACGCCGGACCTTCCAGCGACAACGACCCGTTCGGCGCCGTGCCGGGCAACGGGTCCAGCGACTCCAGCAGCGCCCCAGGTGCCATCACCGACCCCTGGGGCGCGACCGGACAGGGCGGATCGAGGACGACCCAGGCGACCCCGGACCAGTTGCGCGGCGTCGTCGACATCATCACCACGGTCAACTACGACCAGGGCGAGGCAGCTGGCACCGGCATGATCATGTCCGCCGACGGACTCGTGCTGACCAACAATCACGTCATCGAGGGCTCCACCAGCATCAAGGTCACCGACCTGAGCACCGGCACCTCCTACACCGCCACGGTCGTCGGGACGAGTCCAACCAACGACATCGCCGTGTTGCGCCTGCACAATGCCAGCGGGCTGAGCGTCGCCAACTTCGGCAGCTCGGCGAGCGTTGCCGTCGGGGACGCCGTCGTCGGCGTGGGCAACGCAGGCAACGATGCCGGCACCGCGGCCAGCAGCGGAGTGGTCACCGCGGTGAACCAGAACATCACTGCCTCGGACGGGACCGGCTCCTCGGCGGAGAACCTCACCGGGCTCATCGAGACCAGCGCGGGCATTGAGGCCGGTGACTCCGGCGGCCCGTTGTATGCCGCGGACGGCACGATCGTCGGGATCGACACCGCAGCGCACACCAACGCTCGCACCGGAACCACCCTCGCCGGTTATGCCATCCCCATCGATCGCGCCCGCACGATCGCCCGACAGATCACGTCCGGGGTGGACAACGAGACCATCCACCAGGGGCTGCCGGCCTTCCTGGGCATCACGATCGCCTCCTCCAGCGCGGCCGGCAACGGCACCGGCGGCGTCACCATCGGCGGGGCCATCGACGGCACCGCCGCGGCCCGAGCCGGGCTGACCGCCGGAGACACCATCACGGGCGCGAACGGGAGGACGATCGAGAGCGCCGAGGCGCTGACGGACACCATCTCGTCGTTTCGTCCCGGTGACCGCATGTCGTTGACCTGGATCGACGCCGCCGGGACATCGCATACTGCAACCATCACCCTCGGCGAGGGACCGGCAGACTGAGCCCTCCGCGCCCGGTGCCGCCGATAGACTCCCACGGTGAATTCGACCGCCCTCGATCCCGCCACCCGGGCAGGTGAGCTGCTCGGCGCATCGACGGTGACCGACCGGTCCCTGACCGCGTGGCTCCAGGCATTGCCCGGCGTCGACGAGGTCGGATTGCAGACGCGGGCGAGCGACCTCAGCACCCGCAGCATCAAGACCACGGCCAAGTCATGGGCCTTGGACACGGCGATCTCCATGATCGACCTCACCACTTTGGAGGGTGCCGACACTCCCGGCAAGGTTGCCAGTCTGTGCGCCAAAGCGTTGACGCCCGACCCGTCCGACCCGACCACTCCTCGACCGGCGGCCGTGTGCATCTATGGCGATCTGGTGCCGGTTGCCCGGGCGGCGCTGGACCGGGGCGCGGGCCACGACATCCAGATCGCCGCGGTGGCTACGGCATTCCCGTCCGGACGGGCAAGCCTGAGGGTCAAATTGGCCGACGTCGCCGAATCGGTCGCAGCCGGGGCCGACGAGATCGACATGGTGATCGACCGTGGCGCCTTCCTCTCCGGTCGCTACCTGCAGGTGTACGAGGAGATCGCTGCCGTCAAGGCCGCCTGCCGGGCCCCTGATGGCCGCCAGGCCCACCTCAAGGTCATCCTCGAGACCGGTGAGCTGGCCACCGGCGACAACGTTCGGCGCGCTTCGTGGCTGGCCATGCTCGCCGGCGCCGACTTCATCAAGACCTCCACCGGCAAAGCCTCCCCCGCGGCGACCCTGCCGGTCACCCTCATCATGCTCACCGCGGTGCGCGATTGGCACGCCGCGACCGGCCAGGTCATCGGGGTCAAGCCGGCTGGCGGGATCCGCACGAGCAAAGAAGCGCTGACCTACCTGGTCGCGGTCAACGAGGTCGCCGGCCCGGCATGGCTCAGTCCGGCCACGTTCCGATTCGGAGCGTCCAGCCTGCTCAACGATCTGCTGAGGCAGCGGCAAAAGCTGCGGACCGGTGTGTATGCGGGCGACCCCTACGTGACGATCGACTAGAAGGAGGACGAGCTCATGGCGACCTTCGAGTATGCCCCGGCGCGGGAATCACGCGACGTGGTCACGCTGCGCCAGTCCAACGGTCTGTTCATCGACGGCACCTGGGTGGCCGGGCACGGCGAGCCCTTCCCCACCGTCAACCCGGCCACCGAGGAGGTCCTCGGACAGGTTGCCCGCGCCGACGACGACGACGTCGATACCGCTGTTCGAGCCGCCCGCGCGGCATACGAGGGCGTCTGGGGATCGATGTCCGGCGCCGACCGGGGCAAGTATCTCTTCCGGATCGCGCGGATCATCCAGGAGCGATCCCGGGAGCTGGCCGTACTGGAGACGCTGGACAATGGCAAGCCGATCAAGGAGACCCGAGACGTCGATCTGCCGCTGACGGCGGCGCACTTCTTCTACCACGCCGGATGGGCGGACAAGCTCGGCTATGCCGGCCTGGCCGCACCCGGCGACACCCCGCGCCCCCTGGGAGTGATCGGCCAGATCATCCCGTGGAACTTTCCCCTGCTCATGCTGGCCTGGAAGATCGCTCCCGCTCTGGCCTGCGGCAATACCGTCGTCCTCAAGCCGGCGGAGACCACCCCCCTGACCGCATTGGCCTTTGCCGACATCTGCACCCAAGCAGATCTGCCGGCCGGTGTGGTCAACATCGTCACCGGGGCCGGCGACACGGGGCAGGCGCTGGTGGCGCACCCCGGGATCGACAAAATCGCCTTTACCGGCAGCACGGCGGTCGGCAAGCAGATCGCCCGGACGGTGGCCGGCACCCGCAAACGGCTCACCCTCGAACTCGGCGGAAAGGGTGCCAACATCGTCTTCGACGATGCGCCGATCGACCAGGCCATCGAGGGCATCGTGCGCGGGATCTTCTTCAACCAGGGGCAGGTGTGCTGTGCCGGCTCCCGGCTGGCCGTCCAGGAGCCTGTCGCCGATCAGGTCGTGCAACGACTCAAGGCTCGACTGGCCACGCTGCGCGTCGGGGACCCACTGGATAAGAACACCGATGTCGGCGCGATCAACAACGCCGACCAGTTGAAGAAGATCGAGGAGCTCGTCGAGGTGGGCAAGGCCGAGGGGGCCACGGTCTGGGACACCGGCTGCGACGTGCCCGGAACCGGATTCTGGTGGCGCCCGACGGTGTTCACCGAGGTCGGGCAGAGTCACCGGATCGCCCAGGAAGAGATCTTTGGGCCGGTACTGTCCGTGTTGACCTTCCGGACCCCGGCCGAGGCGGTGGCGCGGGCGAACAACACCCCGTACGGATTGTCTGCGGGCATTTGGACTGAGAAGGGGTCGCGAATCTTGTGGATGGCTGACCAGCTGCGTGCCGGGGTGGTCTGGGCGAACACGTTCAACGTCTTCGACCCGACCAGCCCATTCGGGGGATACAAGGAGTCCGGCTATGGCCGGGAAGGTGGCCGGCATGGTCTGGCCGCCTATGTCAGCGACGGAGGGCACCGATGAGCCCGGCCCCCCGCCGTCCGCCCGCCCCGTCGAGCGCGGAGCGAGTGCCGGTACGCAAGACCTACAAGCTCTATCTCGGCGGGGCCTTTCCCCGCAGCGAGTCCGGACGCTCGTATGCCGTGTATGCTGCGGGCTCGCCCGGGCGCCGGCCACGACTCATCGCCAACGCAGCCCAGGGGTCCCGCAAGGACGTCCGCAACGCCGTGACCGCTGCCAAAGCGGCCGCGAATGGGTGGGCCGGCGCGACGGCATACAACCGGGGTCAGGTGCTGTATCGCGTTGCCGAGGTCATGGAGGGCCGGCGCGACCAGCTCGCCCAGGCCGTCGCGGACGCCGAGGGCGGCACCGCCGCGGCAGCACAGGACGCAGTGAGTGCCGCCATCGACCGGTGGGTGTGGTGGGCCGGATGGTCGGACAAGTATGCCCAGGTTCTCGGCGGGCTCAACCCGGTGGCCGGGCCATATTTCGACATTTCGGCACCGGAGCCGAGCGGGGTCATCGGGGTCCTCGCCCCGCAAGCCTCCAGCCTGCTCGGGCTGGTCAGCGTGATTGCCCCGGTGGTCGTTTCGGGCAACACCTGCGTGGTCCTGGCCTCCACAGATCGACCGGCTCCGGCGATCGACCTCGCCGAGTGCCTGGCCACCTCCGACGTGCCTGCTGGGGTGGTCAACATTCTCACCGGCTCGACCGCCGAAATGGCCCCGTGGCTCGCCTCGCACCAGGATGTCGCCGGGCTCGACCTCACCGGGGCTGCCGGCGCCCAGGATGTCGATTGGGCCGACTTGGAGGTGGCCGCCGCGGACACCGTCAAACGTGTTCTGATCCCCGCGGGCACTGACGCAGCGGCGATCGAGGAGGATTTCCGGCCCACCCCGGGGTTGACCCGACTGACCGCCTTCCTCGAGACCAAGACCGTCTGGCACCCCAAGGGCACGTGAGCCGGCTCCCGGTCACGACAGACGTTCGACGCGACTTGTCTGGCCGACCCAGATAGATTCGGTGCCAACGCCGCGATCCTCAGGGAGGTCCGTCCTGACATGAGCACGCCACCACCCTGGTCCGTGCCCGGAAGTTCACCACACGAGCCGGTGGCCGAGCCTGCATCGTCGCCGGCGACTCCGCCGCCCCCGGCCCACCAACAGCCCGGCTGGCAGGCGACGATGCGCCCCCGACCGGGCATCATCCCGTTGCGCCCGCTCATGCTGGGGGACATCTACTCCGGGGTGATGACCGCGATCCGGGGAAACCTGGCGGCCACGATGGGCACGAGCCTGATCGTCACGCTTGTCACCACCATCCCCGCGTCTCTGCTCGCCTGGGCCATCATTCGCGGGCGGGCCTTCGCCGGTAGTGAGATCTCCGTCGCAACGGATGCCATCGTTGGTATCGCCGCAAGCATGCTGCCGACCCTTGTGCAGTCCCTCAGTGCCTTTTTGCTCAGCGGATTCATGGCCTACGTCATCGGCGAGGGGGCCTTGGGACGGAAGGTGACCCCCGGCCAGGTCTGGGCCGGGGTGCATGGCCGGCTCGCCACCTTGGTGGCGGCGAACCTCTTCCTGTGGGCTCTCCTGGCGGTCGCGGTCATTGTTGCCGCTGCGGCACCCATCGCCCTGCTCGCCACCGCGTTTTCGCAAGGCACGCCCAGCGACGCCACCATTGGCATGGCCGTCGTGGTCATGGTCCCACTCCTTGGCGCCGTCGCGGTCGGGGGCATCTTCGCCTACACCCGATTGGCCGTGCTGAACCCGGTGATCGTCCTCGAGCGTTCGGCGATGATGGCCTCGATCAAGCGAACGTGGGGCCTGACCAAGGGGTCGTGGTGGCGAATCGCCGGGATCACCCTGGTGACCGGGGTGATCGTCGCCGTGGCAAGCGCGGCCATCCAGGTCCCGATCTCGATGGCCACCGATGCCGCGCTCAGCGTTTCCCCGTCAGACCTGCGCGCCAGCATGACCTCGTTGGTCCTCCAGCAGAGCTTGGGCGGACTGATCACCGGAACGCTGTTCACGCCGTTCTCGGCCGGGGTCGTCGCCGCGCTCTACCTCGATCTGCGTTTCCGTCGTGAAGGGCTGGACGTTCAACTCTTGGCGATCGCAAATGAGGGATCCAGGCACCGCTGAGATGACCAGGATCGAGCCCGGAGAGGGCCCGCCGCTGGACCCATCCGCTGAGCAGGCCCGCGAGTGGCTGGCCGCCGAATTGGCCACGGCGGAATATCGGAATCGTCCCAGCCCCTGGCAGCGCCTGCTTGACTGGTTGCAGGATCTGTTGTCCGGGTGCCATCTCGACGCCGGTGCGGGCGCCTTCAGTTTGCGCTGGGTCTTCGTCCTTCTCCTGATGCTTCTTGCTGCCGGCCTGGCGTATGCCGCGCTCCGTCCGGTGACCCGGACCCGCGCAGGTCGGGACCGGGCTCAATCCGGCCCGGTGCTCGATAGTGGGGACACCCGCACGGCGGCACAGCTGCGTCGCGCCGCCGCAGCAGCCTTGGCTGCCGGGGCGTACGACGGGGCGGTGCTCAACGCCTACCGAGCCCTGGCCCGGGGGGCGATCGAGCGCACCGTGCTCGCCGACCTGCCCGGGCGCACCGCCGACGAGGTGGGCCGCAGTCTCGCCCCGGCTTTCCCCTCCGAGGCCGACGCGCTGGCCCGGGCCGTGAACACGTTCGATCAGGTGCGCTATGGCGCCGTGGCGCCCAGCCGCGACGCGGCGGCCGATGTGGTCGCCCTCGATGAGCGCATCGCTGCCACCCGGCCACTCCTGCACAGCATGGGTGTTCCAGGATGACGACCCCCACCTCGCTCGCCCGGCCGTCCCGAAGACAGGGGCAGGCGCTTATGGTCTGGTTGGCGATCTTGCTCGCCGGCCTAGGCATCCTCGTCGCCATCGGACTGGCCACCCCGCCACCTGCCACGGCGTTGGATCCGGACTCCGCCAAGCCCATGGGGGCGGGGGCCCTGGCCCGGGTCCTGGAACAGCACGGGGTAGAGGTGACCGTCATTCGGTCCATCGGGGCCTTCGAGCGTGCGGACGTCGCCGGCGCCACCGTCGTCCTGGCCCAACCGGCCGGGCTCTCCCCGGACAACCTGGGCCGGGTCGGGGATCATGTCACTGGCGCTGATCGGTTTGTCGTCGTCGCCGCCGACCCAGTGCGGCTGAATGCCCTTGGGGTGGCCGCCGTGGCACGACCACACTGGGCCACGCAGCCGGTCTCCAGCGGTTGTTCCACCGGCCTGGCCCGAGCCGAGGACACCATGTCCGGCGGTCGCTGGGCATACGACGTGGCACCTGGCACTGGGGTGTCCGGGCAGGGCTGTTTCGCAGGACAGTCCTCCCTGGGCTACCCGCTGCTGACCGAACAGCGCGGCGGCCGATCCGAGACGGTGCTCCTGGGCTGGTCGGAGGAGTTCGACAACGCCCACATCACCACGGAATCAGCTGCCGCGGTCGCTGTGCGCGTGCTCGGGGCCAGCCCCAGGCTCATCTGGTATCAGCCGGGGCCGGGAGACCTGGCCGCTGCGGCCCAGGCAGCCGAGCAAGGCCTTCAGCTGCCGACGTGGTTTGCCCCGCTGACCTGGCTGCTAGCCAGCGGAGTAGCCTTCCTGGCTGTTGTCCAAGGGCGTCGCCTCGGCGCCGTGGTCCGCGAACCTCTTCCCGTTACTGTCCGGGCCGTCGAATCCACCGAGAACCTCGGCTCGCTCTATCGCCGTGCCGGAGACCCGGCACGGGCGGCACGAACGCTGCAGGTGGCGACGAGCGAGCGGCTCCGGACCCGGCTCGGCGTTGATCGCGCCGCGTCCACCAACGCGCTGATCGAGGCGGTCGGCGCCGCCTCGGGCCTGCCGGCTAGCACCGTCGAGACGATCCTGCGCGGATCAATAACCGACGAGAAATCACTGATGAAACTCGCCATCGACCTCACCGACCTCGAGAAGAAAGTCCGAATGCCATGACGGTGCCGCCGCACTCCCCGACCCAACCGCCGCCCCCGATGGAACTCCAAGAGCGCGCTCGCGCTGCCCTCCTGGCCGTGCGCAACGAGGTCGCCAAGGCGGTAGTCGGACAGGATGCCGCCGTCACCGGGTTGCTCATCGCTCTGATAACCCGCGGCCACGTGCTGCTCGAGGGGGTTCCTGGCGTCGCCAAGACCCTGCTTGTGCGCAGCCTTGCCGCCGCCCTCGATGTGCAGACCCGTCGGGTGCAGTTCACCCCCGACCTCATGCCTGGGGACCTCACCGGGTCGCTCATCTTCGACAGTGCAGCGAGCGACTTCACCTTCCGCCCTGGGCCCGTCTTCACCAACCTACTCTTGGCCGATGAGATCAACCGGACCCCACCGAAGACTCAGTCGGCCCTGTTGGAGGCCATGGAGGAACGTCAAGTCAGCGTCGACGGTCAGCCGCGTGATCTGCCGGACCCTTTCTTGGTTGCGGCCACCTCCAACCCCATCGAGTTCGAGGGGACCTATCGCCTCCCGGAGGCCCAGCTCGACCGGTTCCTGCTCAAGCTCGTCATGCCGTTGCCGCCACGAGAGGAGGAGGTCGAGGTGTTGACCCGCCGCGCACGGGGGTTCGACCCGCGGGCCCTGGCGGATGCCGGTTTGCGGCCCGTGGCCCAGGTGGCCGACGTCCGCGCCGCCTCGGCCGCGGTGGAAAGTGTCGAGATCGACCCCGACGTCATCGGCTATGTCGTCGATATCGCCCGGGCTACCCGGGTCACTCCATCGCTCTTGCTGGGGGTCAGCCCTCGGGGAGCTGCGGCGCTGATGACCACCGCCCGGGCCTGGGCATGGCTCAACGGACGCACCTTCGTCACCCCCGACGACGTCAAGGCCCTCGCGCAGGCGACCCTGGCGCATCGATTGGTCCTGCGTCCCGAGGCCGAACTCGAGGGGATCTCGGTCGCCACGGTCCTCGACAGCGCACTTGCCGCCGTGCCGGTGCCGCGGTGAGCGTGCGCGGGTGAGCCAGTGGCACTGACCTGGCGGTCCCTCGCGCTCGTCGGGCTTGGGCTACTCGCGTTTCTGCTGCGGCCCGCGCCCTCCACGGTCTGGTGGTGGTGGCTTGGCGCGCTGGCGGTTCTCGTACTGGACTGGGCGCTGGCGCCGAACCCGTCCACCGTGTCGATATCACGGCGTGGTCCCGCGCAGGTCCGCCTCGGGGAGTCGAGCACGACAACGCTGTTCATCGTCAACTCAGGCCGCAGAGGCCACCTGCGCGGATGGCTTCGGGACGCCTGGCCGCCCTCGGCCGGCAGCCACCCCCGCAGGCACCGGCTGGACGTGCCCGCCGGCGAACGCCGGGCAGCCGTGACCACATTGACGCCGCAGCGTCGCGGCGACCGGCACGCCGACAAGGTGACGATCCGTCTCGCCGGCCCCATGGGACTTGCCGCCCGGCAGGCCTCGCGGGTCGTGCCGGGCACCGTGCGGGCCCTGCACCCGTTCGGGGCGATGCGCCATCTTCCTAGCCGTATCGCCCTGCTCCGGGCCCTGGACGGCCGGTCGGCAGTGCGCACCCGGGGGCAAGGCACAGAGTTCGATTCCCTGCGGGACTGGGTCGACGGGGACGACGTGCGCAGCATCGATTGGCGCGCGACGGCGCGCCGTCAAGGCCTGGTCGTGCGCACCTGGCAGCCGGAGCAGCACCGGAGGGTGGTCATCGTTATCGATACCTCCCGCACCAGCGCAGCCCGAGTGGGAGATTTCCCCCGTCTGGACGCCGCCATGGACGCCGCGCTGCTCCTGGCCGCGCTGGCCACCCGAGCCCATGACGACGTCGAGGTGATCGCAGCCGATCGTGCGGTGCGCGGCCGCGCCCGGGGCAATGACGCTCCGTCAATGCTCGCCGACACCATGCAGGCACTCGCACCGGTGGATGCCGCTCTCGTCGAGGCCGACTGGTCGATGCTTGCCACGGAAGTTGCCCGGCGGGGCAACCGCCGAGGATTGGTCGTCCTGCTCACCTCCTTGGATGCCTCCGTGGTCGAGGAGGGCCTGCTCCCGGTGCTTCCGGCGCTCATCGCGCACCATCGGGTCGTGCTGGCCGCCGTTGCCGACCCTGCCGTCGGAGAGCTTCGGGAACGTCCGAGGGAGGACCTGGCCGCCGTCTATGACGCCGCCGCCGCTGAGCACGTCACGGGCCAGCGAACCCGGACAGCCGCGGCACTGGCCTCGCTCGGGGTGCACGTCATCGACGCAGCCCCGGCGAAACTACCCCCGACGCTGGCCGATCACTACCTGGACTTGAAAGCACACGGGCTGTTGTAGCCAACCGCGGCGTGCCACCGACCGCGAGGTTAGCCAGCCACGGGGGTCTCATCGCCGATGAGCCGGCGATCCATGTCCACAGCCTCACCGGCCCGGGCGGCTGCACGCCCGAAGCTGAAGACGTAGCCAAGGAACCCGGCCAGGGCCACGATGCCGATCGCGAGTTTGGCTGCGGGCGGGAGCGAACTCGGGGTGACGAACCCCTCGATGACGCCGCTGACGAGCAGGACCACGACCAGGCCCATGGCCACGGCCATCGCGGACCGGCCGGCCCTGGCCATGCTCTGGGATCGGGTTACCCCCCCAGGGGAGATCCAGGACCAGAACAGCCTCAGCCCGGTGCCTGCCGCGACGAATACGGCGGTCAACTCCAGCAGACCGTGCGGCAGGATGAAGCTCCAGAACTCGCCGGCCCGGCCATGGGTGGTCATCAATGCGCCAATGATCCCGACGTTGACGATGTTCGCCCACAGCGCCTGGATCACCGGAAACCCAAGGACGCCGAAGGCGATGCACTGGGCGGCCACCCACGCGTTGTTGGTCCACACTGCGGCCGCGAACTCGTGGTGGGCATACTCGCTGTAATAGCCGGTAAAATCCTCGGACACCAGATGGTCGATGGCCTGCGCGGACAGCACCGAGGCGTACACCTCCGGGTGGTGCACGGTCCACCAGCCCACCGCGAACCCGACGAGGACATTGACCACTGTGGTGATCCCCCACCACCAGCGGAGCCAATAGAGCGTCCCCGGGAAGGTGACTGTAAAGAACTGGCCGACCTGGGCCAGCGAGACCGAACGCCGAGCTGCCGAGACCACCCGCGCCCGAGCGATCAGAGCGGACAGATAGCGGGTCACGGTGGGATCCGGCGCCTCGGACTGGATCGTCGAGAGATGAGTGGAGACGCGCTGATAGAGGTCGAGTAGTTCCTCGCACTGTCGGGCAGTCCGTCGCCGTCGACCCAGCAGGTCCTCGAGCCGATGCCAGGTCGGGCGATGCTGACCGACGTAGGCGTCCAGATCCACCAGTCCAGCCTAAGCGCCCCCAGCGCCGCGCGCACCGGCACCGTACAGTGAATCCGTGGGGTACCTGCGCGAGGAGAACATCACCGGGGAAGGGGTTGCGCTTGAACTCCCGGTGGCGGGGATCGGACCGCGGGCTCTCGCCCGATTGTTGGACATGGTTGCCCAGGCCGTGCTGGCGGCGGCCATGTTCTTCGGGGCCACGGCACTTTTGGGGACCAGTTCCTCCGGCGCGGTGGCGCAAAGCCTGCTGGTCCTTGTCCTGGTCACCGTCCTGTTGATTGTTCCGGCCACGATCGAGGTGGCCACCCGTGGCAAGTCCCCCGGCAGATACGCGCTCGGCATCCGCATCGTCCGAGACGACGGCGGGCCAATCACCGGACGCCAGGCACTGCTGCGTGCGCTCGTCGCGTGGGTGGAGATCTGGCTGATGCTCGGCGGCCCGGCACTGGTCAGCGCCATGGTCACTCCCCGCGCCAAACGGCTGGGTGACGTGGCAGCAGGGACGTATGCCATCAGCGAGCGTCATGCGCTCGCCCTTGGTGACCCCCCAGTGGCACCCGCCGCGCTGGCGGCCTGGGCCCGGCAGGCTGACCTGGGGTCGCTTCCGACCGGGTTGGCGCTGGCGATCCGGGCGTACCTCGACCGGTCGGCTCGGTTGACCCCGGCAGCTGCGGCAGCGACCAGCCGGGACCTGCTCGAGGCGGTCCTGCCCCATGTGGCCCCTCCGCCTCCGGACAATGTTCACCCCGATCACGTGTTGGCTGCCGTGCTCGCTGAACGACGGATCCGAGACGCGGCCCGGCTTTCCCGGGAGCAGGTGGCGCGCGAACGGTTCACGCAGGGCCAGGCGCTGCGCTGACCTTCCGGAACGGATGTCCTCGCGACCGGCATACTAGGATTCTGAAAGGAATAGATTCCTCTCTACTTAGATCACCTGGTGCTAGATCAAGCTTCGTGGCTGACCACGATGGGCGCGCTGGGCTGACCACGTGGGGAGCACCAAGCACGGAGATGATCGCCGATGGAAATCCGGTGGATTCGGGCCTTTGTCGCCGTCGCCGAGGAACTGCATTTCGGCCGGGCTGCGGCTCGCCTACAAATGGCCCAGTCACCTTTGAGCCAAACGATTCGCAAGCTCGAGCGCGACATCGGCACACCGCTGTTCGAGCGCAGCACCCGCAGTGTTGCCTTGACCGCCGCTGGACATGAGTTTCTGCCCCATGCCTATCGCCTCCTTCAGGACGTGGACACCGCGAGGTTGGTCGCACGCGCTGCCTCCGGGGGTGTCTACGGCCGGATTTCGATCGGCTTTTCCGGCGTGCTTACCCATTTCTCCCTACCCCCGCTGACCCAGGCGCTGCGGCAGCGCTATCCACAGATCGAGCTCAACCTCGTCGGTCCGGTACTGACCCGTGAGGCGGTGGCGAACATCGAGAACGGAGCGCTCGACCTGGCCTTCGTGGGGCTACCGGTGGACAGCGGCACGGTGACGACGCGGCTCATCGCCCGGGAACCGTATGCCGCGGTGCTGCCTCAGGATCACCGGTTGGCCCGCGAGTCCTCAATCGCGCTGATCGACCTGGCCGATGAGGGCTTCGTGACGACGCCTCGCTCCTACGGGTCGGCCCTGCAGGAGACAGCCATGCAGGCATGCGTCGCGGCCGGGTTCCGACCGAGGATCGTCCAGGAGGTGTCCGATCCCTACATGATTCTGCTGCTCGTTGCCGCCGGAGTCGGGGTCGCCCTGATGACTCGCGGCATGGCATCCCTGGTGCCGCCCGGCGCTCGGTTCATCCCGCTGACGGACGACACCGCCTACCTGCTCCATGCCATCGCCTGGTCGCCGCATCGTATGTCCCCGGTACTGGAGTGCGCCATCGAAGTCGCCGAGGACGTCCTGCCTACCCCCCGAATTAAGACGTAGATTGTCTTTAGTATTGACCTATTTTGCGATGGACAATCTAAGGCTGTTCCCGACACAGTATGTCCTTGGACGTGGCGGCATACCCCGCAACACGTCCATCCGGACCGGTCAGCGAAAGACCTGCCGGGGGAAGGCACCGACATGACCAACGCATCGGCCGCGGCCGCAGCGAGCGAGGACTACCTCGGCACCACCAACGCGCGACGAGCCGCTATTTCGGGCTTCCTCGGAAGCACCTTGGAGTATTACGACTTCTTCATCTACGGCTCGGCGGCCGCCCTCGTCTTCGGGAAGGTTTTCTTTCCCTCGGGTGACAGCGCGACGCTGCTGTCCATCAGTACCCTCGGGGTGGCCTACGTCGCCCGTCCCCTCGGCGCCGTCCTGTGGGGCCACCTCGGCGACAAGATCGGCCGTCGAGACACCCTCATGGCCACCTTGCTGCTCATGGGGGTCTCGACGTTTCTCATCGGCTGCCTGCCGACCTATGACCAGGCAGGACTACTGGCGCCAGCCCTGCTCGTGCTGCTGAGATTGCTGCAGGGCCTATCGGCCGGGGGAGAATCGCCGGGGTCGAGTTCGCTGACCCTTGAGCATGCCCCGCAGCGTCGGCGTGCCTTCTTCTCCAGCTTCACCATGAGCGGGGTCATGTTCGGCATCGTCCTGTCCAGTCTGGTGTTCGTCCCGGTCGCGTCGTTGCCGGACTCGGCCCTCTACAGCTGGGGCTGGCGCTTGCCGTTCCTGGCCAGCGTCCTGGTGACGTTCATCGCCTTCTGGCTACGGCGCAAGCTCGAGGAACCCGAGGTCTTCGAAGAGATGAAGGAGGCCGACGATGCCGCCGGCGTCCCCCTGGTCGAGTTGCTGCGCTCCCACTGGGTCACCGTGGTCCGGGTCACCCTGAGCGCAACCTTCCCGGTGATCAACACCATGGTCAACATTTATGCCCTGGCATTTGCCGTCGAAGAGCACGGCTTCGAGCGCTCAACCATGCTCTACGCCATCGCCGCAGCCAACTTTGTCGCCGTCTTCACCCAGCCGATGTACGGCATCCTCGCCGACCGCATCGGACGCAAGCCGGTCTTCGGGATCGGCGCACTGACGGCAGGCCTGATGATGTTCGTGTTCCTTCACGCCATCAGCATCCACAACGTCCCGCAGACCTACGCCTCGGTCATCGTGCTGCTCGGCATCTTCTATGCCATGCCCAACGGGATCTACGCGGCATACTTCCCCGAGCAGTTTCCCGTGGCGGTCCGCTACAGCGGTATGGCGATCAGCCTCATGCTCGGTCTGCTCGTCGCCGGCTTCACCCCAGCCATTGCTCAGGCGATGACCGGAGGCAACCCCGGGAACTGGGCAATCGTCGCGTGGATGTGCTTCGGCTTCACCGCCCTGTCTACCGTGGCCATGCTCTTCGGCCCAGAGACGTACAAGACTCCGACGGCCGAACTCGGACTCTCCCCAGACCAGCTCCAGGCGTCGGCGGCCGAGGATGATCCGGCCGCAGTGTCATAGGCCGAGCGCGGCATACCCCGGCTTGACGATCCCTTCGATGATGGCCAGGCGCTCATCGAAGGGAAGGAACGCCGACTTCATCGCGTTGATAGTCACCCACCGCAGATCCGCCAAGTCCCAGTCAGCATCGCTGACCATTCGTTGCATCTCCCGGCTCATCGACGTGTTCGACATCAACCGGTTGTCCGTGTTGAGCGTCACCCGGAAGCGCAGCTTCTTCAACAAGGTGATGGGGTGGGCCGACAGGGCCTCCACCGCCCCGGTCTGCACGTTCGAGCTGGGGCACATCTCTAATGGGATCCGTGCATCCCGCACGTAGGCCGCCAGTCGCCCGAGCCGGATCTCTGCCGGGTCGGCGTGCAGGGCCTCGTGAAGATTCTCCAGGACCGGCGCGCCGGCAAAGGTGATGTCGTCGACGATCCGCACCCCGTGGCCGAGCCGATCGGCTCCGCACCATTGCAAGGCCTCCCAGATGCTTGGCAGCCCGAACGCTTCCCCGGCGTGAATGGTGAAATGGGCGTTCTCCCGCCGCAGGTACTCGAAGGCGTCCAGGTGCCGCGTCGGTGGGTACCCAGCCTCCGCTCCGGCGATGTCGAATCCGACGACGCCGCGATCCCGGAACGCCACGGCCAGCTCGGCGATCTCCAGCGACTTCGCGGCATGCCGCATAGCGGTTGCCAGGGCCCTGATCGTGATCGGGTAGCCCTGGCCGGCGGCTTGCAGGCTGCCCTCATGCAAGCCGCCGAGGACGGCCTGCACAACCTGCTCAAGGCGCAACCCGCCCTCCAGATGCAGCTCCGGAGCGAACCGGACCTCGGCATACACGACCGAGTCCGTGGCCAGATCGAGCGCGCACTCCCGGGCGACCCGGCGCAACCCGGCTTCGGTCTGCATCACCGCCACGGTGTGTCCGAATGTCTCCAGGTAGCGCACCAACGACCCGGAATCGGCGCTCTGCGCAAACCAGGCGGCAAGGCCATCGGCAGTAGATGCCGGCAGACCGGTGTAGCCCACCTCGTGGGCGATCTCCAGCACGGTCTGCGGCCGCAGCCCCCCATCGAGATGGTCGTGCAGCACCGCCTTGGGGGCGCGTCGGATCTGTTCGTCGAGGGGGAGGGTCATGGCGCCACCCGTTCCAGCACCACCTGCGTGGAGGTCACGACATCCCCAGGGGCAGCGATCTGCCAGCCGTCGGCCAGGACGGCGTTCGCCCGCTCGAAGCTCTCCGGCGTGTCCGTATGCAGAGTCAGCAGCGGCTGCCCGGCCGTGACCGGTTCTCCTGGCCGGGCATGCCAGGTGACGCCCGCGCCCGCCTGGACCTGTTCTTCCTTGCGGGCTCGGCCAGCCCCCAATCGCCAGGCGGCAAGCCCCACCGCGTAAGCGTCCAACCGTTGCAGTACCCCGGAGCTTGGTGCGGTGATGACCTGGGTTTCCTTGGCCACCGGCAGCGGCGCGTCCGGATCACCGCCTTGTGCCCGGATCATCCGGCGCCAGACATCCATCGCCCGGCCGTCGAGGAGGGCGGGTGCCGGGTCGATACCGGGCCGTCCCGCCGCAGCCAGCATCTCCGCGGCCAGGGTCACGGTGAGTTCCACGACATCGGGTGGTCCACCCCCAGCCAGCACTTCGAGCGACTCGGCGACCTCGATCGCGTTGCCGGCGGTCCGCCCCAACGGGGTGGACATGTCGGTGACCAGAGCGGTCGTGGCGATGCCGGCGCGGGTGCCCAGGTCGACCATGGTCGTGGCTAGCTCCCGGGCCTGGGCCCGCTCCTTCATGAAGGCACCGGAACCGACCTTGACGTCGAGCACCAATGCGCCGGTCCCTTCGGCGATCTTCTTACTCATGATGCTGCTGGCGATCAACGGGATGGACTCCACTGTCCCGGTCACGTCGCGCAGGGCGTAGAGCTTCCGGTCGGCCGGGGCCAAGTGTTCCCCGGCCGCACAAATCACGGCGCCGACCTGGTCGAGCTGGGCGAAGAGTTCGGCGCGGCTCAGGCCTGCCCGCCAGCCGGGGATGGACTCCAGTTTGTCCAGCGTTCCGCCGGTGTGGCCCAACCCGCGGCCGGACAGCTGCGGCACGGCGACCCCGAACGCCGCGACCAGCGGGGCAAGCGGCAAGGTGATCTTGTCGCCGACCCCTCCGGTGGAGTGCTTGTCGGCCGTCGGCCGGCCGAGCCCGGAAAAGTCCATCCGGTCCCCGCTGGCGATCATGGCCGCCGTCCACCGGTCGATCTCACCGCCGGTCATGCCCTTAAGCAGGATCGCCATGGCCAGCGCCGACATCTGTTCCTCGGCCACGGTGCCGGCGGTGTAGGCGCGCACCACCCAGTCGATTTGGTCATCGGTCAGGGTCAGCCCGGAACGCTTGGCGATGATGACGTCGACGGCATCGAACAGCTCGCTCATCCGCTCATCATGGCAGGCACGCGGCCCGGGCAGTTAGTCGCCGTGAGCGTGCAGATCGGCGGGGCCGAACGCCTGGGGCAGGAGCTGGGCCATGGTGCGGACCCCCTCCGAGGTGGCCACCTGGCACTGCGGCCCCCCGTGCTCGAACAACAGTTGACGACAACGCCCACAAGGCATGAGGGGACCCCCGTCGGCACCGACACAGCTGACCGCCACCAGCCGTCCACCTCCACCGGCGATGAGCTGGCTGACCATCCCGCACTCGGCGCACAACCCCACCCCATAGGAGGCGTTTTCGACATTGCACCCGGTGACGATCCGCCCGTCGTCGACCAGGCCGGCCACCCCCACGGGGAAATGCGAATAGGGGGCATACGCCTGCCGCAGCGCCTGCCGAGCCATGTCCGCCAGCGCCTCCCAATCGACGGCGGAGCCGCCTGCGTCAGCCTTCATCGGCCTTGACCCGGGTCACGGCAGCCACGGCGAGTAGCCGTGCCGCATGGCCGATGGCCGCCTCATCGATGACGAGGTTCCCCTGGTGCAGGTCGAAGGTGTGTCCGCCGGGGGCTCTGGTGCCCAGTCGCGCCATCGCGCCCGGCACTTCACGCAGGTACCAGGCGAAGTCTTCCCCGCCCAACGATTGGCTGGTCGAGGTGGCCCCCAGCTTGGCGACGGCAGCCGCCGAGCGCAGGACCTCGATCGGCTCGGCGCCGTTGACCACCGGGGGGACGCCCTTGGTGACCAGGACCTCCGCGCGCACCGCATATGGGGTGACCACCGCGGCAACGATCTCTTCGATCAGCGGGCCAATGGTCTGCCAGGCGTCCGCGTCGAGAATCCGCAAAGTGCCGGCGCACTCCCCGGTCGAGGGGATGACGTTGGGCACCTTCCCCGCGTTGATCGCGCCCCAGACCAGTGCAGCACCCGAGCGGGGGTCCACCCGGCGGGACAGCGCCGCAGGGACTTCGGTGACCACCTTGGCCAGGGCGAAGGTGAGGTCCTGGGTCAGGTGCGGCCGGCTGGTGTGCCCGCCGCGGCCCTCCAATCGGACCGTGACGCTGTCGGTGGCAGCAGTGAGCGGGCCCTCGCGCAGCCCGACCTTGCCCACATCCAAGCTCGGATCGCAATGCACCGCGTAGGCCACGTCCACCCCGTGCACCGCGCCCGCTTCGACGGCGACCTGGGCGCCGCCGGGAAGGATCTCCTCGGCGGCCTGGAAGATCAGCCGGACGGCGAGACCGCGCTCGCGCAACGCCGCCTCGTGCTGATGCAGGGCGAGGCCGGCGCCGAGCACCGCGGCCGTATGCACGTCGTGGCCGCACGCGTGGCATACCCCGGCGACGGTGGAGGCGAACGGCGAACCGGTGCGTTCCCGGACCGGCAGTGCGTCGATATCGGCGCGCAAGGCCACCCGGAACGCTGGCTGTTCGGCACCGATGTCGGCGGTCAAGCCGGTCCCGGGCAACGGCGTGACCGCTACCCCCGCCTGCTCCAGTCGGGCCCGGATCAAGGCAGTGCTGCGCACTTCGTGAAAGGACAACTCGGGGTGGGCATGCAGATCGCGACGGACCTGCACAAGCTCGGCCTCCATCGAGTCCAGCGCCAGGCACAACGACGAGGCCAGCGCATCATCGACCAGGGAGGGGTTCGTCATCGGGGGCAGTCTACGACCCGAGGTCCACCTCACTCCCTGTCGAGAGGTCGCAACACGCTGTTTGTTCCCCGGTCATGCCGCGTGTTGCGACCTCTCGAATCGGAAGAGGCTCGAATAGGAAGAACCAACATCCACGGTCGAAGGAGGCGACAAGCTCTCGGCAGACCAGCCCGGCGTTGGATATGACTCAGACTCTTGAGCATCCGAGCGCGGAGAGGACTGTCGCGCTATGCGCGTCTGCCCCGTCCGTGACTCTTGAGCATCCGAGCGCGGAGAGGACCCTGGCCACGAACTGCCCCCGACCCGCCGGGCGCAAGACGTCGTCGGCGAATGCCTCTATGACCTGCCATCCGGACGCCTCAGCGAGCGCGCGGCGGTGGGCATCGCGAGATCGCGCGGAGATAGGGGCGTGCACCCAACCCTGGTATTCCACGACGACCCGCGCGTCCCGCCACACGAGATCCCCCTCGAGAATCCACTCGCCACCGCGGTCATAGACGGGCGCGTTGACTTCCGGCGCAGGTGCCCCGGACCGGGTGACCAGCAGCCTGGTCCGGGTCTCCATCGGCGAACGGACCGGCCATCGCACCTCCCGCAGCGCCTTCGACAGGAGTCGCTTCCCGCGCGGGCGAACTCGAAAGCCGAGGAGCTCACGCAGGACATCGGCACCGTCGATGACGGTCGCCACGTAGTCGCCCGCGACAACGAGGTCATCGAGCGAAAGGCCACGCGGCAAGACCTCCCCCAGGTCAACCCAAGTATCGGGCAACGCGGTGACGCGTAGACCGTCGACAGTGTCCCAATTCCGCCAGTTCAATCCCCGATGCCCCCGGCAACCGGCCCGTCGAATTCGGGAAAGGTCGCCGTCTCGTATGACGTCCAATTGGTCTTCTCCGACCAGATGTGGCAACGGTATGCCATGCAACCGTGACGCCGTGACGTGGGAGAAGACCGCATCGCTGGGCAACCCGAGAGCCATGGCCTGGGCGATTTCCGACAACGTTTCCGGCTGGCGATGTGCTCGCACGGCATACGTCGGGATGACGAGGTCCGATGCCCGCAGCCGCCCCGGCGTAACCCCGCACGCTCGAGCGTCCTGGACGCTGAAGGGGGTTTCGTTCAGAATGCCGGGCAGCGGTCGTGGACGCATGCCCAAGCCTGATTCAATTTTCCAAGGTGCCCCCGGGTTATCCACAGGCTTGGCCTTCTCCACGTCGTGGGGAGGCCACACCTTTCGATGGGCGGGACCTACCTTGCCGCCATTGAGATCCCCAGTCCCTAAAGCCCCACATCGAGGGGTCGCAACACGCCGCTCGATTTTCCGTCAGAGCGCGTGTTGCGACCTCTCGATGAGGTGTGAGGGCGTCTCGATGAGGTTTGAGGGCGTTTCGAGGAACGGGTTAGAAGGCGTCCCGGGGAACGTAGGTCCCCCACACCTGGCGCAGAGCGTCCGCAACCTCACCGCCGGTCGCCTTGGCGGCCAGGGCCTCCTTCATCGGGTAGAGCACGTTGTCGGTGCCGCGAGCAGCCTGCCGGACCTTCTCCAGCGCCTCGTCCACGGCGGCCTGATCGCGGCCGGCGCGCAGTTCGGCCAGCCGGGCTCGCTGATCGGCCTCGATCTGTGGGTCGACCCGCAGCGGCTCGTAGTGCTCCTCCTCGTCCAGGGTGTACCTGTTGACCCCGACGACGGTCCGCTCGCCGCTGTCGATCTGCAGCTGAGTGGCATACGCCGACCGCTCGATCTCCGACTTCTGGAAGCCCTCCTCGATAGCCGCGACCGCACCCCCGCGGTCCTCGACCGCCTGGATGAGGTCCACCGCGGCGGCCTCGATCGAATCCGTCATCGACTCAATGACATAGGAACCGGCAAACGGATCCACCGTGGTGGTGACGTCGGTTTCATAGGCGATGACCTGCTGGGTGCGCAACGCGAGCCGGGCCGCCTTGGCGGTCGGCAAGGCGATGGCTTCGTCGTAGGAGTTCGTATGCAGCGACTGGGTCCCACCGAACACGGCGCCGAGCCCCTGCAGGGCCACCCTGATGAGGTTGACCTCGGGCTGTTGCGCGGTCAGCTGCACACCCGCCGTCTGGGTGTGGAAGCGCAGCATCTGGGACTTGGGGTTCTTCGCGCCGAACTCATCCTTCATGATCCGCGCCCAGATCCTGCGGGCGGCGCGGAACTTCGCGACCTCCTCCAGCAGCGTGGTGCGGGCGACGAAGAAGAAGCTCAGCCGCGGGGCGAAATCATCGACGTCCAGACCGGCAGCGATCGCAGCCCGCACGTACTCCTTGGCGTTGGCGATGGTGAAGGCGATCTCCTGCACCGGCGTCGCCCCCGCCTCGGCCATGTGATAGCCGGAGATGGAGATGGTGTTCCAGCGCGGCACGTGGGCGTGGCAGTAGGCGAAGATATCGGAGATCAGCCGCAAGGACGCTTTCGGCGGATAGATGTAGGTGCCGCGCGCGATGTACTCCTTGAGCACGTCGTTCTGGATGGTCCCGGCAAGCTGGTCGGCAGCCACCCCCTGATCCTCCGCGACGAGCTGGTACATCAGCAGCAGCATGGCAGCCGGGGCGTTGATCGTCATCGACGTGGAGATCTCACCCAGCGGCAGGTCCTTGAACAGGACCTTCATGTCCTCAACCGAGTCGATGGCCACCCCGACTTTGCCGACCTCCCCCGACGCCAGCGGCGCGTCCGAGTCGTACCCCATCTGGGTGGGCAGGTCGAAGGCCACGGACAGCCCGCCGGTCCCATTGGCCACCAGTTCGAGGTACCGCTGGTTGGACTCCTTGGCAGTGCCGAACCCGGCATACTGGCGCATCGTCCACGGCCGGCCGGTGTACATGCTCGGGTAAACCCCGCGGGTGAACGGATAGCTGCCCGGTTCGCCCAGCGCCGCGTCGGGGTCGAAACCCGTCAGCGCCGACGCGTCATAGACGGGCTCGATGGGAAGACCGGACTCGGAAAGGGATGCCATGCCGGTCAGGGTAATGGTCCGTATGCCCGGTCCCGCGGTGGTCGTGGCCGACCTCACCGGCCGCGATACCGGTTCCCCCACGTTGGTCCTAGGGCCACCGCCGGGCTCGATGCGTAGGCTCAAGCTGTGAACGCCGTGATCACCATCCGCGGGTTGCGCAAGAGCTTCGGGGCCACGACGGCGCTGAACGGGCTCGACCTGACCGTCACCGAAGGGGAGGTGCACGGTTTCCTCGGTCCCAATGGCGCAGGCAAGTCCACCGCGTTGCGCATCCTGCTCGGCCTTGTCCGCGCCGACGCCGGACAGCTGCGCCTGCTCGGTGGTGACCCGTGGGCCGACGCGGTGGAGTTGCACACCCGGCTGGCCTACGTGCCCGGGGATGTCACCTTGTGGCCCAACCTCACCGGCGGCGAGGTCATCGGTCTGCTCGGCCGGCTCCGCGGCGGCAAGGACGAGGCGCGAGCGGCCGAGCTGGTGGAGCGCTTCGACCTGGACCCGACGAAGAAGTGCCGGACCTACTCCAAGGGTAACCGGCAAAAGGTCAGCCTCATTGCCGCCCTGGCGTCGGCCGCCCCGCTACTCCTGCTCGACGAACCCACCTCTGGGCTCGACCCGCTGATGGAGGTGATCTTCCGGGAGGTGATCGCTGAGCTGCGCGAGCAGGGCAGCACAGTTCTGCTGTCCAGCCACCTGCTGTCGGAGGTTGAGCACCTTGCCGACGCCGTGACGATCATCCGTGGCGGCGTAGCCGTGGAGTCCGGCACCCTGGCGTCGCTGCGCCATTTGTCCGCCACCATGATCGAGGCGACCACAAGGCTGACTCCGACCGCGATCGCTCACCTGCCCGGGGTGCACGACGTGACCATCGACGCGGACCGGGTGCGCGCTCACGTCGACCCCGATGCGCTGGACGCCGTGATGGCTCACCTCGCCGGGCTCGGCGTGACCGCGCTGTCCGCGTCGCCACCGACCCTGGAGGAGGTCTTCCTCTCGCAGTACTCCCCGACCCAGGCATCCCCACCGGCGGCGCAGCAATGACCGGCCGGTCGTATGCCGGGTCCGGGGACCTCGCCCGGCTCGGTCTGCGCCGGGACCGGGCGCTTGCCGGGTTCGGCATCCTCGCTCCGGGGCTGGCCCTGGCGGCCAGCGCCAAGGCCACCATGGATCTCTATCCGCCCGGGACGAAGGATCTGAGCTCGCTCGTGGCGGTCTTCGAATCACCGGCTGCGCGGGCCTTGTACGGCGCCGTGGCCGATCCGGAGAACATTGATGCCCTGGCTGTGGTGAAGGCGCAGCTCATGGGCATGGTCATGCTCATGAGCGTCCTGTTCGCCATGGTGCGCCGGCATACCCGCGGCGATGAGGAGAGCGGACGGTTGGAGCTGATCGGCGGGACGGCGATCGGGCGACGGGCGCCGCTCGCCGGGGCGTCCCTGCAAGCGGTGACGGTGCTCGTGCTCAGTTGCGCGGTGACCATCGCGGGGCTGGTCGCCACCGGCCTCGACCCGGTCGGTTCCCTGGCATTCGGTGTGGGCTGGTTCGGTCTCGGACTGGCCACCGTGGGCGTGACCGCGGTGGCCGCTCAGGTGTTCAGCTCCACTCGGGTCGTTGGCGTCGCCGTTGCCGGTGTTCTCGGGGTCGGCTACCTCCTGCGCGCCGTGGCCGATGTGTCCGCGGACCTGGCCTGGTTGCGCTGGTTCACTCCGTTCGGTTGGAACGAGGAGGTCTCAGCCTACGGCCAGAACCGGTTGTGGGTGGGTCTGGTCCCCGTCCTTGTGGCGGTGCTCCTGCTGATCCTCGCGTTCACGCTGCGGGACCGGCGGGACCTCGGCGGCGCGCTGATCGCGGAGCGAGCCGGACCGGCGACGGCCCCACCCGGCCTGAGGTCGCCGCTCGCCTTGGCCTGGCGTACCCAGCGGGGAACGTTCCTCGCCTGGCTCGTCGGGCTGGTGGCCGTCGGGACTGCGGTGGGTTCGATGTCCGCCTCGGTGACCGATGTGCTGGCCTCCGGCTCGACCGCGGACTTGTTCGCCCGGATGGGGATCAACGCCGGGACCCTGCTCGACACGTTCTTCGCAGCGTTCGTAAAGTTCATCGGGGTGTATGCCGCCGGCTACGGCGTGCTGACCCTGCTGCGACTGCATACCGAGGAGGACGCCGGTCGGTTGGAGCCGGTGTTGGCCACGGCGAACAGCCGGACCGGGGTGCTGGCCGCCCACGCGAGCCTTGCCCTGACCGGTACTGCCGTGCTGACGGTGGCCGGGGGTCTCGCGCTCGGCGTGGCCGGCGCGATCGGGCTGCACGACGGGTCGAACGTCCTGCGGCTCCTGCTCGCCTCGCTTGGCGCAGTCCCGTCCGGGTTGGCCATGGTGGCCATCGCCGCTCTACTCATCGGCTGGGCACCACGCTGGGCCGTGGGGACGTGGGCCGTGTTCGCCACCGCATTCTTCACCGCGGAGTTCGGCCGCCTCGTCGGACTTCCAGAACGGCTGGTCACGCTCAGCCCGTTCGACCACGTGCCGAGCCTGCCCGGTGGCAGCGTCAGCAGGGGTTCGCTCATCGCGATGCTCATCCTCGGCGCGATCCTCCTCATCCTCGGCGATATGGGCTTCCGTCGCCGCGACGTCACCTGACCCCTCGGTCGGCCCCAGAGTGTGCCAACAGGGCCGCCCACCCGGATCGCGGGCGTGGGCACGGTGAGGATGGGGGGCTAGGTGAGGTCGGTGGCGCCGCGTTCCTTGAGCGCGTCGACGACTGCTTTGACGTCCTGGGCGCGGTCCTTGGCCACGACGAGCACGGCGTCCGGGGTGTCCACGACGATGATGTCGTCCACGCCGACCAGGGCCATCAACCGGCCGGGGTGAGGCATGGCCAGGCCGCTGGCATCCACCGCGAGGACATCGGCGTCATCCCCTACAACGGTCAATGGACCGTCGCTGGGCAGGATCTGAGCCAGGGAGGCAAAATCCCCCACGTCGTCCCACCGGAACGGGCCGGGAACGACGACGACCCGGCCGGCGTCCGCGGCCGGCTCGGCCACCGCATGGTCGATGGCGATCTTGGTCAGCGTCGGCCAGATGGCCCCGAGCCGCTGCGGATCCTGGGCGATGTCGCGCACGCCACGAGCCAGGTCGGGGTGATGTTCGGCGAGGAGGTCCAGCAGAGTAGTTGCCCGAACGACGAACATGCCAGCATTCCACCGGAACTCTCCCGTGGACAAGTAGGCGGCCGCGCGCTGCGCGTCGGGCTTCTCGACGAACTGGCGCACGTGCCGGGCGGTGGGGAAACCCTCCAGCGGTGGGCCCATGTGCACGTAGCCGAATCCAGTGGCGGGCCCGGTCGGCTCGATCCCGATCGTGGTCAGGTAGCCCGACGTGGCCACCTCGATGGCTTCGACCACCACGGCGCGGAACGCGTCGCCGTCAGGGATGACGTGGTCGGCGGCGAAGGAACCGATGACCGCCTCGGGGTCTCGACGTTCGATGAATGCCGCGGCCAGCGCGATCGCCGCCATGGAGTCCCTGGGCGAGGGTTCGGCGATGACGGCCCCCTCGGGCAGGAACCCCACCTGCGCCCGGACGGCGTCGACATGAGCAGCGCCAGTGACGACCATGACCTGCTCCCCGGCCAGCGGGGTCAGCCGGTCCACGGTGGCCCGAAGCAGGGTGGACCCGGTTCCGGTGAGGTCGTGCAGGAACTTCGGCGACCCGGCCCGAGAGACCGGCCACAGGCGCGTCCCAGCCCCACCGGCGGGAACGACGGCCCAAAACCCTTCGACTGGCATACCAGGGAGCGTATTTGGGGTCACTGGCCCTGGCCAATTCCCGGCGTGTGGCACGCTGTGCCCGAGGAAACCCATCACCAGAAAGGGCGTCGAATGCCCCGTCGCCGGTTTCGGGGCGTTCGGCGGGCCGCGATGAGCGTGGCTGCGATCACCGTGTCGCTAGTGGCCGGCCTGGCGTCGGCGGACGCGGCCCCATCGCCGGGCACACCCAGCACCCCGACAATGCCGGTCCCGACCCGATTCTTGGACCCGGCCACCGCCATCGGCGGACCACGGCTGGCAGCCATGGGCGTCATCGTTGACACCCGGTCCGGCGTACCGGCGCCCCCACCGGTCAACGCGGTGTCCTACGTCATCGCCGACCTCGACACCGGTGAGGTGCTGGCCGCCAAGGCGCCACACGCGACGCTGCCGCCGGCGAGCACCATCAAGGCCCTGACCGCCGCCTATCTCCTGCCGCGGATCAACCGGTCGCGGTGGTACGCCGCTGAACCCGGCGACGCCGCCGCTCGCGGTACCAGGATCGGCCTCGTCCCCGGGCTGAGCTACACCGGTGAACAGCTGTTCCAGGCTCTGCTCATGGGTTCGGCAAACGACGCCGCCTATATGCTGGCACGCCTGGACGGTGGCCTCCCGGCCACCGTGGCCGGCGAGAACGAGCTGGCCCGAACCCTCGGGGCTGCCGACACCACCGTGCTGGACCCGTCCGGGCTCGACGCCGACGGGCAAACCTCCAGCGCCTACGATCTGGCGCTCATCGGACGCTACGCCATGCGCAGTGCCGAGTTCCGTCGGCTCGTGGTCACCAAGCATGTCGACTTCCCGGGCCGGGTGCTCACCCCGACCTCCTCGCCCGGGTCGCGAACGTCGGCGTCCGCCACCGCGGTACCGACCATGAAGTCACCCTCCGGGCCGCGACTGACGTATGCCTTGGACAACCACAACGGCCTGCTCTACAACTACCAAGGCACCATCGGGATCAAGAACGGTTGGACCGACCAGGCGCATCGCACGTTCATCGGGGCCGCCACCCGGGACGGGCACACCTACCTGGTCACCCTCATGTATGGCGTGGATGCCTCGCAATGGCGACCCACCGCGCAGCTGCTGGACTGGGCCTTCGCCCACGGCAACGCAGCGAGCCCGGTCGGCCGCCTGCTCGAGCCCGGCGAAGAATCCCCGACGACCTCGACGACGACCGGTGCGTCGAGCCCATCGACTGCTGCCGTGCCGTCGGACATCGGCGGAGGCGCCCGCGCGATGACTCCGGTCGCGGCCCAAGCCGTCCCCCACGCGCTGCCGACTGGGTGGCTCGAACTGTCGGTCATCACGGTTCTGCTGGCCGCGGTGCTCGTCGCGTCGGCCAGTGGGTGGGCCGCGTATCGGCACCATCGTCAGCCGAGGCACCAGCGCCGTCACTGACCTCCGGCGACGGGTTCACTCCGACGGCGTTCCTGGCCCCCCAGGCGAGCGGCCGCGCCGTCCACGACGCCTGAGCGTGCCGACCGCGGTGGCGGCCGCCGCTCCCAGGACCGTCCCGGTGACCAGGCCTGCACGTTTGTTCGCGCGGCCATCGACCGGTTCCAGCGAGGGTTGGGCGGTCACCTCGTCGACGGCGACCTCGGTGTGCGGCTCCGGGTGCTCCTCGTCGCTCTCGGCCTGTGGGTCCTGGCCCTCGTCGTGCAGGACTACTTTCGACCAGGCCGCGGCCAACAGCACCACCCGCGAGATGAAGTTGAGCCAGACCAGCAGCCCCACGACCAACGCGATCGATCCATAGACGGGGTTGTTCAAGGTGCCCCCGATCAGCGTCGTCCCGAGCACTTTCAAGACGGTGAGGCCCAGACCTCCGACGAGGGCACCCTGGATCAGGGACGCTCGGGTCATCGGGACGCCGGACAGCAGGCGCAGCATCAACGCGGTCAACGCCCCGTCAACGATGACGCCCAGGACCAGGCCGACCAGGTTGAGCAGGCGGCCGGCGTCGCCGAACCCGAGGGCCTCGGCGATATGCGAGGCCACTCCGCCGGACATGACCGTTACCACGGCGGAGATGACGATGCCGAGACCGAAGATGACCATGACCAGCAGGTCACGCAGTTTGGCGGTGACGAAATTGCCGGGGTTGCCCTCCGCGCCGTAGACGGTGCGGATGCCCGTCCGCGTGCCGGACAGCCACCCCAGGCCAGACCACAGCAAACCGACGACACCGACGGCACCGGTGATCGAGAGCGTGGAGGAGGTTGGGGCACTCAGAGAGATGATGCCGGCGTTGTCGCCATCCTGAACGAACCCCGGCAACATGCCGTTGAGGTAGGTCCGGATCGCGTCCAGATACTCCGGGTGTCCCTTGAGGAGGACACCGAACACGGTGAAGCCCAGCGCGACCGCCGGGAACAGCGATAGGAACGCGTAATACGTCACGCCTCCGGCCAGCAGACTGCCCCGCACCTCGCCATATCGTTTCCAGGCCCGCCACGCGCGGGATTCGGCGACTACCCCCCACCATCGCTTGAGTGCGCCGATCATGGGCGCACCTCAGGCGCGGCAGCCAGCTCAGCAGCGGCACGCAGCTGCCACCGGTCACCGCAATGCTCATAGACATCGATAGAGCGAACGAGGAAGCGGGTCGAGAACTCCGCCAGGTCGGCGAAGGCAAGATCGAGCGCCGAACTGTCCAAGCGATGGGCGATGGTCACATGTGGGTGGTAGGGGAAGTCGAGGTCGCGTCGCACGGGACCGGACCGCAGCGCCGACTCCAGGCGTTCGCACTCCGGAATCCCCTGGGCGACCTGGACGAAGACCACCGGGGACACGGGGCGAAAGGTGCCGGTCGAGTTGAGCATGACCTCAAACGGCCTGGTGGCTGCGGCCACGGCTCGGACATGCGCGAGCACGAGGTCGTACCGGTCCGAAGGAACGACCGTCGGGGGAAGCAGGGTGATGTGCGGGGGGACAATGTCGGCCTCCGGGTCGCCGTAGGAGCGCCGCTTGTGCCGCAAGTGGTCCCCAGCCGGCTGCGGGATGGTGACGACGATCCCGATGGTGTGAGTCATCTTGAAACGCCCCTAGCCCCCGGCGTCAGTGATTCAAGCCGGGGATCCCGATACGGGACCGCACGCGCGCGATCGTCCGTTCCGCGACCTGTCCGGCCCGGGCGGCGCCATCGGCGAGCAGCCAGTCCAACTCTGCCGGGTCGGACAGCAACTCGGAGAGCCGGGCTCGGAACGGTCCGATCGAGGTGATTACCACCTCCGCCACCTCCTTTTTCAGTACCCCATAACCGGAGCCGGCGAAGGTCTGCTCCAGTTCTTCGATGCGCGTGCCGGATAGGGCCGAGTGGATCACCAGGAGGTTGGATACTCCGGGCTTGTTCTCGGGGTCGTAGCGCACCTCCGCTTCGGTGTCGGTGACCGCGGACATGATCTTCTTCTTGATCGCAGCATCGGCGTCGGTGATGAGGATGATGCCCTTGTCCGGGCTGTTCGTGCTGGACATCTTCATGGTGGGATCGGTCAGGTCCATGATCCGTGCCGACTCCTTGAGGATATAGGGGTCGGGGACGACCAATCCGCCCTCGCCAAATCGTTGATTGAACCGCATGGCCAGGTCCCGGGTGATCTCCAAGTGCTGCCGCTGGTCCTCCCCGACCGGAACGTATGCCGCGTCATACATGAGGATGTCCGCCGCCATGAGCATGGGGTAGGCGAAGAGGCCGACGTTCGCGTTCTGCCCCTTGGCGATCTTGTCCTTGAACTGGGTCATCCGGCTAGCCTCGCCGTAGCTGGTCAGGCACATCATGACCCACGCCAACTCCGGGTGTTGGACGACGTCGCTCTGCAGAAAGACCGCCGAGCGGGCCGGATCCACCCCAGCAGCGACGAACTGGGCAGCGGTGACCCGCGTGCGGTGCAGCAGCACTTGCGGGTCGGTGGGCACGGTCAAGGCGTGCAGATTGGCCACGAAGTAGTAGGCGTCGAAGTCGTCGTCCTGAAGGGTGACCCAGTTGGCCAACGCGCCGATGTAATTGCCGATATGCAGCGAGTCGCTCGTCGGTTGAATTCCGGAGAGGATTCTCGGCAGGCTGGAGGCCTCAGGGGTGGCGGGCATGCAGGACATTGTGTCAGGCCAGCAGGCACCTCCGGGGGGGCGGGTTCATCGCACCCGGTCACTGGGTGTGATCAGGACGGCGCCGTCCAGGTCTTCAGCCCGTCAGTGGACACAGCCACCTTCTGCCCGATGAAGAGCCAACCCGAGGCGCCCTTGACCGCGAGGCCGACGGACCGATCGAACGTTCCGGACATCGAGGCACACCCCAACGGCTTCGCGCTACCCACCTCGGCGATCGAGACTCCAGTACACGTCGGCTGGGCCACGGCGGCCACGTAACTTGTCAGCGTCCCATTTGTGCTGGTCCCGGTCACGGCCACGGCGCCCTTGACGGTCCCGGCGGAAGTGAAGGTGGCGCCCGAGTCGTTGGTTGTTCGAACCTCGCCGTTTCGGCAGAGCACGACCACTTGCGCGTCAGTGACGCGGACCAGCGAACGAGCATCGACACCGTCCCCGCAGGCACGCACCGTGCGATTGGTCACCGTATGCACATCGGTTGGCTTCGCCGGGTCGAGATACCACGTGCCGGTCGTCGGTCCGGGCGAGGCCCAGGTTTTGCCCGAGTCGGCCGTCCGCCGAGCTTGGGCGGTGCAGTCCTTGCCCGCTCCGACGACGAAGCCCTTCGTGCTGCTGCTCGGTGCCACCCTGGTGATGACGTTGAACGGAACGGGTGTTGCCGTCACCGTCCTGCCGCCGTCGCTAGTCGTCAGGAGCTTGGTCCCACCTTTGGCGCAGGTGCCGGGGAGGGCCGCCCACAGATGGGAATCGTCGACGACCTCGACCGGCATGGTGGACACGCTGTCCGGATCCACCAGGGCTCCGGCAGCCGTGCTCGCAGTCAGGGCCGATGGCTGCGGCGTGCTCACCGTGGGCGAGGGAGCAGGTGCGGCTGGCGCCTGTTCGGCCGAACGATGGCGGATAAGGAACACGACCAGAATCACGTCCAACGCGATGAGCGCGAGCAGGGCCGCATTCTTGGCGGCGGTAGACCGAGGCACCCTGGCATGGTAGCCAACCTGTCGCTGTCTCCCGGTCTCCGCTCGTTGTCGCTGATGGCGGCAGGGTTTTAATAGGCTCCTCGGCCGCCGAGAACCGCGCGCACCGTCTTGGTCAGGATCTGGAGGTCCTGCAGCATGGACCAGTTGTCCACGTAGTACAGGTCGAGCCGGATCGTCTCGGACCAGGACAGATCAGAGCGGCCGGAGACCTGCCACAGGCCGGTCATTCCCGGGCGGACACGCAGCCGCCGGTGTTCCCGGTCCTGGTAGTCCAGCACCTCTCGCGGTAGCGGTGGCCGAGGACCGATGAGGCTCATGTCGCCGCGCAGGACGTTGAACAGCTGCGGCAGCTCATCGATCGAGAAGCGGCGGATGAACCTGCCGGGCCCTGTGATGCGCGGATCGGTGTCGGACTTGAACAGCACACCGTCGCCCATGTTCAGATGCTCAATGGAGGCCAGGAGGTCTTCGGCATCGACCACCATGCTGCGGAACTTCAGGCAGGAGAAGGTCTTGCCGTCCCGCCCTACGCGAGTCTGCCGGAAGAAGATCGGCCCATGGTCGGCCAGCCGCACCGCCAGCGCGGTAACGATCATGATCGGGGACAGCAGGATCAGCGCTGCAACGGCGCCGACGATGTCGAAGGCACGTTTGAGGTTGGTCGAGGCCGCCCTGGCTTGCGGCTTTTCAACGTAGACCAGTGGGAGCCCGCCGACCGGGCGCACGTCGAGACGCTCTGCGGAGATATCGCTGAGGCCGGGAACGACGATCATCTGGACGTCGGCTTCCTCAAGCTCCCAGGCCATCCAGCGGAAATCGGCCGGCGAGGGGAAGGCCCCCTCGGTGAAGACCACCGCGTCGGCACCGACGTCCTTGAGCGTCGACACCACGCCGACGACATCCTCCAGCGCACCCACGCGGAAGTCACGCGTGGTCGAGGGATCGCCGTTGACGCTCAGGGCGCCGACCACCTCGAACCCCAGCCAGCTCTCCCGCTCGATGACTGACACCACGTCCTCGATGTGCGGGTGCATTCCGGCCACAAGGACCTTTGCCCGCCATCGCCCCCGGATGTGCGCACGATGCATGTAGCGGCGCAAGGCGAATCGCTCCAGCAGCAGCATCGGAACCCCGATGAGGAACAGGAGGAGAAAGAACCCGCGGGAGAGTTCGAACTTGGTCAGGAAGCAGTAGATCCCGATGAGCCCGGCGACGACGGCGCTGGAGGTCATCATCCGGCCGTATTCGGAGGCACCGGCTGTCAGCCGCGACGAAGCATACGTGCCGCCGAGCCACAAACCGGCGAGCCAGACAAGGACGATGAACGGGATGGCTCCAATCGTGACCTCGGCAAAGTTGTTGTCGCGGTAGAACCAGCCCAAACGGTTGCGTCCGACGAACGCGATCACCACCGCAGCAAGGATGACGATTGTGTCACCGGAGAACGCCGTCAACTGGTGGAAGCGGCGGGCAAGGTTGATCGGGCCCGAAGGTCGCGCGCGACCTGGCGACGGAAGATCCGTCGTCGGGATTCCTGGACGAGCTTGAGTGGTCATGGCAGAAGACCTTGTTTTCGCAGAGACTACCTGGGTCTAGACGGCTCTGGCAGGTCGAGACAACGACAGGGGTGCGCGCTCGATACAGTAGAGAGTAAACCATCGGTAAAGAAACTATCCAGTAGAACGGTGCTTCCCCTCTCCGCGTTACGGATCCGGAGAGAATTTCCAACGGCCGCAACGGATTCCCTACGTCCGAAGGTCCTCCGGCCTCCGGGCGGCCCGGATGTCCTCGACGATGTCCCTGAGCTGCTGGGCGAAATGCGGTTCGCCGTAACGGGTTGCATAGTGGGCGATGTCGTCGCGGTCCCAGCCGCGTGCCGCGGCCGCGGTGACGGCGGCGGCGATGAGCTCGGGCTCCGGCGCATCGAAGAACAGCCCCGTGCGGCCCTCCGCCACCGTGTCGAGGTAGCCGCCACCACGCAGCGCCACGCAGGGTTTCCCGAAGGCCATTCCCTCGACCGGAGTCAATCCGAAGTCCTCGAAACTCGCTGCGACGACAGCCCGGGCGTTGGCATACAGCCAGCGAAGTTGGCTGTCCGAGATGCCGCTGACCAGCACGACGTTGTCGGGCAGGCTGGCCCGCAGTTCCGCTTCCATCGGGCCGGAGCCCACAACGACAAGTCGTTCCGCCGGCAGCCGCCGGAACGCGTCGATTACGGCGCCAACGTTCTTGTACGGCAGCAATCGGGACACGGTGAGGTGGAAGCCGTCGCCGGCCCAATCGGCAACGCCGGCCACGGCCTCTTGCGCTCCGTCGACGTTGACGCCGTAGGGCGGCGGCACGAGGGTGGCGTCCAGGCCGTAGACCTGGCGGATTCGCTCCACCACCACCGTGGAGTTAGCCAGGTAGCGCTGGGCACGGTGTGCCGCGCGGTCATCCCAGCCCAATAGCGGGCGCCTCATGATCGCGACCGCTGCTCGCTGCACCCAGGCCGTGGGCCCGGAGCCGACGTACTCGTCGGTGAGGTAGAGCCAACGGGCCGGGGAGTGACAGTAGACCACCATGTCGCCGGTGGTGGAGAAACCGTGCGCCCACCCGCTCGACGACGCCAGCACAACATCGGCATCGATCGTCATCCGCTTCACCGTCGGCGCGAGCAGCGGTAGCGCCAGTCGGTGTGAGCGGCGCAGCAGGCCGACCCGATTCAGGGGAGATACCCGCACATCCATGTCTCGGAACTCGGGGTAGGTCTCCTCCGGCTGATAGAGCGAGGTGACAATCGGCGCCTCGGGAAAGGCCCTGGCCATGGCGAGGACGACCCGCTCGCCCCCGCCCCGCTGGGTGAGGTAGTCGTGGGCAATGACCACCGCAGGTCGCGAGGTCTGGCCGCGAGCCTGACGCCAACTGGACAGCAGAGCTGCGGCGGAATCCTGCGGGCGGTACCGGGCGAGAACCCGCTCCCGAGCTCGCAGCGCGCGAGCGCGTGTCTGGTCCCCAGCATCGAGGGTCGCCAGGATGCCTGATGCCAAGGCAGTCGGGTCGCCGGGTACGACGAGGGTGCCCAAGTCCGGCTCCCCGACCGGACGAACCAGGTCCGCCGGGCCGCCATCGGCTGCGACGACGACGGGTACCCCTCGAGCCATGGCCTCCAGCGTGGCCAGTCCGAACGGCTCCGGTATAGGCGAGGCGTGGACGAACACCGAGAACTGGTCCAGCTCTTGCGTCGGGTCCTCGACGAATCCCCTGAAGTCGACCCGATCGGCCAGTCCGAGCTCCTCGACCAGGTCGGACAGGGACGCGGCGTACTCCGCCTGACCGAACAGTGCACTTCCTACGAGACGGAAGCGCACATCCGGCCGGCGCTCGGCGACCTGTGCCGCCGCCCGGAGGAACACGTCCTGCCCCTTGGTCGAGCTGAGCCGAGCAACCATGCCAACGACGGGGACGCCAGGGGGCGCCAAAGATCGCTCGGGCAACGGGGACATCGTCACGGGGTCCAGCGTAGGGTGTACCACGGTTAGACCCCGCGCCTTGGGCAGGGTTCGCGCCGTCACGGCAGAATTGACGACAACCCGGGCAGGGGCGATGCGGGCCACCAGTCGGACGATGTGGCCCACCCGGGCCGGCAGGTAATCCGGCGCAATCCGGTCGTGGACATGCCACACCAAGGGCTTGCGGATCTGGCGCGCGGCAAGGGCACCAACGAGGTCTGCCTTGAGCGAGGTCGTGTGGACCACGTCGACGTCCAACGCCCGCAGAGCGGCGGCAAGGCGCCGGGCGAAGAGCAGCGACGTGGCCGCGGAACGGACCGCGTGCCCCGGCGACGCCATGACCTCGAATCGCGACGCGGTCCTAACGTCCTCACGCATCGGCATCACGTGGACGTCCAAACCGCGCTGGCGCAGCCGTCGCGCCAACGGCCCCTCCGCGAAGAGCACGGGGATGATCTCGACCTGATCACTGGGCAGGGCATCGACGAGCCGCAACAGCGTCACTTCGGCGCCACCTAGCTCCGCAGTGTGATCCAGGATCGCCACCCGCAGCCGAGGTGGTTGCACTCCTGGCATTGGACAATTTCACCACGTGACACGATCCCCGTCATCATCCGGATCGACGCGTGTTTCCTGCGCTAGCCTCACGAGTGTTGCCACCGATGAGGGAGAGGCTAGGTCCACAACGTGCGCGTCGCCGTCATCGGGCATACCGCCGAACCCGGCGGTGCCGAGCTTTCCCTCGTGCGGATGCTCTCCGAACTACCTGAGGACGCACCCGAGGTCATCGGACTGTGGTTCGAGGATGGAGACGTCGTCCAGCGGTTGCGAGCGCAGGGCCTGCGGGTCGACGTCCTGGCCATGAAACAGTCTGTTCGAACCGTGGCGCGAACCACTGTCGGCGGCGTGTCGGTGGGTCTGCTCACCCAGACGGGCTACTCGGTGTGGTTCGCCGTCGAGGTCGCTCGATGGTTGCGGCGCAATGACATCGACATCGTGCATACCTCCACGCTCAAAGCGGACCTCATCGGTACCGTGGCGGCCTGCTTGGCGCGAAAGCCGTTGGTGTGGCATGTGCGCGACCGGATCGCCCCTGACTACATGCCCATGGGGGCAGTTCGACTCCTAGGCGCCCTCGCCGGAATGGCTCCAACGCGCGTCATCGCCAACTCGTGGGCGACGGCTGCGACGCTGCCCCGGGCGCGAGGACTGACGGTCGCCTACCCGGGGTATGCCCCCGATATGGTGCGCTCTGCTCCGCGACCTCGCCCGACCGGGCCACCGGTGGTGGGCATGCTCGGCCGGGTCAGTCCGACCAAGGGACAACACGAGTTTGTCCAGGCGGCCGCACGCGTGCTGCGCCACCATCCCGACGCACAGTTCCGCATCGTTGGAGCCCCGACCTTCGGCGCCACCGCGTATGCCGAGCAGGTCCGCGCCGCGATTGTCGACCTCGGGTTAGAGGATCACGTGTCCTGGACCGGCTTCGTCCGAGACATCCGTCCCGAGCTTGACGCCATGTCGGTGTGCGTTCACGCCGCACCGGTTCCAGAACCGTTCGGCAACGTCCTCGTCGAGGCCATGGTCCGCGGCGTGCCGGTCATCGGAACCAACGCCGGCGGGGTACGAGAGATCCTCGATCCCCTCCCCGGGGAGGACCCGCTGGGCTTGTTGGTCCGCCCCGGAGATGTCGAGGAACTCGCCGAGGCCATTATCTCCGTCCTGGACGACGAGGACTCCGCAGACGATCGCGCTGCCCGAGCCCATCGGTCGGCAGCGAGCCGCTTTCCGGCCTGGCGGGCCACCGAGGTCTTGCTCGGCGTGTGGCAGGACGTGTCCGGGACGTGGAGCAGTGTCATCGACGACTTGGTCGAGCAGCACTGGTCGGACCAATTCAGTCCCGCCTCGCTGCCGCTGGCCGACGCCGCGTTTGAGGTTCCGCCAAGGGTGGGGTACAGCGTGGTCAACGACGACACGGCCGAGGTGACTGTCTACATCGCCCACCTGCCGGACGGCCCCATGCTGGAGCTGCGTGAGTCTGCGGCGCTGACCTGGCTTGCCGCGACCGGCTATCCGGCCCAGTCGTGGATAGACATCCTGACCGCTGTCGTCGGCGCACCACGAGAGCTGGTGACGCGCCAAGCCACGGACTTCGTCGATGAACTCATCGAAGCCGGCTACCTCATGTCGGCAGCATCGACCGCCTCCCCGTCACCCGAACTGGGCGGCTAGCCCCGACGACCGTCGTCCCGGCGCCGACGCTGACCACCCCGGGTTGCCAGTTCCGGATGGGACTGGTCGGAGACCTCAGGCCGGTGATAGCCGTACTCGTAGGGTTGGGCCAGTTCTCCGGTGACGACGTTGAGGACCACCCCAGAGACTGCCCCGGAGGCCGATTCCAACTGGCGAACGGCGGTGTGGACATCCTTGGCGTTGGTCTTGCCCGCGGCCACCACCAACAAGAGGTTTCCGGCGATCTTGTCCAGCAACACGGCATCGACGACGGGCACCAGCGGAGGGGAATCGATGACGATGAAGTCGTAGCGTGATTTCAGGTCGTGATAGAGCATCTCCATGGGGACCGAGCCGATGAGCTCGCTGGGATTCGGGGGCACCTGGCCGGCGGCCATCACGTCCAGGTCGCTTCCGGGGTAGCGCTGGATGGCTTGTTCCACCTCGATCCGGCCCAACAGGACTGTGGTCAGACCGACGGAGTTGTCCAAGGACAAGGCCTTGGCGACCGAGGGATGCCGCAGATCGCCGTCGACCAGGAGCACCTTCAACCCGGTATCCGCCATGGCCAACGCCAGGTTGACCGAGACTGTCGTCTTTCCCTCCCCGGCTAGTGCCGAGGTGACGACGACGGAATGCTGGGCCGTGGTCACGTCGACAAAGAGCAGGTTGGTCCGCAACCGGCGAAACCCCTCCGCGAGCGCGTTATGCCGATCCCTAGTGATCAACGGCCGGTCGCCGCTCGTCTTCTCCAGCGGCAGGTGAGCCAAGATCGGTGCGGTCGTGGCGGCGGCCACGTCCTCGTCACGGCGCACCTTGGTGTCCGCTAGCTGACGGATGAAGGCCAGGCCGATGCCCGCCAGGAGGCCAACCGCGGCACCGAGCAGGAGATTGGCTTGGAGATTCGGCGACGCCGGTTGGGTGGGTACGGTCGCGGGCCGCACCGTGGTCGAGGTGACCGTGGCGGCCGATTGGGCCAGCAGCGGGGAGAACTTCAACGCGACACTGGCCAGCTGCGGTCCGGCCAGATTCGCCGCGCCAGCGGCTAGCTGGGGCGTGTTCGCCGTGGCGGTCAACTCCAGCAGGGCCGTGTTGCTCGCCGACTCACCGGTCACCCTGACCCAGTCCCCGGGCTGCAGATCCAGCGCGGCGCGCAAGGGGTCCATGAAGTCGGGACTGCTGAGCACCTGGACGTAGGTGTTGAGGTCAGCTGTGGAAATGACCGCCGGTGATGTATCCGTTTGGCCCTCGGCCGGTTCCGCGGTGGCAGCCAGGTAGACCCGAGCGGAGGCGGAATATTCGTTTGGCGTCATCAAGGTCAGCGCTGCGGCCCCGCCAAGGGCCGCCAGGGTGCAGATTGCGATGACAAACCAGCGCGCCTTGAGGACACCGACAAATTCACGAATAGTCACCCAAACCTCCCAACTGCGGGAGCAGGAGCACGCACGTCGTGGGGGATCCCGGCCCGTCCAGATGAATCATCTTGCACCAGAGTAGCCGTTGTGGCTGCTTATCCTGTGCTCATCGGCCACTTGGCTCATGGTCACGCGGCTCCACGGTCACGGCGAGGAAGGGTGAGTCCCGGAGTGGATGTGTTGCGCATCTTCCACAGCGGGCCGGTCGACGCCTGGCGGGAACGCGAACGGGCACTGCGCCGTCGAGGCCATCGGGTCCGGCTGCTTGCCGCAGCCGCGTGGAACGAGGGTGGATCCCCGGTCACCCTCCGCGCAGCGCCTGACGAGGATGTCATCCCCGTCCGCGCATGGGGACAGCACCCGAATCTCTTTGTCTACGACCCGCGCCCGCTGTGGCGCTCGTTGACCCAGCCGTGGGACGTCCTGGATGTTCATGAGGAGCCGGTGTCCCTCGCCGTTGCCGAGATCCGTCTGCTCGCCGCCGCAGCCCGCTGGCGGGGCCCGATGACCCTGTACTCGGCACAGAACATCGCCAAGCGATACCCCATACCTTTCCGATGGTTGCAGGCATCGGCGCTCCGGGCGGCCGCCGGGCTCAGCGCATGCAACAAAGCCGCCGCTGAGTATGCCGTGAGCCTGGGTCTGGCCGGCAACGCCAAGGTCATCCCGCTCGGAGTGGATCCCGACACGTTTTCCCCCGCGCCGGAGGCGCTGCGGGTGGGCGTGGTCGGTTACGTCGGCCGGTTCGAACCGCACAAGGGGGTGCTCGACCTTCTCGCGGCGGCCGAAAGGGCCCAAGATCTGACCGTCGAGTTCGTCGGGGCGGGCTCACTCGGCCCCCAGCTGCGCCAGCGCGCCGACACGCTCGGCCATCGGGTGCGGGTGCTGGGCCCGATGGATCAGCGGGCCCTGCCGGATTTCTACCGCAGCATCGACGTGCTGGCGGTCCCCTCGGTGGACACGCCCTCCTGGCGGGAACAGTTCGGCCGGGTAGTCATCGAGGCCATGGCCTGCGGGACACCGGTTGTGGCCAGCGATGGCGGCGCCCTGCCCGAGGTGGTCGGCGACGGCGGGATCATCGTCCCCCAGAATGATCCGGAGACGTTGACGGAGGTGCTGGTGTCGCTCATCGCAGATCGGGAACGACGGAGCCGGTATGCCGACGCTGCCCGGGCGCGGGCGCTAGGGTGTTCCTGGGACGCCGTCGCCGCCGCATACGAGGATCTGTACACCGCCGCGATGAACCACACCCCTGCACACGCGGCCACGGACACCGATCCTTCCGGACCGGCCGTGCCGGTTGAACAGGCCGTGAATGTCGCCATCGTCGCCTATGGCCGCCCCGAACTGCTCGCCGAGACCCTCGCCGGGCTCGAGGGATTCCCCATCACGATCGTGGACAACTCCAGCTCGCCGCAGATCGCCGCGCTCGCCCGCAGCCACGATGCCGCCTATATCGACCCAGGTTCCAACCTCGGATTCGCTGCGGCGGTCAACGTCGCCTTGACCAGTCGCCGCCCCGGAACCGACGTCCTCCTGCTCAACCCGGACGCCCGGCTCTCCGCGGCGGACCTGGCCGTGCTGCATGGCCACCTGACCCAGGATCCCTCCATCGCGGCCGTAGCTCCCGCGCAGGTCGATGGCGGCGGTCGATCGGCCCGGGTCTCCTGGCCCTTCCCCACCCCCGGGCAGGCCTGGCTCGATGCCATCGGGGCCGGCCGATGGACGCGCCGAACCGGATTCCTCATCGGGTCGGTCCTCCTGCTGTCCGGCCGGGCGCTGTCGGAGGTCGGCGGCTTCGACGAACGGTTCTTCCTCTATGCCGAGGAGACGGACTGGCAGCGTCGGGCGGTAGACCGAGGATGGCGCCTCGAGCTGGTCGAGGAGGTGATCGCGGTCCACCATGGGGCGGCCACGAGCACCGACGAAGAGCTGCGGACCGCCCGGTTCCACGCCGGCCAGGAACTTTACCTGCGCAAGCACCACGGGCCGCTGGGTTGGCAACTCGCCCGGACCGGCCGCATCACCGGGGCTGGAGTGCGTGCCCTAGTGCGGACAGGTCCGCGACGGCAGCAGGCACGCCGGGACCTTGCCGTCTACCTGCGCGGCCCTCGAGGTGTCCTCCACCAGCACGGAGTCGGCTCGTGAACGGTGCCATCTCGCAGGATCGCCGCCACCGCCCGTTGGCCGGCTTGTCGCTGGCTGTGGCCGCGGCCGCCGTCGCGATCACCCTCGGCGGGCTCGCGGCGCACAATCCCGTCGTCGGGCTGGCAGCGGCCGGCGTGGTCCTCGCCATCGGCCTGACCGTTGCCGAGCCGGCGATCATCCCAGTACTTGCCATGCCTGCCAGCCTCGTCGTCGCTCGAATAGGTGTCGGTGGCACCGATCTGAGCGTGGCCGATCTCGCCCTGTTCGCGGCCACCTGGCCGGCGGTCTTCCTCGGCGGGCGACCGTTCAGTCTCGGAGTACGACGCATCCTGTGGGCTGTGGCCGCCTACGAGGCGGTGACCTTCCTCTCCGTCCTGGCCACGCCGACCCACGTGGGCGCGATCGAGTGGGTCCACCAGTTGTTTCTCCTGGCTGGAAGCCTGCTCGTCGGGTGGACGGTGGGCCGGCGGGGCCTGGCTCGCGTGGGCTTCACCCTGATGATCCTGGCTGCGGTGGTCATCGCCACGCTCGCGATCATCACGGCCGCTCGTGCCTACTCCACGGGGCTTTTCGCTCCGGCATACGTGCGCTGGCCCTATCCGATGCACAAGAACGCCATCGGCACCAGCTTGGGCGTCATCGCGGCGGCGCTGTATACCCGACCACACTGGTTGCGCTGGCCTCGGTGGCTCTATGGGGCGGTGACCGGGTACCTCGTGCTCGGCGTCGTCGTCGCGCAATCCCGTCAGGCGATTGTCGGGTTCCTCGTCGCCGCGTTGGTCATCGTGTGGCGCGATCCGCGACGACGCCGGCAACGCGGCTGGATCACCTTGGCCGCCGCGGGCGGGCTGGCGCTGGTATTCACCCTGGTGAAGGACCAGGTGGACTCGGGGAACCAACACAACTCGGTGTATCAGCGGCTGGACTGGTTCGCCCAGTCGTTGGAGATGGCCCGCACCGGCTTGTGGTTCGGGCATGGAAACCGCTGGTGGTATACCAGCGCCTTCGACATCACTTTCCAGCCGCCGAACGCCGAGATAGAAGTCCTCACCACCACCGGCATTCTCGGATTGATCGCCTTCCTCGGCGTGATGCTCACCATTCTGCTCGAGCTCTGGCGACTGCCAGCCGGGATCGGCATGTTCGGCTTCGTTGCGGTCGCCTCCCGGTTGGTCCAAGCCCAGTTCGACATTTTCTGGCTGACCGTGGAATCGAGCATCCCCTTCATCCTGGCCGGCCTCGCGTTGGGCGTCCAGGAGTTCGAACGGCCAAGCATCGCGGCGGTCGAGCTGGATGCTCGTCGAACCCGAGTGCTCGCCGCGGCCGGTGATTAGCGTGCCCGCCCGCATCTGCCACGTTATTGTCACCGACAAGTTCGCCGGAGTGGAGCGACACACGGCCCTCTTGGCGGTGGCCCAGCAACGGGCCGGCCACGACGTCACCATCATCGGCGGCCGCCCTGATTGGATGGCTCAGCTGCTCGCCGGCACCGGTGTCGCGAGCGTGGCCGGACGAAGCGTGCTCTCCGCGGCAGTTCTCCTGCGCACACTCGGCCCTTGGGACGTCGTCAACGCCCACATGACCTCCGCAGAGGCAGCCGGGGCGCTCGGCTCCATCCGAGCGGAGCACACCGTCATCGCCACGCGGCACTTCGCCCGCCGTCGGGCGTCCCGATCGGGGCGCAGTCTGGCTGCCAGCCTCATCGCCAGCACGATCGACGGGCAAATCGCGGTGAGCCACCACGTCGCCAGGCACATCGATGGAGCCAGCGTCGTCGTCCATCCCGGGACCAGTTCCCGGCCCAACCCGCGCCCGACCGACCTGCGAGAGCCCTTCGTACTCTTGGCTCAACGCTTGGAGGTGGAGAAGGAAAGCGAGGTGGGCATCCGGGCTTTCGCGCAGGCCGGGCTGCACCGGGAAGGGTGGCGACTGCGGGTGGCCGGGGACGGAGCCGAGCTGTCCCACCTCATCGACGTGGCGCACCTGCTCGGTATCGGCGGCAGCGTCGACTTCCTTGGCCGGGTGATGGACATCGACGGCGAAATGGACCGCTGCTCGATCCTCATCGCCCCGCGCTCCACCGAGGACTTCGGGCTGAGCGTGATTGAGGCGATGGCGAACCGGCTGCCGGTGATAGCCGCTGGCTCGGCGGGCCATTTGGAGACTGTCGGAGCGGCCGACCGAGCCGCCCTGTTCACCCCCGGCGATGCTGGACAGGCTGCGGAGCAGCTTGCCGAGTCGGCGCACGACGTCAACCGACGCACGGCATATGCCGACGAGCTGCTGCATCTGCAGCGGGAACGGTTCACGGTGCGGCGACAGGAGCACGCCACGTTTGAGGCATACCAGGCGGCAATGTGACCGATCTCGTGCTCATCTCGCTCGAACGGTGGGATGAGGTGTGGCGACGCAACCAGCACCTGGTCGCCGGTCTGCTCCGCGCGGGCCAGGTCAGCTCGGTGCTGTTCATCGAGCCGGCCACGGACATCGTGCACGCCCTGCGCAGGGGGCGCCGACCTGGGCGAGCTGCCGGCTTGCGCCGTCACGAGGTGGGGGTCTCCGCTCGTGGGCAGTTGTGGCTGTTTCAGCCGCGAAAGCTGTTGCCCCGGCGGGTTGACCAAGGGCACGACGGGCGCTGGGCTCGCGGCGTCATGGCCGCTGCCACTCGAGCCGGGTTGACCCATCCGGTGCTGTGGGTCAACGACCCCATGGGCGCTGAGGTCATGGAGTTGACCGGGTGGCCGACCCTGTATGACATCACCGACGACTGGCTGGCCGCTCACCGGCCGGCGGCGGAGCACGCTCGGTTGAACGCCCAGGAGCAGCGGCTCCTGGCCGGGGCTGATGACGTGGTGGTGTGCTCCCCCGATCTCGCCGAACGCAAGGTTTCCGCCCGCCCGGTAACGATGATCCGCAACGGTGTCGACCTGTCCGCGTACGCCGCCGACCCACCCCGACCGACCGACTTGCCGGCGGGGCCGGTGGCCTTGTATGCCGGAACCCTGCACCGCGACCGTCTCGACGTCCCGCTCTGCCTGCGTACCGCCCACGCTATTGCCGGCGCGGCGCGAGTTGTCGCGGTCGGGCCAGTTCTGCTTGATCGGGGCGAGCAACGCCGGCTTCAAGAGGCCGGCGTCGTCCTCCTCGGCGCTCGGCCGGCCGCTGAAGTACCCGCCTACCTACGCCACGCCAAGGTGCTGCTGGTCCCCCACGTGATCGACGACTTCACCATGAGCCTGGACCCGATCAAACGCTACGAATACGCCGCGGCCGGTCGGCCGATCGTGGCCACTGCGGTCAGCGGATTCATCGATGATGTCGCGCTGACGGTCCCGGCCGAGCAGTTCCCTCAGGCGGTGGCAGATGTCCTCTCCGGGCAGCGACGGCCGGCGGATCCACGCTGGGCAGCGGCCGAGGCCGACTGGTCGGCGCGTGTGGAGGAGATGGCCGCCGTGTTGCGCCGCCTTGGTCGGCCGGGCCATGACACGATCGCACTATGACTACGGGCGATCATCGACGCTGGCTGAGCGCCCCCTTTAGGCCCCGGAACTACCGGGCCGTGACCGGGACCTTCGCCACCTACCCCAGGCCGGTCGAGGCATTGCGCCGCTACGTGTGGGGGTCAGGGGACTACCCCTGGACAACGTCGGTGCGTACCCCGTTGGGTCGCGCCCCGGTGCTCATCCCCCACCCGCACGATGTCCGCACCGTCAACGAGGTGTTCTGCCGACACGACTACGGCACCGGTTCGCCACGGGTGGTGGTGGATGTCGGCGCCAACATCGGGCTGTCGGCCCTGTACTTCTTGACCCGGCGCCCGGACAGCGTAGTGCATTGCTGGGAGCCGCTGGAGTCGAATCTTGCGGTGCTGAACACCAATGTCTCCGTCGCTGCCGACCGGTGCAGAATCCACCGCGCTGCGCTCGCACCGACCGCCGGCGTTGCCGCCTTCCTAGCGGAGCCGATCGGTCGATACAGCGGCCTCGCCGACTCTACTGGGCGAAGCGCGCAGCATGTGGAGATCGACGTCGTCTGCGACGGGGTCGAGGAGGCGCTGGCACAGGTCCTCGACGAACACGGTCGTATCGACCTGCTGAAGATCGACACCGAAGGCAGCGAGGCTGCGCTTGTCGCCGCGATCCCGAAACGTTTCCTACCCAACATCGGCACCATCGTCTACGAGCGTCCTGGCGGGGTGGTCCATACCTGTGGCGCGAGGCTGCGTGCCCAGGATCAGTGAGGCTTCCACCCGCGCGCCCAGAGACTGAGCCACCGCACCGTCGCGGCACGAGACCGGTAGAGTTATCTTGATATCAAGAGAAATTGATTGCCCCGACGGAGGAAGCGAGCGTCATGTCCACCATCATCTACACGCTGACCGATGAGGCGCCCCTGTTGGCGACCTATTCTTTCCTTCCGGTGATCGAGGCGTATGCCGGGGCAGCCGGCGTCGCTGTCGCCACCCGGGATATCTCCTTGGCCGGGCGGATTCTCGCCGTCTTTCCCGACTACCTCACCGCCGAGCAGCGCGTCGGTGATGCTCTGTCCGAGCTTGGCGAGCTGGCCACCACGCCTGAGGCCAACATCATCAAACTGCCGAACATCTCCGCATCAGTGCCGCAGCTCAAGGCGGCCATCGCCGAGCTCCAGGGCAAGGGCTATGCGCTGCCGGACTACCCCGAGAGCCCGACGAGCGAGACCGACCGCGAGGTGCGCGCCCGCTACGACAAGGTCAAAGGCAGCGCCGTCAACCCCGTCCTGCGGGAGGGCAACTCCGACCGTCGAGCACCGTCCGCGGTGAAGAACTATGCCCGCAAGCACCCGCACTCGATGGGGACGTGGTCGTCTGACTCGACAACCAACGTCGCGACGATGTCCAGCGATGACTTCCGCGCCAACGAGCAATCGGTCATTATGCCTGCGGCGGACACCCTGACCATCCGGCACACCGCGAGTGACGGCACGATCACCGCACTCAAGGAGTCCCTGCCGGTGCTCGCGGGCGAAGTCGTGGACGCCACCTTCATGTCGGCGACGGCCCTGGATGCCTTCCTCGCCGAGCAAGTGCGGGCCGCCAAGGACGCCGGCGTGCTCTTCTCGGTTCACCTGAAGGCGACCATGATGAAGGTGTCCGACCCGATCATCTTCGGTCACGTCGTACGGGTCTTCTTCGCCGACGTGTACGCGGCATACGGGGATGAGCTTCTGGCGGCCGGGCTCGACGGAACCCAGGGGCTCGGCGCCGTCCTCGCCGGCCTCGATTCCCTGCCCAACGGTGGGCAGATCCGGGCCGCCTTCGATCAGGCGCTGACCGACGGCCCCGCCTTGGCCATGGTCAACTCGGACAAGGGCATCACCAACCTGCATGTGCCCTCAGACGTCATTGTGGACGCGTCGATGCCGGCGATGATTCGCACCTCCGGGCACATGTGGGGGGCCGATGGCGCGGAGCACGACACCTTGGCGGTCATTCCGGACTCTTCGTATGCCGGGGTCTACCAGGCGGTCATCGAGGACTGTCGCGCCAACGGGGCCTATGACCCGAGGACCATGGGTTCGGTCCCCAACGTCGGTTTGATGGCCCAGAAGGCGGAGGAATACGGCAGCCATGACAAAACCTTCGAGATCGCCGCAGACGGTGTGGTCGAGGTGGTCAGCGCCGCCGGTGACGTGCTCATGGCGCACGAGGTCGGCGCCGGGGACATCTGGCGAGGTTGTCAGACCAAGGACGCCCCAATCAGGGACTGGGTTGCCTTGGCCGTCAACAGGGCCCGGGCTACCGGCACGCCGGCGGTGTTCTGGCTAGACCCCACCCGCGCGCATGACCGCAACATCACAACGCTCGTCCAGCGCTATCTCGCCGATCTGGACACCTCCGGATTGGACATCACCATTGCCTCCCCCGTCGAGGCGGCCAAGCGCTCGGTGGAGCGGATTCGCCAGGGCCTGGACACCATCTCGGTGACTGGGAACGTGCTGCGGGACTACAACACCGACCTGTTCCCGATTCTTGAGTTGGGCACCAGCGCCAAAATGCTCTCGGTCGTACCGCTGATGAACGGGGGCGGCCTGTTCGAGACCGGTGCCGGGGGTTCTGCCCCCAAGCACGTGCAGCAGCTGGTAGCGGAGAACTACTTGCGCTGGGACAGCCTGGGCGAGTTCCTCGCCCTCGCCGAGAGTCTGCGGCATTTGGCCGACACCAACGGCAACCCACGCGCTCTGGTGCTCGCCACCGCGCTCGATGCCGCTACCGAGACCCTGCTGAACGAGAACAAGTCACCCGCCCGCAAGGTCGGTCAGATCGACAACCGGGGAAGCCACGCCTGGTTGGCCACCTACTGGGCCCAGGAACTGGCCGCTCAGGGCAGCGACGCCGACTTGGCGGCGACGTTTGCGCCCGTCGCCGCGGCCTTGGCGGCCGGCGCGGAGAACATCTCCGAGGAGTTGATTTCCGTTCAGGGCCACCCGGCGGACATCGGTGGGTATTACCGCCCCGACGAGGCCAAGACCACCACGGTCATGCGGCCCTCAGGCGCGTTCAACGCCGCCCTGGAGCTGCTTCGCCGGTAGAGCGACCACCGGACTCTACGACGGGTTGACCGACTCCCCGGACCGGTCCGCCAACCCGTCGTAGAGCCTAAGGTATTCCCGCGCCGTCGCGGCCCAGGTGAATTCCCCCACCCGGGCGGCACCGGCCGCACCGAGGCCGCCAGCAAACCCAGGGTCGGCCACCAGGCGCTCCAGCGCGGCGGCCAACGCGGCTTCGTCCTGCGCAGGGACCAACAGCCCGTCGATGCCGTCCCGAACGAACGCTGCGGGCCCGGTGCCCAAGGTGGCGATCACCGGCGTCCCGGCCGCCCACGCCTCCAGGACGATGATGCCGAACGCTTCCTTCCGACTGGGCACCACGGCGGCATAGGCGCCGGCGAGGAGGGTGGCGACATCGCCGGCATCGAGCAACCCGGGGAAGGACACAAGGTCCTCGATGCCGAGCCGGCGCGCCAGTCCACGCAGCGCCTCACGCTCCTGCCCATCCCCGGCGATCACGAGGCCGCCAGGAGTGCCAGACACCATCGAGTAGGCGCGCAGCAAGATATCAAAGCCCTTGACCCACTCCAGGCGACCGACCGCCACGATCGGCGCGCCTGGCCGCCGCCCCCGCACCAGCGCACCCTGCGCCGTGACACCGTTGGGAACCACCGTGACCTGACGGGCACCGAATCGATTCACCAATTCCTCGGCCACCAGCGGTGAGCAGGCCGTGACCACGGCGCCGCCGATGGCCGCCCGCAGACCCCGACGCGCCAGCACGGAGTTGTCGAACACGCAGTGATCGTCGGTGAAGGTTTCCCCGTGGGAGGAGACGATCAGCGGGATACGAAGCAGGCGGTGCATCGCGTAGGCATATTGGCCGTTGGGACCGAAGCATTGAACGTGCAACATGTCGGGTCTGAAGGATCGGTAGGCGCGCCACCAGGAGCGGGCGGCCCCTGGCGCGTGCCACATCATGCTCAGAAGCCCGGCAACCGATCGTCGTGGCAGCGGTGCTGGAAGATAGCGGACGGTGACCCCGTCGATCTCGGCCGTTCGATCCGCCCCATCCCGGCTCACCGTCCAGACCTCGATCGCCAACCCGGCCGCGCTCAACTCTCGGGCGACCTCCCGGACGTGTGTCTCAACGCCCCCGACGTGGGGGGCGTAGGAGGAGGACACGAGGGCGACGCGGTGGCCCACCGGCATGATCGCCCCGATCTTCGTCAGCGCTGGCGTTTGCGAACGCCCTTCTCGGAATCCCTGAGGAATACTCGCGTTGGAAACCCCAGGATATGGCCCGGATCTCGCGCCCATCCATGGACACGGAAATCTTCGGGCAGCGTCCTTCTCGGCCAACGATCGATCCCCACCTGGTCTGCGCCCTGGCCGAATACGATCCGGGCGTATCCGGCGACACACCTCGAATCCCTTACCCGCTTTGCGGTGCTGTCGGCGCGTCGCTCATCCGGCGTGTCGTCACACCTATCGCCGCGACCGGCGCGCTGGCGCATTCCCTCAGTTCCCTTGATGACCTGTGCAAACCCCGCCGAGCTATCCCCAGTTCCCAACCGTCCTGGTCACCATGGGCTATGTGTAAATGGTCATAAACTGATGAATCGTGTTGCCCCGAGATCCCGCCCATAATGGTAATCTTCGCCAGGGATTGCCTCACGTGGTGGCGGGCACTCCATTGTTTTGTGTGCTAACGGCCTGTGGATCACTGGCGGGGATGCCGGGGATCGTATGCCTTTGACAGGTCATGGCGCGAGTGGTTCTTCTGTCCACCACGAGGGACCTTTAGGGGAAGCGTGGGAACGAATATGGCCAAGCAGGGCATGAATGACCGAAGCGGCATACGCCGCCGGACGTTGGTCGCTGGGACGGCCTGGGCCATTCCGGCCGTCGCAGTCGTCGGCGCTGCACCCGCGTTCGCTGGTAGCCCGACGTGTGACGACACCGGCATCTGCGTCGGCCTGGCCGAAGCCTGCAAGCACGCCGCCGGTGGGGACAAGATCTACCACCTGACGTTCAGCTTCTGTAACACCACCAACACGAGTGCCGAGGTGTGTGTCACCGCGCTGACGCTGAACACCAACGGTGGAGGCGACCCGCAACCGACGTTCACCATTCCCGCAGGCTCCTGCTGCACCGCTGAACCGAATATGTGCTGCGAGATGACCTTCGAGTCCTCCCAGAGCGGTGACACCTCCCAGGGCACGATCAACATCGACTACACCGTCAACGGCAACACTCAGACGGCGAGCATCACCATCCCATCGCTGCACCCCTGCAAGAAGGACGTTCCCTGATCGGGAGGAACAAGGCTTTGCGAGCCGGTGACGGGGACCGTGAGGATCTTGTCATGAGCGGCCAAGTGTCGCTTCCCGGGTCGCATGGTCCGTTGGCCGCGGTGGCGCCGATGGATGTCCGGGTCGCCATGACGCATGCATCGTTGCAGATCCTCGCGCAAGATGCCGGGGTCCCGGTCTTGCATCTGAAGGGACCGGCAATCGATGCGGATTTGAGGTCCCCACGCCGGGCCTCCGCCGATGCCGACGTTCTTGTCCCTCCCCACGAGGTGGTGCCCTTCACCAACGCGTTGGAGCGACGCGGATGGAGGTTCCTGGATACCTTCGAGAGTGGCTCGCCGTTTGGTCATTCCCGGACCGCGCGGCACCCCGTGTGGGGCCTTGCCGATATCCACCGGCACATCCCGGGCACCGGGAACGCCGGGCACACCTTCACAAAGTTCGTCGAGGCCGCGCAGCTTCGTCGTTTGAGTGGCGTCCCCATGCTCATATTGGGCCGCACGGACCAGGCGCTGATGATCATCCTGCATGCTGCCCGCAGCGGCCAGGTTGCAACCGACCGCAGCCGGGCGGCCCAGGATATCCGGGCCGCGTGGTCGGCCCTGCGCGCGAGCGAACGCGAAGCCGTGCAGCGGCGAGCTAGCGAGATCGGCGCGCACCTGCCGCTGAACCTCGCCCTCCGAGAAGATGTGAGCGCCTTCGCTGACCGGCCCGACTACGACCTCTGGCAGGTTTCTGCCTATGGCGGCACCCGAACCGAGGAGTGGATGGCCCGGGTGAAGGCAGCCCCGTCCGCCGCCGCTCGAGCCCGGGTCCTGGCCCGGATGGCGATGGTCAATCGGCCGCATCTGGAAAGCGAACTTGGCCGCCCAGCCACGACGATCGACGTGCTGACCGAATTCCGCCGCAGGGCCTGGACCGGGGTGCGCGAACTCACCCTGCGGGCGCGTCAACGTAGCCAGCGTCACGGGCCCCGGGCCTGATTCGGCGCGCTGGCACTGCTAGCGTCGGATCTGCTCAGTTTTCCGCCACCCATGAAGCGAGTCGATGCCCCGTGAGCGCTGCTCCCGTTAAGGTCGCCGTCACCGGCGCCGCCGGCCAAATCTGCTATTCCCTGCTGTTCCGGATCGCCAGCGGGGCCCTCCTCGGGCCCCAGATTCCGGTCCAGCTTCGCCTCCTCGAGGTGACCCCGGCACTGAAAGCGCTCGAGGGCGTCGTCATGGAGTTGGATGACTGCGCCTTCCCCACCTTGGCCGGAGTGGACATCGGCGACGATCCGGAAGTCATCTTCGACGGCGTCAACCTGGCCATGCTGGTCGGCGCGATGCCTCGCAAGGACGGGATGGACCGAGCCGACCTGCTCGCCGCCAACGGCGCCATCTTCACCACCCAGGGTCGGGCGCTCAACAACGTCGCTGCCGACGACGTCAAGGTGCTCGTCACCGGCAACCCGGCGAACACCAACGCGTTGATCGCCATGAACAATGCGCCCGACATCCCCACCGAGCAGTTCAACGCGCTGACCCGGTTGGACCACAACCGGGCCAAGTCTCAACTGGCCACCAAACTGGGAGTGCCCGTCACAGCGATCACCAACCTGGCCATCTGGGGCAACCACGACGACTCGATGTATCCCGACCTCTTCCACGCCAAGGTTAGCGGCCAGATCGCCGCCGAGCTGGTGGACCAGGCGTGGATCACCGACAGCTACATTCCCACCGTGGCCACCCGTGGTGGCGCCGTCATCAAGGCTCGCGGGCTGTCATCCGCCGCCAGCGCGGCGAACGCCACCATTGACCATATGCGGGACTGGGTGAGCGGCACGAGCGATTGGGTGTCCATGTCGGTGCCCTCCGATGGCTCCTACGACGTGCCCGAAGGCATCGTCTCCTCCTTCCCATGCACGGTGGCTGACGGACGCTGGCAGATCGTCCAGGGGCTGGAGTTGAACGAGTTCTCCAAGGAACGGATCAGCGCCTCTGTAGCTCGACTGGAGTCCGAACGCGACCAGGTCAAAGAACTCGGCCTCATCTGAGCCTAGGCACGTCTAGAGCTGCCCTCCAGCATCCGGAGGGCAGTTCTAGACGTGCGGATGCAGGTTCATGCTCTGGCCGATCACGAAGACGGCTACAGCCAGGACCAACAGCGTGATGACATCGGTCGCCCGATGACGCACCACCAGACCCCCGGCCATCACGTCCGGCAGGAGGGCGCGCATCCCTCCCGCGACCAGGAGCGCCACAGCGAAGGCATACGTGGCCCGCAAGGGGTGAGCGGTGGCGCCGAAGACCACCGCGGCAAGGACGCCGACAGCCAGGACCCACCAGGAGGCCAGGTGGGGCATCACCGGTGGCTGTGGCTCCGCGGAGGTTCCCGGCATCACATCGGTCATGCGGCGCCCGCCAGCCCGGCGGCCCGTTCAGCCGCGAGCACAACGTTGGACAGCAACATCGCCCTGGTCATCGGTCCGACACCCTTGGGGTTGGGGCTAAGCCAGCCGGCAACCTCTGCAACCTCCGGGTGGACATCCCCGGCAACCACAGACCGGCCGTCCTCCGCGATGATCCGGGATACCCCGACATCGAGGACCGCGGCACCGGGGCGGATCATGTCCGCTGTGATCATCCGCGGGACACCGGCCGCGGCCACGACGATATCGGCCCGTCGCAGCTCTTGAGTCAGGTCCCGGGTTCCGGTGTGGCACTGGACCACGGTGGCGTTCTCCGACCTGCGGGTGAGCATGAGCGACAGCGGCCGACCGACGGTGATGCCTCGTCCGACAACGGCCACGCGGGCACCGTTGATCGGCACGTCATAACGACGCAGGAGTTCGATGCAGCCCAGGGGGGTGCACGGCAGTGGCGCCTGCCTGCCAAGGACGAGCCAGCCGAGGTTGGTCGGATGCAGCCCGTCGACATCCTTGCCGGGGTCCACGGCGGACAACAGGGTCAGCTCGTCCAGACCGGTGGGTTGCTGGATGAGGAAGCCGGTGCACGCAGGGTCGGCGTTGAGGCTGCCGATGACTGCGAGGACCTCGGCCATACTCGCACTCGCTGGGAGATCATGCCGGATGCTGCGAACCCCGATCTCGGCACAATCCTTGTGCTTGGCCGAGACGTACCATCGGCTGCCGGGGTCGTCCCCGACCAGTACGGTGCCCAGGCCAGGCACGATGCCCGAAGCGGCTAGTCCCTGCACCCGCTGGGCCAGCTCGGCCTTTATCTGGGTGAGGATGGCTTGACCATCGAGCGTTATCGCTGTCACGGCGATCCATCCTGCCACGTGTCATCCTGCTTCCATGGATGAGGTCCACGCGGGTGCGCTCGGGCTGCTCTTGGCCGCCGGGGCCGGGAGACGGATGGGAATGCCCAAGGCGTTGATGACCGATCGGGACGGCACCACCTGGGCGGGCCGGTCGGTCCAGGCCCTCCTCGACGGCGGGTGCGCAGGCGTGCTCGTCGTCCTTGGTGCCGGTGCCGAGGATGCGCAGCGGCTGGTGCCGGATGACGTTCGGGTGCGCTGGATCGTGGCCCCGGACTGGGTCGACGGGATGTCCGCGTCGCTTCGCCCGGGGCTAGAGACGCTGCTGTCCACCGAGGCCTCGCTGTCGCTGATTCACCTGGTCGATCTTCCAGACGTCGGCCCGCCGGTCGTCGCTCGGGTGCTTCAGGCTGCCGAGGGTTCCGGTATGCCACCTCAGCAGTTTCTCGGTCGGGCTGTGTATCGCGGCGCTCCGGGGCATCCGGTCGTGTTGGGCCGTAGTCACTGGCGCCACGTCATCGCCTCATCGCGCGGGGACCACGGTGCGCGCGAGTACCTCCGGCACCATGACCCAACACTCATCGAATGCGCGGACCTCGCCACCGGTCTGGACCAGGATTCCCCACGGCAGCGCTAGCAGCCTGCGGCCGCCACACCGCAGAGGCCAACGCGGCTCTCGGGGCCACCTCCCTGCCACCGGGCCTTCGCCCTTTAGTTGCTGGTCAGCCTGGCCAGACGGCCCGATTCGCCCGAGGCGAAGCACGCTGTCGGCACGCACGCCACTGCGTCAAAGGAGCCAGTGTCGATGCTGGTGTAGCTGCGGCCGCCGTCCCGGCTCACGTCTGAGCCGGTCGGCCCAACGGCGATGACGACCGCGGCAGCGCTGTCCACCCACGCAGACCCGGCACGATAGCCGCCTAGTCCGGTGGCCGGATGCCACGTGGCCCCCTGGTCATCGGTCCAGGCAGCTACCTCTTCGACAGTGTCGGCCATGAGGTAATCCCCACCGACAGCCACCCCGCCTCGGCCGTTGCCGAAACTCAGCGAGAAAATCCCGCTTGAGGCGCCGCCGGCGACTGGGGAGTTCTGCACAGTCCAGGTGTGCCCTTGGTCCTTCGAGACAAGAATCCGAGCAGGGTCGGCCCCGCCGGTGCCGATGAACAAGTCGCCCCTGTCGTTGCTCTGGATACAGGTGCCACTGGCCGCGAAGCCGTACTCATCGGGCGTCGGCGGCATGCCATTCTCGGGCAGCACCAGCCAGGTATGCCCCCCGTCGGTGGTCTTGATGACCTGGAATTTCCCATCGATCGGGTCACCGAGGAGATAGCCGGTCTTCTTGTCGACGAAAGTCAAACAGTCGAAGAAGCCAGTCGGTTCCTGATTCTGCAACGCCATCGACCAGGTGAGCCCGCCATCATCGGTGACGTAGACCCGCATGTCGTCGGGGTTGTCACCAATGGAGACAGCCACCGCATGGTCGGGGCTGGAAGCATACAGGCTGCGGAATTGGAGCCCGTCGGTGTCGACCGGACCCACGTCCTCGATGGTGGCGCCGCCGTCGGTGGTGCGCAGGATCGTCCCCTCGGTGCCGCTGGCCCAGATCACCGACCGTGAGACCGGCGCCAAGCCCCGAAGGTGCGCCGTGCTCCCGGTGTCGATCATCGACCAGGACAGGGCACCGGAGCGGGGCGAGCCGCCCGGCGCGGCAAGTGCCGGCTCGGCCACCAAGGCCAGGACACCTGCGGCGACCAGCGCGAGTGCGCCCGACATGGAAGGAGACCAACGCATACCACCAGACTGCCACGGGTTCCCTCGGCGGGGAAGCTGGACCGAGGGAACCCAGTGTGCGTCATGCCACCGTCCCACCGGTCCGACCCCCCACCGGGCCTAAGCTGAGGAGTCATGCCTGGACCGTTGGACGACATCGTCGTCATCGACCTCACCCGGGCCCTCGCCGGCCCCCACGCCACGATGATGCTCGGCGATCTCGGTGCCCGAGTAATCAAGGTGGAGACGCCCGACGGTGGCGACGATTCCCGTGGGTGGGGCCCACCGTTCCTCGGCGAGCCGGACGATCCGATCTCGACGTACTTCCTCTCGTGCAACCGCAACAAGGAGTCCGTCACTGCCGATCTGAAGAGCGACGAGGGCCGCGCCTTCCTCACCGACCTGGTCGTTAGCGCCGATGTGCTCGTGGAGAACTTCCGCCCTGGAGTCCTGGACAGGCTCGGGTTCTCCCTGGCCCACCTCCACGAGCTCAACCCGGGCCTAGTCATCTTGTCGATCACCGGGTTCGGCCACGACGGTCCCGAGGGCGGACGGGCCGGATACGACCAGATCGCCCAGGGCGAGGGCGGGATCATGTCCATGACCGGAGATGCCAACAGCGGCCCCCTACGTATGGGGGTGCCCATTGCCGACCTGCTCGCCGGGATGTACGGGGCATACGGGATCGTTGCCGCCTTGCACGAGCGGGCTCGCACCGGCCGGGGTCGGGTGGTGCGTACCAGCCTGCTCGCCAGCGTTGTCGGCGTACACGCCTTCCAAGGCACCCGCTACACCGTGGCCGGTGAGGTCCCTGGGCCCCAGGGCAACCATCATCCCTCCATCGCTCCATATGGGCTGTTCCGATGCCGTGATGGCGCTGTGCAGATCTCCTGCGGCAGTGAGGGGCTGTGGCGAAAGCTCGCCGATGGTTTCGGCATCGACCCCGATGATCCGGCCTTCCGCACGAACAAGGACCGGGTCACCAACCGGGAGCGGCTCATCTCGGCGATCGAGGCGGAGTTCGTCTCCTGGCTGCCCGGACCGTTGTTGGACCGCCTGACCGAGCTCGGGGTGCCCGCGGGTCGGGTCCGCACCCTCGATGAGGTCTACCAGTGGGATCAGACGTCCAGCCAGGGCCTGGTCATCAAGGTGGACCATGAGGTGCTCGGGCCAATCAGCCTTCCCGGCCCGGCGTTGCGTCTGGACGACAACACGTATGCCGGAAGCCGGGAAGTCAACCTTCCTCCCCCGGTGTTGGGCCAACATGACGCATCGGTCCGCGCCTGGCTTGCCGACCTTCCCTCAAGGTGATGCGGCACTCGCTCACAAGGATTCGCCGCCGGCATAGGTGACGCTGCAACGCCTTTTCGGCATACTCGCTGGGGTGACGTCGACCCGCCCGCCGCACGAACCCCACGTCATCCGGCCACGTATCGCGTCCCTCGACCTGGCGCGAGGGTTGGCCGTCGTCAGCATGATCCTTGCGCACTTCGGCCCGGTCGGAGGCGTCTGGAACATCGTCGAGCGGCTGACCGCGCCCCTGTTCGCCATGCTGGTCGGGGTAGGGGTTCTGCTGACCTGGCGACGACGACGAAGCACTGCCGATTTCCTCGTTCAGGAGACCTATCGAGGGCTCGTCCTCATCGTCCTCGGCGTAATTCTGCAAACCCTGTACGACCAGATCGATGTCGTGTTGCAGACCCTCGGCGTGCTCTCCATCCTCATGGCCCTGCTGACCGTCGTCCTTCGAGGCCGGGTCTGGTGGAGCGCCGCGGCTGCAGCGGTCGTGACCCTCGCCTCACCCGAGGTGATGAACGGCGCCCGGCAATGGGCGATGAGCGCCCACCTCAGCGGTGCCGGGCGCGAGCTGTGGGGGTGGCTGGCCACAGGCGGCCAATACCGCGCCGTGACCTTCGCCGCCTTTGCGCTCGCCGGGCAGGCCCTGGTGGCGTGGGTGAGCGCCGACCACCGATCAACGACGCTGCTGGGTGCCACACTCGGTGCCGGGACGCTGACCGTCCTCGGGTTCCTGACCGGCAATCGCTTCCTGACCGCCCCAGATGCCTACAGCGGGACGCTGGGCGAACTGGTCACAGCGTTGCCGTTGACATGGACTGCCTGGCTCGGCTGCGCTTGGCTCGCGCAGATCCTGCCTCGACGTTGGCTCCAGCCGCTGCTGGACACCGGTCGAACCGCCCTGACCGCCTACGCCGTCCAGATCCTGTTGGCCCGGCTACTGGTCGACCTCATGTTCGGCGGTGGCTCGGATGACCACCTGAGCATGATGATGATCCAACTCCTCGTCGCCATCGGCGGATCCATGCTGTGGCAACGCTGGCTGGGATTCGGACCGCTGGAGTGGCTGTTGCGGCTCCCGGAGCATCTCTCCCGCCGCGACAAGGCGAGCCACGAATCAGCTGCGTGAACTCAGCCCACTGCCGGCCGGGTCACACCGCCAGACCATCGAGATCCTGGCTAGTGGAAGAAGTGCCGAGTCCTCGTGAAATAAAGGGTGACCCCACGAGCCTGCGCCGCAGCAATGACCTCCTCGTCCCGGATGGAACCGCCCGGGGCGACCACGGCCCGAACGCCGGCATCGATAAGGACCGTCAGGCCGTCCGCGAACGGGAAGAACGCATCAGAGGCGGCGACCGACCCAGCAGCCCGATCCGTCCCGGCTCGTTGCACGGCCAAGTGGCAGGAATCGACTCGGTTGACCTGCCCCATACCGATTCCGACCGAGGCGCCGCCGTCGGCGAGCAGAATGGCGTTGGACTTCACTGCCCGCACAGCACGCCAGGCGAAGCCCAGATCGGCCATCGTGGCCGGGTCTGCTGCCGGTCCGGCGACCAAGGTCCACAGCGCCGGGTCGTCACCGCCGACCACGGTGCCCTCATCGTCGGTGACCACGGCGTCAATGACGTCCCGCTGCTGCATGAGCAGCCCGCCGCTGATCGGTCGGGTGTCGATGCCTCCGGGTGCCGGGGCCTGGCACTGCAACAGGCGAATGTTCTTCTTCGCGGTGAGAATGGTCAGCGCCTCGGGCTCGAAGGCTGGAGCGATGACCACCTCGGTGAAGATGTCCTTGACCGTCTCAGCCATGGCCCCGGTGACCTGTCGGTTCGCCGCGATGATGCCGCCGAAGGCAGACACCGGGTCGCAGGCATGCGCCTTGGCGTGCGCTTGGGCGATGTCCGCCCCGACGGCGATGCCACATGGGTTGGCGTGCTTGACCACGGCAACGGTCGGCACGTCCCCCTGCTCGTGGGCTGCCCGCCAAGCCGCGTCGGCGTCGACATAGTTGTTGTACGACATTTCCTTGCCGTGCAGCTGCCGCGCCTGCGCCAGACCGGGGTGAGTCGGATGGCCGTCGACATACAGCGCGGCCCGCTGGTGCGGGTTCTCGCCATAGCGCAGCACGGCGGCCCTCTCCCAGCTGGCGCCCGCCCAGGCGGGGAACCCAGTGCCGCCGGAGGTGTCGGCATACGCCGACCCCATCCACGAGGCCACAGCCGTGTCGTAGCTGGCGGTGTGCGCGAACGCTTGCGCCGCCAAACGCTTCCGCTCCGTGATGCCGAATCCGCCTCCGGCGACCGCCGCCAACACGTCCGGGTAGGCCGTCGGGTCAACCACCACGGCCACGCTGGGATGGTTCTTGGCGGCAGCCCGCACCATCGAAGGCCCCCCGATGTCGATGTTCTCGACGATTGTTTCCGCCGACGCGCCGGAGGCCGCCGTGTCGGCGAACGGTTAGAGGTTGACCACGACAAGGTCGAACGGTTCGACGCCGAGGTCGGCCAGCTGAGCGACATGCTCCGGCTTCCGGGTGTCGGCCAGCAGCCCGGCGTGCACCATGGGGTGCAGGGTCTTCACCCTCCCCTCGAGGCACTCGGGGAAGCCGGTGAGGTCGGCAACCTCGATGACCGGGATGGAAAGACTCTCGATCAGCTTCGCCGAGCCCCCGGTCGAGACGAGGGTGACCCCGGCCGTATGCAGCCCGCGAACGAGGTCGTCCAGGCCGGTTTTGTCGAAGACTGAGATCAACGCTCGCCGGATTGGGCGAACATCCTCGGTGGGACCGGGGGCGGAGACGGAAACGGCCATAACAGGGGCTCCTGGAGTTGACGGGTGTGCGTTCGGCCTCGGTGCCAGGCACCGACGTCGCGCACCCAGGCGGGCGATACGCGAGCACTAACTCCCCGGTGGTGATCCACCTGCGCCAGTCGTCGAGAATCCGAGCCTCAGTCTACCGATCCGCACCGCTGGGCACGTCCGTGTCCGACGGGTGCGAACCGACCGGAGCGCCGGCGGCACCCCCTCGCCATTCCGCGCTCGGCGCCGGCTGGCCTCGCAGCTGCTCGACCAGGTCGACCAGGGTCCCCATCACCTCATCGGCGACCCTGCGCACGCTCTGCTCGTCGGGAACCGAGCCGACCAGCCGGGTAACGTCGATGGGCTCTCCTACGAGAACCCGCACCTGCGGTGGAAGCGCAAGGTTACGCAGCAGGCGCAGTAGGTGAGCGCGGTCGCCGATGACCTCATGGGCCCCGTCCATGGCCACTGGGATCACGGGGGCGCCGCTGCGCAGGGCGAGGCGGACCGCACCGGTCTTGGCCCGTTCGGGCCAGTGATCCTGCTCCCGGGTGATCCGCCCCTCGGGAAAGAGCGCCACCGCTTCGCCGTGTGCCAGCGCCTGCGCCGCCTGCTCGAGCGAGTCAGCGGCATGGGATGACCCACGCTGGACCGGGATGAACCCCAGTCGATCGGCAACCGAACCGATCAACGGCATACGGAAGACGCCGGCCGTGGCCAGGAGCCGCACAGATCGGCCGAGGTCCCGGCAGGCTAGCGCGAGCAGGATGCCGTCGGCATACGAGGTGTGGTTGGACACGACGATGATGGGGCCGCCCGGGAGTTGCTGGGCATCGGATCGGCGCCCCGGTTGGCGAGCCACGGCCCGGCGCGCCATGGCAGCGACCCCGACCCCAGCCATCCCCGCTGCCACGGTGTAGAGCAGGGCGCCGCGCCGGCCGGGATGCTGCCAGCCATCCCGACCGGTCATCGGCAGGTCACGCCCCGACCCGAACCCGTCGGCCGTCCACGACGTAGCCTTCTCGAGCCATTCGGCCGACCCAATGCACCAGTTGGGGCCGCTCAGCCTCCTTGATCCGCTCGGTGAGGCGCTCGACGTCATCATCGTCGAGCACCGGCACGGCGCACTGCGCGACGATGGCGCCGGTGTCGACCCCCTCATCGACGACGAACAACGTGGCCCCGGCCAGCTTGACCCCGTAGGCCAGGGCGTCCGCGGGGCCGTGGATCCCCGGAAAGCTCGGCAACAGGGCATTGTGGCTGTTGAGGTACCGGCCACCGAACCGGCCGAGGAAGGCCGCCCCGACAAGTTTGAGGAAGCCTGCGCTGACCACGAGATCGGGGCTGTGCTCGGCGACGGCCTCGGTCAGGGCGGCGTCCCAGGCCTGACGGCTGGGATAATCCGCAACGCGACACACGAAGGTGGGGATGCCGGCCTCGACGGCCCGTTGCTCGCCGAGCGTCGCCGGGCGATCGGCGCCCACGGCAACGATCTGCGCCCCGAAATCCGGATCCTTCGCGGCCTCCAAGAGCGCCTGCAAGAGGGTGCCCGACCCGGAGAGGAGGACAACCAGGCGGGTCGGAGACGAGGCGGGTGTGGACATCGCCACCAAGCGTAGTGCCCGCGAGGATGTCGGCTGTTCAGCGCCGGTGTAGGGAGGCCAGGTCGAACAACACCCGGAGCAGCGCACCAGCCCCCAGTTCGACGCACAACGCCAAAACCATCGACCCGGCCGGTGCGCCGACCGTGTCGAGTCGGTAGCCGCCCCAGGCACCGCCGCCGAGCGCGTCGAGTGCCCCCAGCGTCAGCGCCGCAATGGCCACTGCGGCGAGTGACCCAAGGATCTTCGAGCCGGACCTGGCCAGGCGGGGCATCCCGCGCACGGTGCGATGGCCGATCCAGAACCCGACAGCGAGCGGAAGGGCGACGACGGCGATCACGGCGGCGGGGAAGGTTCCCGGCTGGGGCAGGGCGGCAAGGACCGGCACCATGGGCATGAGCCCCGTCTCTGATCCGGACCACGTGGTCGTCATGCCCTGGACAACCTCGAACCCGCTGCCGGCGAGGAAGGACACCGCCCACAGTCCGAAGTTCGGCAGCGCCGACAGTTGAGCAAGCCACAGCGCGGCCCCACCGACCGCGCCGGCATCCAGCTGCGTCTGCACGTGTGTGACCCCGGTCCGGTGGGCCAACACCACGGCGCCGACGATGACCATGCCAAGCCCCAAGAGCACTGCGGCTCCAGCCAGGCCCGGACCGATGGCCCGCCGGATCGTCACCGATCGGACCAAGACTTCAACAGGGGTTTCGGTGTTGTCCCGGCGACAGGTCAGCGTCAACGCGACCAAGCACGATAGGGCCGAAATCCCGAACAGGGCGGCCACCGCGCTCCACCACACCACCCGGGCGGGGCCGGCCAGGGTGGCTGCGGCGGCGATCAGCCCGACCGCGGCATACCCTCCGACGAACAGTCCGTATGCCTTGGCCAGGTCGGTCTCGATGATCCCGCGCCAGACCGGCCCCCCGGCCGGGACGGAGTCCGTGACCCGCCGGGCGGTCTGGGTGGCGACGATGAGCACGATCGTGGTCCACACCAAGGGGGTGAAGGCAAGGTGCAGACCGGCCAGGGAGAGCCGGGCACCATGGGCGAGCAGCCAACCGTCAACGGCCAGCCCAAGCGTGTCCATGGTGTCCGCGCTGGAGCGGCCTCCGGTGGCCCAGACGACCAGCGCGATCCCCGCCGACGGAAGCAGCGTCATCAGGGCGGCACCGACGCCATAGGCCAGATGGATGACGGAGTCAGGCGTCCGGGCCGCGAACGTCGAGCGCGACCACGACCCATCCTGGTCCGCAATGGTCTCGGACTTGTCGAGGTCGAGGGCGCTCATGTCGCTGTCCAGTGTGCGCGACAACAGCTGCCGTTGCGTGAAGCAACGCCGAGACGTGGGGCAATCCTCGGCAAAAGGTGTCCGGCCAGGCCGGATCTGTACCTCAGATGATCAAGCTGTCCAGGTCCGCCATGATCTGACGCATGAGGTCTGCGGTTTCAGAGGGGGTCTTGCCCACCTTGACGCCGGCCGCTTCGAGAGCTTGCTTCTTCGCCTGGGCGGTGCCGGAGGAGCCGGACACGATGGCGCCGGCGTGCCCCATGGTCTTGCCTTCGGGGGCGGTGAAGCCGGCCACATACCCGACGACGGGTTTGGTCACATGCTCGGCGATGTAGTCGGCGGCCCGTTCCTCGGCGTCGCCACCGATTTCCCCGATCATGACGATCGCCACGGTGTCCGGGTCGTTCTGGAACGCCTCAAGGCAGTCGATGTGCGTGGTGCCGATGATCGGGTCGCCACCGATCCCTACCGCCGAGGAGAAGCCATAGTCCTTCAGCTCATACATCATCTGGTAGGTCAGCGTGCCCGACTTGGACACCAGCCCGACCTTGCCCGGCCCGGCGATATCGGCCGGGATGATCCCGGCATTGGACTTCCCGGGGCTGATCAGGCCTGGACAATTCGGACCGATGATCCGAGTGCTGCCCTTGGCTTGGGCATAGTTGAAGAACTCGGCGGTGTCCTTGACCGCGATGCCCTCGGTGATGACCACGAGCAGCGGGATCGCCGCATCGATGGCCTCGATCGCGGCGGACTTGGCGAATGCCGGCGGGACGAACATCACCGAGACGTCGGCTCCGGTCGCGGCCATGGCCTCGGCCACGGTGCCGAACACCGGCACCGTTACCCCGCCGGGGAAGTCGACGCTCTCGCCCGCTTTGCGCGGGTTGACCCCGCCGACGATGTTCGTGCCGGAGGCCAGCATGCGCCTGGTGTGCTTCATGCCCTCGGAGCCGGTCATGCCCTGGACGATGACCTTGGACTCCTCTGAGAGGAAGATTGCCATGGGTGGGATGCCTTTCGGTATGCGGAGTCAGCGGCTCGCGACGGCGAGTTCTGCGGCCTTGCGGGCCGCGCCGTCCATGGTCTCGGCGATGGTCACTAGGGGATGATCGAACTCGGTGAGGATGCGACGCCCCTCATCGACGTTGTTCCCGTCGAGGCGGACGACGAGAGGCTTGGTGGCGGCCTCCCCCAAGCTGCGTAGAGCTCCCACGATGCCGTTGGCGACGGCGTCACATGCGGTGATGCCACCGAACACGTTGACGAAGACGGAGGTCACCTGGGGGTCACCGAGGATGATGGACAGTCCGTTGGCCATGACCTCGGCCGAGGCGCCACCACCGATGTCGAGGAAGTTGGCCGGCTGAGCGCCGAGGTCCCCCCCGGCATACGCGACGACATCCAGCGTGCTCATGACCAGCCCGGCCCCATTGCCGATGATGCCGACGTTGCCGTCGAGCTTGACGTAGTTCAGGCCCTTCTCCTTGGCCGCTGCCTCCAGCGGGTCGGCACTGGCCGCGTCCTCATACAGCGCGTGGTCCGGCTGGCGGAAGCCGGCGTTGGCGTCCAGCGTGACCTTGCCGTCCAAGGCGATAATGTCCCCGTGTGCGGTCTTGACCAGCGGGTTGACCTCGACCAGAGTCGCGTCCTCATCCCGATACACCGCCCATAGGCGTTGAATGACCGGGACGATCTTCTCGCCCGTCTCCGCGTCGAATGCCGCAGCCTGAACGATTTCCCGGGCCTTTGCCTCGTCGATGCCCACGTTCGGGTCGACGGGCACCCGGGCCAGCGCCTCGGGTCGCTCGACGGCCAGTTGCTCGATCTCGACGCCACCCTCCTTGGAACACATGGCCAGGTAGGAACGGTTGGCCCGGTCCAAGAGGATGGAGAAGTAGTACTCCTGGTCGATCTGGGCACCCTGCGCGATCATCACCAACGAGACGGTGTGGCCCTTGATGTCCATACCGATGATGTTGCCGGCATATTCCTTGGCTTCGGCGGGGCTTTTGGCCACCTTGACGCCACCGGCCTTGCCGCGGCCTCCGGTCTTGACCTGAGCCTTGACCACCGTGACGCCGCCGGACAGCGCGCCGATCTCCTCGGCCGCCGATTCGGCCTCTTCGGGCGTGTAGGCGATGGTCCCGGCGAGCACGGGTACCCCGTGCTTCTCGAACACGTCACGTGCTTGGTACTCGAAAAGGTCCACGTCGAGGCTTCCGTCCTTCGTCGGAGGGGTGATGCTCGAAGACTAGTGGGATGGATCCGCGCGTGGAGCGAAGCACCGGGAACCGATGGGGCCAAAATCACCCCTGGATTAAGCCCGTGACCGATCTGTGAGACACCCGCGGGCGGCGGCCTCACCCGGGCCAGTCCTGCCCTGGCTCAGCCACCGGGCATCGCGCATCGGCCGGTTGATCAGGCCGGCGCCCCGACCGATCGGACCCAGTCGACGATCTGGGTCGTGGCCGCCCCCGGCGTGAAGATCTTGGCGACCCCCATGGCCTCCAGTGCGGCGATGTCGTCCTCGGGGATGATCCCGCCACCGAACACGACGATATCCGTGGCCTCTCGCTCGGCCAGCAACTCCATGACCCGGTGGAACAGGGTCAGGTGAGCGCCTGAGAGTACCGACAGACCGACCAGGTCGGCGTCCTCTTGGATGGCTGCTTCGACAATCTGTTCCGGCGTCTGGTGCAGGCCGGTGTAGACGACCTCCATGCCGGCGTCGCGCAAGGCTCGCGCGACGACCTTGGCGCCCCGGTCATGACCGTCAAGTCCGGGCTTGGCTACCACGACGCGCAGCGGAGAGTCACTCATGCTCGCGAGACTAGCGGCGGCACCGGTCCAGGTCACCAGGTCTGACCTGTGATGCTCGCCCCGCTGGCAACTGTCGAGGGTCTTGTTGACCCCGAGAGTTGTCTCAGGCCTCAACGCGCCGCGACAGCACGGTCATCCGTATGACGTCCGTCACGTCCACATGGTGTTACCAAAAGTTGCATAACGAACAGATCACGGTATGGTGATCGATCAATCGCCCCAACGGTGGGGCTGGTCCGAAGGGTCTCTCCGGGGTCGGAGGCCTCCGTTCGAACGAGGAAGCACTAGTTCGTCGTGAGTTCACGCCGTTATGCCGGGCGCCATCGCGGTCGGCACGCAGCACCGCGTCAGCGTCCCCGCATCATCTCTCCCGGACTCGTGCTGCCGTCGGCAGCAGCTGCTTCATTGGTCGTCACCGCCACGGGGATGAGCATGGCTGAGCAACGCAACGTCACCGCACCGAGCGCCAAATTCGGGGTTGCCGCGAACACAACAGCCCAAGCCACCAACGCCAAGCTCGCCAAGGAACAAACCGCCGAGGCCGCCGCCGAGGTGGAAGCCGTCAGCCAGCGCCGCAGTCAATCCGTGGACCAGCAGGTTGCCCTCCAAGGTCGCCAGCAAGAGGCAGACCGCGCGGCCCGAGCAAAGAAGGCAGCGGAGGCAAAGGCCAATGCCGAAGCATCCGAGAAACGCTGGGTCATGCCGGTCGTCGGTGCAGACTTCACCTCCGGCTTCAAAATGCGCTGGGGGCGTATGCACGAGGGCAACGACCTCGCCTGCCCGACCGGTACCCCGATCAAGGCCATGTCCAGCGGCGTGGTCATCTTCACCGGCTGGTACGGCGGCGGCGGCAACACGACGAAGATCCGGTATTGGGACGGCACGGTCAGCTACTACGAGCACCAGAGCAAGATCACCGCGACGGTGGGGCAGCAGGTCTCCCCGGGCGACATCGTCGGCTACGTCGGCAACACCGGTCACTCCTTCGGTTCCCACCTGCACCTGGAAATCCACCCCGGTGGCGACTCGTCGCCGGCAATCGACCCGCATCCGTGGATGGCCGAGCACGGCCTGAAGTACTAGTCCGCACTCGCTACCTTCGAAAAGCCCCTGGTGATACCTACGCCTGGGCTTAGATCTTTTCTAGCGGGGCATACCTGAGCAGCAGGCGTTTGACGCCCGATTCGCCGCCGAAATCCACGTGCGCAACGGACCGTTCCCCCTCGCCCTCCATACGGATGACGGTGCCCAGCCCGAACGCATCGTGGGTGACCCGATCACCAGGTGACAGCGCGATGACGGGCCGGTTGCCCGGTGAGCGGACGCCCGGTCGCGAAGCCAACGTCGCCACCGCCGGCCGGCTGGCCCTGCGGCCACTACCCAAGGTGTCCACGACCGATTCGCTGCGCTGCCAGTCGAGAAGCTCCTCGGGCACCTCCTGCAGGAACCGGCTGGGCGGGTTGTACTGCGGCGCTCCCCAGGCCGACCGGACCGAGGCCCGCGACAGATGCAACCGCTTCCTGGCTCGAGTGATCCCGACATAGGCGAGCCGGCGCTCCTCCTCCAGCTCGGCCGGGTCCCCCAGCGAGCGCAGATGGGGGAACGTGCCGTCTTCAAGGCCGGTGAGGAAGACGACCGGGAACTCCAACCCCTTGGCCGTATGCAGCGTCATCAGGGTCACCACGCCGCCATCGGCGCCGGGGCCCTCCTGACCAGCATCCGGCACCTCGTCGGGGATGTCGTCGGCATCCGCCACCAGGGAGACCTGCTCGAGGAAGTCCTCCAGGGAGTTCACCTCACCGGTGGCGGCACGAACCTCGTCGAATTCTTGAGCGACAGCGACCAACTCCGCCAGGTTCTCGAGCCGAGTTTCGTCCTGCGGATCGCGGCTGTTGCGAAGCTCGGTGAGATAGCCGGAGCGGTCCAGCACCGCCTCCAGCAGGTCGGTGACGCCGGCCGCTTCGTCATCTCGCACCTGCCCCAACGCTTCCAACAACCCGGTGAATCCCTTGACCGCGGACACCGATCGGGTGGCGATCCCCGGCGCGTCCTCGACCCGGCCGAGAGCGGCGACGAAGGGGATCCGTTCCCGTTCAGCCAATGCCGCGACCGCAGCCTCAGCCCGGTCCCCGATCCCCCGCTTGGGCACATTGAGGATCCGACGCAGGTTGACCGTATCGGCCGGGTTGGACAACACCCGCAGGTAGGCCAACGCATCCTTGACCTCACGCCGTTCATAGAACCGAGTTCCGCCGACGACCTTGTAGGGCAGGCCTACCCGCACAAACACCTCTTCGATCGCCCGGGACTGCGCGTTCGTGCGGTAGAACACGGCCACGTCGCCGGGGCGCACTCCCTGGCTGTCCATGAGCTCATCGATCGTCCGAGCGACGAACGAAGCCTCGTCATGCTCGTTGTCGGCGACGTACCCGACGATCTGGGCGCCGTCGCCGCGATCGGTCCACAAATCCTTCTTGCGCCGGTTCTCGTTCCGGGCTATAACCGCGTTGGCCGCGCGCAGGATGGTCTGGGTGGAGCGATAGTTCTGGGTGAGCAGGATGGTCTCCGCGTTGGGATAATCCTCCTCGAATTCCACGATGTTGCGGATGCTCGCTCCCCGAAAGGCGTAGATGGACTGATCCGCGTCGCCGACCACGACCAGTTCCGCCGCCGGAACGGAATCTTCCGACGCTCCGCTGACGCCACCAACCAGTTCGCGGACGAGGACGTATTGCGCGTGATTGGTGTCCTGGTATTCATCCACCAGGACGTGCCGGAACCTGCGGCGGTAGTGCTCCGCGACGGCAGGAAAGGCCTGCAGGAGGTGCACCGTCGTCATGATGAGGTCGTCAAAATCCAGCGCGTTCGCCTGCCGCAACCGCCGCTGGTACTCCGTGTAGGCCTCAGCCAGCACCCGGTCCTGGTGGCTACCGCCACCAGCCGGCTCACCCGTCTCATCGGTACCCCCCACCCGGGCGGCATACGTCTCGAAGTCGATCAGTTCGTTCTTCAGATTCGACACCTGGTGGCTGAAGCTGCGCGGGTTGTAGCGCTTGGGGTCCAAGTCCATATCGCGGAGCACCATGGCCATGAGCCGTTGGCTGTCCGCCGCGTCATAGATGGAGAAGGCCGGCCGCAATCCGAGTTTCGCCGCCTCCCGCCGCAAGATCCGCACGCACGCGCTGTGGAAGGTCATCACCCACATGGCCCGTGCCCGAGGACCGACCAGCGCCTCCACCCGCTCCCGCATCTCCCCAGCCGCCTTGTTCGTGAAGGTAATGGCCAAGATCTGCCCCGGCTGCACCGCCCGGGCCGCCAGCAGGTAGGCGATTCGAGTGGTCAGGACCTTCGTCTTGCCCGAGCCTGCCCCGGCGACAATCAGCAGCGGGCCGCCTGCGTGCTGCACGGCCTCCCGTTGCCGGTCGTTCAGCCCCGCCAGCAGTTCCTCCGGGTCGCGACCCCCTGCGACTCCGTGCGCGACGCCCTCGCCGCTCGCTACCGGGGAACCAGCGGCCTCGGCCCACCGCGGCACGCCCCGCTCGTGGACGCCGAAGGGCAACTGCGGAAGATCGTCAAAGAGGCTGCCCATGTCGAGACACCAGCCTAACGGGCGCCGCGTCCGAGGGGTTCGGGCATCCACCTGTGCACGCCACGGCGTGGCAGGCTGGACGGTATGCCGTTCGCGCACACTCCCAGCACTCACGCAACCGCCGCCGTTGGCGACGCACAACCCCTCCCGTTCTGGTTGGACTCCCCGCACCGGCCCGAGCCCGCCCCCGCGCTGGAGGAGCACACCACCGCAGATTTGCTCATCATCGGCGGCGGCTACACCGGGCTGTGGACCGCCTTGCAGGCGGCCGAGGCCGACCCCGCCCGGGACATCGTCCTCCTCGAAGGCAACACCTGCGGATCGGCCGCCTCGGGACGTAACGGCGGGTTCGTCTCCGCCTCGCTCACCCATGGGCTGGCCAACGGCGTCGAGAAGTTCCCGGCCGAGATCGACACCCTGGTCCGGCTCGGCCACGACAACCTCGTCGGCATCGAGGCGACCATCTCGGCATACGGCATCGACTGCTCGTTCGAGAAGACCGGTGAGCTCGACATCGCCACCGAACGCTGGCAGGCCAGCGAGCTGGCCGAGTACGCCGAGCTGGGAGCTCGACACGGGGAGGAGATCCACCTGCTGGACGCGGACCAAACCCGTGCCCGGCTGAACACCCCACTGGCCCTGGCCGGCACCTGGTCCCCCGAGTGTGCGCTGGTCGACCCAGCCCGCCTCGCCTGGGGTCTGCGCAGGGCCTGCCTGACCCGGGGCGTAAGGATCCACGAGCACACCCCGGTCACGGAGTTGGAGGACGACGGTGCCCGGGTCATCGCGCATACGCAATCTGGCCGCACGGTGACCGCGCCCCGGGTGGCCCTGGGCACCAATGCCTTCCCACCCCTGCTCAAGCGGATCCGCGCCTACGTCGTCCCGGTCTACGACTATGCGCTGATGACGACGCCGCTGACGGCGGAACAGCTAGCAGCCATCGGCTGGGCGGGACGGGAAGGCGTCGGCGACGCTGGCAACCACTTCCACTATCTACGGCTGACCGAGGACAACCGGATGCTCTTCGGCGGCTATGACGCGATCTATCACCGCGGCAACGGATTCGGCCCCTCGATGGAGCAGCGCCCGGAGACGTTCGCGCTGCTCGCCACGCATTTCGCCCAGATGTTCCCCCGGCTGGCCGATGTGAGGTTCAGCCACGCCTGGGGCGGGGCCATCGACACCTGCACCCGGTTCTCCGCCATGTGGGGCCGGGCGATGGGAGGCAAGATCGCCTACGCGGTCGGATACACCGGGCTCGGGGTGGGCGCCACCCGATTCGGTGCCGCGGTCATGCTCGACCTGCTCGACGGCGCCACCACACAGCGGACATCCCTGGCGATGGTGCGCACCAAACCCGTGCCGTTCCCGCCGGAACCGCTGCGCTCACTCGGAATCGGATGGACCACCCGCGCGCTGCACTCCGCCGACGACAACGACGGCCACCGCGGCCTGTGGCTGCGCACCCTCGACCGGCTTGGGCTGGGCTTCGACTCCTAGCCGGCGCCGACAACCCTGACCGTTCGGGACCGGTTCAACCTCCTATGCCGGGCCCGGTGGCCTAGCGTGCTCCTATGGCACCAGGGTCCTTCGGCACACCCGTCGTGCTCGATGTCGGCGGCTACGACGTGCGGGTCAGCTCCCCCGAGCGGATCTACATCGCCGAACTGGGCGCGACCAAACTCGACCTGGTCAACTACTACCTCGCCGTCGGCCCGGGCATTGTCACCGCACTGGCGCAACGGCCATGCATGCTGCACCGCTATCCCGACGGTGCCGCCGGCAAGAAGGTCTATCAGAAGCGGCTCCCCCGCGGCGCGCCGCCGTGGATCGACACGGTCCGGTTGGACTTTCCCCGCTGGGGGCTGCACGCGGATGAGCTGTGCGTCACCAAGCTCGCCGACGTGGCCTGGGCTGTGCAGATGTCCACCGTGGAGTTCCACCCGTGGAACAGCCGACGGACCGACCCCGAAAAGCCGGACGAGTGGCGAATTGACCTCGATCCCATGCCGCAGGCGTCGTACGCCTCGGTCCGGCGGGCCGCCGGGGTAGCCCATGAGATCCTCGACGAACTCGGCGCGATCGGCTGGCCGAAGACCTCCGGAGGTTCCGGGCTGCACATCTACGTGCGGATCGCGCCCGCGCACGGATTCGCCGATGTCCGCCGGGCCGCGCTCGCGTTTGCCCGGGAGGTCGAGCGACGCCTGCCAGGTGAGGTGACCACCGCCTGGTGGCGCAAGGACCGCTCCCCCACCGACGTCTTCGTCGACTACAACCAGAACACCCGCGACCACACCATCGCCAGCGCCTACAGCGTGCGCAGCGTCACCACCGGCATCGTGTCGGCCCCGCTGACCTGGGTCGAAATCGACCAGGCGGACCCGGAGGACTTCACCATCGCCACCATGCCGGCCCGGTTCGCCGCCCTGGGTGATCTGCACGCAGGCATCGACGAGGCTGTCTTCGACCTGGCGCCCTTGCTCCATTGGGCCGACCGCGACGAGGCAGCAGGCGCCGACGGCCCGCCCACCGGCCCGGACGAGGACCAATGACCTGGCCCGCCTGTGCCACGGCGGCCCCCGCCTCTACGGTGGATTCGTGGACCGACACCCACTGACCGGCCGGCAGTTCGCCTCCCCGGTTCCGCCGGGAACCGGTTGGCCCGGCGATCCGGCCAGTCCGCAGACCCCGGTCGCCCGCACGGCCGCCGCCGTCAAAACGCTGGCCGAGAGGGCCACCACTATCGCCGAGCTCGACGCCGAGTTGTCGCTCTGCCGCGCCTGCCCACGTCTGGTGGCTTGGCGCGAAGAGGTCGCCACGGCCCGGCGGCGGGCTGCCTTTGCCGACCAGCCCTACTGGGGACGTCCCGGCCCGTCCTTCGGAGATCCAGACGCCGACGTCCTCATCGTCGGGCTCGCCCCGGCGGCACACGGCACCAACCGCACCGGTCGAATGTTCACCGGGGACCGTTCGGGGGACTGGCTGTATGCCGCGCTGCACCGGGCCGGATATGCCAGCCAAGACAGCTCGACCGCGGCCGGCGACGGCCAGCAGCTGCGCGGCATACGGATCGTCGCGGCGGTGCGCTGCGCGCCTCCTGCGAACAAGCCGACCACGGCAGAGAGGGCCACCTGCGCCCCCTGGCTCGACGCTGATCTTCGGATGGCAGAACCCCGGCTACGTTCCATCCTCGCCCTCGGCGCCATCGCGTGGGATGCCACGCTCGCGGCGGCGCGGCGCGAGCGCTGGGACGTGCCCCGGCCCAAGGCCCGGTTCGGACACGGTGCCGCGGCCCTGCTCGGCACGACCAGCGGGCGGACGGTCCGGCTGGTCGGGAGCTATCACGTCTCCCAACAGAACACCTTCACCGGCAAGCTCACTGAGCCGATGCTCGATGAGGTCATCGCCACGCTGTAACCACCTAACCTGGCCGTATGCATCCCGCACTGCGCCCAGCCAACCCCACCGACGTGCCGGCCATCCTCGCCCTGGTGCAGCAGCTGGCCCATTATGAGCAGGAGCCGGATGCGGTCCAGGCCACCCCCGAGCTGTTCCACCAGGCGCTGTTTCCCACCGATGGCTCCCAGCCGAGCGCCTACTGCCTTCTCGCCGAGGCCCCGGCAAGGACCGGCTCATCCGATGACGGCCACCGGGAGGACTCGGCCGACATCCCCGACGCGCCCCCACCCGGCCAGATCGTGGGGATGGCGCTGTACTACCTGACCTTCTCGACGTGGACCGGTAAGAACGGGATCTGGTTGGAGGATCTCTTCGTCCGCCCCGAGCATCGCGGGACCGGCCTGGGAAAGGCCCTGCTGGAGGCACTCGCCGAGATCTGCCTCGAGCGCGACTATCCCCGGCTGGAGTGGTGGGTCCTTGGTTGGAACACCCCATCCATCGACTTCTACACCTCGCTCGGGTCGACTCCCATGCGCCAATGGGAGGTGCACCGGGTCGACGGTGACGCACTGACCGCTCTGGCCGGACACGGCCGGGCCTGACCGCCCAGATGGCGACCCCCCTGGGCGCCGAACCCCGCCAGGGGGCATACGGTGTCGGGGTGACGCAGACACCGCCGCCGGCCACGCCGCGAGATGACTCCGCCGTGGAGCGGGTCCTCGTCGTCGCTGCCCATCCGGACGATGCCGACTTCGGTGCGGCCGGCACCGTGGCCGCCTGGGTCGCCTCCGGCCTGGACGTCACGGTGTTGTGCCTCACCCGCGGTGAGCAAGGGGGGCGGCCCGATGCCGATATCGCGGCCATCCCGGCCCTGCGCGAGCGGGAACAGCGCGCCGCAAGCGCCGCCCTAGGCGTCACCAAGGTCCAGTTCCTCGACGGATACCGGGATGGCTGGCTGGCCCCGACGTTCGACCTGCAACGCGACATCGTCGAGGTCATTCGGCAGGTGCGGCCTCAGCGGATCCTGTGCCAGTCTCCCGAGCGCAACTATGACCGGATCTTCTCCAGCCACCCAGACCATTTGGCCGCCGGGGAGGCCACGATCCGGGCCAGCTACCCCGCCGCGGAAAACCCGTTCGCCTGGCCCGAGCTCGGCCTCCCCTTCTGGCACGTCGGTGAGCTGTGGTTGATGGCTCACCCCACCCCGACCTATGCCGTCGACATCACCGAGACGTTCGATCGGAAGGTCGCCGCCTTGCGCGCGCACGCCTCCCAGACCGGGCACCGAGAGGATCTCGAGGAGTTCCTTCGCCGGATGAGTGGCGCCGTCGCGAGCCATTTCGGGCTACCCGCGGGCCGATTGGCCGAAGCCTTCCGCATCGTTGCACTGAACTGACCCCTCGATGAAGAGAGCCGCCACTATGACTGTGAGCCTGGTCGTCACCGAACACGGAGGGCCGGAGGTCCTCGCCGTGACAGACACCCCGGAACCGGTACCCGCCGACGGCGAGGTCGTCGTCGACGTCGCCGCGGTCGGGGTCAACTTCATCGACGTCTATCAGCGCGAGGGCATCTATCTCCTCCCCACCCCGTTCGTGGCCTGCTCCGAGGGCGCCGGAACCGTCCGAGCCACCGGGGAACGTGTCGCCTGGGCCATGCACACCGGTTCGGGTGCCAGCGCTATCGCGATCCGCACCGACGACCTCGTCCCGGTGCCGGATCAGGTGTCGCTGGAAACCGCTGCCGCCGCGCTCCTGCAGGGAATGACCGCGCACTACCTGGTCAACGACACGTATGCGATTCGTCCCGGGGACCTTGCCCTGGTCCATGCCGCGGCCGGCGGAGTCGGTCAGCTACTCGTCCAGCTCATCGTCAACCGTGGGGGCGTCGTCATCGCCACAGCGGGCAGCCAGGAGAAGCTGAACATTGCCCGAGGTCTCGGCGCGGCGCACCTGATCGACACCAGCGAGCACGAGGGCGAGCAGTCCCTGACCGAGGCGGTACGCCGGGCTTCCGGGGGTCTTGGGGTGCACGTCGCCTACGACGGCGTCGGTGCTGCCACATTCGAGACGTCTCTGGCATCGCTTCGGCCCCGGGGGATGCTGGCCCTGTTCGGTGCAGCCAGCGGGCAGGTCCCCCCAATAGACCTGCAGCGGCTCAATGCCGCCGGGTCAGTCTTCGCCACCCGTCCCAGCCTGGCCCACCACATCGCCACCCGGGCGGAACTCCTGGAACGGGCCATGGCGGTCTTCGCCGACGTCGCCGCCGGCAGGCTGGCGATCAGTATCGGGAGTACCTGGCCGTTGAGCCACGCCGCCGAGGCCTATCGCGCGCTGGAGGGACGGGCCTCGACGGGGAAGCTCCTCCTCATTCCCTGAGGTGTTGCTCAGCTGGCCTCGGTAGGCACCCAGAGGACGGCCACGGCCGTGTTGAGCACGGCCAACGCTCCGGCGGCGTCAATGAGGTGGCCGACATCATCCCCACGCTTCGCGCGCACGTTGGCGATTTCGGCGCAGGCGGCCACGGCGATGGCGATGGCGAGCTTGACCGCGATCTTCCCGTGCATGAGGGCTTCGTCCGCCGCCTCGTTCAACCCGACCAGGACGAGGCCGGTGACCAGCTGGGCCCGAGCACCCCACACCACCGGGGAGACCACCGTCGCCCCGAAGCGGAAGGCCAGCCAACCGCCGATGATGGCAGCCATGCCCATGAGGTGCGCGACGACCATGACGTTGATGAGGAGTTCCACGCCGGGAATCGTAGTTCACCCGGTCACAGCAGTCGACGCCCCATGGCCCAGGCGGTCAGCTCATGACGGTTGCTCAACTGGAGTTTTCGCAGGACAGAGGACACGTGAGTCTCCACCGTCTTGACCGAGATGAAGAGTTCCTTGGCCACCTCTTTGTACTGGTAACCGCGCGCGATCAACCGCATGACCTCACGCTCCCGGGTGGACAGCCGGTCCAATTCCTCATCCACCTCGGCCACCTCCCCGGCGGCCGCCCCGAAGGCATCGAGAACGAACCCGGCCAGCCGCGGCGAGAAGACCGCATCACCATCGGCCACCTGCCGGATCGCCGAGACCAGGTCGGATGGGCCGATGGACTTGGTGACATAGCCCCGGGCCCCGGCCCGGATCACGGCGATGACATCCTCGGCGGCATCGGAAACCGACAGGGCCAGGAACCGAACGGGTTCGCCGGACAGCGCTTCCACCCCGGCCGTGCCCCGAAGGACGTCGACGCCCCCATGCCCGTCCCCACCCGGCAAGTGGACGTCCAGCAGGACGACATCGGGCTCGGTGCGAGCGATGATGGCGATCGCCGCGTCCACATCCGGCGCCTCGCCAACGATGTCGAGCAGTCCGGCAGTGGCTACCTCGGCGAGTTCGGTCCGGACTCCGGTGCGGAACATGCGGTGGTCATCGACCAGTACAAGGCGGATCGGGCCGGCGGTGGAGGTCACGATAGATCCATCCGTTCACTGGGTGTCATGCGGACGCTGCTTGGCTCAACGGCAGGGACAGGGTGACCTCGGTGCCGGCATCGAGGCGACGCACGCGCGCCGACCCGCCGGCTCGTTCCATGCGACCGAGGATCGACTCCCGCACACCGAGTCGGTCCTCCGGCACCTCGTCCAGGTCGAAACCGGGTCCACGGTCGCGGACGAACGCCTCCACTTGATCCTTGCCGATCTCCACGTATGCCGACACCGGCGGTCGGCCGTGCCGGGTGGCGTTGAGCAGTGCCTCCCGGAATGCCTGCGCCAGGGCGGCGCAGCCGGCCGTGAGCGGGCTGTCACCGGTGATGACCAGTTCGACCGGCACACCATGACCGTCCTCGACCTCATGCGCGGCGTCGGCGAGCGCGGCGGCTAGCGATTCTTGAGATCCCCGCGGACCGGCATACAACCAGGCTCGTAATTCACGCTCCTGGGCGCGCGCCAATTGGGCCACCGCGGTCGGATCGTCCGCACGCCGTTGCACCAAGGCCAGGGTTTGCAGCACCGAATCGTGCAGGTGAGCGGCGATGTCGGCACGTTCTCTGGCCCGTGCGGCCGCCAGTTGCTCGGCTCGCAGGTCGTTCCAGAGCCGGACAATCCACGGAGTGCCGATGAGCACCGCACCGGCGAGGACCGCGACGGTGGCCAGGAGGGCATCCCAGATCGCGGTCAGGGATTGGCCCCGAGCGATGAGCACGACGATCCCAGTCAAGGTCAGGAGGAGCCCGACCAGCACCCGAACAGCCGACATACGCCGATCCCGCTGCCCCATTCCCAACCAGGAGCTGCGCTGGGTGTCATCCAGTTGCGACCAGGCCAAGGCAGCCCCGCCACCAATGACGATGAGCGGGACCAAGGTGCTGGCGTTGAGATCGACACCGAGGTTGCGGGCCGCGAGGAAGGCGCCCAACAGGAGCAGACCTGCGCCGGCGAGCAGCAGCCCGACCCCGCGCCCCTTCGGCTCCCCCTGGTCCTCCGGCTCCTCCAGGCCCACGGCCGCGCTCTTTGCCCAGGACCACTCGGCCTGCTGGGGCCGCTCGGTGGCCCGGGCGAACTGGGCGGCATATCCGCGGCTGGGCGCGGGCGGGGTCATCATCCACAAGAAGGCATAGCCGCCCAACGCCGCCCCACCGGTGGCGACGGTCAGCCCGACCAGACCCAGGCGAACCGCCAGGACCGGCCAGCCCAGATGGACCGCGAGGCCCTGGCATACGCCGGCGACCCAACGGCCCTGCCGGGGGCGCAGCAGCTGCGGGCCCGGTCCGGCTACGCGAGTCTGGTAAGGAGTGGACACATCCACATCCTCGCACCGCGCGGATGTGGCCAGCAGGCGTGGCGGCACGCTTCGGGGCCAGTCTCAGGGTAAAGCCGGGGTTCCCCCGGATCGGACCATCGTCGTTCAGGGGCCGGTCAGGGTCTCCCCGCATGGCGAGGCGAGCCCCCCGTGGGTCACGATCGAGCTATGTCCGAAACGACCGACCCCGCCTACTGCCCGCCGACTGGCACCACATCCGAGGAGCAGCAGCCACGTGACGCGTTGACCCGCGGCTTCGATGACCTCCGCGCCTCCGGGCTGCACCGCGACCCTTCCCGTTCGTGGATCGCGGGGGTGTCCGCTGGGGTCGCGACCCGGCTGGGTGTCGACCCCATCGTCGTCCGGGCCGGTTTCGTCGTTCTCGGACTCATGGGAGGCGCCGGTGTCATGGTGTACCTCCTCGCTTGGGCGCTCCTGCCGGACGAGCGCGGCCAGATCGTCGCAGAACGCGCCATCCGCCAGGGCGACCTGTGGTCCATCGTCTTGCTCGGGGTGACGGTACTGGCCGTCCTGCTCACCTTCGGCGTCGGTCGGAATGGGCCGGGCTGGTGGGGGCTGGGCTGGATCGCCCTCATCGCCGGGGCCGTCTATCTCTTCGCCCGCCACAGACCCTCACCAGGAGCACCCATGACGTATGCGCCCGCTGCCGAATCCGTGACCGGCCCCGCCGGCGAACGCTCCGCCTCCGCGCCGGGCGCGTCGACCGGCGAGTTCGGCTCGATCCCACCCAGCGGCACCGGATACGTCCCACCCCAGCGGTATGGGTATGCCCCGCAACCACCCCCGCGACCGTCCCGTCCATGGTTGGGGTGGCCGTGGTTCCTGCTCATTGTCGGGTTGGCCGTCGCCGGCTATGGCATCGGGCTGGCCGTGGGAGGCATCGGCGCCCTGGCCAGCGGTGCCCAGGTCGGCCGGCTCCTCGCCCTGGCGATCATCGGCGTGGCGCTGGTTATCACCGGGCTGGCCGGGCGGCGCGGCGCGTTGTTGTCGCTGGTCGGGCTGGGCCTCAGTGGCGTCGTGCTCCTTCACACGGTGACACCCGTCGGCTCACCGACCATCGGGGACCAGACGTGGCGCCCGCCGGCAACCACGAGCAACATGGAGTATTCCCTCGGGATCGGCTCAGCCGTCCTCGACCTGCGGGACCTGCCCACCGACCCGACCGGGCCCGTGACCATCGACGCCGAGCTGGGCGTAGGTGATCTGGAGGTCCTCGTGCCGGATGGTCTGACGGCGCAGCTCACCACGGACGTTGGTGCCGGTTATCTCGGCATCACCGACACCGGCAGCACGGGAGCCTCCTCGACCAGCGAGAACTCCGGCTCCTCCCTTCACCGGGTAGCCACCTTCGGCACCGGATCCGTCGACGTCGACGTCCACATCCACATGGGGTTGGGCAGCGTCACTATCACCTCAGGGAGCGCATCATGACAACGTCACCCGAACCTGGTGTCGAGCCCGCCGATGTCGCTGTCGAACCATCGGCCACCGGCGAACCATCACCCGTTGAGCCAACGTCACCGGTTCAGCCGGCATCGCCCGTTACGCCGCCGACCGGCCCGGTCGGGCTGACCGTCTTCATCGGCGTTGTGTGCCTGCTCACCGTGGCCGCCATGGCCGCGACCGACCTGTTCAGCCTGACCATCGACCCACGAGTTGCCGGACCGGTGATGGTCGTCGGAATGGGACTGTTGTTGGTCCTGCTCGGCGCCGTCGGCCTCCGGTCCGGTCGGCGTCGCGGCTGAGATGGATCTATCGGCGGTGCCGCGAAGCCAACGTGGTCAGCACCGGCGCGAACGAGGCCACGACCGGCCATCGGGTCAGTTCCTTCCACGGGATCCAGGCCGCGGCAGAGGTCGACCCACCGACATCGTGGACGCGCAGCTGCCTCGGCCGTGGGCAGTCGGCGATGTGCACCAGCCGCACCGCATGGAAGTCCTCGAGAATGCCGTTGGGCGCCGCTCCGATCCAATGACTGGATTGAACACCGAGCACGCTGATCTGCTCGATGTGCTGGTTGCTCTCTTCCCAGACCTCCCGGCGCAATCCCGCCTCGACGTCCTCCCCGTCCTCCAAACCACCGCCGGGAAAGGTCCATCGGCCCGGCGCGTTGGTCCGCCCGGACAACTCGGTCAGCAGGACGCAATCACCCCAGCTGATCACGGCATACGCTGCGAGTCGCTGTCGGGCGACCGCGCGGGTTGCCTGGGCCGGCGAAACCTGGATGTCGCGGACCACTCGGGCCTGCCGCTGGTATCCCTGAGCAGGCCCGGTTCGTGGCACGACGTCGTAGGCGAGCACAACACGCCACGGGTCCTGCTCCGTATGCCAGCCCAGCGCCGGGGCGAGGGATGGCCCAACGGCCGGCCCGACGACGTCCCAGCCGCGGGTCGCCAGCTCATCCTGCGGGTCCTCACCATGCCCCAGGGCGAACCGAACGACCTCAGGCCCCTGATGCTGACCGACGATGACCACCGCGGCGCTCACGGCCACGCCGCCCCGGCACGCCGGTATTGGGCGAGGGTGTCCTCGATGACCGTCGGCCAGGCCTGCTGCGGGCTCACCGTGGCGTTCGTGCGCGCCATCGCGCGTCGAGCGGCCCCGTCGAGCACGAGGTCTGCCAGCGCCCCGGCCAGCTCGTCGGCGGCGACCAGGCGACCGTTGACTCCGTCGACGATGAAGTCGTCCAGGCCCGTGCCGCGCAATCCGAGCACGGGCAGACCGGCCGTGCGTGCTTCGAGGGCGGCGATGCCGAACGCCTCCAGCCGAGCCACCGACAGATAGAGGTCTGCCCGATGATGCTCCGCCCTCAACTGATCTCGACCGACCCGGCCGCGCAGCCGGACCACTGCCTCCAGACCCCGACGCACGATCCGGGACTGCATGGCCGCGCGCTGGGGACCGTCGCCGAATACGTCGACGACCAGGGATGTGCCTGCGGGCAGGGCGCAGACCGCGTCGGCGACGACGTCGACGAGCCGATCCGGTGCTTTCCGTCGCGCCAGACGCATGGCCGCGGTCACCCGCACCGTCGTCCGCGACGGGTCAACGGGCGGGACCACCGGCGCCCATCGGTTCGCATCGATGCCGTTGGGCAGGACCGCGACCTGCGCGCCCCCAGCGATATCGGACACCCGGGCGGCGGCCATGCTCGAGACGGCGGACAGCGCAGCCCCCGCGCTCGCCCAGCGGCGCGCGTAACCGGCCGCCCGCAGGAGCGGGCGAGAGCGATCCAGCACGCAATGCCAGGTGATGGCGGTCGGCAGGCCCAGGCCCAGGCTGACTCGGGCCATGTCGACCGCGAACGGGCTGACCACCCCCATATGCACGTGCGCGACGTCGAATCCGCCGGCCCGGAGGCGCCGACGGACCTCCGGCGGAGCCAACGGGTTGACCGGGACGGAGCCGGGCAGAGCAAGCGCGAAGCGATGCACCGGGATACCGTCGACCGTTTCGATCGCTCCAGCCCGTTCCCCGGCATTTCCCAGGGTCGCGGTGAACACTTCGACGTCATGACCAACAGCGACCAGGCCGGCCCCCAGGTCATGCACCTGAACCTCGATCCCGCCCATCCGTGGCAGGTAGCAGTCCGACATCAGGGCAACCTTCACAAGGGTTCAGCCTGCCATGAGCGAGGATGACGGGCGTGCCCCCACCGCATCGACGGACCATCGTCGCCTTTCATGCCCACCCGGACGACGAGGCGTTGCTCACGGCGGGCACCATGGCCAAGGCAGCGGCCGAAGGGCACCGAGTCGTCACCGTCTTTGCCACCGACGGGGACCTCGGGCTGGCCAGCTCGGACTTCCGGGACGGCGCCTCCCTCGGCCAGGTCCGCCGGCGGGAGGCGCAAGCGTCCGCGGCAGCGCTGGGGACGGCCAGGGTGGAGTGGCTGGGCTACGCCGATTCCGGCATTGGCGATGAGCTGTATCCCGACCCTGCGGGCATGACTCGGTTCGTGCGGGCCCCTGTGGAGCAGGCCGCCGGGCGACTCGCCGAGATCCTGAGGCAGGAGCACGCGGACGTCCTGCTCAGCTACGACGCCGCGGGCGGCTACGGCCATCGTGACCACGTTCAGGTGCATCACGTCGGTGCTGCGGCGGCGGCGTTGACCGGCACCCGTGTTCTGGAGGCCACCATCCCCCGGGACACGATCAACCGGGCCATTCGCCTGGCGAGTCGCCTCTATCGGTTCCCACCGGAATTCGATCCGCGATCCTTCGAACGCGCCTATTCCGCCCGGGCCGACATCACCCACCGGATCCCGGTGCGTCGGTATGCCGCGCAGAAGCGCGCAGCCATGGCCGCCCACGCCTCCCAAGGCAGCGCTGACGGTGACGCCGACCGAACGCTTGCGGCGTTCCTGCGCGTTCCGCGGCCGGCATACGCGATGATCTTTGGACGGGAGTGGTTTCGGGACCCTGCTCACCCTCGGGGGGGCCCGGCGCTCCGGGACATCTTCGATGGGGAGGTCCGATGAGCGTGCAGCAGGCGTCAGCGGTGCCCTCGCGGCGACCGCGGTTCACGGCCAAGGCCCTCGTTCAATTCGGCATCGGCATCGTCCTCGCCCTCACCTTGGTCATCTGGGGTCTGCCCGCCGTCGGACAAACGACGTGGTCGGCGATGTGGGCCCAGATGCGCCAGATTCCGCTCTCACACGCCGTGGGTTACCAGCTGCTCATGTTGGTCGGCCTGTACTGCTACACCTTCACGTTCACCGGGTCGCTGCCTGGGCTACGCCACGGCCGTGCCCTCATCGTCAACCTGTGTGGCTCGTCGGTGAGCAATCTCCTGCCCGGCGGAGGTGCCGCCGGTCTCGCCGCAACGGTCACCATCCTCAAATCGTGGGGTTTCACCACCTCCGCGGTGTCCGCCTCGGCCATCATCACTGGGGTATGGAACGTGCTGGCCCGGCTGGCCTTGCCGCTGGTCAGCATCATTGCCCTGTATGTGGGCAACACCGGGCTTCCGTCCGGGGTGCTCAAGGCCGGGTTTGTCGCCGCCGCGGTCATCGCCGCGTTGTTGGCGGCGGCGGTCGCCTTCCTCGCCTCAGATCGTGCGGCCCGGTGGCTCGGCCGGGCCATCGGGCGGTTGCTCGCCCCGTTCAGACGGCGTCGGCACCGCCGGGGACGCCCCGTGCGGGACGGCGAAGAGGTTGCACTGGCGCAGCGGGCGGAGATCATCGGCGTGGTCCGGACCGGTTGGATTCGTCTCACCTTGGGGATGGTCGGGTTCTTCGGGATCTATTTCGTCCTTTTCGCGCTGCTCTCCCGCGACCTCGGGCTGACCATTCCCCTGGGCAACCTCTTCGCCGCATATGCCGTCGGACGGTTGCTCACCGCCGTCGGGATCACGCCCGGGGGGTTTGGATTGACCGAGGCGGGCACCTTGGCCGCCCTGGTCAGCTACGGGGCAGACGCCGGCTCTGCCGGTGCTGTCGTCGTGCTGTTCTCCATCTTCACCCAGCTGATGGAAATCCCCTTGGGCGCCTTGGGGTGGGGCCTGTGGGCGCTGAGCCCGCACAGCTCCGCCAACCCTGCCCCACCGACAGGCACCTCCCAGACCACCCCTTCGGCGGCATCTGAGGCGGACGCGGCGCCTGGTCCCCTGCCGGAGCGCACCTGGCGACGGTCGACCTCCTAGGGCAACAGCCGCTGAATCTGGCGGGTCCGGGCCTGATCGGCGACCGTGTCGTCCAGCGACTCGGGCTCGAACGCTCTACCGGTGGCACGCTCGACGGCATACCCTATGAGCGCGTCGGCGAATGCGGGGTTGGCCGGCAGCACCTGGCCATGAAGGTAGTGACCGAACACATTGTGGCTGCGGGCCCCACCGGTGGCGTCCTCGCCGTTGTTGCCGAACCCATGCCGCACGGTGCCGAAGCTGGCCTGACCCGACGCCAAGGTGGTCGACCCGGAGTGGTTCTCGTACCCGACAACCAGCCCAAACTCAGTGTCCAGCACGCTCGGACCGATCATGCGTTTGGCGTTCCCCTGCGTGGTGACGTCGAGCAGCCCGAGGCCGGGCAACCGGGTCCCGTCGACGGTGAAGAAGGCGTTGCCGAACAGCTGGTATGTGCCGCAAATCATCATCATCGGCACTCCGTCGCCAGCGAGTCCGCGCAGCGTGCCGGCGTTGTTGAACAGGTCCGCCTCGACCCGGGCCTGGCCGGAGTCCTGTCCGCCACCGCCGAGCACGAGGTGGGCGTCGGTGGGCAGCGGGTTGCCGGGATCATGGTTGATCAACTCGGGGGTGTAGCCGTGGCGCCGCAACCTGCTGGTGACGCATCGGGTGTTGCCGAGGTCGCCATAGATGCTCATCTCCTTCGGGTACAGGTGGACGACCCTGACCACGCCCTTGCTCGGGCCCGATGCCTGCGTCATCACCCCTCCTCACCGAAGTCAGCTAGTCCGTAGCGTGCGGCCAGGGTTCGCCGCAGCGTCATCATCGCCGTGTAGGTGCAAAAGATCCGGGTGGGTTCCTGGCTATGGCTGGCGAGGAAGGCATCGAGTGCTTCGGTCAGGTCCGGTTGCACATCCCGCACCGGGACGTCGTCGTACTCCAAGCGAAGCGCCATGTCCCACGCGCGTAAGCCGCTGGTCATGGCCACCCCCTGCTCGCGCAGGGTGGCGAAGCCGACGTCATAGAGCCAGCTGACGTCCCGACCGTCCGCATCATTGTCGTTGATGGCGATCATCGTCGCCACCGGCAAGCCGCCATAGGTACCCAACGCAACGGTGAAACCCGTCGGATTCTTCACCAGGACCAGCTCGAGCACCTGGCCGTCGACGTCGATGACCTCGCCACGACCGAACGGCGGGTTGACCTCTTCGAGCGCACGCGCGGCCACGGCCGGATCGAACTGCTCCCCGAGGAGAAGCTTGGCGGTGGTGCCTGCAGCGGTCGCGTTGATCATGGCGGCCAGGCCACGCTGTTTCAGGACGACCGGACCGACCGTCTGTGCGTCGGCGCGCTCGCCGAAGACTATCTCGAAGGATCGGTCGTCGACGGGACGGAGCAGGCCATCCAGCGGGCCAGGATCAGGTGCTCGAAATTCCGCGGCCGAGCGCACGTCCTGCTCCAGCAGCTCCGGCAGCCGGTCGGCGATCTGGGCGTGCAGGCCGAACCAGCGCACCGCGATCCTCTCAGAGAGCTGCGACGCCACGGTGGCGATGAAGGAGTCATCCCGATTGAGCACGACGCCCTCGGTGGTCTGCCCGGCGAGGGTGGCCAACAGCGACGCGGTGTGGTCAATTTCGGCGAATCGGTCCAACTGGTCCCGGGCCACGTTGAGCAGCAGGGCATGGGTGGGTTGGCGGACGTCGGCGAACTTCAGCGCGTGGGCCTCGTCGAGTTCCAGGACGGCCAGATCCGCCCGAAGCCGACCCCGCAGCGGCAACTCGGGCAGCATCGAAGAGATCACCCCGCGGGTGAAGTTCGAGCCGGTGGGGTTGGTGAAGACGACCTGTCCGTGCGCTCGCAGCACCGCCACGAGCATCTTCGTCGTCGTCGTCTTGCCGTTCGTCCCGGACACGACGACAACGCCGCCGACTCCGGCCAGAGCCTCGACGAGAAACGCCGGGTCGACACGCTCGGCGACCAGGCCCGGAATCGCGGAGCCTCCCCCGCGCCATTTCGCGGCGGTACGGGCCGCCTTGCCGGCGAGGACGGCCACGGAATGACGCACGCGCACGGGGTCACCCTATGCCGTCGGTAGCCGGGCACGGGAATGGTCTCGCCGAGACATCGGCCCACTTCAGCCCCTAGCATGGTCGACTGGGTGGGATCGAGGGGCTGCACCGCTCGGGCAGGTCAGACACGCATCGCACCATCACCCCCAAGGAGCACGTCAGCGTGGATCTTCTGAAAAGCACCTCCTCCGGACTGATCTGGCGCGGGGTCGTCGGCATCATTCTCGGTCTCCTGTGCGCCATCTGGCCCGGGGCCACAATCCTCGTCATCGCCATCCTCTGGGGCCTGTTCGCCATCGTCACCGGTATCTGGAGCATCGGGGCGGGCATCGCCGACTCCATGTCAGGGTGGAATCGGTTCCTGCTCATCATCGTTGGCGCGCTCGGGGTCATTGCCGGAATCATCGTGCTGACCCAGCCCATCTACGGCGCCGTCACCCTCACGTGGGTGCTGGGCATCTGGTTGATCGCCATGGGCGTCGTCGACATCATCGGAGCCTTCGGCGCAGACCGCACCGCTCCCCGTTGGCTGATCATCCTCGGCGGCGTCCTTGGAATCATCCTCGGCTACCTGTTCGTCTCGCACCCGGCGAGCGGGACGGTGACTCTCGCCCTGTGGTTGGGGATCGTCCTCATCGCCTGGGGCATCATGCTCATCGTCGCCGGCTACCAGCTACGCAAGGCAGGTCAAGGCGCCGCCACGGCGTGACCCGAGGCGATCATCGGGCCGACCGGGAACCGGCGGGTCATTCCCACTCGATGGTTCCCGGCGGCTTGCTGGTCACGTCGAGCACGACTCGGTTAATGTCGCGCACCTCGTTGGTGATCCTCGTCGAGATGGCCGCCAAGACGTCATATGGCACCCGGGACCAGTCGGCCGTCATGGCGTCTTCGGACGAGACCGGACGCAGAACGACCGGGTGGCCATAGGTCCGTCCATCGCCCTGCACACCAACCGATCGCACATCGGCGAGCAGCACCACCGGGCATTGCCAGATGTCACGGTCTAGCCCGGCCCGGGTCAGCTCCTCACGGGCGATGGCGTCAGCCGCGCGCAAGATGTCCAGTCGCTCCGCAGTCACCTCCCCGACGATCCGTATGCCGAGGCCGGGACCGGGGAAGGGCTGTCGCCAGACGATCGCCTCGGGCACCCCGAGTTCGAGACCGACCTGGCGGACCTCGTCTTTGAACAGCAATCTCAGCGGCTCGACGAGAGAGAACTGCAGATCATCTGGGAGCCCACCGACGTTGTGGTGACTCTTGATATTGGCCGCTCCGCTGCCTCCGCCAGATTCCACGACATCGGGATAGAGCGTGCCTTGGACAAGGAAACGCACCGGGTGGTCCCCCGCATGCGAGCCGACGACGTCTCGGGCCGCCTGTTCGAAGACGCGGATGAACTCTCGCCCGATGATCTTCCGCTTTTCCTCTGGATCGCTCACCCCGGCCAAGGCGGTGAGGAAACGTTCCCGGGCATCAACCACGAGGAGGTCGACGCCGGTCGCGGCGACGAAGTCTTCCTCGACTTGCTCCGCCTCACCTTGACGCAGCAGGCCGTGATCGACGAACACGCAGGTCAGCTGTTCTCCAACGGCTGCTTGGACCAGGGCGGCCGCCACCGAGGAGTCCACACCCCCGGACAGGCCACACAGCACACGGGCGTCGCCGACCTGCTCGCGGATCTGCGCGATCAGGGTTTCGGCCACGTTGGCGGGCGTCCAGCGTCCGGTCAGGCCGGCGCCCCGCAGGAAGTTCTCCAGCACCTGTTGGCCGAATGCCGAGTGCATCACTTCTGGATGCCATTGCACGCCGTAGAGCCTGCGGTCGTCATCCTCGAATGCGGCCACGCTCGCACCACCGGTTGAGGCCGTCACTCTCATCCCTGACGGGGCCCGGGACACCGAGTCGCCGTGACTCATCCACACCGACTGCTGCTCCGGCTGGCCGGCGAACAGGGTCGAGGCCGTGTCCAACACCCGGCATTGGGTTGCCCCGAACTCCGAGCGCCCGGTCCTGGCCACCTCCCCGTCGAGGGCCTGCGCCATGGCCTGAAAGCCGTAGCACATGCCGAAGACGGGGACCCCGGCGCGAAGCACGTCCGGGTCCAGGGCCGGCGCCCCGTCGGCATACACCGACGATGGCCCCCCGGAGAGGATAATCGCCGAGGGCCGCCGGGTCAGCAGCTCCGCAGCGGACAGGGTATGCGGAACGACCTCGGAAAACACCTTGGCCTCGCGCACCCGGCGGGCGATGAGTTGGGCATACTGAGCGCCGAAATCCACGACCAGCACCGGCCCGTCGGTCAGCGCGGGTGTGGGGGACGAACTCGATGCTGAGGTAGGGGCGGCGGGAGACGTCACCGGGTCAGCCTACCGACGGGAGGTGCCGCCCGGTGGGAGCGGTCAGCCCAGGCTGCGCACTGCGGGACCGGAGGCCGTCAACCGTGCCTCGACCTCGGCAGAGACCCGCCGCTCGACCCAAAAGGACAGGAACGGGATGCACCCGGCCAGCATGATGAGCACCATCTTCGGCAGCGACCAACTGACCTTGAACCCGAGCAGCGCCACCGCGATGACATAGATCATGAAGATGAACCCGTGCGGCTGCGGCCACCAGGACAGGGCATCGTTGTCGAACAGGTAATGAAGCACGACCTCGGCCACGAGCAGCAGCAGGCCGATACCGACGATGAACGCCATGACCTTGAAGAAGGTCAACCGTTTCCGGGCGCCATCGATGTCGTCAATCCGTGGCTGGTCGATCGTCAGCGGTGTCTCGGTCACGGTGTCCATCATCTCCTGGGTTCTTGCCGTCACGGCCCACGCTAGCCCCCGCGCCCGAGGTGGCGTTGCGCACCATCTTCCACCACATCCACACGGCGAAGGCGGCGAAGAGCCACCACTGCAGCGCGTAGGCGGCGTTGCGCCACTCCA
>JBKECS010000078.1:0-14210 GCA_047974805.1 Nostocoides sp. | reverse complement strand
TGCGGCGTGTGAAAGGTGCCTAAGGGCATCCCGGGTGGGGGTGCTTCGGCGGTGAGAGGTGCCTAAGGGCATCCTGCGTTGGGGTGGTTTGGTGTCCTGGGGGTGTGTCTTGCTGCTCAGTGGTGGCAAATGGTGGGTTGGGCAGGGGTTGAACCCGCCATTTGCCACCACTGAGTTCGCGGGGTGCTGAAGGGGTGGATGCCCTTTGGCACCTTTCGGCGGGGTGAGCGCGGGTGGGGTGAGTGCGGTGGTGGGGCTGGTCTGGGCAAACCAGCCTGGGTGTATGCAGCCCCCGCCAGCATCAAGTGGCTGCGGTGGCCTGAAGACGACTGATCGGGGCGTCACATCCGGGACGTCCCGGCGTCCTGGCCGCCGATGCGCTGCGCTAGCCACACCGGCACGACCGAGAGGGCCACGAGGAGGACTGCAATGACGTTGACGACGGGCGCCTGGTTGGGACGGAAGAGGTTGTTGAAGATCCATATCGGCAATGTCGGGGTCCCTGCGCCCGCCGTGAACGTCGTCACGACGATTTCGTCGAAGGACAGCCCGAATGCCAGGAGCCCCCCAGCGACCAGGGCGGGCCGCAACAGCGGGAAGGTCACCAAACGAAAGGTCGTCAACACCCCAGCTCCGAGGTCGGCCGAGGCGAGTTCCAAGGAGGTGCCCATCCGCCGAAGCCGGGCCGAGACGTTGTTGAACACCACGACGACACAAAACGTCGCATGCCCAACGATGATGGTGAACAGGCCGGGGGAGACTCCGAAGACGGGGGTGAACACGTTGCTGATCAGGGTCTGGAGTGCCAAACCGGTGACGATGCCCGGCAGTGCGATCGGCAAGACTACGAGGACGTTGATCGCGGACTTGCCGAAGAAGTCGAACCGGGTCAACGCCAAGGACAACAAGGTCCCCAACACGAGAGCGATGACGGTCGCCCCCAACCCCGCCTCAACCGATCGAGCCAAGGCTTCGCGAGGCCCAGGAGCCGACAGTGCGGACGACCACCAGTGGGTGGTGAACCCCGGCGGCGGCCAGGCGAACGTCCTGTCCGAGTTGAACGAGTTCACCCCGACAACGACAAGTGGAACATACACGAATGCCAGGACGAACCCGGTCACCGTCCACAACAGCCAGCGGGCTGACCCCCGTGGCGTCATCACCTCGGTCATGCCCGCACCTCCAGTCGGCTCGTCACGTTCCCCATCACAAGTTGTCCAAGGCCCCGGTGCGACGCACCGCGAGCAGGTAGATGACCATGATCAGGGCGGATACCGTGCCCAGCGCCGCGGCAAACGGTAGGTCGAGGGTGTTGTTCTGCAGGACCGCCGTACCGAGCACCTGGAGCTTGCCGCCGACGATAGACACCGCGATGTAGTCCCCCAACGACAGCGAAAAGGTGAACACGGTCCCGGCGGCGACGGACGGCCCGAGCGCCGGCAGTGCCACCGTGGTGAAGGTCCTCCACCCTGAGGCGCCCAGATCCGCGGAGGCCTCAAGGTGAGAGGACGGGAGGCGTTCGAATCCGGCATAGACCGGGAGCACCATGTAGGGCAACCAGAGGTAGGTCAAGGTGAGCACTACCGCGGTCAGGCCATACCCCGGCGTGGCGCCGAACGTCGAGTCGAGCACACCGTGAGGTTGCAGCATGGCCCGCCACGCATATGCCTTGACCAGGTATGACGCCCACAGCGGCACGAGCACCAGGGCCACCGCCACGGATCGCCACGTCGGCGGCACGAGTCTGGCCATGACGAAGGCCACGGGGACGGCCAACACGATGCACAGAAGCGTGACGACCGACGCGATGAGCACCGTTCGGGCGATGAGCACGGTATAGGTGGGGGTGAACAGCTGGGCGAAGTTCGCCCACGTGAAGGTATGGACGACCTGGTTGGTGAACGGGTCGGTGGAAAAGAACGACGTCGCGAAGATCGACGCCAGCGCTCCGAGGTAGGCCAGAACAAGCCACAGCATGGGCGCGGCCAGCAGGCCGAGCGGTACTCGGCGGGTCATTCACAGCTCCTCGGGGGGCGGGGTCAATCGATGAATCGAAGCGGCTACGATCGGTCAGCCGCGGATCGTGGTCCAGGCCTTGGTCCACTCCGCGTAGTCCGTGCACGTGACGTCGGTGCGCCCGTCGAGGCACTGCGGGATGGGGGTGGTCCAGAACGAAATCTGGTCGTAATAGGCCTGGTCGGTCGCGTGGTAGGTGTCGCAGAACGCTTTGTCTGCCGTCAGCTCGCACGCCTTGGTGTTGGCCGGAGCTTCACCGAAGTATTCGGCGACCTGGGCCTGGACCTCGGGGCTGGCCATGTGGTTCAGGAAGAGGTAGCCGCAGTTCGGCGCCTTCGCCTTGGCCGAGACCATCCACGTGTCGGACCAGCCGGTCGAGCCCTCCTTTGGCAAGACGGCCTCGACAGCGGCGCCCTCGGACTGGGCCAGGTTGGCGATGACCTGCCACGTTGTGCCCACCGTCGTCGAACCGTTCTTGAACGCCTGGATCTCCTTGAGGTAGTCGCTCCAGTACTCCCCGACGTTGGCCTTCTGCGCGCTCAGCAGGTCGACAGCGGCTTGGAGCTGGTTGGCGTCGAGGGCATACGGGTTGGTGATCTTCAGCTCGGGCTTGGTCTTGGACAGGTAGAGGGCGGCGTCGGCGATATAGATGGGTGAGTCGTATGCCGTGACCTTGCCGGCCTGGGCGCCGGCATCGTCGAAGACGGCCGACCACGAGTCCGGGGCCGGAGTGACCTTGTCGGTGTTGTACATCAACAGGTTGGCGCCCCAGCCGTGCGGGATGCCGTACATCACCTTGTTGACCGAGTTCCACGGCTTGTCCTTCAACGCCGACCAGATGTCGGCGTAGTTCGGGACGAGCGATGTGTTGACCGGGGCCACATCGCCCGCGGCGATCAGGCGCAAGGTGGCATCGCCCGAGGCTGAGACGACGTCGTACTCGCCGGTGCGCATGAGCTGGACGGCCTCGTCGGAGGTGCCGAAGGTCTTGACCGTCACCTGGCATCCGCTGGACTTCTCGAACGGGCTGATCCAGTCGACCTTGGGGTCGTTGCTGCCGTCCTCGGCGTATCCGGGCCAGGCCAGCACGCTGACCTCCCCCTCGGCATCGCCGAGCTTGTCCATCGCCGTAATGTCCGGAACGGTGAATCCACCCTGGCCGGTGCCCGTGCCGGAGCCGGTCGCGCCGGAGCCGCTACAGGCGGCGAGACTCAGGGCGGCGACCGCCGTGGTGGTCAGGGTGAGGATGCGGGTTCGGTTCATGATGAGTCCTTGCTGTCGGGTGCGGGCAGTAGATGGTGATGAGGGTTCGGCGTCGAAGCGTCGACTATGACGCCTCGGGGATGGTGAGGACGTCGGAGGGCAACCAGGCCAGGGTGACGGTGTCGCCGCGGCGAAGGTCGGCGCTGGTCCGGTCGGTGCGGTGGTCGTTTTGGGCGAGGGCGACGAGGTCGGCCCCGGCGTCAAGCCGGACCAGGTAGCGGGTCACCGGTCCGGCATAGACGACCTCGGTCACGGATCCGGCGGCCAGGCTCAACCCCGGCTCGCCGGTCCAACCGGCTGGGTGGACCGCGAGCTTTTCGGGACGTATGCCGAAGCGCCCCTGTTTGCCGACCACTGCCGCGGCCGCCGGCCCGGTGAGCAGGTTGGAGGTGCCGACGAACGAGGCGACGAACCCGCTAGCGGGGCGTTCGTAGATGTCGCGGGCGGTGCCGACCTGCTCGATCCGGCCCGCGTTGAAGACGGCGATGCGGTCCGAGAGGGTCAGCGCCTCCTCCTGATCGTGGGTGACGAAGAGGAAGGTGATCCCGACGTCACGCTGGATGGCCTTGAGCTCGACCTGCATTTGCTCGCGCAGCTTCAGGTCCAACGCGCCCAGCGGCTCGTCCAGGAGCAGGACCGTAGGGCGGTTGACCAGAGCCCGGGCCAAGGCGACTCGCTGTCGCTGCCCTCCGGAGAGCTGGCTGGGCCGGCGGCCGGCGAGGTCGGCCAATCGAACTTTGTCAAGCGCATCGAGCGCCCGGTGCCGGGCTTGGTCCTTGGCCACCTTCTTGACCTTCAGGCCGTACTCGACGTTCGCGAGGACGGACAGGTGGGGGAAGAGGGCGTAGTCCTGGAAGACGGTGTTGACGTCGCGCTTGTGAGCAGGGACGTCCTCCACCGGAGTGCCGGCTAGTTCGATCGTCCCGGAGGTGGGAGTCTCGAAGCCGGCGATGAGGCGAAGCACGGTCGTCTTGCCCGAGCCGGAGGGGCCGAGCATGGAGAAGAACTCACCTTGGCCGATCTCCAGGTCGGCATCGTTCACGGCAACGACAGGGGGCTTGCCGTTGAACTCTTTGCGGAGGGCGGTCAGTCGTATGGCCGGCGGGGGCGAGACGTCCATGGCCTGGAAACCTAAGGCCACAACATCGCCTTGGACAAGGGCCAGAGTATTACGCGACGGTGACGTTTTCCGCTGTGCTGACGTGAAAGCGCCGCTCGATCCGTCGCCGATGGCCTTGTTGACGATGATCTCGCCAATATTGGCGATGGGCCGCGTCAGCAGGCCAGATGCCGTCCTGACCTCGGGCGACGCGGGGTCAGACGTCGGTGCGCTGGCCCCGGTGGCGCCACCATTCGATGGAGATGGGCACCAGGGAAAGCGCCACGATGACCACGATGGCGAGATCGATGTTCTTGCCCAGCCAGGGGAAGGCCTGACCGAGGAAATACCCTGCCAGGGTGATCAGCACGACCCAGAGCAGGGCGCCGATCCCGCTGAAGGTGTAGAAGGTGGGCCGTTCCATCCGGGAGACCCCGGAGACGACGGTGACGAAGGTCCGCACGATGGGGACGAACCGACCGATGACCAACGCCTTGGAGCCATGTTTGGCGAAGAACGCGTGGGACTGGTCGAGGTAGGCACGTTTGATGATCTGGCCGTCATGTTCATACAGCTTCGGACCGATCCATCGGCCGATCTCATATCCGAGCACGTTGCCGGCGAAGGCGGCGACAATCAGCGCGGCAATGGCGACCCAGAGGTTGACATGCAGTTGGTCGCCGGCGATGAACAGACCGACCGCGAAGAGCAGTGAGTCGCCGGGCAGGAATGGAAAGAACAGGCCACATTCGACGAACACGATGACCAGCGCCAGGACGAAAAACTGGCTCTGATAGTTCTGGAACCACCAGTTCGGGTCGAGAATGCTGGCCGGGACACCGGTGGCGATCGACGTCGCGAGGGCGTTGGTCACTGGCCAAGCCTACGGCGCGTTTCTCCATGACAGCTGTCGGTCGGCTGGGTAGCGCGTGGCCGGTAGCCGCCACGGGGGAGAATACGGCGGGTGAGCCAGCAGCATCAGGTGGGCGTGGGCCCCTTCCCCGGCGCGTGGCCGGACGATCCTCGCTTGGACCCCGACCTCTTGGGGTCCGGTGACCAGCGCAACGTCATCGACCGGTATCGGTACTGGTCGGTGGAGGCGATCGTGGCGGACCTGGACACGCGTAGGCATACGTTTCACGTGGCCGTGGAGAACTGGGAGCACGACTTCAACATCGGGTCGGTGATCCGCACGGCCAACGCCTTCAACGCCGCGGCCTTCCATATCGTCGGGCGCCGTCGCTGGAATCGCCGTGGGGCCATGGTCACCGACCGCTACCAGCACGAACACCACCATGAGTCGGCACCCGCGTTGGCGAAATGGGCGCGTATGCACCGGCTGCCGCTGGTCGGTATCGACAATCTGCCCGGTTCGGTGCCCATCGAGTCCGCGGCCCTGCCCCGTGAATGCGTCCTGGTTTTCGGTCAGGAAGGACCCGGTTTGAGCCCGGAGATGGTTGCGCACTGCGACCGCATCTTGCACATCACCCAATTCGGATCGACCCGCTCGATCAATGCCGGCGCGGCCGCGGCCATCGCCATACACACGTGGATCGTGCAGCACGCTGACAGCTAGCGGCGGCGAACCACGACGACGGCCGCGGCGACCAGCACCGCGCCGATGATGACGAGGGCGATGGCGGCGCTCAGCGCGCCGGGGAACCAGGTGGAGACCGCTGTCGGCACGACGACGAGTGTGGCCGCCGAGGCAAGCGCCAGCAGGACCAGGTCTGCCCGCCGCAGTGCAACGACAAGCCAGGCGGCCACGACGGTGAGGGCGATGGCCGGTCCGGGGGTGTCGCCCATGGTGGTCATGGCCCCAATGCCGGAGAGGGCAGCACCGACATACAGCCCGATTCGGCGGGGGCGCACGAGCGATCGATCGGCCAGCAGTGCCCATCCGGTGCCCACGGCGCACATGGCCAACCCGGGCCAAAGCCACGTCTCGGTCGGTGAGGTAGCGGCGGCGGTGGCCAGCATCGCTGCGATGGCCGCCGCGAGGGCGGTGCTGACGTGTTGCACCGGATGTCGTCCGATGGACCATAGGCCGGCGCTGACTGCCGCGGCCGCCAGTGCTGCCGCCGCAGCGGTCCACGGGCTCTGCGGCGACAGCGCGTGATCGGCCAGCAGTCCGGTGGTGAACGCCGTCCCGACGGTCGCAGCCAGCCACAGCACCGGTTGCAGCCGTTGGCCTGGTCCGGTCCGGGTCGGCACCAGCATCCCGGCGCCCACCAGGGCCAGGGTGACCAGGCCGACGAGGGCAATCCGCCCCCAGGCGCCCAGGTCCGCCCACCATCGGGACAGCAGCAGGCCGATTCCGACGACGATGATCGCGCCCCCGACGTAGCCGAGCGCTTCCACGGCGATGCTGGCCGGGGAGGGGCGATGTGACGAACCGGGCGAGGTCGCGGAACCTCCTGCTGCGAGATCGGTCCGCATCTGGGCGGCCTGCGCAGGCGTGATCAGCCCGGTCTCGACCCAGTGGTCGATCCAGCTCGCCCGCGACGCCGCAGCCATGGTTCAGCGTAGCCACGAGGAACGCCATGGTGCCATTACGACGGCTGGGGTCTCAGCGTGGGGTTCGACGGCCGCGCACGGCATAACCGGCGGCAAAGGAGCCGGCGGCAAGTGCGATGGAGGCCCAGGGCACCTCGGTGGCCCATAACCAATGCACCGGACGGATCTGATGGACCGGCCAGCCCTGGGCGCGCGCCATGGCCGCCACATCCCCGGTGGGGTTGACCACGTGTTTGAACCCCGCCGCAGCGAGCAGCCCAGCAGAACCTCCCCGATCGGAATAGACATGGCTGATGGCCAGATCGACCCCGTGGGCGGTCGCGAAGGTCTGTGCGGCGTGCAGCTTTCCCGGGCCGTCCAGTGGGTCGGCAGCGGTGCGCCCGGTGTAGCGGCCATCGGCGCCGATCTCGGCATCGCTGGCCAACACCTCGTCAATGCCCAAGGCTGCGGCGACGGCGGTGGCGAGGATGTGCGGCGCCCGGGTCACCAGGACCGTGCGGTGGCCGGCGGCAGCGTTGCGGGCCACGAGGTCGACAATCTGGGGGTGCACCCGGGGCAGAATCTCCTGGGTGGCCAGCCCGGCCGCCCACCGGGCGCCCTCATCCGGGGTGTGCCCGGCCATGACGTGCAGGATGGAGCCCTGCGGCACGTTGTCCGACGGCAGCCCTGCCCACCGTCGGATCGGCGCGGCCAAACGGCTTCCGACCAGGGCGACGGCATTCTCGCAGCGGTGTGCCCGGCCGAGCCCCTTGCCGATGAGCATGAGGGAGAGGCTGGCGGCGAAGGTGTCGTCCAGGTCGAAGAACGCGGCGGTGCTCATAGATCCCGCCTGGCATACGCGGCCGGGATGAGCACCCGTTCGGTCCGAGCAAACCCGGCGGGAACGCCGGTTGATCGCCAGGTCCGCGCATCGCTGCCGGCCGGTAGCCACTCGGCACGCCACATGCCCAGCGCAAGACCAAGGTCCTCCAGGGCCACGCGGAGCTGGGGTGTCATCGGCGCCCGCAGATGTTCAGCCCACAGCTGCATCCGCAACTCCCTTGCCCGGCCGCGCAGGTCCACCAGAGCACAGGACAGCTCGGTGTCGGTGCCGACCATGGACCGGCCGAAGAAGTTTGCCGAGCCGACGCAGGCGAAGACGTCGTCGATGAGGACGATCTTGGTGTGCACGGTGAGGTCGGCGATGCGATACATGACGACATTGCGCTGCTTCGCGGTCGGCAACCGTCCGACGACCAACCGGCGCAGGTCGCCGGTGAGCACCGGTTTGAGCCGCCCGTCACCCCCGTCGGCGGGGTCCTTGCGCCCGGACCCGACAAGGATGACCTTGACACCGCGCGCCGCCGCTCGGCGGAGCGCGGCATACAGGGTGAACCGGCTCGAGCCGCCGGGCATCTCCTTGAAGTACTGATCCTCGACATAGACGTAGCGCTGTGCCGCATCGATGGCGTGCTCAATCACGGCGAAGATTTCGTGAACACCGTCGTCGGGCAGATGTGGCCGATGTCGGCGGGCCCGCCACCGAAGGCTGTCGATCATCCACGGATTGAGGGATCGCAACACCATGAGCGCGTTGTCGGTTCGTCGCGGGGTCTGGGGCGGTGCCGGCGGCAGGGTGAGTGGCCGCAGCGGCGGGTTGAGCACGCCGACCCCTCCGGTCGAGATCATCCAATAGCGCCGGGGCAACGCGGCTGCAGTCTCCCATCGATCCCGATACACCGCCCACACCCGCTCTGCGGCGCGGCCACGCAGCCTGATCGCCGCGTCATGCCAGCCCCAACGCTCGTTCCCCAGCCGCATAGTGTCGTGGGGGGCCTGGTCGTACCGGTTGACCGACAGGTCGAGGCCGCCGAGGTAGGCGGTGAGTTCGCCACCGAGCCGGAAGAGGACGACCTTCTGGTGGTTGGAGCCGATCAGCGCCCCGGACCAGTCCACCAGGACGGTGTCCCGCAGCGGTGGGCGTCCGGTCGCGCGGGTGCTAGGCAGCCATCCGCGCATCGTCCGGGCGGCCTCGATGTTGGCTCGGAACGGCCCGAACGGTAGGAACGAGACACCGCCGGTCCACACCGCCCCCGACATGAGCACTCGCACGTCCGCGCCGTCGTGGCCGAGTTCGGCAAGGTGGTCGACCAACGGACGGTATCCGGGCGCTTCGGGGCTCGCCCCGTGCAGGTCCATCTCGGGTGAGACCTGCAGGCCGGCGATGAGCACGGCGTCGCCTGGCTTCACCCGGGCGAGCATGTCGGCGATCTCGGCGAAATAGCTCACGCCGTCGACGAACGGTTCTCCCTCGGTGTCACCGAGGTACACGGGGCACTGACCCGTCGCCGGCGGAAGATACCGGTCGACCAGGGCTGCCAGCGCGGGACCGGTCTGCACGATGTGAGCATGCTGGCTTCCGCACGGCTCCGCAAGGCGGGTTGCCTTCCGAGGCGTGGCCACTGGCACATGGGCGGTCGGGGTTCGTGGAACGATGGAGGCAAGGCACCCAGCGACGCTCACAAGGAGAGCACATGCCCATCGCAACACCCGAGGTCTATCGCGACATGCTCGACCGGGCGAAGGATGGTTCGTTTGCCTACCCGGCGATCAATATCACGAGCAGCCAGACGATCACGGCCGCGATTCGCGGCTTCGCCGAGGCCGGCTCCGACGGGATCATCCAGGTCTCCACCGGCGGCGGTGAGTACGCCTCCGGCTCCACGATCAAGAACATGGTGACCGGAGCGGCCGCGTTGGCCGCGTATGCCCAAGAGGTCGCCAAGAACTACCCGGTGAACATCGCGCTGCATACCGACCATTGCCCGAAGGACAAGCTGGACACGTTCGTCCGGCCCCTGTTAGCCATGTCTGCCGAGCGAGTGAAGGGCGGCGGGCTGCCGCTGTTCCAGAGCCACATGTGGGACGGTTCGGCGGTGCCGCTGGCCGAGAACCTAGAGATTGCTCAGGACCTGCTGGCGCGGTGCAACGAGGCGAACGTCATCCTCGAGATCGAGGTGGGCGTTGTCGGTGGAGAAGAAGACGGCGTGGAGAACGCCATCAACGACAAGCTCTACTCCACCCCCGAAGACGCCGTAGCCACGGTCCAGGCGCTTGGCGCCGGGGACAAGGGCTACTACATGACCGCGCTGACGTTTGGAAACGTTCACGGGGTGTACAAACCGGGCAACGTCAAGCTGCGCCCGGAGGTGTTGAAGGCTGCCCAGGACGCTGCCGCGGCCGAACTCGGTATGCCCGCCGGCAGCAAGCCCTTCCATCTGGTCTTCCACGGTGGATCGGGGTCGCTGCCGGAGGAAATCTCAGACGCGGTCGACTACGGCGTGGTCAAGATGAACGTCGATACCGATACCCAGTATGCGTTCACCCGTCCGGTGGCGGCCTGGATGTACCAGAACTACGACGGGGTGCTCAAGGTCGACGGCGAAGTGGGCAACAAGAAGCAGTACGACCCACGGGCCTGGGGCAAGGACGCCGAGGCGGGAATGGCCGCCCGCGTGGTCCAGGCCTGCCAGAACCTGCGCTCTGCCGGCACTCACGCCGGCTGACCGGCGGGCCATGGCCGACCTGCTCGGGGTGCCGGAGACGTATCTGCCGGCGGACCCCGGCGACGGTGAGTTGACCAGCGGTGCGGCGGCGGTCGATGTGGCCGCCGCCCACCCCGACTCGGGTATGGCTTGGGCCGTCTTGGCGCAGGAGGCGCTCGCCGACGGCCGTTACGTCGAGGCCTACGCGTATGCCCGGACCGGCTATCACCGCGGCTTGGACGCTCTGCGGCGCAGCGGGTGGCGCGGGCAGGGGCCGATTCCGTGGGCCCACGTGCCCAATCGGGGATTCCTCAGCGCGTTGGCCGCACTTGCCCGCGCTGCGGGAGCGATCGGTGAACGGGATGAGGAAATCCGCTGCGTGGAGTTCCTTCGGGCCAGTTCGATGGAGGGCGCGCGGACCTTGGGCTGGTGAAGGTTCCTTGGGGACAGCGGTTGGGGCTCGGCCAATGGCCGAGCCCCAACACTTGCCCCCTGCCAGGAGCCGGCGCTCAATGGCGCCTGTGCGACCAGGTGTCCCCTGTATCCCGTGCGTCGCAGTACCTAGTGTGCGTCATGGTCTGCCGAGAATGTGGCACTTCCCTGCCAACGGCAGGAAGATGTCACTACGATGGTGGGCAGGTGTCACGGTCGGGCGACGGTTCTGACCAGCAGAACAACGGCGATGACCCGCCGCGGAGGTGCAGACATGGTAAGTAGCCCGGCGATGGGATCTGCGGACACCCCTGGGAAAGAAGGGGAACCGTCGCTAGCCGGCAACCTCGTCGATTCGGTGGACGCCGCTGCGCGGATGCTCGACCAGGAATTGACCGATCTGGAGCGTGCCAGGGTCCGCCTGATCCGGCTGAGCGGGATCATGTCCGCCGTGCGGACCTTGCTTCCGGTGACCGAAGGGCAGAACCTCGTGGTCACCCGGCTGTCCGAGGAGGATGCGGTCAATGCCGTGGCACGCCTGCTGATGACCGATGGCGAAATCCGCAGCATCACCACGACGCTCGATGTGGGACCGGCAACCGACGAGACCGTCATCCGGCGCGGCCAGGAGCGGTTGCGAGATGGCTCGGTGAGCCTGCGGCAGATCTATGCGGCGCATCTGTTCGAGGAGCCGGCCACTCGCCGCTGGATCGACAGCTGGGCCAGCGCGGGTGAGATCCAGCGGGTTCACCCCGACCCGCCGAGCGAATTCGTCGTCTTCGGAACCCACACGGCCATCGTCGCGGCCCAATGGCGTCGGCCCGCCGAGGGGTACGTCCTCATCCAGGATCCCCAACTGGTGTCCACCTACATCGCCCTGTTCGACGCGACCTTCCAGCTGGCCCTGCCCGTTCCTGATGTCAGCACCGAGACTGGCGACATCGACCAACGCATTCTCGAGCTCATGGGGGTGGGGCTGAAGGATGAGTCCATTGCCCGGCACCTGAACATCGGCTTACGCACGGTCCGCAGGCGCGTCGGGCGGATCATGGACGCCCGGGGTTTGCAGACTCGGTACCAGTTGGGCGTGGCCGTCGCCGAGGAGGGCCTGGTGGGGCCGGCGTGGACACCGGCATGGACACCAGCGCCGCGGGCTGGCGAAGGCGGCTAGGCTCGCTCGTCGGCCAGACACCGGTCATAGCGGAAGGGGTGATGGCCTTGCCGGCCATCGTGCTCGTGGGTGCTCAATGGGGCGACGAAGGGAAGGGCAAGGCGACCGACCTTATGGGCTCGGCCGTGGACTTCGTCGTGAAGTTCAACGGCGGCAACAACGCCGGGCACACCGTCGTCATCGAGCAACCCGACGGATCCCGGGAGAAGTACGCCCTGCACCTGCTGCCGTCGGGAATCCTCACCCCGAGCGTCACCCCGGTCATCGGCAATGGCGTCGTCGTCGACCTCGCGGTGCTGTTCGAAGAACTCGACGGGCTCGCTCAGCGCGGTGTGGACACCTCGCGGCTGCTGATCTCGGCCAACGCCCACGTCATCGCGCCGTACAACCGGACCCTGGACAAGGTGACCGAGCGATTCCTGGGGTCCCGTCGGATCGGAACCACGGGCCGGGGTATCGGACCGACCTACGCCGACAAGATGAACCGGATCGGGATCCGCATCCAGGACCTGTTCGACGAGGGCATCCTGCGACAGAAGGTCGAGGCCGGGCTGGCGTTCAAGAACCAGGTCCTGGCCAAGATCTACAACACCCGCGCGGCGGACGTCGACGAGGTCGTCGAGGAGTTGCTCGGCTATGCCGAACGGCTCGCGCCCATGGTCGCCGATACCTCACTGGTTCTCGAGCAGGCCCTCGACGCAGGCAAGCAGGTGCTCCTGGAAGCGGGCCAGGCCACGCTCCTCGACGTCGACCACGGAACCTACCCGTTCGTCACCTCCAGTTCGGCGACTGCCGGCGGGGCCTGTACCGGCTCCGGCATCCCACCGACGCGGGTCTCGCGCGTCATCGCGATCCTCAAGGCCTACACGACCCGGGTGGGTGAGGGGCCCTTCCCGACCGAGCTGCACGACGCCGACGGAGAGACGTTGCGCAAGAACGGTGCCGAGTACGGGACGACCACGGGACGCCCACGGCGGTGCGGCTGGATGGATACCGTCATCGGGCGCTACTCCACCCGGATCAACGGGGTGAGCGACTTCGTCATCACCAAACTCGATGTGCTCACCGGGTTCGAGAAGGTGCCGGTGTGCGTCGCCTACGACGTCGACGGGGTCCGGCACGACCAGATGCCGGTGAACCAGAGCGACTTCCACCACGCCACCGCCATTTACGAGTTCCTCGACGGATGGTGGGAGGACATCAGTGGATGCCGCACGTTCGAGGAACTACCGGCAGCCGCGCAGGCCTACGTGCTGCGGGTCGAGGAACTCATCGGGGCTCGGGTCTCGGCCATCGGCGTGGGTCCGGGACGCCACGAGATCATCGAGCGCTTCCCCCTCATCGGCTGACCCACCGCACGACCCACCTGACCCGCCCCGACTTTCCCGCCTGGGGCAGGAACCCCCGGGGAGACATCGGAACTTTTCCGGTGTCTCGCACCATGTTCCCACCTGAGGCGGGAAAGTTGGGCCGGGGGGACGTTGCGGTGGGAGGCTAGGCGGGGTGCAGGATCGTCATCCGATGGGCGGCGCGGGTGAGCACGACGTACAGGGCCCGGATGCCGCCGGGTGACTCGGCAACGATCGTCTCCGGGTCGACCACCACCGTGGCATCCCACTCCAGCCCCTTCGTGGACAACGGGTCGATGACCCGCACCCGGCCGTCTCCGGCGCCGTCAAGCACCGCCAGCCGATCGGCCCACCGGCGCGGTGTCACCACCGCGATCGACCCCTCGACCTCCGAACGCATCCGCTCGACCGCATCGGCCGTGGCTTGGGGGAGCGGACCGTGAGCCTGCTGGATGACCGCGCGGCTACCCTCCGGTGACACCCGCCGGTGGTCCGGGTCGGGGCCGGTGGCGAGGTGGACTTCTATCGGAAGGAATCCGGTCTCGCGCACCGCTATCGGTATATCGGCGTCCGGGACCAGGGGCAGGATGACATCGCGTGCGTAGTCGAAGATCTCCCGGGCGTTGCGGTAGTTGGTATCCATGTGGAAGGCGCGACGCTCCTGGCCGGAGAACGCCTCGTCGCGCGCGCGATTCGCCTCGGCAAGGTCGGACCAGGACGCCTGTGCGGCGTCGCCCACCACGGTCCACGACGCGGTCCGTCCTCGCCGACCTACCATCCGCCACTGCATCGGGGAGAGGTCCTGCGCCTCGTCGATGAGCACATGGGCGTACCCTCCG
>JBKECS010000070.1:0-12753 GCA_047974805.1 Nostocoides sp. | reverse complement strand
CCAGGTGCCTTCCAGCTCGAGATTCTTGGACCATAACAAGTCAAGTATCCCGTTGCAGGACAGGCACTTTGGTGCACCATGACAGCGCGTCAGGCCCTCAATCGTGAAAGGCCGAGGCGAGTCGGTCGATATGGGCAGGCTTGAAGTTCGAGGTGCCCACGGTGCGGATCAGCCCGTACTGTTGGGCCGCAAGCATGGCGATCCAGGCATCCACGTACGCGTCATATCTCGGGTTCGGCCAGTGGATCAGGTAGATGCCGATGACGTCCACCCTGAGGGCTTCCAGGCTGGCCTCAATGCCGTCCCGAGTTCGGCCGCCGACATGATCCCACCCGGCGAGTTTGGTCTGAACCGTCACCTCGGCCCGGTCGACGCCGCTGTCCCTCAGCGCCTGGCCCACCTCACGCTCGTTGCCGTACTGCGTGGCGGTATCGATGAGTCGATAGCCCTGCTCCAGGGCACCGGCGATGGCACTGACCGCGCCCGCACCCTTCATCGGGTAGGTGCCGAGTCCCACCAACGGCAGGTCATGGCCATCGGCCAACGGGATCGTCGGGATGCTCAGCAGCGACACGCCGTCAGCGTATGCCGACAGCATGTCCCGCGCTCGGTGCGCAGTCCCGCAACCGGCTCACGCAGAACCGGGCAGGTCAGGCCGGCTAGTAGATGCCGTCCCACGTGGCCACCGCGCCAAAGTGGCCGGCGACGGTCACCGCGGCGATGAACACCACCGCCATCAGCACCATCACCGCCACGGACACAGCCTGGGCAACTGGCGAACGCCACCACCCCGATGGCACGGGATCGGCAACATGAGGTGGCACCCCATAGTTCCGGTTGGCTGACAGCGGCCAGAACGTCAGGACGAGGGTGAGAACCATGAACAGCCCTCCCACGGCACCGGCGAGGTCCCCTGCCTCCGCATGCTGATGGACCAGCTCCATTTGCTGGCCATCGATCCCCAGGTCACGCAGCCGATGTTCCAGCGCTTCGCCCGACTGACTGGCGACGAACGAGCTCACCCCCGCGATCAGGGCGAGGATCATTGTGGGCCACTTCAACGTCCACCGCCAAGCAGGACGCGCCGCGTATGCGATGGCGCAGAAACCGGAGATCGGGCCGAGAACGACGACGGCGTGGACCACGAGAATGTGCAGCGGCAGACCGAATACCGAGTTGAACACCGCGCCTCCTTGCCCCGGGCCGGCGCCGAACGGCAGCTGCCGGGCGCTCGCCCATGCTAACCGGGCCCCCTAGATTGGCTGGCATGCCCTCCTACGTCACCAGTGTGGTCACCGATGGGGTCGCCCACGTGCGCCTGAACCGCCCGGACAAACTCAACGCGCTCACCCTCGACACGCTCGAAGACCTCGTCAGCACCGCCCGGTCCCTGGCCGGCGACCCGTCGCTGCGGGCGGTTGTCATCGGTGGGGAAGGCGACGCGTTTTGTGCGGGACTCGACTTCGCGACCGTTCTGGCGGAGCCGGCCCGGGTGGCTCGAGCGTTCGCGCCGCGGCCATGGCGGGGCACGAACACCTTCCAGGAGGCGTGCTGGGCCTGGCGGCGGCTGCCGGTCCCAGTCATCGCCGCGGTCCATGGTCACTGCCTCGGCGGCGGGCTGCAGATCGCGCTGGGCGCCGACTTCAGGATCTCCACCCCGGACGCTCGGTGGTCGGTCCTCGAGGTCGCCTGGGGGCTGGTCCCAGACATGTCCGGCGTCCAGGCCCTGTCCCAACTGGTCGGGCTCGACATCGCGAAGCGGCTGGCCATGACCGGGGAGATCATCGACGGCGCCCGAGCCCATGATCTGGGTCTAGTCACCGACCTGGCCCCGGACCCGTATGCCGCTGCCGAGGAGATGGTGTCCACGCTGCTTCAGCGATCCCCCGACGCCTTGGCCGGAGCGAAGCGGCTATTCGAAAAGACCTGGAGCGCCGGCCCCCGTCGGACGTTTGCCCGGGAGCGGCTGGAACAAGCGTGGCTGCTCATCAACGCGAACACGGCCGCAGCGCGTCGGGCTGCCCTCGCAAAGGAGGCACCCACCTTCGGGCCGCGAGGTCGGATCGCCCGATGAGCGAACACACCCGACACATCACCTGCGTCCTCTGCGAGGCCAGCTGCGGGCTCGAGGTGAGCCTGACCGACGATCCCGAGCCGGCCGGAGGGCCAACGGATCGTGTCGATCCGTGGCCACGCGCAGGACCCGCTCAGCTGGGGACATGTCTGCCCCAAGGGGATCGCCCTGGCGGATCTGCACGACGACCCGGACCGGTTGCGTCGCCCGGTGCGCCGGGTGGGGCCACCCGGCGACGGTGCGACCTGGCAGGAGCTGAGCTGGCAGTAGGCGATCGATCTGGTCGCCGACGCCCTGGTCACCGTGCAGACCGACCACGGCCCGGATGCCGTCGCGGTCTACCTCGGCAACCCCGTCGTGCACAGCCTCGGTGCGTTGCCCCACGGCGTGCCGCTGCTCCGGCTGATCGGCTCGAAGAACGTCTTTAGCGCCACCTCGCTCGACCAACGACCCATCCACTACGTGGCGTGGGCCCTCTTCGGGCACCAATTCCTCATCCCGGTGCCAGACCTGGACCGCGCGTCCTACCTCCTCGTCGTCGGCGGCAACCCGATGGCCAGCAACGGCTCGATCATGACCAGCCCGGATTTCCCCGAGCGGATGCGGCAGCTGAAGCGCCGCGGTGGGCGGCTCGTCGTCCTCGACCCGCGGAGGACCGAAACCGCCAAGATCGCCGATGAGCACGTTTTCATCCGGCTCGGCACGGACGCCTGGGTGCTGCTCGCCATGATCAACGCCCTGCTCAGCGACGACCTGGCCACACCCGCTGGATATGTCGCCGGAGTAGAGCATGTGGCCGGGGCCGTGGCGCCGTTCACCCTCGAACTGGCCGAGTCGGTCAGCTGCGTGCCCGCCGCCACGGTGCGCCGTCTGGCCCGCGAGTTCGCCGCCAGCCGTGGCGCGGCAGCATACGGTCGGCTCGGGGTGTCCACCCAGGCTCACGGGACGCTCTGTCAGTGGGAGCTGACCTGCCTCAATGCCCTCACCGGGAACCTTGATGCCGAGGGCGGGATGATGTTCACCTCGCCCGCCGTCGACGTCGTCGGACGCGACTTGATCAGCCCAGGACACCACGGACGATGGACCTCGCGGGTGCGTGGCGCGGCCGAGTTCGCCGGAGAACTGCCGGCGGCGGTCATGGCCGAGGAGATGACCACGCCCGGCGACGGCCAGGTGCGGGCCCTGGTCACCATCGCCGGAAACCCGGTCAGCTCCACCCCGGGCGGCGCGGCGCTGGGAGAGGCCATCGACGGCTTGCAGTTCCGGGTCGCCATCGATCCCGACATTAATGAGACCTCCCCGTATGCCGACGTCATCCTCCCGCCCACCGGACCGTTGGAACGCGAGCACTACGACGTGATCTTCCACCTGCACGCCGTGCGCAACACCGCCAGATGGTCACCCGCTCTGTTTGAGCGCCCGGCCACCTCACGGCACGATTGGGAGATCCTTCGTGACCTGTGCCTGGCCATCGCCGAGCGTCGCCGGGCCAGGCTCTCCAGGGTGGAGGCGCTGAAGGAGCGGGCCGGGTCGGCAGCGAAGGAGGCGCGCTGGCGGATCCCACCCAAGGCAACCATCGACCTGCTGCTGCGGACCGGTGCGGCCCGGCTATCGGTCGCTGCACTGGGCCGCACAGCCGGCGGCCGCGACCTCGGCCCGTTGATCGAGCAACTGCCCGAGCGACTGCGCACCCAGGATCGGATGGTCCACCTCGACCACGGGCCCATCCTCGAGGCCATCGGGCAACTCGCGGCGGCCCCACCGCGGGTGCAGGCCGAGGACGAGTTGTTGCTCATCGGCCGGCGTCATCAGCGGGACAACAACTCGTGGATGCACAACCCCACCCGCTTGATCCGGGGGAAAGCTCGACATGTCGCGCTGGTCCACCCCGATGACCTGACGTACCGAGGTCTGGCTTCGGGGCGTCTTCGCGACCGTGACCTCGGCCGCGGGGTCGATCCGGGTTGAGATCCAAGCCAGCGACGACATCATGCCCGGCGTCATCAGCGTGCCGCACGGCTGTGGGCACGACCTCCCAGGTGTGATGTTGTCAGTATCGCGGACGTTGCCGGGGGCCAGCGTCAACGACGTCACCGGCCCGAAGGTGCTGGAATCCGTGGCCGGCAACGCCGTGGTCAACGGGGTGCCTGTTCGCCTACTGCCGCAGTCGAACTGAGACGGACGAGCCCAGTCACCCGAAGGGTCGCGGCTACGGCTCGCCGCCCGCCGACTGTCAAATCGTTATCTAGCACCATTGTAGGAAAACGTTTTTCCACCTAGCTTCCTGTGACGTCGATCGGAACAGGTCCCGAGTTTCGAGAACTGGATTGTTTCCCTTCGGTTCATCCCTACGGCGCCGATGCCCTGCCGCGGCGCCGCGCCGGATTTCGAATCCCCGAGTCCGGATCATCGTGAGGCGAGTGCCGGGTCCTGACCGGCCTCATTGAATCAAAGAGACCAGGGGTTTCCCATGAACAAACGATTGCTGGCGACCGTCGGCGCTACGGCCATCCTCGGCGGCGTGCTGTCTGCCTGTAGCGGCACGTCGGAGTCGGGAGGCGGCGCATCCAGCGCAGATGCCGGTCCGCTAACGGTCTGGGTGGACGCGGCGCGGGTGCCCGCGGTCGAGGCCTTCCAAAAGGCCCACCCCGAGGTCAAGATCGAGGTCAACAACATCTCCAACACGGGAGGTTCCTCCGGTCTGAAGCAGCAGTTCGCCCTGTTCAACCAGGCCAAGGAAGGCTGGCCGGACGTCATCTTCTTCGGTGGTATCGACGACATTGCGTGGGCGGCAAGCAGCGAGATCGACTACGCCAAGCAGCTCGAGGGGGTCATCGACCAAAGCGTCCTCGACGGCTACACCAAGGCCGCCCAAGCCCCATGCACCCAAGGCAAGGGAACGGTGTGCTTGCGCAATGACCAGGCACAGGACGTGCTGTGGTACAACAAGAAGCTCTTCGACCAGTGGGGCTACACCGTGCCGACGACCTGGGCACAGTATGAAGACCTGAGCCTGAAGATCGCCACGGAGCATCCCGGCTACTACACCGGTCTGGTCGGCGACGCGCTGTCGACAAACCGCTACCTGTGGGCAAGCGGCTGCCCGACGAACGAGCTCATCGAGGGCAAGAAGATCCGGATCGCCACCGGCGACGCCAAGTGCACCCGAGTCGTCAACATGCTCGACAAACTCATCTCTGCCGGGGTCGTCTCCGCCGGCGGCGCCTTCGACAGCGACGTCGCCACGAAGGTCGGACCCAAGCTCGTCATGAACCAGGCCGCCACCTGGTGGGGCGCCTACATGTTCCGCGACACGTTCAAGGTGCCGGCCGGCGAGATGGCCGTGGCGCCCCCGTTGACCTGGGATGGCGAAGCCGGAACCGGGAACGAAGGCGGTGGCCTATGGGTGATGTCGAGCCACATCGCCGACGCCAAGGTTGAGGCCGCCAAGACCGTCATGCAGTTCATGGTCAGCGACCCCGCCTACGCCGTGGAGATCGGCCCGACGTTCCCGGCATACGGAGGCGTCCAGCAGGCCTGGCTCGACAAGCAGGCAAAGGACGGCTACGTCGCCAACCCGGCGGACATGGCCACGGTGTTCATCGACGCGGGCAAGGTCGTCCGGCCGTACTCGCTGCTGCAGTACAACACCGGTGACATCTGGACCCAAACGGTCGTGCCCGAGCTGCTGAAGAAGACCCCGCTGAGCAAGGCCTGGAACACCTTCAGCGACCACCTGGTCAACGAGGCCAAGACCCTCGGCTACGAGGTCACCACCAACTGACCCTCGCGGCCAACACGATAAGGAAGGAGCAGGAGGATGCCCGGAACAGCACAACCGCAGGTGACCGCGTCGACCAGTGCGCGGCCACAGCCGGTCGCCGACGGCGGTGCACCACGCCTCCGCAGGCGGGGGCGGAGGCGGGGTCCGCGGCAGGTCTTCGCGGCCTACGTCATGCTGTTGCCATTCCTCCTGCTCCTCCTTGTCGCTGGCGTCCTGCCAGCGGGATACGCGCTGCTGACAGCGTTTCGTGATTCCGCCGGCGGATTCGCCGGACTGGGCAACTTCGCCACGATCGTCACCGACTTCAGGTTCACCGCCGCCTTCCGGCACGTCATCTTCACCATGGCGGTCTTCCTCCCCGCCATCGTCATCTTTGCGGTCGGCCTGGCTCTACTGTGCCAAGCCAGCGGAGAGCGACTCTCGAAGTTCATGCGGTTCGCCTTCTATATCCCCGGGGCCCTAGCCGGGATGGCCAACTTCATGTTGTGGCTCTACATCCTCGACCCGACGGTCAGCCCGGTTCGCGGGCTATGGCAGGCGCTGCACTTGGGCACCCTGGCCGAAGTGGCGGCGCCCGGACATCTGCCGCCGATCCTCACCGCGATGATGCTCTTCCAGGCGATGGGCTCTTGGCTGCTCATCATCTATGGGGGCCTCAACGGCGTACCCGCCGAAGTTCTCGAGGCCGCGCGCATCGACGGTGCCTCCGCCTGGGGGCGCGCGATCCACATCCAGATCCCGCTGATCCGTCCGTGGATCGGTTACCTCGCGCTGATGAACGTTGCCTACGTCTTCCAGCTCTTCCTCGAGCCCGCTCTGTTGGCTCGCGCGACCAACGGCACGATCAGTCCCGATTGGAGCCCCAACCAGCTCAGCTACACGTATGCCTTCACTGTGCTGAATCAGCACGCGGCGGCAGCGATGTCCGTCATTCTGTTGGCGATCACCATGGCCATCGGCCTGGTCATCGTCACCAGGACCAACCTGTTTGGAGACGACGCATGAGCACCACCGTGACGACACCCTCCCGCCGCCGCCAGACAGTGAGGGTCGCCGCTGGGCGTTGGACCCGCATCGCCACCTTGTGGCTGGTCGCAGCGACCTTCGCCTATCTCATGGTGGCGATCGTCCTGGCCGCACTCCGCGACCGGGAGTCGATCAACGACGGGGGCATCTTCAGCGGTGTCTCCTGGAGCAATCTCAGCTACAACTGGCAGCAGATCGCCGGCTTCGAACGCGGCATCTTCCTCACCTGGTTCAGCAACTCCCTGGTGCTCTCGCTTGGGGCGACCCTGGTAGCCCTCGTCACGGCCGTCCCGGCCGGCTATGTCCTCGCCCGGCTGCGCTTTCCCGGTCGGCGGCTCATCCTCTTCGTCACCCTGTTGACCATGGTCATCCCCAACACGGTGCTGGTCATCCCCATCTTCCTCGGTGTTGCCGCCGTCGGTGCCCTCAACGAGCTGCTCCCGGTCATCCTGCTCCTGGGCTTCTACCCGTTCGGGGTCTATCTCGCGACCATCCACTACGCCACCTCGATGCCGCACGAGCTCGTCGAGTCGGCCCGGGTCGATGGATGCGCAGAGTTGGGGATCTTCTTCCGGATTGCGCTGCCCATGGCCCGACAGGCGACGGCGCTGATCGCCTTCTTCGCCTTCGTCGCAGCCTGGACCAACTACTTCCTGCCCAAGGTGCTGCTACCGCTGAGCGCCAAGGCGCCCATGTCGGTCGGTCTGGAACAACTCATCGCCCAAAGCCAGCTCTATGACCCCACGGCCGCCGCCGGGTTGAACGTCGAGCTCTACATGCCCCAACTTGCCCTCGCCGCAGTTGTGCAGATGGCTCCGATTCTCCTAGTCTTCATCGCCGCCCAGCGATATCTCGTTCGTGGAGTGAACGTCGGCGCGGTGAAGGGATGACCCGGTCCGGTCGAGCGACCGAACGGGTAGGCCTCAAGGAGGTCGCCGCCGAGGCCGACGTGTCTGTCTCCGTGGCCTCACGGGTACTCACCCGCGACCCGACCCTGCGCCTACGGGAGGAGAAACGTGACCGTGTGATCCTCGCGGCCCGCCGGCTGGGCTACCGCCCGAATGCCGCCGGGCGCTCCCTACGAACCAGCTCGGCCGGTGCCATCGGGGTTATGCTGCCCAATCTGACCAACCCGTTCTTCGCCGACCTCATCCAAGGCGTCGAAGACGAGTGCGACGCAGTCAACCTGACCCCCATCCTCGGGCGTTCCGAGCGGCTCATCCAGGGTAGTTCCATCCTCGCCAGGATGGTCGGCGAGGGTCGGGTCGACGGGTTCATTATCCAACTCACCGACGAGGTCAACGAGGAGGCCATCAACGAAATCCTCGACCCCTCCGTTCCTCGGGTCCTGCTGCAATCGCATACGACGGATCACCCGGGCTCGCTCGTATTGGACGTGGAAAGCGGCATACAGCTGGCAACCCAGCACTTGCTGAGCATCGGCCACCGCGATATTGCCCTGGCCACCGGCCGAGTTGATTTCGACACCGCCCGGATCCGCGAATCGGCCTTCCGAGACGCGATGAGACACGCCGGCCAAGGGGTCGACGACGAATGGATCTCGCATACCGGCTTCCACTTCGAGAACGGCCAGGATGCCTTCCGGCAGCTGCATTCCGGTGCGCGCGCTCCGAGCGCCATTCTGGCCGCCAACGTCAATCTGGGGTTGGGGATCCTTCAGGCTGCGCGCTGGTCTGGGGTGGCGGTCCCGCAGGAGCTGTCCGTCATCGCCCTGCACGATTCCGAGTTGGCCGCAGTGAGCGTGCCGGCGCTGACCACGGTGCGGCTGCCGCTATACACCCTCGGAGCTCAGGCCGTTCGTGAACTGCGCGCCGTGCTCGCCGGCTCTGCGCCGCGCGCCATCACCATCACCGATCCCCCTCCCGACCTCATCGTGCGGGAATCGACCCGCGCCGTGCCCTCCTCGCGCCGAGCGAGAACCCAGCCCTGACCGCTGCCCCGCCACGACCCATACCGCCGACCTCCATCGGCTGACAATCGGAAGGACCCACCGATGAAGATCACCGACGTCACGATCCGGATGTGCTCAGCACAATCGGTCCAAACCTTGACCAAGGTCAAGCTCGCCCCCGGGCGCGTCCCCGACGTCCTAGTCCTCACCCTGCGAACCGACGATGGCGTGGAGGGGACGTCCTTCGGATTCGGGGGTGTCGATGCTCGACTCAGCGGTGCCGCAGTGTCGTCGTTGAAGGAGTTCTTCCTCGGCCGAGACCCCATGGCCCGGGAGCAGAACCTCTACCAGTTCCGTGAATTCGACCGGAAGTGGAACCTCTTCCCCATCTATGCCTACGGGCCGTTCGACAACGCGTGCTGGGATATCGCCGGCAAGGTTGCCGGTCTGCCGGTGCACGACCTGCTCGGCCGGGCCCACGATGAGCTGCCGGTCTACGCCAGCTCCATGTTCCACCCGGGTGGGGTGCCGGCATACGTGGAGGAGGCCTTGGAGGTCAAGGAGGCAGGCTTTGCCGGCTACAAGATCCACGGGCCCAGTCCGTACCGGCTGGACATGGCCATCCACCAAGCGGTTCGGGAGGCGGTGGGCCCAGACTTCAACCTCATGTCCGATCCAGTCGCCACCTACACGTATGCCGAAGCGATGCGGGTCGGGCGTCAGCTGGAGGAGCTGGACTATCTCTGGTTGGAAGAGCCGGTCTACGACTACGACTTCAATACGTTGCGCCGACTCGCCCGTGACCTCGACATCCCCATTGCTGCCACTGAGACCCCCGCCGGGTTGCACTTCATCACCGCGGAGTTCATCAGTCGCGAATGTGTCGACATCGTGCGGACCGACGCCTCATGGCGAGGTGGGATCACCGCCGCCCGCAAGGTTGCGCAGTTGGCCGAGTCGCACGGCTTGCCGTGTGAGGTGCATACGTCGATCTATCACCCCTTGGAGTTCGCTAACGCTCACCTGGCCCTGAGCATCCCCAACACCACCTTCTTCGAGGTCCTCTTCCCGTTGACCGATTTCGGCGGGGGACTGCAGACGCCGCTGCCGATCGGGGACGGCACGTTCAAAGCCATGACGGCCCCTGGCCTGGGCGTCGACTACGACTGGGAGTGGATCGAGCGCACCACGGTGGGGGTGTACTGAGCCGGATCGTCCCTCCCGCAGGAGCCAGGGCATCCCGGTGTTGGCTCCACGCAGCACCAGTTGCTCTGTGCCGGTTGCGGTTTCAATGAGACAAAGACGAAGTTCTCGGGGTAGCCTGATGCCGTCCCGATTATTTTCGTCTCGAGTCCCCCGCATCGTTGCGCATCGAGACGACCGTCTGATTGGTATGCCATGGTTGACCTTCCCCAGCCGGCCAGGGCCCTTCCCGACCGCCTTGACCTCGGCGTGACCTGGACCGCGCCCCGCCTCGCCCAGGCTCGCGTCGTCGGGCCGCTCGACGAGCCGCCGAGGCCCCTGAACATGCGGTTTGGCCCGCCGACAACCACCCCCGGCATGATGGCCGCGCCGGCACATCCGGCTCCCCAGGCGGGCGCGACCTCGCCCGTCGGCGCATCATCGGGCCAGGAACGCCCGACCGACGTGCCAGACTCGGGCTGTGAAAACGGCGCGCGCCACCACTGGCCCCGACTTCCGAAACGTTTACGCTCGCGGGTTCGCTAGGGTCGCCGCCTGCACGCTGCCGGTCGCCTTGGCCGACCCAGCGAGCAACGCCGACCGCATCCTTGCTCAGGCGCGTGCCTGTCATGACGAGGGCGTCGCCGTGGCGGTCTTCCCGGAGTTGTCGGTGTCCGGGTATGCGCTGGACGACTTGTTCCTGCAGGACCCGCTGCTCGATGCGGTCGACGCGGCGATCGTGACGATTGCCGAGGCAACCGCCGACCTGACCCCGATCATCGTCGTCGGCGCGCCTCTGCGCGACGGTCACCGGCTGTACAACTGTGCCGTCATGATGCATCGGGGCGAGGTCATCGCGGTCGCGCCGAAGTCGTTCCTGCCCACCTATCGCGAGTTCTACGAGAAGCGCCATTTCGCTGCGGGAGTGGACACCACCGGCTCCTACCTCCAGCGTCCGCACTGGCCCGGCGCCGACGAGGATGGTGACATCCCTTTCGGTCCGGACTTGATGGTCAGCGTCACCGACGTGCCAGGCCTGACCATCCACGCCGAGGTCTGCGAGGACTTGTGGGTACCCATCCCGCCCAGCCACCGAGCCGCATTGGCCGGGGCGACGGTGCTGCTCAACCTGTCGGCCTCACCCATCACGGTCACCCGCGCCGATGACCGGCAGGCGTTGGCCCGGGCGACCAGCGCACGGTGCAACGCGGCATACGTCTATGCGGCAGCCAGCGCCGGGGAATCGACCACGGACCTGTCCTGGGACGGGATGACCATGGCCTACGAGCTCGGTGACCTCTTGGGGACCTCGCCGCGTTTCCCACGCACCGCCGAGCGGACCGTCGTCGACGTGGATCTGGACCGGCTTCGCCAGGAACGACTACGGCAGGGCAGTTTTGATGACAACCGGCTGGCCGAGGGGATCGGTACGCTCGAAGGCGCTGCCTTCCGCATGGTCGAGGTGGCGCTGCGGCCACCGACCGGGCCGTTGGCGCTGCGCCGGAAGATCGACCGGTTCCCGTTCGTGCCGGACGACCCGGACCGGCTCGCCCAGGATTGTTATGAGGCCTACAACATCCAGGTCAGTGGCCTGGAGCAGCGGATGCGGGCCATTGCCGACGGCGACAATGAGCGGATGCCCAAGATCGTCATCGGCATCTCAGGTGGCCTGGATTCCACGCATGCGCTCATGGTCGCGGCGGCGGCCTGCGACCGTCTCGGGCTGCCGCGGACCCACATCGCGACGTACACGATGCCCGGGTTCGCGACGAGTGAGCATACGAAATCCAACGCCACGACCCTGTCCACCGCGCTCGGCACGACGTTCGAGGAGGTCGACATCCGCCCGATGGCCACCCAGTTGCTTCGGGCGCTGCACCATCCGGCCGGCGACGGGCAGCCGGTCTATGACGTGACGTTCGAGAACGTCCAGGCGGGGTTGCGGACCGAGTTCCTCTTCCGGGCGGCGAATGCGAACGGTGGGATCGTGCTCGGCACCGGGGACCTGTCCGAGTTGGCGCTCGGCTGGTGCACCTATGGCGTCGGGGACCAGATGAGCCATTACGGGGTCAATGCCGGCATCCCCAAGACGCTCATTCAGCACCTCATCCGGTGGGTGATCACGACCAGTCAATTCGACGGGGCGGTCGATGAGGTGCTGCAGTCCATCCTCGACACCGAGATCTCGCCCGAGCTCATCCCGGTCGCCGACGGGGAGGCGCCCCAGTCGACGCAGGACACGATCGGCCCGTACGCCCTGCATGACTTCACCCTCTTCTACGTGCTGCGCCGTGGCTACCGGCCGAGCAAGATCGCCTTCCTTGCCGAGGCTGCCTGGCGCGACGCTGGTCACGGTGATTGGCCACCCGGCTTCCCTGACAGCGAGCGCGAGTCCTATGACCTGGCCTCGATCACCTCCTGGATGGAGGTCTTCTATCGCCGGTTCTTCGCCAACCAGTTCAAACGTTCGGCGATCCCCAACGGGCCCAAAGTCGTCGCCGGGGGCTCACTCTCTCCGCGCGGAGACTGGCGGATGCCCTCGGATGCTTCCACCTCGGCCTGGCTGGCCGAGTTGGCCCAGGTGCCTCGGGCGTAGGCGCCGCAGGTCGGGGACGTTGGCCCGGTCGCCACGTTGCTTGGCCTGGTCTCCACGTTGCGGCGTGTGAAAGGTGCCTAAGGGCATCCCGGGTGGGGGTGCTTCGGCGGTGAGAGGTGCCTAAGGGCATCCTGCGTTGGGGTGGTTTGGTGTCCTGGGGGTGTGTCTTGCTGCTCAGT
>JBKECS010000094.1:0-7403 GCA_047974805.1 Nostocoides sp. | reverse complement strand
GGGACCATGCCGCCGAGGGTGAGCACGGCGACCCCGAGAGCGACGGCATACCGAGGGATCACCCGCGCCCGCCGGGGCCGAGGACATCACCCGCGCCGGTGACCCCACGCTCGATAATCCTCGGAGTCCTCGCCGGTGCCGCGGTCGCCCTGGCCGGGATCACCGGCTATGAGCTGGCCATCGGCCATGCCATCCACGGGGGATCCGGGACGAGCATCACCGGGATCGCCGCCGCGCCACCGACAACCGCCCCGGCCGTGCCGCCCATCCCACCGGCCGGCGAGGTGGACACCAGCGCTCCCCCCGCGACGACCTCGCTGCCGCAACCCACCGTGACCGTGACGAGAACGACAACGGCTACCGCGACCGCGCCACCCACCGTCGAAGTGAGCCAGCCGCCCAGTCCGAGCTCGACCGCATCACCCACCGGCTCACTCATCCCCTCGGGGACGGCGAGCCTTGCCCCAGCCCCGACAGCGACGCCCTGAGCCGACCAGGACCCAACTACGCTGAGTGTCATGGCAGCCAGCGGTCCGGACGAACAGGAGGCCTCGGCGGCCCCCGACGGTCCGTCCGAGGCGCTGGGCCGTGCCCGCTCTCAGGCCCGCGCGCGCGGGCTTCGTCCCGGCAGCAAGCCGCTGCGCAGGTCCGGCGCCCAGCCGAGATCTGCCGAGCGATTAGGTGGGGCATCCGGTGAGGATGGCCGAGACCCCCACCTCATCGGCGAGGAGGTCAGCGGGCTCATTGCCGAGCGGGGATGGCAGGTGGACGTGTCCGCCGGCGCGGTCATGGGCCGTTGGGCTCGCATCGTCGGCCCCAACGTGGCAGCCCACAGCACACCGGTCTCGTTCGAACTCGGCCGTCTCGTCGTCCGCGCCGAAACGACCGCATGGGCTACCCAACTGCGTCTGCTGGCGAACACACTGATGGCGAGCATCGAGACGGATGTCGGTGCAGGCGTCGTCACCGACCTCCACATCGTCGGACCGAGCGTTCCGTCGTGGAACCGCGGCCCACGCCGGGTCAGCGACGGCCAGGGCGCCCGGGATACCTACGGCTGAACTGCATACCGCCGCTGGAGGCCGTTATGGGGCGCGGTTGTGTGTGGGGACACGAGCAGCCACCCCGAATGCCGGGAGATGGCCCTCCACGAGCCTTAGAAGGCCTTGATTGACGTCGTCGGCCGGTATGCTGGGAGGCCAAGACCACCAGACATCGATGCGCCCGCGATCGAAGGCACCGCGGGCGCGACCCATGGGTGTCGGTCCGGTCGACCGGAGCTGGTCGACACAACGGGCCAAGCACCGACACTGAAGGAGCACCGTGGCCCAGCCGCCCACGCCCCCTGCCGACCAACCGGCATACGATGCCGCCGCCATCACCGTCCTCGAAGGTCTCGAAGCAGTCCGCAAACGCCCCGGGATGTACATCGGATCGACCGGTGAGCGAGGCCTGCACCACCTGGTCTACGAGATCGTCGACAACGCGGTCGATGAGGCCCTGGCCGGTTATGCCGACACCATCGAGATCATCCTGCTGCCCGACGGCGGGGTTCGGGTCAAAGACAACGGCCGGGGAATCCCCACCGACATTCACCCGACCGAAAAGGTCAGCGCCGTCGAACTCGTGCTCACCCAGCTGCACGCCGGCGGCAAGTTCGGCGGGGGCGGCTACAAGGTGTCCGGTGGCCTGCACGGCGTCGGCTCCTCGGTGGTCAACGCCCTGTCCAGCAGGTTGGACGTCTCGGTCCGTCAGAACGGGCGCGCCCATCGGATGTCCTTCACACTCGGGGTGCCGGATGGCCCGCTGCGCACCGAGGAGGAGACCGACGCCACCGGAACGACGGTGACTTTCTGGGCGAGTTCGGAGATCTTCGAGACCACACGCTATGACTTCGAGACGCTGCGGGCCCGCTTCCAGCAGATGGCCTTCCTCAACAAGGGATTGACCATCACACTGACCGATGAGCGGGCTGAGCAGACCGTGGCGGCCTCGGCCACCGGCGTCGACCTGGATCAGCTCGATGAGGACCTCACCGAGGTCGAGGCGGACCCCGAGGACACCGGCGGCGCGCAACCGGAACCGACGACGACGAAGGCCCGCCGGGTGAGCTACCGCTATGACGGTGGCCTGGTCGACTATGTCGGCTACCTGGTCCAGACCAAGCGGTCGGAACAGGTGCACGGCGAGATCATCGACATCACCTCCGAGGACGCCGACCGATCGCTCAGCCTCGAGATCGCCATGCAGTGGACGACGGCATACAGCGAGTCGGTGTTCACCTATGCCAACACGATCAGCACCATCGAGGGCGGGACCCACGAAGAAGGCTTCCGGGCGGCGCTGACCAAGCTGATCAACGACTTCGCCCGCAAACACAACCTGCTCAAGGACAAGGACGACAACCTCACCGGCGACGACGTCCGGGAGGGCCTGACCGCGGTGATTTCGGTCAAGCTCGCCGAACCTCAGTTCGAGGGCCAGACCAAGACCAAGCTCGGCAACTCCGAGGTCAAGGGGTTCGTGCAGCGGGCCATGACCGACGAGTTCGGGCACTGGCTCGATGCGCACCCCACCGAGGGCCGGGACATCGTCAAGAAGGCGGTCCAGGCGGCGACGGCCCGGATCGCCGCCCGCAAGGCCCGGGAGCAAACCCGCCGCAAGGGTCTGCTGGAGTCCGGTGGGTTGCCGGGCAAGCTGCGGGACTGCCAGTCGAAGGACCCGACGATCTCCGAGGTCTTCGTCGTCGAGGGCGATTCCGCCGGCGGTTCGGCGGTGCGTGGCCGCAACCCCGAGACCCAGGCGATCCTGCCCATCCGGGGGAAGATCCTCAACGTCGAACGGGCCCGTCTGGACAGGGCCCTGTCCAACCAGGAGGTGCAGGCACTCATCTCCGCCTTCGGCACCGGGATCGGCGAGGACTTCGACATCACCAAGGCCCGCTATCACAAGATCGTGCTCATGGCCGACGCCGACGTCGACGGCATGCACATCCGAACTCTGCTGCTGACCCTGCTCTTCAGGTTCATGCGCCCGCTGATCGAGGCCGGCTATGTCTACCTCGCCCAGCCGCCGCTGTACCGCTTGAAGTGGTCCAACGCCGCTCACCAGTTCGCCTTCACCGACCGGGAGCGCGACGGGCTCACCGCCGAGGGGCAGGCCAAAGGTTGGCGTTTGCCGAAGGAGAACGGGGTGCAGCGCTACAAGGGTCTAGGCGAGATGGACTACCACGAGCTGTGGGAGACCACCATGGACCCGGCCGAACGCACCCTGCTCCAGGTGACGCTGGATGACGCCGCGGCCGCCGACCAGATCTTTTCGGTGCTCATGGGTGAGGATGTCGACGCTCGACGCACCTTCATCCAAAAGAACGCCCGCGACGTCCGGTTCTTGGACATCTGACGATCAGGCAAGGAACGAGCATTGTCCAACCTGTCCCCCGCCCCGCCTCCGGATTTACGCCTCAGGTGGGAAACCCGAGGTTCGCACGGGAAACTTTCCCTGGCGAACTTCTGGGTTCCCTTGCCTAGTTCGGGTGCCGGACGTTGCGACGCACCGGCACCGCACGCCACCCCGGCGTATGCCGTTCCCCTAGTCCCCCCGGCGTATGCCGATCCCCCGGCTCCCCCGGCGAACAGCCTCACCCCAAACCATGCGCCTAGCACGAGCACTCGCACCACCAAAGGGAAGTCATGACCGAGCAGCCGCCCACCACCGGTGACCGGATCGACCCGATCGATCTCAACACCGAGATGCAGCGCAGCTACATCGAATACGCCATGAGCGTCATCGTCAGCCGTGCCCTGCCCGATGTCCGTGACGGGCTCAAACCGGTCCACCGCCGGATCGTCTACGCCATGTACGACGGTGGATATCGGCCCGACCGAGGGTTCAACAAGTGCTCCCGCGTCGTCGGCGATGTCATGGGCCAGTATCACCCGCACGGCGACCAAGCCATCTATGACGCCCTGGTCCGGCTGGTCCAGGACTGGTCGATGCGCTATCCGCTGGTGCAGGGCCAAGGCAACTTCGGCTCCCCAGGTGACGATCCAGCCGCCGCTCCGCGATACACCGAATGCCGGATGGCGCCGCTGGCCATGGAGATGGTCCGGGACATCGACCAAGACAGCGTCGACTTCGTGCCGAACTATGACGGCAAAACGATGCAGCCGGACGTTCTGCCGTCCCGCTTTCCGAACCTGCTGGTCAACGGATCCTCCGGGATTGCCGTCGGGATGGCCACCCAGATCCCGCCGCACAACCTGCGCGAAGTCGCCGACGCCGCTCAGTGGTTGCTGGCCAACCCCGAGGCGACCCGGGAGGAGACTCTCGACGCGGTGATGGCGAGGATTTCCGGGCCCGACTTCCCCACCGGGGCCCTCATCATGGGCCGTCGCGGCATTGAGGACGCCTACCGCACCGGCCGCGGGTCGATCATTATGCGCGCGGTGGTGCAGGTTGAGGAGATCCAAGGTCGCCAATGCCTGGTGGTCACCGAGCTGCCCTATCAGGTCAACCCCGACTCCCTGGCCCAGAAGATCGCCGAATTGGTCAAGGACGGTCGCCTCTCGGGCATCGCCGACATCCGGGACGAAACCTCCGGTCGCACCGGTCAGCGACTGGTCATCGTGCTCAAGCGCGATGCCGTGGCCAAAGTCGTGCTCAACAACCTCTACAAGCACACCCAGCTCCAGGCCAACTTCGGAGCGAACATGCTGGCCCTGGTCGACGGGGTGCCTCGGACCCTGCCCATCGACGCGTTCGTCCGGCACTGGGTCGAGCACCAGCTTGAGGTCATCCAGCGCCGGACAGCCTTCCGGTTGCGCAAGGCAGAGGCGGACATCCACATCTTGCGCGGCCTGCTCAAGGCTCTGGACCAGCTCGATGAGGTCATCGCCTTGATCCGGCGCTCGCGGACCGTGGAGGAGGCCCGCGACGGACTCATCGCGCTGCTCGACATCGACGAGATCCAGGCCCGAGCCATTCTCGACATGCAGCTGCGGCGTCTGGCGGCGTTGGAGCGCCAGAAGATCATCGACGAACATGACGAGCTGCAGCGCCTCATCGACGACTACAAGGACATCCTGGCCACCCCGGCGCGGCAGCGGTCCATCGTCGCCGAAGAACTAGGCACGATCGTGGACAAGTTCGGGGATGAGCGCAGGACCCGGATCGAGTTCTTCGACGGTGACATGTCCGTGGAGGACCTCATCCCCGAAGAGGACGTCGTGGTGACCATCACCCGTGGTGGCTACGCCAAACGCACCCGGGTCGATGCCTACCGCAGTCAGCGACGAGGCGGTCAGGGTGTGCGTGGCGCGCAACTGCGCGGCGACGACCTGGTCGAGCACTTCTTCACGACGAGCTCGCACAACTGGCTGCTCTTCTTCACCAACCTCGGGCGGGTCTACCGGAGCAAGGCATACGAACTTCCCGATGCCGGCCGAGACGCCAAGGGTCAGCACGTGGCCAACCTCATGGCATTCCAGCCCGGGGAGCAGATCGCCGCTGTGTTGGACCTGCGCACGTATGCCGCCGCGCCCTACTTGCTGCTCGCCACCAGAGGTGGGCTGGTGAAAAAGACCCGGCTGGCCGAGTACGACTCCCCCCGCACCGGCGGGCTCATTGCCGTCAATTTGCGCGATGGGGACGAACTCATCGGCGCGGCGTTGTGCTCCGCGGAGGACGACGTATTGCTTGTCTCTCGGAAGGGCCAAGCCGTCCGGTTCACCGCGACCGATGAGCAACTGCGCCCCATGGGTCGGGCCACTTCCGGGGTGACTGGGATGAAGTTCCGGGACGGGGACGCCATGCTGTCGATGTCGGTCATCCCTGACGGGGAGAACCCCGACGTCTTCGTCGTGTTCGCTTCCGGACTGGCCAAACGCACCGCGGCGCAGGAGTACCCCACCAAGGGTCGGGGCATCCTCGGGGTCAAGGTGGCGGCGATGTCTGATCGTGGTGGCGACCTCGTCGGGGCCCTGACCGTCGGCGAGGACGATGAAGTCCTTGTCGTCATGGAGAAGGGCAAGGTGGTGCGCTCGCGGGTTGATGAGGTTCGCCGGACCGGACGCAACACGCAAGGCGTGAAGTTTGCGACGCCGGGCAAGAACGACGTCATCGTGGCCGTGGCGCGCAACCCCGAACGGTCCGAGGAGGAAGCAGAGCGTGAAGGGGCGGAACGGGCAGAGCATGATCAGTCGCCCAAAACACCGCCGAATGGCGTAGCGTCGTCGCAAGACACGGGTGACCCCGAGCGGGCAGACCCACCAGGCGCCTCGCAGGATGAGGCCAGCGGACCGGACGAGAAGGATTCAGGAGGCGAGCAGTGAGCGCCACGCAGAAATCGGCGAATCCGGTCACGGCCGATGACGCCCGCGACTCCTCGATGGTCACGGAACTGGACGCACAGACCGCTGCGGTCCCGACCGAGCGCTCGGAGGACCTCACCTCGGCAGCCTCCAGCACGCCACCGGCACCTGCCTTTCCCCCCACCGTGTCGGCCGCGCCGACTGACCCGGCACCGGCAAAGCCTGCTCCGGCACGCTCGCGGCGGGTGCGGCTGACCGTTGCCCGGATCGATCCGTGGTCGGCCATGAAGATGTCCTTCCTGCTGTCGGTGGCCTTGGGGATCGCCCTGGTCGTGATGACCTTCGTGCTGTGGACCATCCTCGACGCCATGGGCGTGTTCTCCTCGGTGGACGAGATGCTCGGGCAGGTCCTTGCCGGTGGGTCGGGGAGTTCGTCGGTGTCGATCAGCGATTTCGTCGGCCTGGGCCGGGTGTTGTCGTTGTCGGTGGTCATCGGCGTCATCGATGTTGTGCTGTTGACGGCCATCGCCACCTTGGGCGCCTTCCTCTACAACGTGTGTGCCACTCTGGTCGGCGGCCTGCAACTCACCCTCACCGATGACTGAGAGATTCGGGGCGGGGAGAGGGCGAGCGGCATACGGACGCGTTTTTGTCGTGCGTATGCCTCTGGGGTAGCCTCATCCCGCCGGGTCGCCCGGCGACGGGCCTATAGCTCAGACGGTTAGAGCGCTTCCCTGATAAGGAAGAGGCCACAGGTTCAAGTCCTGTTAGGCCCACTCACCGCCACGGCGGGTTGTCTGTCCCGGCATTCCGGGGGAGGATCGAGGACATGATTAAAAAGCTTCTCCCGGTAGTTCTAGCCATTGGTGCCGCGCTGGTCGTCAAGAAGAAGATCGACCAGCAGACGGCCGAGCAGAATCTCTGGCAGGAGGCCACCGCCCCTGTCGGTCCGGTTGATCCGCCCTCAGGCGATTGACCACTCAGGTGGGTTCGCGGGTTTGCCGCGCGCCCTCCACCTGGGGCCATGGCGCAATTGGTAGCGCACCTGCTTTGCAAGCAGGGGGTTAGGGGTTCGAGTCCCCTTGGCTCCAC
>JBKECS010000057.1:0-11990 GCA_047974805.1 Nostocoides sp. | reverse complement strand
TATGTCGGGCGCACTGACGATGTGTTCAAGGCCAGCGACTACAAGATCAGTCCGTTCGAGGTGGAATCGGTCCTCATCGAGCACCCGGCGGTGGCCGAGGCGGCCGTCGTCCCGGCACCGGACGAGGTCCGGCTCGCCGTGCCCAAGGCCTATGTCGCGCTAGTTCCCGGCCATTCGGCGGACGAGGACACCGCGCTGTCCATTCTCGCGTATGCACGGGAGCACCTGGCCCCGTGGCAGCGGGTCCGACGCCTGGAGTTCGCCGACCTGCCCAAGACGATCTCGGGGAAGATCCGCCGGGTGGAATTGCGCAGCCGTGAGGAGCAGCTCGCGGCCGGTGAGATCATCGGCGAGGGCCGAGAATACCGCGACGACGCACTTCGGGAAGGCTGAGTCGCGTGGCCTGGCCCCGGCAGGCGCGCGAGGAGTACCCGGCGTAGGTTGTGGCGATGGACGCTGACGTCATTGTTGTCGGGCACGGCCTGGCCGGGCTTGTTGTCGCGGGCGAATTGGCCGATGCCGGGAAGCGGGTGATCCTGCTCGACCAGGAGTCGGCTGCGAACCTCGGCGGGCAGGCATGGTGGAGCCTGGGCGGGTTGTTCCTTGTCGACTCCCCAGAACAACGCCGCCTCCGGATCACCGATTCGGCCCAGCTGGCTTGGCGGGACTGGGAGAACTCCGCCGGATGGGACCGGCTGACGTATGCCGACGGCACGAGGGGCCCCGATCACTGGGGTCGGGCATGGGCGCAGGCCTACGTGGAATGGGCAGCTGGGGACATGCGGGAATGGGTGACTGGCCACGGGATCTCCTTCTTCCCCATCGTCGGTTGGGCCGAACGCGGCGACGGCTCGGCCAGCGGACATGGCAACTCGGTGCCACGCTTCCACATCTCGTGGGGGACCGGGACCGGTGTGGTCCGCCCGTTCGCCCGTCGGGTTCACGATCACATCACCGCTGGGCGGATCGACTACCGGCCGCGTCACCGGGTTGATGCCGTCGAGGTCACCGGGGGCGTGGTGACCGGCACCAGCGGGGCGGTGTTGGCCGAGGACGATGCGGCGCGCGGGGTGGCCACCAGCCGGGAGGTCGTCGGCTCGTTCGCGGTCAGCGCACAGGCGGTCCTGGTCGCTTCGGGCGGGATCGGCGGTGACCACGATCTGGTCAGGGCCGCGTGGCCGGAGCGTCTCGGGCGGCCGCCGACGGACATGGTCACCGGGGTGCCGGCCTACGTGGACGGACGCATGATCGCGCTCAGCGAAGACGCCGGGGCGAGGGTGGTCAATCGGGACCGGATGTGGCACTACGTCGAAGGTGTGCGCAACTGGTCACCGATGTGGCCCGGGCATGGCATTCGGATCCTGCCCGGGCCGAGCTCGCTGTGGTTCGATGCCTTGGGCAACCGGTTGCCCCCGCCGTTCCTGCCCGGGTACGACACCCTCGGCACGCTGGCGCACCTGCGCGCCAGCGGCTACGACCACTCGTGGTTCATCACCAATCGCGCCATTGCCGGGAAGGAATTCGCGCTGTCCGGAAGCGAACAGAACCTCGACCTGACCAACGGTGGCCCCAAGGATGTCGCGCGGGTCTTGGCCACCCGGGCCCGTACCGACGTCTACCCCGCGGTCGCAGACTTCCTGCGACACGGTGCCGACTTCGTGACGGCGTCCACGGCGACCGAACTGGCAGAGGCCATGAACGCCCTCACCGACGAGCCGCTGCTGAACCCGGCATACGTCGCCGAACAGGTGAGCGATCGGGATGCCCAGCTGAGCAACGGATTCGGCAAGGACACCCAGATCGCGGCGGTGCGCCAGGCTCGACGGTACGTCGCCGACCGGGTCTCCAAGCGGGCCTACCCGCTCCACCGGATCACCGACCCCGGTCACGGCCCGCTGGTCGGTGTAAAGCTCTCCGTCCTCTCCCGCAAGACCCTTGGTGGGCTGCTGACCAACCTGTCCGGGCAGGTTATCGGCGCCGCCGGCGCGCCCCTGCAGGGCTTGTATGCGGCAGGCGAGGTGGCCGGATTCGGCGGCGGCGGGCTGCACGGATACCGGGCTTTGGAAGGAACGTTCCTCGGCGGGTGCCTGTTCACCGGGCGGGCCGCTGGGCGCGCTTTGGCGGCGGACCTGGGCTAGGTGGCGTGCACGCCGCACGGCGACAGCCAGCCACGCGCCAGGTGGGGACGCCGGCCCAGGGCATCCCCGACTGGTCAATCAGCCCAGCGAGGTGGGCGCTTGCCGAGGAAGGCAGCCATGCCTTCACGGGCCTCGGCGCTGTCGAACAAGCGGGTGGAGAGGTCCACTAAGCGGTCGCGGTCGGCGTCGAAGGTGGCCAACAGGCTGCGGTTGAGCATGGCCTTGACCTCCCTGAGCCCCTGAGGTGAGCATGAGCGCAGTTGGTCTAGGACCTGCGCCAGTGCGGCCTGCGGGTCGGGTGCGGACGCGGTGAGGAAGCCGATTCGGGCCGCCTCGTCAGCGTCGATGACCGCACCGGTGAGCAGTAGCCGGGCCGCGTCACGATCAGACAGGCGCGGGACCACTACGGAGGAGACCATGGCAGCGGCCAACCCGAGTCGGACCTCGGTGAGCGCAAACGATGCCCTGGGCCCGGCGAGGGCCAGATCGCAGGCACCGACCAATCCCATCCCGCCCGCCCGGACATGGCCGTTCACCACGGCGATGACGGGGACCTCCAGGGTGAGGATGAGGCGCAGGAGGCCGGTCAGTCGCTCCCCTCGGCGACGTTGCGGTTCGGTCGCGGCGCTCGCCTCGTGAAGGTCTGCACCAGCGCAAAACGTCCCACCGGTATGCGTGAGCACCACCGCGCGCGCGCCCGGCTCCTGGCCGGCGCGAGCCAGGGCGATCTCCAGCTGATCCATCAGCTGGTGCGACAGGGCGTTGCGGTTGCCCGGGGAGTCCAAGGTGATCGTCGCGGCCAGGCCCTGGACGGCATACCGAACCAGCGGTAGCGATGTCTGATCGGCGTCCACTCGTGCTCCTCTCCCAGGTATTCCGGGGTGTCCGCTGTTGTCGGAACAACGGCAGGCAGGGGTCTAAAGGTATTGGCCGGTCTTGGGGTCAGCTCCCGTCATGGCGCCATCGGAGCCGGCGCTTGGTCCGCTCGGTGTCATGCCTGGACCGCCAGGCAGTGCGCGACGCATTTCTTGCAGTTGGGCCTGAGCGGCCATTTGCTGGGCGACCAGCGCGGTCTGCAGCCCGTGGAAGAGGCCCTCGAGCCAGCCGACCAACTGTGCTTGCGCGATCCGCAGCTCCGCATCGCTGGGGGAGGTCGACTTGAACGGCTGCACGAGCCGGTCCAGTTCCTCGTCCAGCTCTGGGGCGAGCGATTCCTTGAGCTCGGCGACGGCGGTGTCGTGGATGGCGGCCAGCCGCTGACGACCAGCATCGTCCAACGGTGCCGATCGGACCTCCTCAAGCAGTTGCTTGACCATGGCTCCGATCCGCATGACCTTGGCCGGAGACTCCACGAGGTCGGCTGGGCTCTGGCCGCCCTGATGGGCGACGCCCATGCCTTCTGGGGTCACGACGACGACGCGATCCCGGCTGGGCTCGCCGGCGGTGCCGTTCCCCGTGCTGTCCTGCGCTGGCGGGCTCTCGTGCTCTGGCGTCTGCTCACTCATGACCCCCATAGTGCCGTACCGGTCGGTGCCGACTCCCACCGGCGCCGACCGCTGCGGTGCATATCGCCGCGATCGGGCATACGGCTCCCTGCCCCCGTATGCCGCGTCGCGGTGGCTAGGTGGCCCGACGGGTGACCTGCGGTGACCGGCGAATGGCCACGGCCGACAGCGCGGCGGCGACCAGGGGTACCCCGGCGACGGCGATGGCCAACGGGATCCACGGGATGACGACCACCGAGGGCCCGTGCGTCATCGAGCAGGTGGAACCCTCGCACACCTCGTTTGTTACCCGCGTGGCCACCCTGGCTAGGGCGATGCCGGGCACCGACCCAACCACGAGCCCGAGGACGGCGCCGACGACGGAGGTCACGAAGGCCTGCCCGGCGGCTAGCCGGCGCCGCGTGCCTCGGGTTGCGCCCACGGCGGCCAGGGTTGCCTGATCGACCCGCTGTTCGGCCAGGGACAGGGCGGTTGAGGTCAACGTGACGACGAGCAGGAGCAGGGCGAAGGCACCGATCATGATGGCGTAGGTCAGTGCGTTGCTGCTGTGGAAACCCCGCTCGACCTCCATCCACCCGTCCGGTTGCAGGGAGGCGTTGACCCGGTCCTGTGTTGCCGGGCTGATCGGGCCGCGCGGGTCGTGCACCATGAGCTGTTGAGGGGGTGAGGGGCCAGTGGTGCGCCGCGGCGGCCGAGGTGTTGACGAACACGGCCGCGCCGAGGTTGGCCACCCAGATTGCCCCTGGCGTATCGACCGGGAGGGCAACCGCGGGCAAGGTGACCTCCTCGACCTCTGACGTGGTCGAGGAGTCCTCGGTCGCCGTTGAGCGAGCCGCGAAGAGGCGCACGGTGTCGTCGTCGACGAACTCCGGCCGAGGACGACGGCCACACCGTTGCGGATGATGCGGGCCTGCTCCCCGGACAGGGCGAATGTCGAGATGAGATCGGCGGGGCTCATCGCCGCAGTACCCCAGAGCATGAGCCCGGTGGCAGGGTCAGCGATCGGTTCCCTGCAGCTTTCGCGACCGCTGTCCGACTCGGTGGTGGGGAATACGTCCTTTTCGGGGCCCAGGCCGCGTGCCGTGCCTCATGGGTGACCAAGAGCCCGGACGCGCCTTCATCGCACCGTCGGCGCAGCACCCGCAAAACCTCCTCGCCTGTTTGGCTGTCCAGTGCTCCGGTCGGTTCGTCGGCGAGTACCACACGTCGGGTGCCCACGAGCGCTCGAGCGATGGCGACCCGTTGCTGCTGACCTCCGGACATGGCGTCAGGGAAGCGATCGGCCAACTCGTCCAGGGCCAGCGAACCGAGGGCGTCGTGGGCCAGCCGCCGGGCCCGTCGAGGGCTCATCCCGTCCAGTTCCAGGGGTAGTCCGACGTTCTCGGAAGCGGTCAGGCTGGGGATGAGGCTGTAATCCTGGAAGACGAACCCCACCTTGCGACGGCGTAGCCGGGCAAGGTCGGCCGGTGCAAGCGAGCCGAGGTCCTCGCCCATGACCAATGCCCGTCCGCTGGTTGCGCGATCGAGACCGCCGGCGATGTTGAGCAGGCTCGACTTCCCGGATCCGCTCGGGCCCATGACGGCGACCAGTTCGCCCGGTTGCACGAACAGGTTCACATCGACCAAGGCGTGTACTGCGGTTTCGCCGGTGCCGTGTGTGCGAAACGTTCTCGAGGATGAGGGAAGGTGCAGCGCTAGTGGACACGAGTTCCCTTGAGTGGTCGGGGCGTATACGTCGCGAACGTGACCCCGGTCGCCTTCACCGCGAGTTCCCTTGAGTGGTCGGGGCGTATGCCGTGATCAACGGGTGGGCATGGAGCCCGTGTCGGGTGGAGTGCTGGCTGGGGCGGCGTCGGGCGGCCTCGGCGCGACCTGGTGGAAGGGGGTCGTGTTGGCTTCGATGCTTGGGCCGGTCGAGGGTGCGTCGACACGTGCGCCTTGGACCAGACGGGATTCGACGTGGTCGAGCCAGCGGACTTCGGCCTCGGCGGCGAAGATGAGGTTCTCTAAGACCAGGAGCCAAGCGAGGTCCTGGTTGCCCGGGAGGGTGGCGCTCTTGTCCGATGCCTGAACCGCTGGGCGGGGCTGATTGGCGGTACCAGTGGTATCGGCGAGTGCATCGAGAGCCCGCTGCTTGAGGCGGGTGAGGTCACGCAGATGGGTCAGAGTCGCGGTGCGTTGCCGAGTGGCGATGTCGTGGACGTCCACGCCGGGGGCGGTGATCGCCAAGGCGAGCTTGATGACCAACTCGTTACGGGGGGTGTCGCTGCGGTTCACCGGAGCAGCCCACCAGCGTGCGACTGCCGCCTGCCCATTGGCGGTGAGTCGATAGCGGATCCGTCCCTCGGTATCGGCTGGACCGTCGTATTCGACGAGGTTGTCACGTTCGAGCCGGCTAAGCGTTGTGTAGACCTGGCCGATGTTCAGCGGCCACGTCCCTCCGGTGCGGCCCTCGAACTCGGACCGTAGCTGTGCGCCAAACATCGGCCCCTCGCTGAGGAGGGCCAGCAGACCTTGCTTGACCGACACGACGACACCTTCTGCATACTCGGTATGTATGGCTATGAGAGCACACCATACCGAGTATGTATTTGGCTAAGGAAGAGGGGATAGATCGAAGACCGACGAGTTGTCGGACCGGCTCCGTTGAGTTGTCGGACCGGCTCCGCTGCTTGGCGGAGAGGGGTTGGCTGCGGTCCGCGATTTGCCATCGGAATATTTGACGGTACTATATCGATATATCGACGACAGATCAGAACGCGAAAGGAGATCATGTCATGCGATACCCAATGGACATTCCCATGGAGCACTCAGACCCATCCGGCCCCACAGGGGGCTCCGCCACCTACGGCGACGGCCCCCAGGGTCGTCGCGGCGGACGCGGGTTCGGACCCGGCGGCCGGCGGCGTGGCCCTGGCAGCTTCGGCGGGGAACAGCCCCGACGCGGGCCCGGTCGGCGACACGAAGACTTCGGGGACGGCTTCTTCGAGGATGCCTCGCCGGAGGGCTTCGGGCCCCGCGGCCGCTATGGTCGCGGGCGCGGGTTCGGCCCCGGTGGGCCACGACGAGGCCCCGGTAGGGGGCGGCGCGGCGACGTACGCAACGCCATCCTCGCGCTCCTGCGCGAGGGACCACACAATGGCTACCAAATCATCGGCGCCATTGCCGAGCGCACCGAGGACCTCTGGAGACCCAGCGCAGGCTCGGTCTACCCAGCGCTCGGGTTGCTCGAAGACGAGGGCTTGATCGAAGCCACTGACGTCGAGGGCAAGAAGGCATTTCAGTTGACCGAGGCCGGCACGGCATACGTCGCCGAGCACGCCGAGGAACTCAACGAGCCATGGGCCAAAGTGGCCAAACCCCACGAGGGCTATCTCGACGTGCGCGCCGAGGTCGGTGGGCTCGCCATGGCGCTCACTCAGGTCGTCCGGGCGGGGGACAAGAACCAGATCGAGCGCGCGCGGACGGTGCTAGCCGACGCTCGCAAGGCGCTCTACCGCATCCTCGCCGAGGACTGAGGCTCGACCCTCGATCGAGGGAAACACTGCGCATCGGCGCGGCGGTCCTGTGCTGGCCGCCGCGTCCTGCTCCCCGCACAGATGCGAAGGTCAGAGCGTCAGCAGAATTTTGCCGATATGTGCTGAGGACTCCAGCAGTTGGTGGGCCCGCGCGGCCTGCTCCAAGGGGAGCGTCGTGTAGACCACCGGTGCCACGGCTCCGGCGGCGATCCGCGGCCAAACCTGCTCGGCGACCCCGGCGATGATCGAGGCCTTGTCCTCATCCGTTCGGCTGCGTAGCGACGTAGCCACCACGGCCGCGCGCTTGGCCAACAGGAGCCCGAGGTCGAGTTCTGCCTTGCGGCCTCCTTGCAGTCCGATGACCACGAGCCGGCCACCGGTCGCCAGCGCCTGAACATTGCGGGCCAAATATTTCGCGCCCATGTTGTCCAGCACGACATTGGCCCCGGCCCCGGCGGTCGCGTCGCCGATCACCGTGACGAAATCCTCCTCGCGGTAGTTGATCACAATGTCGGCGCCCAGGTCAGCGCAGGCGGCGACCTTCTCGGCCGATCCCGCAGTGACGGCCACGGTGGCCCCAAGGTCGTGGGCCAACTGGATGGCCATCGTGCCGATGCCTGACGAACCTCCGTGCACGAGGAGCAGTTCGTGCGGGCGCAAGTCGGCGGTGAGCACCACGTTGGAAAAGACCGTGGCCGCCACCTCGGGCAATGCCGCGGCGTCCACCAGAGAGATTCCGGGCGGCACCTTCAGGACATGGCGAGCGTCCGCGCAGACGAATTCGGCATACCCCCCGCCACCCAGCAACGCGCACACCTCATCGCCGACCGACCAACTGCTCACCCGCGAGCCGACCGCATCCACCACCCCGCTCACTTCGAGTCCCGGGTATGCCGGTGCGCCTGGAGGCGGCGGATAGTGCCCCATCCGCTGCATGACGTCGGCGCGATTGACCCCGGCAGCGACCACCCCAACCCTCACCTGGCCCGGCCCCGGCTCCGGGCGAGGCACCTGCGCGGCGATGAGGGCGTCCGGCCCGCCGGGCGTGGGGATGGTGATGGCGCGCATGGCCACCACCCTAGGCAATGGTGCCTCGCCGGATCGATCCCTGGGCCCGCCTAGCCGTCGGGTTGTTTCGGGCCCGGGGCGCGAGCCGAGTGCCGTTGCATATCGGCCGGGGTGTCGATATCTGCCAGGAGCTCGTCCGCGACGCTTACGTGCTCCACGGCTAGCCCGGACAGCAGTCGACGCGCAGCCACCCCGTCGGGATCCCGCGGCAGTTGGGAGCTCAGCACCGATCGCCGGAAGCAAGCGGCCAATGGGTTCGGGCGGCCGTCGCTGCCGACAGCGACCCAGGCTGCCGCGGGTTCTCCCGAACCAGGACGGCCGTCGCTGTGCTCGGCCGAGGCCACGAGAAGTCCGGCGAGCGCTCCGCCCTCGGGCATGTCACCGGCCAAGACGATCACCATCTCGACCCCGGCCTCGACCACAGCCGCGCCGGCTGCGATCGCCGCCACTGGGCCGCCGCCGGGAGGCTCCTCCCGGACCCATCTCACCGGCCTGGGCGTCGCACGCCGGGGGCCGACGCAGACGACCTGCCACTGCGCGGGCAACCCGATGAGCAGGTGGTCGAGCACCGGCCGGCCGTGCAACGGGGCACCGAGCTTGTCGCCACCGAAGCGGCGGGCCCCGCCACCGGCCAGGACCAGTGCTGCGACGGCGGTCACCGGTCGCTCGCTCGCGGGCGGCCGACCAACTGAGCGGACAGCCTTGTGGCGGTCTCGTTGACCAACGCCGCCAGGATCGCCTCGCGATCCAGATCCATGACGGAGGTGGCATACGTGATGGCGATCCCGGCTGCTGGGTGCCCGTTGTGGTCCAGCACCGCCGCACCTACCGACGAGAAGCCGGACGTGACCAGGTCGACCTCGCGGGCGTATCCGCGGCCCCGGGTGGCCGCCAGTTCCGAGCGCAGCGCCGCCACCGATGGCCAGCCGTGCTCGCTGCGGCGTTCCAAGGCTTCCCGGTCCGGAAAGAGCGCCCGCACCTGGGCAGGCGGCAGCGTTGCCAGCATGGCCAGCCCGCTGGCGGTCAGCGCCGCAGGCAGGCGCACGCCCACATCTGTGACCAACGGCGGCTGGCCGGGCGCACGCTCCTCGATGAGGTAGAGGACGTCCCGCCCGTGCAGGATGGCGAAATGTGCGTGGTGCTTGGCGGCATCGGCCAGGTCCGCGATCGCTGCCCGGGCGACCCGCTGCAGAGGGGCCTGCCGCTGGTAGGCCGAACCAAGCTCGTATGCCGCCGGACCCAACCCGTACCGGCGCTCACCGCGCAGATGGGTGACGAAACCGCGGTCGGCCAACACCCCCAGAAGGTGATAGGTGCTCGAGCGCGGGAGCTTGAGATGGCGGGCGATGCTGCCGGCGGGCAGAGGCTGAGAGTGCTGGGCGAGCAAGGCGAGCACGTCCAGGGCGTGCCCGGCGGCAGGTGCGTTGGCCACGGTGGCAGTCTGTCAGCCAACCTCCTGCGTCCCTCGGATATGAGGCGCGTCATCGTGGTGGGTCTGATATCCGAGACAGTTGCCCTTGCTCGGTCGGCTCCACGGATCACCGCACGGCGGATCCTGGTGCCCATGACGACCGCCAGTCTCCGACTCCCCGCTCCGGTCCAGCTCGGGGTCGGCGCCCCGACCATCGCCGATATCGTCGCCGTCGCCCGAGGCGGAGCCCAGGTCATCCTCACCGAGCAGGCCCGTGCCATGGTGGAGCAGACCCGAGAGGTGATCGAGTCGTTGGCCGCCGACACCGTCCCCCACTACGGGGTCTCCACCGGCTTCGGTGCCCTGGCAACGACACACATCCCGGTCGACAAACGCCGGGACCTGCAGCGATCCCTTGTCCGCAGCCACGCCGCCGGGTCCGGGCCGCCCGTCGAGCGAGAGGTCGTGCGGGCCTTGATGTTCCTGCGTATCTCCACGCTGGCGACCGGGCGCACGGGCATACGGCTGTCAACCCTCGATGCCTATGTCGCCATGCTCAACGCAGGCATCACCCCGGTGGTCCATGAATACGGGTCGCTCGGCTGTTCCGGCGACCTCGCCCCGCTGGCCCACTGTGCCCTGGCGCTCATCGGCGAAGGTGACGTGACCGACCACTCCGGCGCTGGGCGTCCGGCCGCGCAGGCGTTGGCTGACGCCGGCCTCGCACCGGTCGAGCTGGCGGAAAAGGAAGGGTTGGCCCTGATCAACGGCACCGACGGGATGCTCGGCATGCTGTGCCTGGCGATCGTCGACCTGAACCGGCTGGTGACCGTGGCGGACCTGGCCACCTCGATGAGCGTTGACGGGCTGCTCGGCACGGACGAGGTGTTCGCGGCCGACTTGCAGGCACTGCGTCCACAGCCGGGCCAGGCGGTCTCGGCCGACAACCTGCGTGTCCTCATGGCCGGCAGCGGCATCCGTGCCTCGCACCGGGACCCTCAGGCCTGCACTCGGGTCCAGGACGCGTACTCGCTGCGCTGCGCCCCCATCGTCACCGGGGCCTGCCGGGACACCATCGCGTATGCCACAACGGTCGCCGGCCACGAGCTGGCCTCCGCCGTCGACAACCCGGTGGTGACCGCCGACGGGCGGGTAGAGTCGAACGGCAACTTTCACGGTGCGCCGGTGGCCTACGTGTTGGATTTCCTCGCTATTGCCGTGGCTGACCTGGCCTCGATGAGCGAGCGACGGACTGACCGATTCCTCGACGTCGCTCGCAACCATGGCCTGCCGCCGTTCCTCGCCGCTGACCCCGGGGTGGACTCGGGCCACATGATCGCCCAGTACACCGCAGCCGGAATCGTCGCCGAGCTCAAGCGGCTCGCTGCACCGGCCTCGGTCGATTCCATCCCCTCATCGGCCATGCAGGAAGACCACGTGTCCATGGGGTGGGCGGCCGGTCGGAAGCTGAGGCGCGCTATCGACGGCCTCACCCGGGTGCTGGCCATTGAGGTCCTGACCGCCGCCCGAGGACTGCAGATGCGAGCTCCGTTGGCGCCCGCCCCGGCGGCAGCGGCGGTCATCGATGAGCTGACCGCTGCCGGCGCAAGTCGACCCGGCGCCGACCGGTTCCTGGCCCCTGAGATCGAGGTGGCATACGACCTGGTGGCTTCGGGCACTCTGGTGGCGGCCGCTGAACGGGTGACCCGCCGGTTGGGCTAGCTGCGCGGCCATAGGTTGGGCTAGCTGCGCGGCCATCCGGCGGCCTACTCTGGCGTGGCTATCCCTTGGCCTAGCAGGCATCGGAGGCCCCGAGTACTCGATCCCGTCTCGCCCGTTCCTCCTCAACCAGTTGACGACGTGGCGCGGTGACGTCAATCGGATCGGCGTACGGCGGTCGGGGCCCTTCGGTGCAGATGGGCGGCAACATGGCGATCATCGTCGGCAGGGTCTTGTGACTCCTTTCTACCTGCCGCCCAAGCGCGGGCTTGGTAACCCCGTGCCCCTAGACCCCTGGCAGACGCTGGGGGTCTTTGGGGCGCCAGGGGTCGGGGCAGCCCTGCCGTTCGGGCAGACGGGCGTCTAGGCCCGATCTAGCCGACGACCTCCCCCGCGCTCCCCCGCTGCACCAGCCCCGCACCAGCAGCCAAGCGCGAGCACCCTCATTCGAACACACTTGCGAATATCCCGAGCAGCGCGCGAGGGTACTGGCCAGGCGGAAGGCGCTAGCGCGCCTCTCCGCCTTGCGCCTGGAACTTGCCTGCCCGCTGCCGGTGCCCAAGTCACGATCTTGAGGCCCGGTCTTGGATGCCCTCGGGACGGTGACGCATGGTTCAACTAACCGAACACA
>JBKECS010000079.1:0-28609 GCA_047974805.1 Nostocoides sp. | reverse complement strand
TGTCGGGGTGGATGCTGATGCCGCCGACCGCGATACTGTGCCAGTCCCCGTCGTCGGCCCAGCCTGATCATCACCCCCGCACCCTGACAGCACCATCACAGCGACGATCACGCCGCCACCAATACGCAGCCACGACACCATGTGTGCCTCCCTCGCTCCCACGCCGAGTCAAACACAAACCGGCAACCCCCGCACGGCGTCATCCACAGGCCACAAGGCAGCGACGTCAGCCAGCGCCAGCCAGCTCACGGGGACTGCTGCACCGTCGCTGGTTCGGGTCAGCGGCACCCCAGTCCCAGTTCTCTCAGGCGGGCAACGCCTGCCCGATCGGAGTGTTTCCGGCGTTGAACCGAAGCGTTTGCCCGATCGTGCCGTCCCGATCCACACAAGCGGCCACCACCGACGCGACGTCGGCCCGCGAGACCGATGAGGCGGTCGTTGCCGCCAGGTCAATCCGCCCCGTTCCGGCCTCCAGCGTCAGCCGGCTCGGAGCCACGATCGTCCAGTCCAAGCCACGGGCGCGCAGGTGGGCATCCGCGGCGCTCTTCGCCTCGGCATACGGAAAGAACGAGTCCCCCTCAGGCACCCCGTGCTCTGGTCCGGCTCCGAAGTAGGACACCATGACATAGCGGCGTATGCCGGTTGCTGCCGCCGCATCCATCGAGCGGATCGCAGCATCCCGGTCCAGGGCATACGTGCGCAAGGGGTTCCCACCACCTGCCCCGGCCGACCAGATCACCACGTCATGGCCATCGAGCAATCCGGTCATCCCGTTGACATCGAGCTGCTCAATGTCGGCCACCACCGGAGTCACGCCGGTCGCAGCGACCTCATCGGTATGCCCCGGGTTGCGGATCACCGCCGAGACCGCATAACCGGCGGCCACCAACAACGGCTCGAGCAACAACGCCACCTTGCCATGACCCCCGAACAACACAACCCGCGACATACCGCCACATCCCTTCACTCCGGGTCCACCAAGACCCTACGTCCAGGCAGCATCGGCCGATCGGCGGCGGAGGTCGGAGAACCGCTGCGAGCTCCGGCCTAGCGTGCGGCGCCCTGCGTCACCGGGGCAGCGGTCGAGAGGTTGAACGCCAGCTTCGCGCTGAGGACGACGTCGGAGACCTGCGTCGAACGCGGTGAGTGGATCCGCTGCAACAGCAGGGTTGCCGCGCGCTCGGCGATCTCATACGCAGGTGTCTCGGCGCACGTGAAGAACGGCTGCAACACGAGCTCTGATGCCGGTCCATCGAACGTGACGATGGACAGATCTCCGGGGATCTCCCAGCCCAGATCCAGGGCCGCGTGGGCGGCGCCGAGGGCGATGAAGTTGCTGGCCGTGACGACCGCAGTAGGCGGTGAGGCCACGTCAAGCAAGGGCCGAGCGTCGATGCGACTCTGCACCGGATCGAAGCTGCCGTAGTTGACCGGGTTATCCGCCACGTCCAACCCGAATGCCTCGATGGCCTGGACGTAACCCTCGGCGCGTTCGCGGGCGGTGACGATGTCCTGAGGGCCGGTCATCATCCGCAGCGAGCGATGGCCCAGCTGGAGCAGATATGTCGTGAGTTCCCTCGCCGCGGTCAAAGTGTCGCACCGGACGACATCGACCTGGTTGTTCGGCATGGCATAGTCCAGAACGCATACGGGGATGTGTTGCCCCTGAATGAAGTCCACCGAGTCGGGCGTGTTGTAGATCGGAGCGAGCACGATGCCGTCCACTCGGCGGGCCACGAGGTTGCGCAGCTGGCGGCTTTCAAGGTCTGCCCGACCGTCCGTGTTGACCAACAGGACGTCGTAGCCCTGCTCTCGGGCCACCGCCTCGACGGCCAGAATCGTCGGTACGTAGTAGGGGTTGCGGATATCGGGAATGACCAGACCGACCGTATGCGTTCGCTTGTGCCGCAACCCCTGACCGAGCATGTTCGGGACATACTTCAAATCACGGATTGCCTGCTCAACACGTTCCCGGGTCTGCTCAGCCACGGTGTCCGGACTGTTGAGAACTCGAGAAACGGTGATGGGCGCGACCCCGGCTCGCTTGGCAACCTCGCGGATCGTGGCCACGGGCGGGCTCCTCCTTCTCGGCGCAAGTGGGCCCTTGCCAGGCCGTCTGTTGTCAGTCTATGGTGACCTTCTCATGGTACCCGTACCATGAGAAGTTTGCCTCGTTCCAACACAAAACAGCGCCGCCATCACCCGGCGTGCGACATCGGCAGACCTGGCTCTGCCCCATCGCTTCCCCGGTGAGCGATACTTGACACCACCTCCACCGGGAGCACCCGATGAGCGAACGTCCCCACACCTTCGTTATCGATTGTTGTCCTTCTTGACCCTTGCCACCCCGATGTGGTTAGGTCTACCGTTGCCGCGATGGTACCCGTACCATCACGATCATCGACCTGGATTGACCCGGTCACAGTCAAAGGAGACTCATGCGTCCACCCCGTGCAACCCGCGCGCTCTCCCTCGGGGTTACCGCCGCAGCAGCGTTCGCGCTTGCTGCCTGTGGTGACTCCGGTGGGGTGGGCGGGGCAACCACCGCCTCGCAAGCGCCCACGACCAGCAACGAACCAGTCACTTTGAAGTACTGGACCTGGTTCCCGGCCGAGACGAGCCTGAAGAAGGTCATCGACGCCTACCAGAAGGATCACCCCAACGTCACCATCGAACTGAAAGAGTTCGAGGCGGCCGACTACCAGAAGCAGCTGCCGCTGGCACTCAACGGTGGCGAAAGCCTCGACATCGTCGGCGTGCAGGTCTCGGCGATGACCAACACGGTCAACACCCAGCTGCGCCCGGTCACCGAGTGGGAATCCTCGCTCCCCGAAGGCTGGCGCGACCAGCTCGAAGCCAAGCCGCTGGAGCAAGCGCAGAAGATCTCCAAGGACGGGGTGCTCTACGACATCCCCCTGGGCTCGATCGGCAGCGCGGCCATGTACTACAACCCCGCGATCCTTGACAAGGCTGGGGTCACCGTCCCCGGCACGCTGCAGGAACTCGTTGACGCAGCGAAGAAGATCAAGGCCTCCGACCCCTCCATCCAGCCGGTGGTATTCGCCGGTGACGGATGGTGGCAAGAGGAAATGCTCTTCACCATCGCCGGTCAGACCAACCCCACCTTATCCGACGACATCCTCTACGGCGACACCGGGTGGAACGACCCAGCCATGGTCGACGCACTGGCGGCATACAAGGAGCTGTTCACCTCCGGCGCCGTCGACAAGGCCACCTTGTCCCTGATGTCGCCCCGCCCCACCGAGGAATTCACCAAGGGCAAGGCGGCCTTCTACCTCGACGGCAGCTGGCAGAACTCCCTGCTGTCGAAGAGCTACCGCGAGGCCAACAAGATCAACCTGGCCGACGTGGGCGCCACGGGCCTTCCCGTGATCCGGCCGAACGGCAAGCAGTCCATGCGCGCCTTCGCCGAGGGTGGCCTGGCCATCCCGAAGAGCTCGAAGAACGTCGCTGCAGCCGCAGACTTCATCGGCTACCTTGCCTTCGGTGACGGAGTCCAGCACTGGGCGCCTGACCTGGTGTTGTCGCCGTCGAAGAAGGGCTATGTCCCCGGCGATGACGTCCTGGCCTCCGCGGCCGCAAAGGACGGCTTTACCGTAGTCGCAACCCTGATCAACAACGCAGGATCGAACCGCGACTCCAACCAAGACTTCCTGGGTAACGTGGAAGGCAACGCCATCCTCGACGTCCTCAATGGGAAGAACTCCCCCCAGGAAGCGGCCGACGAGATGCAGAAGCAGTGGACCTCGGGACGGTATCCACACTGATGTCCCGTCGGACGACCGGAAAGCAGCGCGGTCACCTGGTGACCGCGCTGCTTTTCCTTCTACCGTTGATCGCCTTTTATGGGATCTATTACCTCTACTCCTTCGTCTTCCTGGCCAGAATCAGCACCGAGCGCGTGTCGCTAACGTTCGTGGGCGCCGTCGATGTCGGGTGGGAGAACTTCCGTCTCGTCGTCACCGACCCGGTGTTCCTCACCTCGCTGGTGAACACATTCGCCTTCGCGGGCATCGCCATCGTGGCCGGGCTGACCGTCGGCTTCGTCCTAGCCATCATCCTGGCCACCGGAGTGCGCGGACGGAAGGTCTTCTATGCGATCTTCCTCATCCCCTCCCTCATCCCCCTGTCGCTGTTCGCCACGGTGTTCGGGCAGATGCTGGAAACCCAGGACGGCGCCTTCAACCGGATCCTTCGCGCGATCGGGCTCGGCGGGCTCCAACAGGAGTGGCTGTCCAACACCGGCCCCGCCTACGTGGCCGTGGCCATCCTGCTCGTCTACCTCGTCGGGCTGCCGATCATGTATTACACCTCCGACATCCCGGCGGCGAACCTCGACCTCGTCGAGGCGGCCCTGCTCGACGGTGCCGGCCCCTGGCAGATCTTCCGGCTCATCCTCTTCCCCCTACTGCGAACCACGCACATCACCGTGATCCTCTCGGTGCTGCTCGGATCATTCCGGGCCTTCGACCTCATCTACTTCTCCACCGGCGGCGCCCCCGGCGGGCGGACCAACATCGTCGGGGTCTACATCTACAACGCCACCCTGGGGCACGACCGAGTCGGGTATGCCGCCGCGGCCTCGGTCATCGTCCTCATCGTCGCTCTGAGCATCTCCGCCGTGCAGATGTTCCTCACCCGCAGAGGAGCCGACCGTGTCTGAGGCACTGACCCCCGGTTCGACCCGCCCGGCGACCGGCGCCGATCAGCACCAAGAGATCAACCCGCTGCAGGTCTTGCGCCGCCGCCGGATCGACTCGGTCATCATGTACGGCCTGCTCGTGGTCATGGCTGCCTGGTGGCTGTTGCCGCTGTTCACAGCCGTGGTGCAGTCCCTCCAGGTCGGTGGCCTGGGCAACTACGCCGCAGTGATCGCCACCCGAATCAACGGGGTGCTCCTGCCCCAAACGTTGGTGAACTCACTCCTAGTCGCGGCAATGCACGCCACGTTCGTCTGTGTCACTGCCGCACTGGCTGGGTATGCCTTCTCCCGGATCCCGTTCCCTGGGCGCTCGGTGACCTACTACGCCTCCATTGCCGTCCTCGCCGTGCCCGCCACGGCGATCATCGTGCCGATCTACTACGTCACCGGCAAGCTGGGCCTCTTCAACTCTCTCATCGGTGTCGCGCTGCCCGAGGCCGCCTTGACCCTGCCGTTCGGGATCCTGCTCATGCGTAACTTCGGCGTCACCCTCCCGGTGTCGTTCTTCGAATCGGCGCAGCTCGACGGGGCCCGCCACGGACGGATGTTCTTCTCGATCTACGTCCCCTTGGGCCGACCCGTCCTGATCAACCTCGCCAGTTTGTCGATCATGTGGTCCCTGCAGGACTTCATCTTTCCTTCGCTCCTGCTGCGCGATCCGGAAAGGAACACCGCGGCCCAGGCCGTGCAAACCATCAAGTCGGCCTTCGGTCCGACGCCGGAACAGACCGCCCAGTACTACTCGGCGCTCGTCCTGCTGGCCATTCCAGCCATCGTGCTCATCATCTTTGCCCTCCGCTGGATGGCGGCGGGCCTAACTGCCGGAGGAATCAAAGAATGACCCACCCGACACCCGACACTTCGTGGTTCGAGGGCCTTGGACTGGGCATTTTCCTCAACTGGAGTCCCGCCGCCACCCAGGGGTGGGAGATGTCCTGGCAGATGACGGGCGGCGTGACCGGCCAGTTCCCGGCCCGCGAGCCGGTTGCCTGCGAGACCTACTTCGCGAACTCTGCCACCTTCGCCGGAGAGCGTTTCGACCCCGACGCGTGGGCGGCCAGCATCAAGGCGGCCGGGGCCAAGTACGCGGTGCTGGGGACCAAGCACCACGACGGCTTCGCCATGTGGGACTCCGCCCTGTCCGACTACAGCGTCACCACGGCGGCGCCAATCAACCGCGACGTCGTCGCCGAGGTGGTCTCCGCCTTGCGCGCGCACGGCATACGGGTCGCGCTGTATTTCTCCATCATCGACTGGCACAGCGAGCTCTACCCCCGGTTCACGGACGACGCCATCAGCAAGCCGTATGTCATCGGGCACTACCCGCGCCAGCCGGAAACCTGGGACGCCTACCGGGCCTACCTCCTAGGACAACTCACCGAGCTGCTCACCCGATTCGGTCCGGTCGACATCATCTGGCTCGACGGCGAATTCGAGCACACGACCGAGGAGTGGGACTTCGCCGGCATCCGCGAGCACATCCGCTCTCTGTCCCCGTCCACCCTGGTCAACGACCGGTGCGTGGGGTTCGGTGACTTCCGCACCCCCGAACAGCAGCTGCCGGAGAACCCGCCCCAGGGACCGTGGGAGCAGTGCATGACGATGAACGACTCATGGGGTTGGGTGGACACCGACCATGCCTGGAAGTCGCCGCATCAGCTCATCGAATCCCTCGTCGAGACCCGCATTGCCGGCGGCAACCTGCTGCTGTCGGTCGGCCCCATGGGCGATGGCGCCTTCCCGCCGGAGGCCGAAGATCGGCTGGCGGCCATCGGGGTCTGGATGTCCGCTAACGGCGAGGCACTCGAGGGTATCGAGCCGGGCCTGAGGACCTGGCAATGCCGTCTGCCCAGTGCCCGCCGCGTCGCTGCAGACGGCAGTGAGCGTCTCTTCATCTTCCTCACCATGGACCCCGGCCGGATCCTGCGGTTGCGGGATCTGCCGGTGCGGCGAGTGGAGCGGGTGAGTCTGCTCGGCAACGGCACCGACCTGGACCACGTCACATCAGCCAACATCGTCGACATCCAGCAGGAGAAGGTCGATGCGCTCGGCGACGTCGTCATCTCCCTGCCGGAGGATCGCGGCACCCTTGTCCCGGTCGTTGCCTTGGACATTGCCTCGGTGCAGGCGCTGACCGGCGTGGCGGGCGGCCCCCTCGCCTAGGCGCGGGACCGGCGGCGTGATCCATCGGCGAGACAGCTAGCTCGCCCATATGCCCGGACGGCTACGGTGAGGTCTAGCGGTGCCCTCGACGCGGGCGCTCTTGGCATACGCGCAGGTGGGGAAGGCAGGGGCTGGCATGGGCGAGATCCTCACCCTGACCGGACCCATCTATCTCGCTATCGCCACCGGGTATGTGTTGGTCCGGATCGGGCTGATCCGGGCATCGGGGATGTCGGCGCTCGGGGGCTTCGTCATCAACGTGGCCCTGCCGGCGCTGCTCTTCTCTGTGCTGTCGACCCGCCGGCTCGGTGACATCGCCAGCCCCACGTATGCGGTGGCGTATGCCATTGCCGGGTTGACCTCCTTCGGTCTGGTCTGGGTGTTCGCCCGCCGGGTGGAGGGGTGCGATGCCACGGCGGCCGCGTTCCACGGGATGGGTGCCTCCTGCCCCAACTCGGGCTTCGTCGGCTTCCCCATGCTGACGCTGGCCCTGCCGAGCATCGCCGGGGTTGCCTTCGGGCTCAACCTCATCGTGGAGAACCTGCTGCTTGTGCCGCTGGTGCTCACCCTCGCCGAACGCGGCTCGGGACAGTTCGTCTCGATGCGAGCCGAGGTCCTGGGCACCCTCGGCCGGCTGGCGAAGACCCCGCTGATCATTGCCGTGGTCCTCGGGGTGGTCGTGTCCGGCTTGAAGCTGAACACGCCTGCCGTGGTGAGCAGCGTCGTCGACCTGTTCGCCAAGGCCAGCACCGGGGTAGCCCTGTTTGCCGTCGGCGGCCTGCTCGTCGGGGTCTCGGTCAAAGGGATGATCCGGCCACTGGCGGTCATTACCGCAGCCAAGCTCCTGGTGCAGCCGCTCGTAGCCTGGGCCGCTTTGGCCGGGTTGGTCGCCCTCGGGATGCCCCAGCTGGCGCCGGAATTGCGCGCCGCCCTCATCCTCAGCGCCGGCGTGCCGGTCATCACCGTCTACCCCGTACTCGCCCAGCGCTTCGGCCAGGAACGGTTGGCCTCGGCGGCGCTGCTGTCCTCGACCGCGCTATCCTTCGTCACCCTGTCCGGGTTGCTCGCGGTGCTCCACGTATGAACCGCGAGTTCGGCCGAGCTGGCGACGGCCGAGCCGGCGAGTGCCCTGGCCGATCCTGAATCAGCTCTGGCGCGCAGCCGCCGGTCCCCGTAGCCTAGAGCTCAAACGATTGATCTTTGGAGCGGGGGATCCTTCACGATGACCAACCCCGGAAAGTGAGCCCCCGTGACGGACGGTCCTTACCGCGCCGACGCCGAGGCGTTCCGCGCGCGGGCGACCCCGACGTTGGCGGACGTGGCGCGACAGGCGGGCGTCTCGATCTCGGCGGTCTCCAGGGTGTTGCGTTCAGATCCCGCCTCACGGGTGAGCGCCGAAACCCGGCAGCGCATTCTCGATGCGGCGACCGAGATCAACTATCGCCCCAACTTCGCCGGACGTGCCCTGAAATCGGCGCGGACCCGGGTGCTCGGTCTCGTCGTTCCCGATCTGACCAACATTCTTTTCCGGGAACTCATGCGCGGAGCCGAGGAGGAGGCGGCCCGATATGGCTACACCTTGTTGCTCGGCCGAGCCGATGGCCCCTCGGGCACGGACATCGTGGAACGACTGCTGGGTGAGGGACGCGTCGACGGCGTGGTCGTCCAGGTGGACGACGGGGTGCCCACCGAACGCCTCATTGCCTCCCTCGGGAGTGGCGCGCCCGCGGTTCTGATCAACTGCCGAAGCGAGGACTTCGTCGGCTCCGTCGTTCTCGATGACGCCAGCGGAGCCCGCCTGGCGACCGAACATCTGCTGAGCCTGGGGCATACGAAGATCGGCTTCGTCAACGGCGTGCCCCGCTCGTTCACCGCCAAGCGTCGTCACGCAGGCTGGAAGGCGGCACTCGCCGACGCGGGCCTGTCGATGCCCAGGAGCTACGAGACGCGGGTGGGCTACCACTACGAGGACGGGCTGATTGCCGCCGAGCGACTGCTCGGCCTGCCGGAGCCGCCGACCGGCATCGTCGTGGCCAACATCAACGCCGCCGTCGGGGTGTTGACCCAGGCCCGCGGGCATGGGGTGGCGGTGCCGGAGGACCTGTCCATCGTTTCTGTGCATGACTCCTGGACCGGCCAACACACCTGTCCGCCGATCAGTGCCGTGAAGATGCCGTTCTACGAGCTCGGCCGAAGCGCCGCCCGAGACCTCATCGATCGACTCGTCAACGGAAGGGCGGTGGATAGGTCGATTCTCACCCCCGAACCGGAACTGTTTGTTCGGGGGTCCTCGGCACCGCCTCCGAGAGGTTGATCAGGCCACGTCGCCGCAGGTGGGACAACGGCATATTCGACCAGTGGTCAAACGATTGATCTACGACAGTGTCTGCTCTAACGTTTGATCAACCATCCTGGCTTTGCTCCGAAAGGACCCACCCAATGAGGCTTGCCCGACTCGGCACCGACGATGCCGAGATCCCCGTCGCCCTCGTCGGGGACGATGTGCTCGACCTGCGCTCGGTGACCGCAGACCTCGACCCCGCCTTCTTCGCCGCCGACGGCATCACCCTCGTTCGGGACGCCTTGGCGGCTGGTAGCCTGCCGACGCTGTCCGGCGCAGCCGACCGACGCGTGGGGCCCCCGATCGCCTCACCGGGCAAGATCGTCTGCATCGGGCTGAACTACCGCGACCATGCCGCCGAGTCCAACATGGCCGTCCCGGAGGAGCCGGTGGTCTTCATGAAGGACCCGTCCACCCTTGTCGGTCCCTTCGACGACGTCCTGATCCCCCGTGGATCAACCAAGACGGATTGGGAGGTCGAACTCGGCGTGGTCATCGGATCGACCGCTCGATACCTCGACTCACCCGAGTCTGCCCTGGCCCACGTGGCCGGGTATGCCCTCAGCCACGACGTGTCCGAGCGCGAATTCCAGCTAGAGCGCGGCGGCCAATGGGACAAGGGCAAGAGCTGCGAAACGTTCAATCCCTTGGGGCCGTGGCTGGTCACCGCCGATGAGGTCGATCCGAGCGACCTGCGGTTGACCCTGGACGTCAACGGCACCCGGCGCCAGCACGGCAGCACCGCCTCGATGATCTTCGACGTGGGCTACATCATCTGGTACCTCAGTCAGTTCATGGTGCTGCGGCCGGGCGACCTGCTCAACACCGGCACCCCCGCCGGGGTGGCGCTCGGCCTGCCCGGCACGCCCTACCTGCGGGCCGGCGACGTCGTCGAGCTCGCCATCGATGGGCTGGGCTCGGCCCGACAGGAGGTCAAGCAGGCATGAGTGGTGAATTCAGCGGCCTCGTCGCCGTCGTCACCGGGGGCGCCGCCGGAATCGGTGAGGCTATCGCCGCCGAGTTGACCGACCGCGGGGCAGCCGTCGCCGTGTTCGACCTCGACGTCGCCGGCGTCTGCGCCCCGCGGCGCGGATACCCGTGCAACGTCACCGATCGTGACTCGCTCGCTGCGGCTACCGCGGGTGTGGCCGCCGACCTCGGCGGCATCGACATCCTTGTCAACAACGCCGGCATCTCCGCGGTGGGCACGGTCGAGGAGAACACCGATGACGAGTGGGCCCGCGTGCTGGATGTCAACGTCATCGGGGTCGCTCGCGCCACCGCGGCAGCGCTGCCCTACCTGCGCCGATCCGAGCACCCCGCGGTCGTCAACCTCTGCTCCATCGCCGCCCTGAACGGCCTACCGCAACGGGTGCTCTACAGCGCCACCAAGGGTGCCGTCCAAGCCATGACGTATGCCATGGCGACCGACCACGTCCACGAGGGCATCCGGATCAACGCGGTGAGCCCGGGCACGGTGCATACCGGGTTCGTCGACCGAATGCTGGCGACGTTCCCCGACCCGGTCGCCGAAAAGGCTGCCTTGGACGCCCGTCAGGCGACCGGTCGCATGGTCACCGTCGACGAGGTGGCCGGAGCCGTCGCCTACCTGGCCAGCCCACGATCCGGCTCGAGCACCGGGACGATCCTCGACGTAGACGGCGGCGTGACACATCTGCGGGTCAGGCCCCAATCGTGACCGAGAACCACCTGCACACCAGGCCCGTTCGCGGGCTCCCCCTGACCGAGCTCGGTATCGGTGGAGCCCAGTTCGGCAACCTTTACGTCGCCCACACCGACGAGGAGATGGCCGAGACGTTCGACGTCGCCTGGGCCGGCGGGATGCGCTACATCGACACAGCCCCGCACTACGGCGTCGGGTCGTCCGAGGAACGGCTCGGCGAGCTGCTGGCCAGCAAGCCTCGCGAGGCGTTCGTTTTGTCCACCAAGGTCGGGCGTCGCCTGGTCAGCCAGGATGCCGCCGGGGCCTTCGACGAACCCTTTCAGGTGCCTGCCTCGCGCCGCCGGGAATGGGATTTCAGCGCGGACGGCATACGGCGGAGCTTGGAGGAGAGCCTGACCCGGTTGGGGCTGGACCGGGTCGACATCGTCTATCTGCACGACGCGGAAGACCACTGGGAGCAGGCACGGCGCGAATCCCTTCCTGCCCTGGTCGACCTGCGTGATCAAGGGGTCGTGCGGGCCATCGGCGCCGGGATGAACTTCGGCGACAAGCTCACCGAACTCATCACCGGGCACGACATCGACGTCGTCATGTGCGCCGGGCGCTATACCTTGCTTGAACAGGATCAGGCCCTCATGACCGCGGCGCTGGACTACGGGGTCGCCGTCGTGGTCGCCGGGGCCTACAACTCCGGGCTGCTGGCCACTGCACGGCCAGGTCAGGAGAGCCACTACGACTACGCGCCGCCGCCGGCACCCGTGCTGGCCCGCGCCCGCGAGCTCGCCGCGATCTGCGAGTCGCACTCCGTGAGCCTGCCCGAGGCGGCCGTGCAGTTCCCGCTGCGCCATCCGGCGGTGGCCGCGGTCGCCGTGGGGATGTCCACCCCGGCCGAGGTGGCCGAGACGATCGAGCGCTACACCGCCGACATTCCCGATCAGCTGTGGCTCGACGTGGCCCAGCTGCCCCCGCTGAAGCGGGGATAGAGCCGGACATGCTCGACACGCAACCTGCACCGGGGCCCTGGTGCAGCGTGCCCCTATCCGTGACGACAACCCTGGAGACCTCGTGATCATCGACGCTCACCAACACGTCTGGGACCTGACCAAGGCCGAATACAGCTGGCTCGGACCGGAGGTACCGCTGTGGAATCGCACCTTCGAGTTCGCCGAACTGCGCCCGCAGCTGAAGGCAGCCGGGGTGAGCGCCACCGTCTTGGTCCAGTCGGCCGACAACGCCGAGGACACCGCCCTGATGCGTGCGGTCGCCGACGAGTTCGCCGAAGTCGCTGCGATCGTCGCATATGCGCCACTGGGTGATGCGGCAGCGGCGGCGACAGCCCTGGACGCCCTGGCCGATGATCGGCGGATCGTTGGGGTGCGCAACCTCATCCACACCCTTCCCGACCCCGACTGGATCCTCCGGCCCGAGGTCGACGAGGGCCTGTCGGTCCTCGAACAACGCGGCCTGACCTTCGACTACGTCTCGGTGTTGCCGCGCCATCTGGAGCACGTTCCGGTCTTGGCGACGCGGCACCCCGATCTGAAGATCGTCATCGACCACCTGTCCAGTCCGCCGTTCGGGACGGACCGAGAACCGTGGTGGTCGCTCATCGCCGCGGCCGCCGAGCACCCGCTCGTGCACGCCAAAGTCTCCGGCCTCTACCCCGGGGCCGACTCGGAGAATTGGTCGTCGGCATCGCTTCGGCCCTACCTGGACCACGCCCTGCACATCTTCGGTCCGGGCCGGCTCATGTACGGAGGCGATTGGCCCATCTCCATCGCCTCCGGCGGGTACCAGCACGTCTTCGAGGAGTTGTCTGAAGCGCTCGCCGATCTGGACCAGGCCGCGGCCGAGGCGATCTGGAGCGGCACCGCGGCGGCGTTCTATGGCATCGACCCGGCCCGGCTGGAGGCGGCCACGCAGGCGTGGTCCGACCTGGATGCCACCAACGACCAGGAGGCGACACGATGAGCAACCTCAGCGATCATGGACCGTTGTGGGAAGAGTTGGACCCGGACGTGGCAGCGGCGATCTCCACCCCGGTGCTGGCCGACTCCTTGGATGCCTGCGGTGCGCGTCGCCAGGTGTTGCGACCTGGGATCTCCCCGATGACGGCGGCCGACCGGGCCGCCGGACGGGCGCATACGGCCTCCTTCGTCCCCGATGAACGCGACAGCGACGACCCCTACGGGCCGGCCATCGACTTCATCGACGGGTTGACCCCCGGCTCGATGGCCGTCATCGCCACCGGCGGTGACAACCGGACGGCCTACTGGGGCGAGCTGTTTTCCGCAGCCGCCCTCGGCCACGGGTGCGCCGGAACCGTAACGGACGGCCCGAGCCGGGACCTGCCCAAGGTGGAGGCGCTGGCATACCCCCTGTTTTCTGCCGGTAGCCGGCCTGTGGACTACCGCGCCCGGATGGCGATCGTCTCGGTCGGTTCCCCGGTGGAGGTGGGCGGGGTCACCGTCAGCCCCGGTGACCTCGTGCTGGCCGACCGCGACGGCGTCGTCGCCGTCCCGCAGACTCTGGAACGCGAAGCGCTGGCGCGAGCCGCCGAGCGCATGCGGGCCGAGAGCAGCGTCCTTGCCGAACTCCTCGGTGGGGCATCTCTTCGACAGGTTTGGGAGACATGGCGAGTTCTCTAGTCCCGGCCATCTTGCTCTTGGATGCTGACGACGGCGTGGCGATCGCCGCCAGATATCTCGCCGCCGGAGAGCGGGTGGACTTGCCCGGTGGCTCCGTGGTGCTGAGCCACGATGTGCCACTCGGCTTCAAACTCGCCGCCACCGACATGGACCGTGGCACGACGATCATCCGGGCCGGGGTCCCGATCGGCCAACTCACCGAGGCCGTGGCCACCGGCGACCTCGTGCACACGCACAACCTCGAAAGTCTGTACCTCCGAACTCACGCCAGGGGCGAAGAATGAGCGCATTGGGTCAAGCCCAGCTGACCGGATATCCCCGTGCGGACGGACGCAAGGGGATCCGCAACGTCGTCGTCGTCGGCTACGTCGTCGAATGCGCCCGCCATGTTGCCCAGCGCATCGCGGCCGGACTCGGCGACGACGTCCACGTCATCGGGTTCAGTGGGTGCTACCCCAACTCGTATGCCGCCACCATGATGACCCAGCTGTGCACCCACCCGAACGTTGGCGCGGTGCTCATCGCCAGCCTCGGCTGCGAGGGCTTCGACCGGAACGCCTTGGCTGCCGATGTGGCTGCCAGCGGGCGGCCCGTGCAGACCCTGGCGATCCAGGAGAACGGCGGCACGGCGAGCACGATCGCCAAGGGTCGGGAGTGGGTCGAGCAGGTGCTGGCGCAGACGCGCGCCGCGCAGCGGGTGCCGATGTCGCCGGCGGACTTGGTCGTCGGGACCATCTGCGGGGGCTCGGACAGCACCAGCGGCCTGACCGCCAACCCAGCCGTGGGTCGGGCCTACGACGCCCTGGTCGATGCGGGCGCGACGGCGATCTTCGAAGAGACCGGCGAACTCGTCGGCTGTGAGCACGTCATGGCCGAGCGGGCAGTCACCCCAGAGTTGGGTGAGGAACTCGTCGTGGCCGTCGCCAAGGCCGAGGACTACTACACGGCGATGGGCCATGGCAGTTTCGCGGCCGGCAATGCTGAGGGTGGGCTGACCACCATCGAGGAGAAGTCGCTCGGGGCATACAGCAAGTCCGGGTCGCGACCCATCACTGGGGTGCTCAAGCCGGGGGTCGTGCCACCGCAGCCGGGGCTGTATTTGCTCGACGTTGTGCCGGACGGACCCGTGCGTTGGGGCTTCCCCAACATCAACGACAGCGCCGAGGCCGCCGAGCTGATGGCCTGTGGCGCGCACCTGATCCTCTTCACCACCGGTCGCGGCTCCGTGGTCGGCTCGGCCATATCCCCGATCATCAAGATCTGCGCCAACCCGGAGACATACCAGCGGATGTCCGAGGACATGGACGTCAATGCCGGCCGAATCTTGCAGGGAACGGGCACTATCGATCAAGTCGGCGCCGAAATCGTGGAGAACATCATTGCCCTCGCCGCCGGCCGGAAGAGTGCCAGCGAGGCGCTCGGACATCAGGAGTTCGTGTTGACCTATAAATCCTTCACCCCGGTCGCTCCGGCGTGCCTGCCGGTGGTGTCACGATGAGCGGCGGGCAGGCGGTGCAGCGGTTCGCCTCGGTGATCCGGCTCCGCCCCGAGCAGGAGGCAACCTACCGAGAGCTGCATGCCGCGGTCTGGCCTGACGTGCTGGCGCGGATCGCGCAGAGCAACATCACCAACTACTCGATCTTCCTGCGTGACGGGCTGCTCTTCAGCTACTTCGAATACGCCGGGGAGGATGTCGATGCCGACATGGCCGCCCTGGCTGCGAACGAGGCCACCCGTCGGTGGTGGGCGGTCACGGACCCGTGCCAGCAGCCGGTGGAGTCCGCTGCTGATGGAGAATGGTGGGCGCCGATGGTCGAGGTCTTCCACACAGACTGACCCCAACGTGTTTCCCCCCGACCAGCGAAGATCAGGGAGCGATGGCGAGCATACGATGAACACCGAACGTCGGGAACCGAGCGGCCCGGTGGGGGGCCGGCGATGAAGGTTGCGTTGCTGGCCACCTGCCTCGGCGACGCCATGTTCCCCGAGGCCCCCCGTGCGACGGTGAACCTGCTGCGCCGGCTCGGGGTGGACGTGGCCTTCCCCAAGGAGCAGACCTGTTGCGGCCAACCGATGGTCAACACGGGGTATCTCGATGAGGCCGTGCCGGCCCTGCGTGCGTATGCCGACGCCTTCGCCGGGTTCGACGCCGTCGTCATTCCCTCCGGTTCCTGCGCCGGCTCGGTCCGTCACCAGCATGCCCTGGTCGCACAGCGCTCCGGTGACCCCGGCCTGGTCCGCTTCGTGCAGGAGGCGCCCGCGGCATACGAACTCTCGGAGTTCCTCATCGACGTGCTGGGCGTCACGGACGTGGGCGCGTCCTTCCCGCACCGGGTGACATATCACCCGACCTGTCACTCCTTGCGGATGATCAGCGTTGGGGACCGGCCGCTGCGGTTGCTGCAGGCGGTGGCCGGGATCGACGTGGTGGCGCTGCCGCAGGCCGAGCAGTGCTGCGGCTTCGGCGGGACCTTCGCGGTGAAGAACGCTGAGACCTCGACGGCGATGGGCTCGGACAAGGCCCGGCATGTCCGCGAGACCGGCGCGGAGGTGCTCGTTGCCTCGGACGCCTCCTGCCTCATGCACATCGGCGGGATGCTCTCCCGGGAGCGCGCCGGAGTGCGCACGATGCACCTCGCCGAGGTGCTTGCCGCCACTGAGGGCATCGCTGGGGGTGGACGATGAGCGCGACGTTCCTCGGCATACCGCCGTTTCCTCAGGCCGCGAGGACCGCGCTCAGGGACGCCCAGCTGCGCCGCAACCTTGCTCACGCCACCGGCACCATCCGGGCCAAACGGGCCGCCGTGGTGGAGGAGGTGGACCAGTGGGAGGAACTCCGCACGGCCGGTGCGGCGATCAAGGATGAGGTCCTCCTGCACCTGGACGACTATCTCGTGCAACTGGAGCAGTCGCTTCTCGCGCGCGGAGTGATCGTGCACTGGGCCCGCGACGCCGATGAGGCAAACACCATCATTGGCGACATCGCCGCTGGTCACGACGTTGACGAAGTGGTCAAGGTCAAGTCGATGGCGACTCAGGAGATCGGCCTGAACGAGGCCTTGGCCGCGCGCGGCATCGCCGCCTGGGAGACCGACCTGGCCGAGCTCATCGTCCAACTCGGCGAGGACCTGCCCAGCCACATCCTCGTGCCGGCCATCCACCGCAACCGGGCGGAGATCCGCACCATCTTCGCAGAGAAGATGGCGGCCGTGGGCAGGCCGGCACCGGAGGAACTCACCGACGACCCGGCTCAACTGGCCGGCGCCGCCCGCCTGCACCTTCGGGAGAAGTTCCTCACCGCGCGGATGGCCGTTTCGGGAGCGAACTTCGCAGTCGCCGACTCCGGGACGCTTGTCGTCGTGGAGTCCGAGGGTAATGGGCGGATGTGCCTGACCTTGCCCGAGATCCTTGTCTCCGTCGTCGGCATCGAGAAGGTCGTGCCGAGCTGGGCCGACCTGGACGTCTTCCTCCAACTGTTGCCGCGGTCCGCCACGGGGGAGCGGATGAACCCCTATACCTCAACATGGGCGGGGGTGACGCCTGGAGATGGGCCCCAGGAGGTGCACGTGGTGCTCATGGACAACGGCCGCACCACCGCACTCGCCGACGAGGTCGGTCGATCGGCGCTGCGGTGCATCCGGTGCTCGGCGTGCCTGAACGCCTGCCCGGTCTATGAACGGGTGGGTGGACATGCCTACGGGTCGGTCTATCCCGGGCCCATCGGCGCCATCCTCAATCCGTTGCTGCGGGGGGTGGGCGTGGATGCTCAAGTGGATTCGCTGCCGTATGCCTCCACGCTGTGCGGCGCGTGCGCGGAGGTTTGCCCGGTGAAGATCGAGATCCCGGAGATCCTCGTTCACCTGCGCAGCACGATCGTCGACGCCCACCGTGGCCATCGGGTGCCCAAAGCGGAAGCGGTCGCCATGGCCGCGACCGGTTGGGCGTTCGGGTCGGCGTTCCGCCTGACAATAGGGGAGCGCGCCGCCGGCGTCATGGGTGGCCTGGCCTCGTCGGTGGGCAGACGCCTCGGCCCCGGCGGACGTCCGGTGCTGTCGTGGTTGCCCTTCCCAGGGTCCCGATGGACCGGGGCTCGGGATCTGCCCGCCCCGCCTCGTGCGTCCTTCCGCTCCTGGTGGGATCGAGTCGGCAAGACGGGCTCGGATGAGGAAGGTGCAGGCTCATGAGTGCCCGGGAAGACATCTTGGCCGGCATCCGCGCCGGCCTCGGTCAAGCCGGCCGTCCCAGGGTCCCCATCGACCGCCACTACCGAACGCCACACCAGGGCAGCTGGCCGTCAGGACCCGATCTGCTGGCTCTGTTCGTCGAGCGGGTGGAGGACTACGGCGCGACGGTGACCCAATGCACGGATGCACAAGTGACGGCCGTGGTCGCCGAGGCGGTGGCTGGCGCGCGCGGAGTCATCGTTCCGGCGGATCTGGACCTGTCGGTGCCGGGGGCGGTCGTCGATGACGAACATTCGGCTGCGCAACTCGATCAGATCGAGGCGGTTGTCACGTCCTCCGCCGTCGGGATCGCCGTGACCGGCACCCTCGTGCTCGATCACGGCCCAGGTCAGGGCCGACGAGCCATCACGCTCGTCCCGGACCTGCACGTATGCCTGGTACACGCGCATCAGATCGTCCTCGACGTGCCGGAGGCGGTGGACACCCTCGCTGATCGGCAGCCTCAGACGTGGATCAGTGGCGGCTCGGCCACCTCCGACATCGAGTTGAGCCGGGTCGAAGGCGTCCACGGGCCCCGTCGACTGCACGTCCTGCTCATCACCCCCCTGACGCGGCCATACCTCGGCTAGCACCGAGCGTCAGCTGCCGGCGACCGCAGCAGCTGGCCGGGACAGGCGATAGAGGGCATACGTGAGCACCCGGCCGTCCCGGCGGACGGTGAGGATCTCCTCCTCGGCCTGCCCGCCGACCTGGTCCGCGGCCTCGGCCAACACGCTCAACAGTGCCGGGGCGGGATGGCTGGACCAGATGACCAGGTGCCCGCCCGGAATGAGCTGTTTCAGGGCCGCCGATGCCAGTGGAGGCTGGTAGAGCGAGGCGTTGCCGGGACGGATGAGGAAGTCCGGCCCGTTGTCGACGTCCAAGAGGATGAGATCCCACGGGCCCGACGGCAGCCTGCCCCGGTCAGCGGAGCTGGGCACCTCAAGGGTATCCAGCACGTCGCCGCAATACAGGTGCAGCCTGTCGTCGTTGCTCAGGCCGGCGAACTCGGGCACCACCTGCGCGGCGCACCACCGGACCAGGGGCTCGGCCAGCTCGACAACGTCGAGCGAGCTCACCCGTTCATCGCCGAGCACGGCCCGGGTGGTGAACCCCAACCCGAGTCCGCCGACGAGCACTCGTTGTGGGCAGGGATGGCTGGCCAAGCCAGTGCCCGCCATCGCGGTCTCGGTGCTGACGTCGACGGTGTCCATGGCAAACACCCCGTCGATGATCAGTTCCAGGGCGCCGCCAATGCCTCGGCGGCGCAGCACGACCTCCCCGGCGGCGCTGGGCGCACGGGCCACGATCTGCGGCGGCTCACCCATCGCCGGCATCGGGGATCCGAACGTCTTCGGCTACTCCCTGGTCCCTCAGTTCCTCGACGAGGTCGTAGCGCTTGCCGTAGACGTCCAGCAGCGAGATCAGGGCCGCGGTGACCGGCACGGCCAGGAGCGCCCCAGCAATCCCGAACAGGGAGGATCCCAACAGCACCGATCCAAAGGAGACCGCAGGGTGGATGTTGACGGCCCTGGCGGAGATCCGCGGTTCGATGAAGAGGTTCTCCACCTGTTGGTAGGCGATGGCCCAGACCAGGGCGGCGATGCCGGTCCAGGGGCGATCGGAGACCAGACCGACAAGCACCGGCAGGACGATGGAGATATAGGTGCCGATGGTGGGGACGAACTGCGCGACCAGCCCGGTCCACACCCCCAAAGCGAGCCAGGAGGGCAGCCCGATGATGGCGAAGACGATGGCACTCGTGCCCGCGTTGAGCGCAGCGAGGATGACGCGCGCGGCCACATAGCCACCGGTCTTGATCCGCACCAATTCCCACACCGAGACGAACACCCGCTGCTGGCGTGCCGGGAGCAACCGGGCAATCCACAGCCGCAGGCGGGGGTTGTCCGCCGACAGGTAGAAGGTGAACATGAGGATGGTGAAGCCGCTGAACAGAGCGCCGACGACCGATCCGATGATGCCGAGGACCCCGCCGAGCACTCCCTGGGCATACTTGCTCGCTTGCGCCGGGGTGAGCTTGATGGAGTGGAGGATGTCCTGGGTGTCGTAGGTCGTGCCGAAGCGCTCGTTGACCCAGGAGACGGCCCCTTGCACGACGTTGGGTATCGACTCGATGAGGGTGGCGATTTGGTTGAGGAAGAGGTTGCCGAAGGCAAGGAGGAACAGCACCATGAAGATGGCCACCCCGCCCATGACGATGACCGTTGCTCGCCCTCTCGACATCTTCGTGGACAGCTTGCGAACCGCCGGTTCCATGGCGATGGCAGCGAACCAGGACATGAGCACGGTGAAGATGACCCCACCACCGTCATGCAGGACGAACAGGAGGAAGGACGCCAGCGCAGCCAAGGCGAGGATGACCCAGCCGGTGCGCCAGATGTTCCGCCCGGTGAACTCGATGCGCAGATGCCGCAGTGGTAGTGAGCCGTTGCCGTTCGTCTCGGAGGTGGGGTTCTGCTGGGCGGTCATGCAGGACTCCTAGGATCGGACTGCGTCGGGGCGTGTCGGCTGATTCGTGCTCGATTGTGCCGGAATCGAGGCGTTCCCGCTGGCTGAACCGGGCGGGCTCCTGCCGCAAGAACCTAGGGTTTGTCCTGCAAGCGCACCAGGCCAGGTGATCGGTGAGGAAGGACGTGAGTATGCGCTCCGCTGAGGGTATGTCCGCCGAGACGGTGGAGGACATTGCCGGGTTGCTTGGCGCCGCATCCCTGAGGTGTCTGGTCATCGGGGACCTTGAGGCGACCCGGATGACGTGCGCCCTTCTTCGGGCCCAGGGGCATACGGTGACCCACCTAACGCGTCCCTCCGATACCCAGGTGCGGGCCCGGTTGAGCGCCGGCAGCCTCGAGGAGCCGGGAGTGCCGGACGCCGTGGTCATCCTGGTGCGTTCCGACGTGCATGCCCTGCGCTGGGCGTTGCTGGTCGAACACGTGCGCCCGGGCTTGGAACTGGTGGTCTCGGTGTTTGACCGGACCGTCGCCCAACAGCTCACTCGGGCTATTCCGCACTGTCGGGCCACTTCGCCGGCGGAGGTCGCGGCTCCGGCCATCGTGGCCGCGGTGACCAGCTCCGACGGGCTTGCCGTCGTCGATGAGGCGCACGTCGTGGTGTCGCAGCAGGTCGGGCCGGGTGAGGCGGGCTATGCCCCGCCACGACGCACCTGGTGGGCGGCGGTCGGCGCCTGGATCCCCCGTCGTCAGGCGGGCTCGGCAGGATTGATGCTGGCCGGGATCGCCGTGCTGCTGGGGATCCTTGTCGTGGACTCTGTCCTCGCCGTGCTGGTCCTCCACGAGCGCCCCACCGAGGCCCTCTATGTGGCCACCCGGATCGTCGCCACTGTGGGCCCGGCCGATGCCAATCTGCACGAATCGCCGGGGTGGTACCTGCTCCTCTCGGTGATCTTCATGGTGGCCGCGATCGTGGCCACCGGCATGTTCGTCGCAGGCCTGGTCGACTGGCTGTTGTCGCCGCGCGGTATCGGCCTCATCGGGCGACGGGCGTTGCCCAGGTCCGGCCATGTCGTTCTCGTCGGCCTTGGCCAGGTTGGGCTGCGGACGGCCCTGCTGCTGCGCGCCATGAAGGTGCCGGTCGTCGTGGTCGAACGAGATCGGGCGGCGGCGAACCTTCGGCTGGCGCGAACGGCCGGAATCCCGGTCGTCATCGGGTATGCCGAGGACCGGGCGGTGATGGACCGGGTCGGTTTGTCCCGAGCGGTCGGGCTGGCGGCGCTCGGTAGCGACGAGCTCGACAACGTCGCCGTGGCCATTTCCGCCCTGGCCGTCGTGCCGCAGGCCCGGATCGTCATCCGCGCCGGGGAGGACGACGTCATCGCCGAAACGACCTCGCTGTTCACCATCGGACACGTTGTCGACGTCTCGGCACTCATGGCCTTCAGCGTGGTGCTCAGCCTCAGTGGTCGGGATCCACGAGTGGTGTTCGCTCGCCCCGGGCACGTGGGCGCGCTATGTGCCGAGGGACCGTTGGAGGTGCCCATGCCCGGCCGTTGTCAGTGCCGATCCGAGGGATTTTGACATACCCCCCAGGGTATGCAAACCTTTTGCCCGACGCTCGGAGTCAATGATCAAGGAGAACCGCCATGTGCAGCCCCGCAATCTGCCCCACTTGCCACAAGACGACCTGGCGCGGATGCGGCATGCATGTCGACCAGGTCATGGCCAACGTCAAACCCGAAGATCGCTGCGAGTGCTCGACCACGCCGGTCCAACCGGCGTCGTGGTACCCGCGGTCCAACTGATCGGCCCGACCACGTGAGCGCATCCGGCCAGGTGGCGGCATGCCCGCGGCCCATCGCTCCAGGCCGACCCGGCTGGGGACGGCGGCATACGGCGGCATCGATCACGCTTACTCCGGTGCTCACGTGGTTCTACGGATCATCGACCGGTGCTGCCTTCAGCGGCGGCTGGGTGATCCTGGCGGTCGGTCTGGCGGTCGCCGGTGCACTCATCGTGGCGAGCTATCTGCCAGCTGCTGCGGTGGTAAGCGGGGGGCATCGGCGGTCGCGGGATGTCTCACCCTGCGCAGTCGCTCCACTGGCCGGGGTGGTCCTGGCGGCCATGATGCTGTCGGTCGGCCCGACGGTGCCATGGCGAGGCGTCTTCGCTGCGGCGATCCTCGGCGTGGCCGTGGTGCAGCGGCTGGCCGGGACTTCGACGTGCTCAATCTCGCCGAGATAGTCGCTGCCGACGTTGTGGCCCCGTTCTGCGGTGCCCGCGCGTCCGATCACGGCCCGGTGACGACCTCGCCGCCGTCGGTCTGCCAGGCGGAGATCCCGCCGGCCAAGTCGTATGCCTGGGTGAATCCTTGCTCGGCCATGATGGACAGTGCTTGGCCGGATCTATTGCCGGAACGGCAATAGATCGCATAGGGCTTGTCCTTGGTGTAGGCCGCGATCGCACCGGCGAAGTCGCCTTCGAGGTTGACATTGACTGCGCCTGTCAGGTGCCCGGCGGCGAACTCCTCGGGAGTGCGCACATCCAGCACTGTCGTGTTCGGAAGGGTCAGGGCGGCGGCAAACTCTGCGGGCGCGAGATGGGCGCCCGAGGCGGGGGCCGTCGCGGGCACTGAGCGCTGCGTCGTGCCGGTGGTGGACGAGCCGGAGCAGCCGGACAGTCCCAGCCCAAGGAGTGCGGTGACGGCCAGTGGCAGGCCGATCGATCTGATAATGCGATTGGTCATGGCTTCCCTCCGTATTGTGCCCGGAAAGCACCATACCCCAGGGGGTATTTCTCGTGACCCTGGTCATGAACACGGTCGCACGGGGTTACTCCATGTTCTATGCTGCGGCCAGCAAGGGCCCGATGGCCGGTCGGCACGCTTTCGGCAGAAGGGCGTGATGCGCCTGCCTACCCTGCCCCCAGGGATTCGCCGCCGCCGAACGGCTGGGCGGTGATGAGGAACCGGCGCCATCCGTTACCCCATCGGGCCCTTGCCTCAGCCAAGCAAGCGGTGAGTAGTCGAAACCTCTTACTCCCACAGTCTAATTCACGGCCTGACGGCATGTGCGCCCGTCTCGTCTGGTGGTGGATCACTCCGCCCATCGCGCCGTGACGACGTGGGGCGCAGCTCGGCCCTCCACGGATCCGCGCGCACGTTCTAGTTTGACGGGGGAGCCGGTGGGCTAGGTGTTCTTCCCCGTGAGGTTATGAACGCGCTCGAGGATCCCGTTGCCGACCAGGAGCGCCACGGCAGCGCGGATGGCTATGCCGGCACCTTCGGAGGGGCCGTGGCGGGCGATGGCTTGGGCCGTTACCTCGGCCAGGGTGATGGGCTCTTCCGCCAGCAGCCAGACCAGCGCGCCCAGGCCGCGCAACTGAGCCGGGACGTTATCGCGCAGGACGAGGACCGCGCCGTCGCTGTGCACCGCGTCGGTCCATGGCGCGCGCACAACGGTGTCTTGATCTCCGTACGCCTCCAGCAAGGTCTCGTCGCTGGTGCCCGTCGGTCCCCCCGTGGTGGTGTCCACGGTCGGCGCGGTTGTCGAGAGGTCGTGGTGGACGACCGCGTCCAGCCGGCGCTTCGGTGGAGGCGGGATGTGCGTCCACGTCACCGAGTCGGTGGGGTCAATGAGGCCTTCCGGCCGCTCGATCAGTTGGCGCAAGAGGGTGAGGCCCTCCTCGATCTCGGTGTACTCCAGCAGCCACGGGCCACCGCCTTGGGTGAGCACCTCGCTGAGCCGATGCAGGGGCTGGGGCACCAACGCCGTCGAGGAGGTTTGGCTCAAGGCCGCGGCTAGGCCCTCGATGAGGTCGATGGCGACAAGCGTCGCCGGGGTGTGCTCTGGTTCGCGACGCAGCCCAACGACGGCCGCCACCCGGGCAGCGGGCGGGGTCGCTTGCAAGGCGAGCTCGTCGGGAGAAAACTCTTCCTTCGTGCCGGGAGGCGCGCCGACAGGAATCATCGAGATGGGCTTGGGATGAGGCAAGACTCGCAAGTCACTGGTGATCCCGACTGTTTCGTCGGTGAGGTACCCCCACGTGGTGGCCAGCGTGCGGGCCGCGGTGGACTTCCCTGTCCCGGAGGCAGCATACAGGACGAGGGCGGACTGACCATCGGGTGAGGCCAGCCCGGCCGCGTGGAACATGAGCAGTTGGCCGCGCTGATGGTCGATGGACGCCAGTGTCAGAGCCCGGGAGAACACGTAGGGAAAGCGGTCGAAGTCCTCGGTGACGACTGCCTCGGGGGCGGCCAGGGGCGGTTGGACCGAGCCGCTGGGCAAGATGGTGAAGTCCATCGCGGGGGCACCGTCGTCCTCGATGACAGCCCGGTCCCAGAGTTCGGCCAGCCGGGCAGCCTGTGGCTCGTCCAAGGCGGAGGTGTCGACCCGCCAGCGGACCCCGAGGGTCTCCAGAAGCAGACTCGATCGTGTCACGCTGACACTCTATGGGGCGTGGCGGTGACCTAGGCTGCCATCATGGCTCGCCCGCACCGCGCCGCGATCGTTGAGGACGCCCTGAACCGTCGTGTGGGCGCCCGGTTGGTCGATCGCGGATGGACCCCGAGGGTGGTGCCGTTTGCGGGCTACGGCACGGTTGGCTTCATCAGGGTCATGGGCAGGGCGTTGCTGTCTCGGATCAGCGGCCAGGCATCGCAGGAGCAGGAGTCGCTGCGGCCGGTGGAGTATGTCCAACGCGGCTGGCGCGCCTTCATGTCCGCGCCGGCGACGCATCACCCCATCACGGTGAGGGTGGGGGATCAAGTCATCGAGACGACGTCGGATCGGGCGGGGCTGGTGGACCTGACCGTGCGAGGTCACGGGCTGGCGCCGGGCTGGCACGAGGTGTCGATCTCCCCGGACAACGGACCCACCGTCGCCGCTCCGGTGCTTGTCGTCGGTGCCTCCCAGAGCTTCGGCATCGTGTGCGATATCGACGACACCGTCTTGTCCACCTCCTTGCCCCGACCGTTCGTGGCCGGGTGGAACACGTTCGTCAAGACCGAGGCGACCCGGCGTTCGGTGCCTGGCATGGCGCCGCTGCTGCGCCAGCTCGTCCAGGCTCACCCCGGTGCTCCGCTGATCTATGTCTCCACCGGAGCCTGGAACACCGCACCGTTGCTCGGCAGGTTCTTCCGACGCAACGGCTTCCCGGTCGGGCCGATGCTGCTGACCGATTGGGGTCCAACGAGCACCGGATGGTTCCGCTCCGGGCGGGACCACAAGATGTCCTGCCTGCACCGGTTGGCCCGCGAGTTGCCACACATCAGCTGGGTGCTCATCGGCGACGATGGTCAACACGATCCGTCCATCTACGCCGAGTTCGCCAGTCAGCGGCCCGACGTCGTCAGGTTGATCGCGCTGCGTGAGCTGAGCACCACTGAGCAGGTCCTTTCGCACGTTATCCCGGTCTCCACCGACGGGCACCCGGGCCCGGGGATCATGCAGGACATCCCCGTGGTCCGTGGCCCGGATGGCTACGCCTTGCGGCCGTTGATTGCCCAGGCTCTTCAGGCCTCGCTGGCAGGCACCCCGGCCCAACGGGTCGAGGCACAGCTGCACCGTGAGATCGATGGCGAATTGGAGCTTGATCTGCCCGGGGCGAGCTTCCAGGAGCGGTTCGATGCCTGAGTTGCCTGAGGTTGCCGCATTGGTGCAGTTCTTGGCCGAACGGACAACCGGTCTGGCCATCACCGGCATCGAGCTGGGATCGATCACCGCGCTTAAGACGTATGCGCCGCCGCCGACCGCGCTCGTCGGCCGACCCATCGATCGTGTCGCCCGCCATGGGAAGTTCATCGATATCGATGCCGACGGCACCCATCTGATCGTCCATCTCGCCCGCGCCGGCTGGCTGCGTTGGTCGGACTCCTTGTCTACAACGAGGCTGCGACCGGGCAAGTCTGCGATCGCGCTACGGGTCCGCCTGTCGGACGGCTCGGGGTTCGATGTGACCGAGGCGGGCACGCGGAAGCGGCTGGCGGCATACGTCGTTCAGGAGAAGGACCAGGTGCCCGGCATCGCCGAGTTGGGGCCCGATCCGCTCGACCCGGACTTCACGCTGGCGGACTTCGGCGATGTGCTGGCCGGTCGGCGCACCCAAATCAAGGGGGTGTTGCGTGACCAGCGAGTCCTCGCCGGGATCGGCAACGCCTACAGCGATGAGATCTTGCATGTCGCCGGGATGTCGCCGTTTGCGCTAGCCGATGCCTTGCCGCCGGAGGCGGTCGAGCGTCTATATGCCGCCATGGGCGAGACGTTGACCGCGGCAGTGGCGACGGCGTCCGGTAAACCGACGGCCGAGCTGAAGGATGCCAAGCGGGCCGGGATGAGGGTCCACGGCCGGACGGGTCAGGCATGCCCGGAATGCGGCGATGTCGTGCGCGAGGTGTCTTTTGCTGACTCCTCGCTGCAGTACTGCGCCACGTGTCAGACCGGTGGCAAGCCGTTGGCCGACCGGCGCACGAGCAAGTTCCTCAAATAGTGGGCAGGCGGTGTGCATGATCAGCCACGCAGAGCGATCGGACTTTCTGCCCCTATCTAGCAATCTTACTAGATAGGGGCATACTCTGGCATCGTGGACCCGATCAGGAACCCGTATGCCCCAGGTGCCGGGCAACGTCCGCCCGAGTTGGCTGGACGGGATGACCAGCTGCGCGCCTTCGACATCGCCCTGGAACGGGTGGCGCGCGGTCGTCCGGAACGGTCCATCGTTCTCGTCGGACTGCGCGGGGTCGGCAAGACCGTGCTGCTCAACGCCCTGCGGTCGGCGGCGGTGCGTGCCGGGTGGGGAACCGGCAAGCTCGAGGCGCGACCGGACACCTCACTGCGCCGCCCGTTGGCGTCGGCTTTGCACCAGGCGGTCCGAGAACTGGGGCCGGCCGGCGGGGCCGGCGATCACACCCTCGGGGTCATCCGTTCCTTCGCCGAGCGCTCCGCACCGATCGGGTCAAAGCTGCGCGATCGCTGGTCGGTGGGGATCTCGGTGCCGGCGGTTGCTGGGCGCGCCGATTCCGGCGATGCCGAGATCGACCTCGTCGAGCTGCTCGGTGACGTCGGCGGATTCGCGGCTGACATCGGCCGCGGGGTCGCGCTGTTCATCGACGAGATGCAGGACTTGACGCCAGACGATGTCTCTGGGTTGTGCGCTGCCACGCACGAGATCGGTCAGGCCGGGTTGCCGGTCATCATCGTCGGCGCCGGATTGCCGCACCTGCCGGTGGTGTTGTCCGCGTCGAAGTCGTACTCGGAGCGGCTGTTCCGGTATGCCAGGATCGACCGGCTGGACCGGGACGCCGCTGATGTGGCCTTGGCGGCTCCAGCGGCCGAGGAAGGGGCGGCATACGACCCGGAAGCGCTCGCCGCGATGTATGTGGCAACCGGCGGGTACCCCTATTTCATCCAGGCATACGGCAAGGTTGTCTGGGATGTCGCTGCGCGCTCTCCGGTGACTGCTGCGGATGTGGCCGTCGCCGCGCCGGAGGCAGAGGCCGAGCTCGCCGTGGGATTCTTCGGGTCGCGCTTCGAGCGGGCTACTCCGGGGGAGCGGGAGTATTTGCGGGCTATGGCCGATGTGGCTGGCTCGGTCGCGGGGGAGCCAACAGGTGCGGAGGATGGGGAGGCTGCCTCGGGGGTTGAGGCGGTCACCTCCGGGGTTGAAGGGGTTGCATCGGTGGCGACGGCGGATGTGGCCAGCCTGCTTGGGCGCAAACCACAGTCGCTCTCTCCGGCCCGGGACGCCTTGTTGAAGAAGGGCCTGATCTATTCAGCCGAGCGCGGCCGGATCGCCTTCACCGTGCCGCACTTCGGTAGGTACCTGCGCGCACACGGTTGAGCAGCGCGTGTGTCAACGGTGTCAACGGCGAGCGATATTGAGACTTACCGGGGAGTCTGAGACGGCGTGAGACAGATCGGCACTCCAGCGGCGGACTTCGAGACGTCAGCCGCAGAAATTGGGACGCGGCTGATCCATCACATCCCCATCCGGCGGTTGATCGCGGTCGCTCCGACCTCGACTAGAAGGTCCCGGTCGGCGCGGCCGAGGTAGGCGGCCGACTTGCGGAGCCGGCCCTTCCGCGTGAGTGTTGGGGGCGCCGGATGGGTGGCCACTACCAACTGGCGCCAGCGAACATCATGGTTGCCCACCTACTCAGGCAGCGCCCCCGTCCTCGTCCCGGAGGGCGTTGACCTAAGCGGAACCTGTCAACCTGTCTGAGGCACGGCCGGTCGGAACTTAGTGAACGTCCTCCTCTGGTCGGTTGATCCAGGCGTCGGTCGGCAGCTTCGGTGGCGCGGGCGGCTTGTGGACGAACCGTTCCGGGTGCGCGGCGTAGGCGGTGTCCAGGACGCCGGCT
>JBKECS010000030.1:0-39747 GCA_047974805.1 Nostocoides sp. | reverse complement strand
TGACCGCCCCGGACTCGATCCGCGTGATCGTCGTCGGGGCGACGTCGACCAGCGCCGCGAGCTGACGAGCACTCAGCCCGTTCACTCGGCGCAGCGTCGAGATGCGTTCTGCCAGGTCCACACCCACCAGTCTACGAGACTGTTGCAAATACGCAACACGTTAAGTATCGGCCCGAAAGCTAACGTGTCTTCGAGACGTGTCAGGTCCTTCAACACGTCGAGATCGGCTGCCACTGGGTCGCCAGTGATGGGGCCGAAGTGATGCACGAGCGTGATGCACGAAGGCCCGGAATCGGTGTCCAACAGCGGTCTTAGCTGAGCCGGTGTGAACCGCACACCCGCTCTGACCTGCGGTGTCATCAGAATCCGCCAATAGCCCCCAACCGGGGAACCTCGTGGCACCAGTGGCAGGCGGCGTACCCGACTCTGAGCAGGATGGGGACGTCGCGGCGCGTGGCTTCCTCGATCGCTTCGGGTCCCCAGTCCCACTAATCCACGGGGTTGTCTGCATGTTGTCGCAGGTACGGGCTTAGGGCATTCCGGAGGTGATTGGTCATGTCTGCGGCTCCTGAGCAGTGGCTCGGGTGTCACCCTGGCCCACCGGCTCGGACATCCCCGGGAAGGCCGCGAGCGGACTCGCCCAGGCGTACGCCAGCAGTTGGGCCTGCCCCATCCAGCTCACCTGATCGGGCATGGTCGCGCCGGTGTTTGCCGGGTCGTCCGGGGTCAACCTCGTTCCGTATGCCGTCAGCAGCCCAGCAGCGATCTGCCGCCCCAGCCGGGTGGCCGCCGCGGGAGTCGCCACCGGAAAGGGCAGCACATACCCCGGCTGGACGGGAAGTTGGTGACGCTCCAGCCGGGCCTGCTGCTCCGAGACGAGCGCGTTGAGGCGATCCAGCGCCCTACCGGAGGCCTTGGCCGTGGCGGCATCGCCTTGGGCGGCGACGACCTCGAAGCCATAGATGGCGCTACGGGTGGCTTGCAGGAAGACGGCGGCGGAGCTGGGCGGCCACTGTGGCGCTTGCGACGGCGGCGGGATCACTGCCGCAACTCCGGACAGGATCTGTGCTGCTGCGGCCCGCTGAGCGAGGATGGCGACAAGGGTCGGACGGATCGAGGTCGGGGCGAGAGCCAGCCGCGGCAGCAGGGTCAGCGCCGTGCCCTCGGCGGCAGCGACGTCTTCAACGGCCTTGGGAGCCGATGTCGGCGGGGCGCCGGTCGCCGGGATCAGGCTGCCCGGTACCCCGGCACTACCCATCAGGGCGGCCAAGACATCGGCCTGGTTCTCGTGGATGGCCACGAGAGCAGAAGCGACCGGGGAGGTGGAGGACCGGCATACCTGCGCGGTTGCTTCCGTGTCGCCCGCGAGGGCCAGCAAAGCCGCTTCCCCTGGAATGGGCGTCCGGGTGGGCATGAACGGGATCCGCGGGGCCCCTTCCTCCAACTGGACGCCGCAGGCCGCCAGCCTCGGCAGGAGTAGCGCGCCGCCTAGCGTCCCCATTCCGGCAAGCACGTGGCGGCGGCTGGGAATACGGTCGCCGGCTGCTGAACTGGCCGGGGGCATACCGACGATCCTGCCATGAGGTGGGCGGACGCACCGTCGTGCACCAGGGCGCCACCGTGGCTAGAGTGGACCACCCACCAGAACTGCAGAGAGGGCGAATGCCATGGTCACCGCGTCGACGATCGAACCGGTCGTCTCACCCGCGGTCACCGCTTTCGGCCTCATCGTCGAGGACGTTACGGTGACGCCTGCGGGACGGCGCCGAGTTGTCCGCATCGTCCTCGACCGGCACGTGGCCGATGTCGGAGAGACGACCGAGGCCACGCCGCCGCTGACCCTGGATGAGATCGCCGACGCGTCGCGAGCGGTCGGTGCCGCCGTGGACACCAGCGACGTCATGGGCTCGGCTCCATATGTGCTCGAAGTGACCTCCTTCGGGGTGGGTAGCCCGTTGACCCGGCCGAGACACTTCCGGCGCAACGTCACCCGGCGGATCACCGTCACCACGGCCGAGGCGACGATCACCGGACGAGTCGAGGTTGTGGATGACACGGGCGTCACCGTCCGCGATGATGCCGGGACGGAGCACACGTGGCCGTATGCCGACATTCGCAAGGCTGCCGTGCAGGTCGACTTCACCCGAGCCGAGGCTGTCGACCCTGACGGCAAGGGCGGGGCGCAGCCCCCGACGAAGGAGAGGCGAAACTGATGGACATCGACCTGGCAGCGCTACGGGCCCTGGAACGGGAGCGGGACATCTCGTTCGATGTCCTGGTGCCGGCGATCGAGCAGGCCCTGCTGCTGGCCTACCATCGCACCGAGGGTGCCTTTCGGCACGCTCGCGCCGAGCTCGACCGCAAGTCCGGGCATGTGACCATCTGGGCGCAGGAGGAGTTCGAGGTGGCCGCGCCGGACATCCCGGACATGGACGAGTCGGATCGTCACAACGTCGCGGACGCCGATCAGTTGCCTGTCGATGAGGATGCGGACCTCGAGGACTCGGCTCCGCCTCGAATGGTCCGCCAACTGGGTCCGGAGTTCGACGACACTCCCGAAGGCTTCGGCCGGGTGGCTGCTGCCACGGCGCGGCAGGTCATCGTCCAGCGTCTTCGCGACATCGAGGACGAGGCGATCCTGGGCGACTTCAAGGGGCGTGAAGGCGACATCGTCTCAGGGATCGTGCAACAGAGTTCCAACCCCGCCCATGTGCTCGTGGACTTCGGGTCCGTCGAAGGGATCCTGCCCAGTGCCGAACAGGTTCCGGGGGAGCGGTACGTACACGGCGAGCGGTTGCGCTGTTACGTCGTCTCGGTCCGCCGGGGACCGCGCGGCCCCCAGATCGGTCTGTCCCGCACTCACCCCAACCTCGTCCGCAAGCTCTTTGCGCTGGAAGTGCCCGAGATCGCCGACGGAACCGTCGTCATCGAAGCGTTGGCCCGCGAAGCGGGGCACCGCACCAAGATCGCCGTGCACGCGACCGTGCCCGGGGTCAACGCCAAGGGTGCCTGCATCGGGCCGATGGGGGCTCGAGTGCGGGCCGTAATGAGCGAACTGCATGGCGAAAAGATCGACATCGTTGACTACTCACCGGATCCGGCCACCTTCGTGGCCGCTGCGCTATCACCGGCGACCGTGTCCTCAGTCGAGGTCGTGGACACCCAGCTGCGGGCTGCGCGTGTCATCGTGCCGGACTACCAACTCTCCTTGGCGATCGGCAAAGAGGGTCAGAACGCCCGGCTGGCCGCAAAGCTCACCGGCTGGCGGATCGACATCCGTCCAGACACCCAGCCGGAGTAGCCAGGTTCTGACCGGCACCCGCGGCGGGTGGCCGGGCGGGTTTCGGCTCCCATCTGTAGAGCCTGCAGATGGGGTGCACGGCGTCGCGACCGCATACGGGTAGACTGCATCGTGACCGATCGGACTGGACTCCGGATGGCGGCTGCCCTCAATGGGCCGATGCGGACCTGCATCGGTTGTCGGCATACGGATAGCCGATCGGTACTCCTACGCGTAGTTGTCGGTGCGGGAGACGGCGGCCAGGCCATCGTGCTCCCCGATCCGGCCAAGCGTGTGCCGGGGCGTGGCGCATGGCTGCACCCGACGGACGCTTGCTACGAGATGGCCCTCCGTCGCCGGGCCTTCGGGCGTGCTCTGCGAATTGCCGAGCCGGCCGACGCCACCCGGGTGCGTGACCATCTCGTTCAACTGGGCGTGGGAGACGACCAATGACCACCAAGCACCGGAAGCGGGTCTGACGCTGATGAGCACCCGATGAGTACTCAGCAATGAGCACCACCCAGCGATAACCCCGGTCCGCGCCCGCTGACGGCACGGACCGACAGACAGGAGAGATGTGTCCAAGGTTCGTGTGAGCGCCCTCGCCAAGGAGATGGGCATTCCGAGCAAGCTGCTCTTGGAGCGGCTGAACGACATGGGCGAGTACGTCAAGAGCGCCTCGTCCTCCATCGAGGCGCCAGTTGTGCGCCGCGTCAAAGAGAAGTACGGCGAGTCCGCAGCGCCGGCCAAGCCCGCCACCGCGGCCAAGCCGGCCAAGCCCGCGGCCGCCAAGCCTGGTCCCGCAGCGCCGGCGCCTGCGCCGGCGGCCCCGACGGCACCACCGGCACCAGCAGTGGACAAGCCGTCGACACCCACGAGCGGCCCCAAGGTGCCAACCCCTGGACCCAAGGCCCCAACTCCGGGCCCGAAGGCTCCGGCAGCCCCCGTAGCGCCGACTCCAGCGCCGGCAGATGAGCCCGCGGTTCCTGCCGCTCCTGCGACACCTGAGGCTCCGGCGGCACGCTCGGGCGCTCCGGCTCCAGGCCCCCGCCCCGCCTCACCCGGTCCGCGTCCAGGAGGGCCACGTCCGGGCAACAACCCGTTCGCGCCGTCCCAGGGGATGGGCCGGGCGCCGCGTGAGGGTGGCGGTGCCGGCGGCCCGCGTCCGGGCAATAACCCGTTCGCCGCCTCGCAAGGTATGCCGCGGCCTCAGTCGCGCCCCGGCGGTCCCCGTCCAGGTGCCCCCAGGCCGGGTGGCCCCCGCCCGAATCCGAACATGATGCCCGACCGGGCGGCGGTGGGTCGTCCGGGCGAGCGTCCGGCTCGTCCCGGTGGTGCTGGCCGGCCCGGCGGTGGCGGACGCCCAGGCGGCGGTGGTCCCGGTGGTGGTGGGTTCCGCGGCGGTCCCGGTGGCCGTGGTGGTCCAGCTGGGCGGGGCGGCACCCAAGGTGCTTTCGGTCGCGGCGGTGGCCGTCCGGTGCGTGGACGGAAGTCCAAACGGGCCAAACGCCAAGAGTTCGAGCAGATGCAGGCCCCGACGATCGGTGGAGTCACCGTCCCACGCGGCGACGGTTCCTCGGTCGTGAAGATGCGTCGCGGGGCGACCCTGAGCGATTTTGCGGACAAGATCAACGCCAACCCGGCGTCGCTGGTCACGGTCCTGTTCCATCTCGGCGAGATGGCCACGGCGACCCAATCCCTGGACGAGGACACCTTCAAGCTGCTTGGCGCAGAACTTGGCTACGAGATCCAGGTGGTCTCGCCCGAGGATGAGGAACGTGAGCTCTTCGAGTCCTTCGACATCGACATTGACACCGGGTTCGATGCGGACGACGAAGATCTGGCGCCGCGGCCACCAGTGGTGACCGTCATGGGTCACGTCGACCATGGCAAGACCAAGCTGCTGGACGCCATCCGCAACGAGGATGTCGCCGAGGGCGAGGCCGGCGGGATCACCCAACACATCGGTGCCTACCAGATCCACAAGATGCACGACGGCGTCGACCGGGCAATCACCTTCATCGACACCCCTGGCCACGAGGCCTTCACGGCTATGCGTGCCCGGGGCGCCAAGGTGACCGACATCGCCATCCTTGTTGTGGCCGCAGACGACGGGGTCATGCCGCAGACTATTGAGGCGCTCAACCATGCTCTGGCCGCAGATGTGCCGATCGTCGTCGCGGTCAACAAGATCGATGTCGAGGGGGCCAACCCGGCCAAGATCCGTCAGCAGCTCACCGAGTACAACCTCATCGCCGAGGAATACGGCGGCGAGACTATGTTCGTCGACGTCTCGGCCAAACAGGGCGAGAACATTGACGCGCTCCTCGACGCGGTTTTGCTGACCGCGGACGCTGCACTGGACCTGCGGGCCAATCCGGACAAGGACGCCCGCGGGACGGCGATCGAAGCCAACCTCGACAAGGGTCGCGGTGCCACTGCCACCGTCCTGGTCCAGGCCGGCACCCTGCAGGTCGGGGACGCCATCGTCGCCGGTGCGGCATACGGTCGTGTGCGGGCCATGCTGGACGAACACGGACAGAACGTCGACGCCGCCGAGCCTTCCCGCCCGGTGCAGGTGCTCGGCCTGTCGTCCGTACCCCGGGCCGGCGACACCTTTGTCGTCGCGCCGGATGACCGCACCGCTCGGCAGATTGCCGAGAAACGGGAAGCGGCCGATCGTCAGGCGTCGCTGGCCAAGGCACGCAAGCGGATCTCACTGGAGGACCTCAACGAGGCCCTGGCCGCCGGCAAGGTGGAAACCCTCAACCTCATCCTCAAGGGTGACGTCTCCGGTTCCGTCGAAGCGCTCGAGGATGCGCTGCTGCAGATCGATGTCGGCGAGGAGGTCGACTTGCGGATCATTGACCGGGGAGTCGGTGCCATCACGATGAACAACATCAACCTCGCGGTCGCCTCCAACGCGGTCATTATCGGCTTCAACGTGCGAGCCGAGGGACAGAACGCCGACTACGCCGAGCGTGAGGGCGTGGAGATCCGGTACTACTCGGTCATCTACCAGGCGATCGAGGAGATCGAGGCCGCAATGAAGGGCATGCTCAAGCCGGAGTTCGAAGAGGTCGAGCTCGGCACCGCGGAGATCCGGGAGATCTTCCGATCCTCCAAGTTCGGCAACATCGCCGGATCCATCGTCCGCTCCGGCGAGATCCGTCGCGGTGCGAAGGCCCGGATCACCCGAGACGGGGTGGTCGTCGGCGAGAAGGTCGAGGTGGCCGGTCTGCGCCGGTTCAAGGACGATGTCACCGAGATCCGCGAGGGCTTCGAGTGTGGTATCAACCTTGGTTCGTTCAATGATCTGCAGATCGGTGACCTCATCGCCACGTACGAGATGCGGGAGAAGCCGCGCGACTGAGCGCTTCCCCCCGTCTCCGGATTTACGCCTCAGGTGGGAAACCCGAGGTTCGCATGGGAAACCTTCCCTTGTGAACCTCGGGTTTCCCTTGTCGAGTCCCTCGGATCTGCTGGTCATAAGGCCCCACCGTGACCGGCAGCCGCTCACGGCTCGACTCGCCGGTATGACCGGGGGAGTGGCCGTCCACGACCAGGGGCCGGTATGCCGACCGATCCGATTTCGTAAATACCCTAGGGGGTATATAACCTTGGCGTATGCCTCAACTCATCGATATTCCGACCCTTGCCGCCCGCCAGTCCGATGGCGGGTTCATTCTTGATTGCCGCGAGCCGATGGAATACGTCTCGGGCCATGTCCCTGGGGCGATCCTCGGCCCGAAGAGCCGGATCAGCACCGTGCTCGGGTCCTTGCCGCGCGACCGAACGATCAACGTCATCTGCCAGAGCGGCAATCGCAGCAGTTCCATGACTGACTTCCTCACCGGCATGGGATATGACGCCGTCTCAGTCAACGGGGGAACCTCGGCCTGGGTTGCTGCCGGACATCCCGTGGTGGCCGGCCCAAGCGCTGCCTGACCCTCACGGCTGACGTCGGCCGACCATCGCCGGCCCGAACGCTACCTGCCCCCGACGGCTGACGTCGGCCGACCATCGCCGGTCCAGGCGTTGCAGACATCGGCGTCGGCATACGATCCGACCTCAGTTGACGCCACGGCGAACGCCGCTGGCCGCCCGGCGCCACCAACATCGAGTCTCTCCGCCTCCGATCCTGGGAAGGTGCCCATGTCCATCGACAACGACGACCACTCGCTGGCGCACTTGCCGGTCTCCCTCTTCAGCTCGGTGATGGGCCTGGGCGGGCTGTCGCTCGCGTGGCGCCGAGCCAGCCACGTCTGGGCCTCGGTGCCGACGTGGCCGGCAACCACGTTCTTGGTCCTTGCGATCATCGTTTTTGTCGTCATCGGCATCGCCTACCTCATCAAAGTGGTGCGATATCCCACCGCCGTCCTGGCAGAGCTGCGCCATCCGATCCGCATGGCCTTCGTTCCGACTATCACCATCGGCCTTCTCGTCATCGCGACGGGGTTGTCCCCGCTGGCCGTCGGCCCGGCCAACGTGCTGTGGTGGATCGGCGCGCTGGCTCACCTGACGCTCACGGTCGTGATCCTGACGGCATGGTCGTCCCGGCCCGACATCGTCGCCACCCATGTCACGCCGGCGTGGCTCATCCCGGTCGTGGGCAACGTCATCACACCTTTGGCGGTGCCCACGCTCGGCTCCGTCGACGTGGCGTGGTTCTCCTTCGGGGTGGGCTTCGTCTTCTGGATCGGGCTCCTGCCGCTGTTGCTGCAGCGGGTGCTCACCCATGACATCCCGCTGCCCGGGCGGCTGATGCCCACCCTTGCGATCTTCACCGCCCCTCCGGCGGTGTCGCTCATCGCGTGGCAGACCCTGGTGCGCGGTGGGGCCGATCCGATGAGCCGGATTTTGTATGCCGCTACCTTGGCTTTCGTCATCCTCCTCCTGGCGCAGGGATTGCGACTGCGCAAGATCCCCTTCGCCGTGCCGTACTGGGCATACACCTTCCCCTTGGCGGCAGCGGCAGCTGCGGCCGTGGTCATGGCGGGTGAGCTCCCTGGGACCGGCTACCAGGTAATCGCCGCCGCACTCGTGGTGGCCGCCACCTCGGTGGGCCTTGTCGTCAGCGTGTTGACCCTGCGTGCCGTGGCCCGCAAGGAGATTTGCCGTCCGGAGTAGCTCGTGCCAGCGAGTGGCACTTGGATGGGATCATCCCCATGTCATCGAGCGACCTTGACATGGGAAACCCGAGGTTCGCAAGGGAAGATTTCCCTTGCGAACCTCGGGTTTCCCACCTGAGGCGTAAAACCGGAGGCGGGGTCAGCCGACGAGCTCGCCGTGCGTGGCGTCCCAGGCGCCGTACCCGCCAAGCAGGTCTGAGACATCGGTGAAGCCCCTCGCGCGCAAGAGGCTGGCGCCGACCGAGGAACGCCATCCACCGGCGCAGTAGAGCAGCACCGGCACGTTCCTCTCGAGCTCATCCGAGCGGCGACCCAGCTCCGCCAACGGAATGTGCACAGCGCCGGGGATCATCCCGTCTGCCACCTCTCCGGCGTTGCGGATGTCAACGAGTTGGACGCGTCCACCGTCCAGTGCCTCATCGGCCTGGGTCGCGGTGAGACGGCTGGCCTGGATCATCTGATCCTGATGCGCCAGGAAGTACTCCTCTGGGTTCGCCACATACCCGATGACGTGGTCGAATCCGATGCGGGCGAACCGGACGGCGGTCTCTTGTTCCTGCCCCTCAGGGGCAATGATGATGACCTTCTCCTCCGGGTCGAAGACCATCCCCACGGTCTCGGCCATACGACCGTCCGCCGGAACGTTGATCGAACCGCTCAGCGCCCCGGTGGCGAAGTCCTGATTGCCCCGCGCGTCGTGGACGACGGCGCCGTCGGCGAGGGCCGCATCGACCTCGGCACCGCTTAGACCGGGGACGACCGTGTCGAGCTCGCGCACCTCCCGCTCCTTGCGGTTGATCGTCGCGTTGTAGACGAAGTAGGCCGGAGCAGCTGGCTGGTCGGCGGTGACGACCGCGATGAACTCTTCTTGGGTCATGGGCTGGCAGGCGTAGTTGAACCTGCGCTGTTCCCCGATGGTCGACTGCGTTTCGGTCGACAAGTTCTTGCCGCACGCGCTCCCTGCGCCGTGCGCCGGGAACACCCGCACCTCGTCGGCCAACCCCATGAGCTTGTGCTGGATCGAGTCGTAGAGCATGACGCCGAGTTCCTGGGCGGACACACCGATGGATGCCAGCAGGTCCGGACGGCCGACATCGCCGATGAACAGCGCATCGCCGGTGAGGACCCCGTAGGCCACGTCGTCGCCTGGGTGTTGGTAAACCACGATGGAGATGGACTCGGGTGTGTGCCCCGGAGTCGTCATGATCTCCAGAGTGACCTCACCGAGAGAGATCCGTTCCCCGTCAGCCAACGGCTTGAAAGGAAAGTCGGGCTTGGCGACATCGCCATACCCGATCCAGGCACCGGTGGCCTCGGCGAGTTCGAGATGGCCCGACACGAAATCCGCGTGAAAGTGGGTGTTGATCACTCCGACGAGGGTCAGGCCTTGGGCCTTCGCGTCCTGGAGATACTCTTCGATGTCCCGGCGGGGATCGACGATAACGGCCTGCTTGGTGTCCTCGTCGCCGACGAGGTAGGAGGCCTGCGAGAGGCAGTCGAGGTAGTACTGGGTGAAGATCACAGATGCTCTCCAAGGTAGTAGGGCATGCGTTGACAAACTGCCGTAACTATACCCCTAGGGGTATCGGAGTCGCCAAGTGCCCAGGCCCTGGCGACGACGCCCAAGCCGCGACGCCGCGGCATCCTGCCCCCTTCGGGCTTGGCTCCTCAGGTCAGAAGAGGTTGTCCCAAGTACTCGCCGTCGCGGCACCCCGGCGGCACGGCATACACGGCCGATCCGATCGGGGTGGTCCACAGGTTGAGCAGGTCGCCCTTGCTCAACCGCTCCTGGATCGGCGCGAACTGGGCCATCGGGTCCTTTTGGTAGGCCGCAAACAACAGCCCCACCGGATGGTCCTCAATCTGTCCGGTGTCGTCGTAGTTGTACGGTCGGCGCAAGATCCGTTCGTTTGGCTTCTCGGCGGCCGCCCGCCGGATGTGGGCCACATCGTCGATGACGTGGAACCCCAGCGAATCGGTGGCATTCAAGTCCGCCACGGCGCTCTCAGCGCCTCCAGTGACCGGGCCGCCGGTGTCCAACCGTCTCCCGATGGCGTTCTCGCGGCTTTCCCTGTCTGCCTGGTCCCAAGTGGACATGTTCATGGCGATTCGGCGAAGCACGAGCGAGGTGCCGCCGGCAGGCCATGTATCGGTCCCGGAAGTCCAGATCAGTGCGGCGTCCTCGGCTTTGGATGGGTCGGGGTTGACCGTGCCGTCCACCTGTCCGAACAGGTTGCGCATGCGCCGGTTGTCGGGATGGGTGATCATCGGCTCGCGGAAGCCGGATTGGATCCAACGCACCGCGGCTAGATCACTCACACCCGTGATCAGTTGCCGCCGGGCATGCGCCAGCGTGACCGGCGAATCCGCGCAGACCTGCACGATGACATCGGTTTGCCCGTATGCCGGCTGCAACCGGTCGATGTCGTATGCCGGCAACGGATGCAGCCATGACGGCTTGGTCAGGCGGGCCGCGCTGAACAGACCTGGCCCCCAGCCGACAGTGGCGGTCAATCCGGCCGCAACGGCAGCCAGCTCGGGTTCCTGATCGGTGAGTGGGCCAGTCCCCGCCATGAGGCGAGGAATGTCATCGCTCCAGACCACCATGAGACGGCGCACCGCGTCCCGATCCGCACCCTTGACCAGATCGAACCCCACCCAAGAGGCGAACGCCTGCGGCGGCTGGGCGACTCCGGGCTGGCGTTGGCCGAAGAAGGCATACGTCTGCCCTGCTCGGGAATCGAGGTCCGGCGAACTCGCCGACGAACCTGCCGTCGAATCGGTCGCCTCGGAGGAGGTGCAGGCCGCAAGCGAGGCGGTTCCGACGGCCAGGTTCGCGGTCAGCCACGAACGACGGCTCGTGCCGGAATGGCCGGGCTCGGTTAACCCGGTGGGGTTCGCGGTGCGCCGGCCCATCACATGCCCGAACTGGTCGTTGACATCGAGGCGCCCGATGTCGACGGCGACATGGACTCGCTCCCGGGGGAGTAGGTCTCGTTGGCGCCGGTGAACTGCTTGACCGGCACCGTGAACTCGAACGTCGCGCCCTTGTCGTCGGTGAGCGTGAAGGATGTCTGGTCACCGACCTTGACCGGCGCAGTCAACTCCATGAGCATGACGTGGTTGCCGCCCGGTTTGAGCTCGAAGTCTTTCCCAGCAGGGAGGGTGAAGCCGTCCGGGGCCTGTTTCATCATTGAGCTGCCGTCCTCGGCCTTGACGGTCTCGTGCAATTGCACCATCCCGGCCACTGGGCTGGACCCGGCGACCAGGTGGATTGGCGATGAGGTGGTGTTGGTCAGGGTGCCGAAGGCCGCGGTCATGCCGCTGTCGGCTGCCTTGGCCCACCCGTCCTTTAGGATCAATCCCGTCGATGTGGTCGACGTCGTCGACGTGCCGCTTGACGTGGTTGTCGAGCCGGCAGAAGAAGACGAGCCGCAGCCGGCCAGGAGACCGGCGGCCAGGACCGCCGGAAGCCCCATGCGCAGGGCATGGATGGGCATGGTGTTCATGGTGATGTACTCCTTGGAAGTGAAATCTCGGGTTGTGCCGCGAGCCATTCGGCTCGGCATGGGCCCCGGCGGTCGACGAGCGGGACCAGGGTGGGGGCGGACACAGGATCGTCACCGCCGAATGAGAAACCTCCCCCAGGCGGTCAGGCACTCCCTACGTGACGCAGGGATGACCCGTGTCGAATCAGCCGATCTGGGTGACCGGGGGGCCCCGGGCATACAGCACCGACGGCAGCAACGCCGGGATCGCGAGGGTCTCGGCGATGCACGGGCACCATGCCGGTGGGGACAACTCGGCCGGTTCTCCAGGGAGTGGTTGCCACAAGGAGCGAACCCGCCACGCCAGGCGTTCACCGCGGGCCAGGGCTGCCGTGACGAGCACGCTGGCGATCAGGTGCCAGCCGATCATGGCCGGACTCAGGCCCATGCCCGTGGGCATATCTGCCATGCCTGCGAGGTCGGCATACATGCCCGACATCCCCACACCGCCGGCGTGCTGGGGAGCCTGGAGCCCGATGTGAATCGGGCCAGTCATGAGCACGACGTGGCCCACGGCTTGTCCGAGGCCGATGAACAGCAGAATGCTCCGCCAGCCCAACTGGCGAGCGGTCAGCACGGCGGCGAACGGCAGGCTGAGCAGGGTAAGCACCACGACTCCGCCGGTGGGCACGGCGGATGCGCCGCCGAGCAGGTGGGCCAGCGTGGTCAGCACGACCACGGCGCCGGCAAGCGCGGCGATGCGCAGGGTGCGGATCGGTCCACCCCGCCGTTGCGCCACCATGGGCTCCAGGCTAGCCGCTGGCAGACGGGGATGCCGAGCCGTTCAGGCATACCCTCTAAGGTGGTCCAGCCCATACCGACGCCTGAGGAGGGTCCCCATGGCCGACGCCGCCCGAGCCCTGAAAATTGCCGACCGGATCAAGGTCGTCACCGCCGCGAACCTCGGCCAGCTGGTCAAGGACCCCGACCTCGGCATGGTGACCTTCACCGACGCGAGGGTGACCAACGACCTGCAGCACGCGACGCTGTTCTACACCGTGTTGGGCGACCAGGACCAGCGGGAACGTACCGCGGCGATCCTTGACCGACACAAGGGGAAGATCCGCAGCTTTGTCGGCCAGCAGATCGGTATCCGGCTCACCCCCACCCTTGAGTTCGTCCCGGACGCGTTGCCGGAGAACGCCTCGCACATCGAAGACCTTCTCCGAGCCGCCAAGGCTCACGATGCACAGGTGGCGGCTGCGGCAGCCAGCGCCGGGTATGCCGGGGACGTCGACCCCTACAAAAAGGTCCCGGATGACGCCGACGGGGACACCGCCAGCGCATGAGCACACCCGACGGGCTGTTCATCGTCGACAAACCGGCCGGCTGGACCAGCCATGATGTCGTCGGGCGTACGCGTCGCCTGGCCGGCACCCGCAAGGTTGGTCACGCCGGCACACTGGACCCGATGGCCACCGGGGTCTTGGTGCTCGGCATCGGCAAGGCGACCCGGCTATTGACCTACCTTGTCGGCTGCGACAAGGACTATGTGGCGACGATCCGGCTGGGCCAATCGACCGTGACCGACGACGCGGACGGAGACATCACCGCGCGCACTGATGCCGCCGGCCTGACCCCAGCGGACATCACCACGGCGGCGATGTCGTTCGTCGGCGACATCGAGCAGGTGCCTTCGGCGGTGTCGGCGATCAAGATCGACGGGCGGCGCTCCTACGCCCGGGTCCGGGCCGGCGAAGAGGTTCAGCTGGCGCCGAGGCCAGTCCATGTGGAGGCCTTCACCGTCCAATCGATCACGGACGGGCCTGTCTTGGAATCCCGGACATCAACAGATCCCGTGCCCGACGATACCGATGAACCGGGACCTCGGACGGTCGATGTCGACGTCGCCGTCACGGTCTCCTCCGGAACCTACGTTCGAGCCCTTGCCCGTGACCTTGGCTGGCTTCTGGGCGTCGGTGGCCACCTGACCATGTTGCGCCGGACACGCGTGGGAGCCTTCACCCTGGCCGGGGCTCATCGGTTGGCCGACGTGAGCGAGGCGGTGGCGGATGGCCAACCCCTGCCGATCATCGGACTGGCGAAGGCCGCGCAAGCAGCATTCCCGGTGCGTCGGCTCACCGATCAGGAGCGGTGGAAGGTGTCCCACGGGCAACGCATCCCGAGCGCAGCCGACGGGACGCACGGGCCGATCGCCGCGGTCGCCGAGGATGGCGTGCTGGTGGCCCTGATGGATGAATCCGCCGCCATGGGGCGGTCCCTCGTCGTCTTCGATCCGGCGAGTTCGTAGAGTGTCGCTCGTGCATCGCTGGACCGACCCCGCCCAGACGCCGGCCGAGCTGCGGCCGAGCGTTGTCACCCTCGGCAACTTCGATGGCGTGCACCGAGGACACAAGGCCATCCTTGCCCGACTGACCGAGGAGGCTCGGGACCGATCCCTGCCCAGCGTGGTGGTCACCTTCGAACCGCACCCGCTCGCCGTGCTTCGCCCCGAGCGTGCCCCGGACCTCATCACACCGGGGGCGCTGCGGGACCAACTCTTGGCGGTCGCCGGCGTGGACGGGGTGCTCGTCTTGGAGTTCACCAAAGAATTCGCTGCCAAAACCCCCGAGGAATTCGTTGAGGAGGTTTTCGTCCAGGCGTTGCAGGCTGCCGTGGTGGTCGTCGGGCAAGACACCCGCTTCGGGGTGCGTAATTCCGGGGATGCGGCCACCTTGGCACGGTTGGGCGAGCAACACGGATTCGAGGTTGTCGTCCTGGCCGATGTCGGAGACGGCGAGCGATTCAGCTCCAGCAGCGTCCGGCGCCTGTTGGCCGAGGGCGATGTTGCCGGGGCGGCACGCTTGCTTGGACGACCGCACCGAGTGGTGGGGATTGTGGTGCACGGGCACCATCGGGGCCGCCAGCTGGGCTGTCCCACCGCAAATCTTGCGCCGAACGCGTTGGGCTACGTGCCTGCCGAAGGGGTGTATGCCGGGTGGCTGACCCGCCGCGACGTCGAAGAGGGAACGGTTGACCGGACGATGCCCTGCGCCATCTCCATCGGCACCAACCCCACCTTTGACACCGACGAAGCCCGCACGGTGGAGGCATACGTGCTTGATCGCACTGACCTGGACCTTTACGACGAGAGCGTCATGATCGAGTTCGTCGAACGGATCCGCCCGACCGTGAAGTTCGACTCGATCGACGAGTTGCTCGCCGCCATGGCTCAGGACGTCGATCAAACCCGGAGCGTGCTGAGCCGCATCGTGCCGTCCTGACCGGCACCGACGCCACTGACGGGGCCCGGTCGGACGGGACCGAAATGTGACACAGCGGCCTACTCGCCGGTAGGTTGGATTGCCCGGGGGCCCCACCGGGGTCCTTGGACGCCATCTGGCGACACCGCCGAGAAGGACAACGAGGTCCCGACATGACGATGACACCGCTGGTGACCGTAGCGCGCATACGCGACGAGGTCACCAACTCCGTCCTGCTGAACGACCGCCCGGCAAGCGTGGGCGCCCTCTTCCGAAATCGGGCCAACGCGGCCCCGGGCGCCACGGCATTCATGTATGCCACGACGGACAGCGCGGGGGAGGACACCTGGCACTCGGTCACCTGGCGACAGGCTCAGGATCGGGTGTATCCGATGGCTGCCGGGCTGATCGACCTGGGCATCGACCCCGAAGACCGGGTGGCCCTGGCTTCTGGCACCCGCTATGAGTGGGCACTCGCCGATCTGGCCGTCATGTGCGCCGGTGGGGCGACCACGACGATCTATCCGAGCACGATCCCCGAGGATGTCGCGTTTATCCTGTCCGACTCCGGCTCCAAGCTCGTCTTCGCCGAGGACGACGTCCAATTGGACAAACTCATCGCCATCCGTGACCAGATCCCGTCGGTGTCCGCGGTCGTCCTGCTCAGCGGTGAGGTCCCGGTCACGGCGCCGGCCGGATGGGTTTTGACCCTGCAGGAGCTGAGCGACCGGGGGGTGGCGCGCTTGGAGGCCGAGCCGGAGGCGGTGGACGCCAGGATCGAGGCGAGCAAGCCGGATCATCTGGCCACCTTGATGTACACCTCGGGGACGACGGGCCGGCCCAAGGGTGTGCGGCTGCTGCACTCAACGTGGACCTATCAAGGGGCTGCCTGCGCCGCGATCAACATCCTCACCCAGGACGATCTGCAGTATCTCTGGCTGCCGCTGTCCCATGTGTTCGGCAAACAGCTGCTGACGATCAACCTGGCCATTGGCTTCCCGACGGCAATCGACGGCCGCATCGACAAGATTGTGGACAACCTCGCCGTCGTCCATCCCACGTTCATGGGCGCTGCTCCGCGCATCTTCGAGAAGGCCCACGCCCGGATCACCCAAATGATGGCCGCCGAGGGTGGGGTGAAGGCCAAACTCTTCGACTGGTCCATCGGTGTCGGTGACGAGGTGGCACGGCTGCGGGAGCAGGGCAAGGATCCCGGTGGGCTGCTCGCGATCAAGCATGCGGTGGCGGACAAGCTCGTGCTGTCTAAACTCCGCGAGCGCTTCGGCGGCAACATCCGCTTCTTCATCTCCGGCTCGGCCGCACTGAACAGCGACATCGCTCGCTGGTTCGCGGCCACCGGAATGCTCATTGCCCAGGGGTACGGCCTGACGGAAACCTCGTCCGCGGCATACGTCAATCGTGTTGTGGCGTATCGAACGGGCTCGGTCGGTTGGGCCCTGCCAGGTCTGGAAACCCAGATCGCGCCGGACGGTGAAGTGCTATTGCGGGGCGAGGGGGTCATGGCCGGATACCACAACAACCCCGACGCCACGGCGGAGGCGATCGATGCCGACGGCTGGTTCCACACCGGTGATATCGGCGAACTGGACGATCGCGGGTTCTTGACGATCACCGATCGAAAGAAGGACCTGTTCAAGACCTCTGGCGGGAAGTACGTCGCCCCGTCGGTGATTGAGTCGACCTTCAAGGGGCTCTGCCCCTATGTCTCGCAGATGATGGTCTATGGGGACCAACGCAACTTCGTCACCGCGCTGATCGCCTTGGACCCCGAGGCCATGCTCGGCTGGGCGACGGCCCACGGCATGGACGGCGCCGAGTATGCCGAGGTGGTCAGCTCGGACAAGGCACGGGCCATGGTCCAGGGGTACGTTGATGAACTCAACGCCGGGCTGAACAGGTGGGAGACGATCAAGAAGTTCGTCATCCTCGACCACGATCTCAGCGTGGAGTCCGGCGAGCTGACCCCCAGCCTGAAGCTCAAGCGCAAGGTCGTGACGGTAGCGAACCAGGATGCCCTCAACGACCTGTATGCCAGCTAGCTTTACCCGGCCAGGACGTTGGTAGCGGCGAGCCTGATTGAACTAGGGAGAACCTCCGAGTGGGATGTGGCTTGTCGAAGGCCCACTCCAACCCGGAGGTTTCGTGTCCCACGCTAACGCCCGCACCACGTTCCAAGGTCGCCTGGTGATGGGCCTGAATGCCTGTCATTGTGCGAAAGCTGGGGTGATCACCCCACGGCGCGCACCGTGACGTGCACGTTGGTGGCGCAATCAGGCCGCTGACGGTGAGCAGGCCTGCTCCACACCGTCCGTCCCGCTCACCGCAACCACATGGGTGCGTGGACGAGGCAAGGCCCCGATCACCATCGCCCAAAGGGTCCGCGCCGATGCGGTCAGCGTGGCAAGCTAGTCCTTGCCAACCGAGGGAGGGCCGTCACGCGCGGGCGAGGCCGGCTGGCGGCGGTCGCATACGTTTGCTCAAGCCGGGCGAGGAAGGCCTCAGGCTCTGCTCGCAGGATGGCGGGGGTGACCCCAACGACGATGACCCCGAGGCTGGTCAGGTCGCCGTCGCGCTCAACGGTCCGATCCCACTGGGCGCCCTGGGAGTGATAGGCGAAGGAATGAACCATCACGGCGAGCGCCACATCGTCAAACCACACATCCGCAGAGATGAGGGTCTGCCCGTTTGGGCCCTGCAGTCGCGGGTTTGGCCATGGCTCGTGCAACACCGACGATGAGGCGACGAGATCGAGTAACTCCTGCTCGGGGAGTGACCAGGCGCCGGAGGCCGCTGCCCGAAGCGCGTCACCGAGACGGACGCGCTCGTTCGTTCGCAGCCGATGCGACCATTCCGCGAGGGCGTCCACGGTGGTGACTCGGCGTTGGACCGCCTCGATAAGCAAGGCCGCCTGATCGGATTCGCGGGTCAGGGCAACCGCTGTGTCGATGCAGGCCCGGGCGGGGGAGCAGACCCGGATCGGTCCGCGGATGGTGGGGTTGACATCCACCAGCGTGCTCCGGCGGGCCCGCGCGAATCCCACTGCGCGCGATCGCTTCGTTGCCGGCACGATGACGTCAACGGTCGATGGGTGGGTTGGCGCGTTGCGCAGTCCGTACCATCGTGCGGCGGTCGGTCCGCCGATGAAGGACCCACTACCGGCCCACAGCAATGCGGCATCTGGCGTTGGGGCAGCGACATGCTCTCGCGCCCGAGCAGATAGATGCTCGGCAGGACTACTCGCCAATCTCGACCGGCGTGCCATCGAACGGTCTCGACACTGGCCCCTGCCTGCAGGAACTGACGTCGAGTGATCACCCAATTCTGCCGAGCGAGTAGCTGACGGACCGACGGTGACAGTGTTGGCATATCCTCACGTTGGCCGAATGCCGGCCCCAAACCCACGTCATTGGCGGTTCTGGGGACAACGTCGGCCCGCTGGTGAGGCTGTGGATGAACATGACGCTGGGGCATTGCCTCGCCGGTGGGCCTGTGGGTGAACACGACGCTCCGTCGTCGGCGCGTCCTTCGACTTGGCGACTCCGCGGAAGGACCGCTCACTGTTCGTGTCAGCGTGCAGGTCATCGGACCAATACTGGGGTGATCACCACACTTTCCGTTCGATGAGGGGGTAGATCAGGGGTGCGGCGGCGGGATGGCGAGGTGAGGCGGGGTGGCTGAGGCGGCGGGGTTGCGAGGAGGAGTGAGTCGTCCGGCGAGCGTCCGGTGGATGGTGGCGCGTCATTCCCGGGCAGCCGGACCTGCGAGGTTTCCGGCTCCTGGTGGCGCGACCTAGGCTGGGCCAATGCCCGGTGAGTCATACTTCTCCGCCCTGGAACCGCTGCTGGAAGCGGTCGGCAAGCCCATCCAGTACGTCGGCGGCGAGCTGAACTCCACGGTCAAGGACTGGAACGTCGGCGGGTTCGGCCCAGGCGGTGAGGACCTCACCGTTCGTTGGGCGTTGATGTACCCGGACGCGTACGAGGTCGGTGCCCCCAACCAGGGTGTCATGATCCTCTATGAAGTCCTCAACGAACGCCCGGACACCCTCTGCGAGCGCTCGTATGCCGTCTGGCCGGACCTCGAGGTGCTGCTGCGACAGCATGGCCTGCCTCAAATGACCGTCGATGCGCATCGTAGCGTGCGGGACTTCGACATCCTCGGCTTCTCGATGTCGACCGAACTGGGCTACACCAATCTGCTCACTGCCCTCGACCTCGGCGGCATCCCGCTGCACTCGTCCGAGCGGAGCGAGGAGGACCCGCTGGTCATCGTCGGTGGACACGCCTCGTTCAATCCCGAACCGGTTGCCGATTTCATTGATGCCGCGATCATCGGCGACGGCGAGGAGGCCGTCCTCGCGGTGACGGACGTCCTCCGGAATTGGAAGGCGGAGGGCGCCCCAGGTGGCCGGGAGGACGCCTTGCTGCGGCTGAGCTCAGCAGGTGTCTACGTCCCGGCCTTCTATGACGTCAGCTACCTGCCCGACGGGCGCATCCAGCGGGTGGTGCCCAACCGTCCCGGCGTCCCCTGGCGGGTCGCCAAGCACACCGTGACCGATCTCGACGACTGGCCCTATCCGAAGCACCCGCTGGTCCCCTTGGCCGAAACCGTGCACGAGCGGATGAGCGTAGAGATCTTCCGGGGATGCACGCGCGGCTGCCGGTTCTGCCAAGCCGGGATGATCACCCGCCCAGTACGGGAACGCTCCATCGACGGCATAGGCCGCATGGTTGCCACCGGCTTGGCCGCCACCGGGTTCGAGGAGGTCGGCCTGTTGTCGCTGTCCAGCGCGGACCATTCGGAGATCGCCGACATCACCAAGGGCCTGGCCGACCGCTACAGGAGGAGCAAGTCGGCCTGTCGCTTCCCTCGACCAGGGTGGATGCCTTCAACATCGACCTGGCTAACGAACTGACCCGCAACGGGCGGCGCTCCGGGCTGACCTTCGCCCCCGAGGGCGGCTCCGAACGCATCCGTCGGGTGATCAACAAGATGGTCTCCGAACAGGACCTCATCGATACCGTCGCTGCGGCATACGGGGCCGGGTGGCGCCAGGTCAAGCTCTACTTCATGTGCGGACTGCCGACGGAAACCGATGAGGACCTGCTGCAGATCGCTGACCTGGCCAAACGGGTCATTGACACGGGCCGGCAGGTCAGCGGGCGCCGGGATATCCGGTGCACGGTTTCCATTGGCGGGTTTGTCCCGAAGCCGCATACCCCGTTCCAATGGGCCGCCCAGCTCGGCGCCGACGAGACCGACGCACGCTTGGCGGCGTTGCGCGAAGCCATCCGAGCGGACCGGCGGTATGCCAGCGCCATCGGCTTCCGCTACCACGACGGCAAACCGGGCATCGTCGAAGGTCTGCTCTCCCGAGGGGACCGTCGGGTGGGCCGAGTGATCGAGGCGGTGTGGCGCGATGGGGGCCGGTTCGACGGGTGGAGCGAGTACTTCTCCTTCGAACGATGGATGACTCAGGCGCAGCAGGCCCTGGCCCCCTCCGGCATCGGCGTCGACTGGTACACCACCCGCGAGCGGCAGCACCAGGAGGTCCTGCCCTGGGATCACATCGACTCGGGCCTGGACAAGGACTGGCTGTGGCAGGACTGGCAAGACGCCCTGTCCGAGGTCGAGGTCGAGGACTGCCGCTGGAGCCCGTGCTACGACTGCGGCGTATGCCCCCATCTGGGCACTGAGAACCAGGTCGGCCCCACGGGACGGAGCCTGTTGCCGCTGTCCGTCGTCGGCTAGGCGCCTTGGCAGTGGCGCGGCGGGCGGTCAGCCTCGCAACGCTGCCACGACCTGCCCGAACACTTCCGTGTGCCGGTCCACGTCGGCGGCTTTGGTCTCGGGGCACATCAGCGCCATGTTGTGGAACGGCGTCATGAGGATCCCGCGATTGCACAGGGCAATGTGCAGGTATGCGTCCAGGTCCCCATCGGCCGCCGCCGCAGACTCCTGACCGGTCCGAGGCGGCGGGCTGGCGAAGCGATATTCGGCCCGTGCCCCCAGCTGGCTGATCGACCACGGCAGGTCATAGGTGTCGATGACCGCCTGCACGCCGGCCGTATACATCGTGGCCAACGTGATCATGTGCTCGAACGCCTCGGGGGTCAGGACCTCGCCCAGGGTGGCCCGCATCGCTGCAACGGACAACGCGTTGCCGGCCAGGGTGCCGCCGACCCCGCCGACATCGACGATGTCGGCTTCCCCGGAATCCGTGTGGACGGCGACCGCCTCGGCGACCCCGGAGGAGATGCCGTAGGCCCCGGAGGGGATGCCGCCACCGATGGACTTGCCGACCACGACGATGTCTGGGTCAAGATCCCAGGCCGTGCTCGCCCCGCCCCAGCCTGCCGAGAACGTATGCGTTTCGTCGATCATCAGCAGCGTCCCGTAACGGGTCGCCACCTCGCGCAGCCCTTCCAAGAACCCCGGCTCGGGCCAGACGATCCCGATGTTGGTCAGCGCGGGCTCGGTCAAGATCGCCGCAACGTCTCCATGTGCCAACTGCGCCTCCACCGAGGCCAGGTCGTTCCACGTCGCGGCCCTCGTGGTCAGGTCCAGAGGGACCGGCGGCGCTACGTTCCCGGGCCGGGAAACGGTGCCGCCGTCGGGGCCGGGCAGGGCGAACGTCTCATCGACCGACCCGTGATAGCTGTAGCCGAAGATGAGGATCTTCGAGCGCCCGGTGGCAAGTCTGGCCAGGCGCACCGCCCAGCGGTTGGCGTCCGTGGCCGACAGTGTGAAGGACCACTGGGGCAAGCGGAAGCGGCGGGACAGCTCGGCACCGACCCATTCGGCATCCGCCGTGGGCAGCATCGTCGTGATGCCCCCCAAACCGCTGATGCGCGCCGCGACCGCTGCTGTGGTCGCCGCGGGGGAGTGGCCGGCCATGGCCCCGGTGTCACCGAGGGCAAAGTCGATGTAGGTCACCCCATCGACATCGGTAATGCGGTTTCCCCGGGCATGGTCCAGATACAGCGGGAAACCCCCCGACCACATGTTCATCCAGGTCATCGGGACCCGGCCGAACAGGTGTCTCGCGTCGGCATACAGCGCCCGTGACCGCGGATGCTCGTCCTGATAGGTGGCCTGCTCGGTGGCAAGCAACGAGGCCAAACGATGGCGGTCGATGGTGGTCATGGCGCTGAGACTAGACCCGTCTTCGCTGAAGGAAGACGATCGCGGTCACCGGATCTTGGGCCGGTGAAGACGGCGCCGGCAGGAGGCAACACTAGGCTGCTCGCCATCATGGCTCGCGCGCGCACCCCCGAAGGTCCACCACCACCTCCGGCAGTTCAACGGCTTCGGATTCGGTATGCCCGCCGCGGCCGGTTGCGGTTCTCCTCCACCCGGGACTTCGCCCGGGCGCTGGAGCGGGCACTGCGTCGGGCGGAGATCCCCATGGCCTTTTCGGCCGGGTTCCATCCGCACCCGAAGATCTCCTAGGCCGGTGGCGCACCCACCGGGGCGGCCAGCGAGGCCGAATACGTCGAGATCTCCGTTGTCCGGCAACTGGATCCGGCGACGACTCGGGCCGCGTTGAACGAGGCGCTGCCCGACGGACTGGACATCCTCGAAGTCGTGGTTGCCGGTCCTGGCTCACTTGCCGAGCGGCTGGAGGCCAGCCAATGGGAGCTGCGGCTACCGGGGGCGTCCGCTGCGAGCGTCGGTGCGGCACTGACGGAATTCCTCGCCCAGGACGTCGCCGAGGTGACCAGGACGATCAAGTCCGGGCCCAGAACGTTTGATGTCCGGGGGGCCGTGCTTTCTGCGCGCATCGACGACCCCGGCAGTGCTACGACCGTTGACGGCGACGTGTGTGCGATACTGACCCTGGTCGTACGGCACACCACACCTGTCGTTCGGCCCGACGACATCCTGACCGCGTTGCAGCGTGTCACCGGATTCGTGCCACCTCGTCCCCACCGGGCGACGAGATTGGCACAGGGACGGCTGACCGATGACAACACGAGGGTGGCCGACCCCCTGGCCGCCGACAAGGATGCTGCCGGATCTTAACCTGGTGCCGCGCATCCTGCGCGAGCCGGCTGAAGGATCACGAAACGAACTTCCGCCGTCGGCGTGCCGACGACGATCCGATACCGGCCGGACGGTCGACGGCTCCTCGCGACAGAGGATGCGCGGTGTGGCGTGACCATCCGCCACGAAAGGACGCCCAACATGGCCTCCGTTGACGAACCGGACACCGTCGAACCCACCAGTAAGTCACCTGCGGTGAGCGCACCGCCCCCATCCACCTCCACGACCTCCGGCGATGCCGAGAGCACCGAGGTGACCACCGCACCCCGGCGACGTTCCCGGCGCGCGACCTCCGGACCGGCCGCTCCGGAACCAAGCAGCCCCAACTCCGCCAGTGACGACGAGAGCACCACGGCGGCCCCAGCGAAGCCCAAGCGTGCACGAGCCACCAAGAAGGCCTCCGCCACAGTGCGCAGTGGGGACAGCTCGCCACAGACCGAGCCGGCGGCTGGCACCGCCAAAACCTCTCCGGAGGCGCTCGAGCCCAAACCCGCGAAGACTCCTCGCAAACGTGCCTCCCGGGCCAAGCAGCCGGCCGTCGTCGCGGAGAAGAACGACCAGGCGGCACAGGCGGTGACACCCTCACCGGACGGGGAGAAACCGCAGGCCACACCCGAGGGCGGGACCAGCGACGCCTCGCCGGCAGCCTCAACTCGGCCACCTGCCTTCGGGGTGCTGTTCCAAGCGCCCGAGGAGGCGCCGCCGCGACGGCGCCGCCGAGCCTCGTCACCGGCTGGAGCTCCGACCAACACTGCCCCCGACGATGACTCGACGGCATCGACCGACGCGCCTGAGCCGGGGGATGTTGAGCCCAGCACCGAGACGCAGGGGCAGGCCGAGGAGGAGGACGGCGAGGAATCTCGCGCTGGTGGTCGCCGCAGGCGCCGTCGGGGGGGCCGAGGCCGCTCCCGTAGCAGTGAGGACACCTCCAGCGAGGGCGAGGGCGATCCGACCCCGGTCTCGCTGGAGGATTCGGCCCAGCCGAGCAAGGCCGGAAAGACGAAACAATCCGGCAAGGCGAAACAAGCCAGCGAGGCGGCCGAGGAGTCCGAGACGGCCAGCAGCAGTCGCCGTCGCCGTCGCCGTCGCCGCTCAGTGTCATCGACGGACGGGGACGATCCGCCGGGCACCGTGACCAAGGTGCGCCCCGGCCGGGCCCGGGACGAAGTGACCGGCTTGAAGGGCTCCACCCGTTTGGAGGCCAAGAAGCAGCGCCGCCGCGAGGGGCGCGAGGCCGGTCGGCGACGGACCATCATCACCGAGGCCGAGTTCCTGGCCCGTCGGGAATCGGTGGAGCGCGTCATGGTCGTGCGCGGTCGGGACGGACGCACCCAGATCGGCGTCCTCGAGGACGACGTGCTGGTCGAGCACTATGTTTCCCGGGAAATGACCGCGTCCATGGCGGGCAATATCTACCTCGGCAGGGTCCAGAACGTGCTGCCCTCCATGGAGGCCGCGTTCATCGACATCGGTCGTGGACGCAATGCGGTGCTGTATGCCGGAGAGGTCAACTGGGACGCAGCCGGGCTGGAGGCGAACCAGCCCAAGCGGATCGAGAATGCCCTGTCCTCGGGAGACACGGTGTTGGTCCAGGTGGCCAAGGACCCGATCGGTCACAAGGGTGCCAGGCTCACCAGCCAGATCAGCCTGCCTGGCCGGTTCCTCGTGTACGTGCCCGAGGGCAGCATGACCGGTATATCCCGCAAACTGCCAGACAACGAACGAGCACGCCTGAAGGCGATCCTCAAGGAGGCCGTGCCAGACTCGGCCGGGGTGATCGTTCGGACAGCAGCCGAAGGGGCCTCTGAAGACGAGCTGCGCGCCGACGTGGAACGCCTGACCCGATCCTGGGACCGAATCCAGGCCAAGGTGGAGAGCGCCCGAGCCAAGAAGGCCAGCTCAGGAGGGGCACCCGTGCTTTTGCATGGCGAACCGGACCTGACCGTACGGGTCATCCGCGACATCTTCAACGAGGACTTCGCCAAGCTCGTCGTGTCCGGAGACCAGGCGTATAGCCAGGTGCACGACTATGTCTCCGATGTCGCCCCGGACCTGCTCGACCGGCTGAGCCACTGGACGGACGAAGCAGACGTCTTCACTGCGCACCGCATCGACGAACAACTGGCCAAGGCGATGGATCGCAAGGTGTGGCTGCCCAGCGGTGGCTCACTGGTCATCGACCGCACCGAAGCGATGACCGTGATCGACGTCAACACGGGGAAGTTCATCGGCGCAGGCGGCAACCTCGAAGCGACCGTCACCCGCAACAACATCGAGGCGGCGGAGGAGATCGTTCGTCAGCTTCGCCTGCGGGACATTGGCGGCATCATCGTCATCGACTTCATCGACATGGTGCTCGAGTCCAACCGTGACCTCGTCGTGCGGCGCTTGTTGGAATGCTTGGGCCGGGACCGGACCAAACACCAAGTCGCCGAGGTCACCTCACTGGGCCTGGTGCAGATGACCCGCAAGCGGGTCGGGTCCGGACTCGTCGAGGTCTTCTCCGAACAATGCGACTGCTGCAACGGCCGGGGCATCATCATCCATACCGAACCGGTGGAGAAGTCCACCTCCTCCAATGCCGAGGGCGGCTCCCGGCGCGGACGGAGGTCAGGACGGGCTAAAGCCGAGGACGCGGACAAGGACGCCGCCACCCCCTCAGGGCCCACGGCCGCTCAGATCGCCGCCGCAGCCCACGCCGCAGCGCTGAAGGTGAACGAACCCGGGGCAGAACCGGGAGCCGGCGAGGCCACCGGTGCCGACGATGCGGAGCTGACGGAGGTCATCGACGGTGTCCCCGTTGAAGCGGCCGACGGCAACGATGTCGGGAGTTTTGGTGACGCCTCCTTGAGCCGGTAAGCTTGGCCGTTGGTGCGCCCACCGTCCGATGTCCTGCCTGCAGGGTCGCTATCGGCCGGTCAGACAGAGAGCGCGCGCTGAGAAATGAAAGTGAGAGTCTCGTGTACGCGATTGTGCGCGCAGGCGGCCGCCAGGAGAAGGTCTCCGTCGGTGACGTCCTGATCATTGACAAGGTGTCTGGAAAGCCCGGCGACACCGTCGAGTTCACCCCGGTGCTGCTCGTCGACGGTGACACGGTCACCACCGATACCGACAAGCTTGCCAAGGCCAGCGTCACCGCTGAGGTGGTCAAGCCCGCCAAGGGCCCCAAGATCACCATTCACAAGTACAAGAACAAGACCGGCTACCACAAGCGCCAGGGGCACCGCCAGCAGCTGACGCAGGTCAAGGTCACCGCGATCAAGGCCTGAGCCTCGCGCCCACACGACTTCCTAGGAGACATCAGACATGGCACACAAGAAGGGGGCGTCATCGACCCGAAACGGTCGAGACTCCAACGCCCAGCGGCTCGGCGTCAAGCGCTTCGGCGGCCAGATCGTCGGTGCCGGCGAAATCATCGTCCGTCAGCGCGGCACGCACTTCCACCCCGGTGAGGGCGTAGGGCGCGGCGGCGACGACACCCTATTCGCCACAACCGCCGGTGCCGTCACCTTCGGCAGCAAGCGTGGCCGCCGGACCGTCAGCGTGCTGCCGGTAGAACCCACGGCATAGTCGCGCGAACGGGTGGCCTTCAAGCAGCCATCCGAACCACACGCGAGATCCAGAGGCGGCCACCGACCCGTGTCGGCGGCCGCCTCTCTTCGTCCGCCGATCGCATACAGATGCACGAACCCTTGTATGCCACGCCCGCGCAACGCGCAGTCCTGTCCGTCCCCCTAGCGAAGGAGCCTCATGACGAACTTCGTCGACCGTGTTCTCCTGCACGTGGCCGCCGGAGACGGCGGGCACGGGGTAGCCTCGGTGCGCCGAGAGAAATTCAAACCGTTGGGTGGACCGGACGGGGGCAACGGAGGCAACGGCGGATCGGTCGTCATCGTGGCCGACTCCAACTCGACCACGCTGATCGATTATCACCGTGGCCCGCACCGCACCGCCGTCAATGGGCGTCCCGGCGCCGGAGACGAACGCAACGGGGCCGACGGCGAGAACCTGATCCTCCCCGTGCCCGAGGGCACCGTCGTCACCGACGGAGCGGGCACCGTGCTGGCCGATCTCGTTGTCGCCGGCACCCAGTACGTCGCGGCCCGGGGCGGACGCGGGGGACTGGGCAACAAGGCGCTGGCCAGCCCGCGACGCAAGGCCCCCGGATTTGCCCTCCTCGGCGAGCCGGGTGAGCGGGCCGACATCGTCCTGGAGCTGAAGTCCCTGGCCGACGTCGCCCTCATAGGGTTCCCCAGCGCGGGAAAATCCTCCCTGGTGTCGGTGCTGTCCGCGGCCCGGCCCAAGATCGCCGACTACCCGTTCACGACGTTGGTGCCCAATCTGGGCGTCGTCGACGCTGATGGCCAACGTTTCACCATCGCTGACGTGCCGGGCCTCATCCCCGGCGCCAGCGAAGGCAAGGGCCTGGGTCTGGAGTTCCTGCGGCATGTCGAACGGTGCTCGGTGCTCGTCCATGTCATCGACTGCGCCACCCTCGAGCCCGGCCGTGACCCGCTGACCGACCTAGAGGTCATCGAGGCCGAGCTGGCGGCATACGTCCCCGACGCCAGGCTCGGGGGGCAGCCGCTGTCCGAGCGGAGCCGGATCGTCGTGCTCAACAAGGCGGACGTCCCCGAGGCCCGCGAGCTGGCCGAGTTGGTCACGCCCGACCTGGAACAGAGTGGGTTGCAGGTCTTTACCGTCTCTGCCGTCGCCCATCTCGGTCTGCGCGAGCTGACCTTTGCCCTGGCGCGGCAGGTCGCGGCGGCTCGTGCCGAGGTGGATCAGATCGTCATGCCCCGGATCGTTATTCGGCCGACTGCGGTCGACGACACCGGCTTCAGTATCGTGCGTGACCTCTCAGGCGCCGAGGCAGCCTTCCGGGTCGTCGGCGAACGACCGACCCGCTGGGTGCGTCAGACGGACTTCTCCAACGACGAGGCCGTCGGCTACTTGGCCGACCGGCTCAACCGCCTCGGCGTGGAGGAGGCACTCTTTGACGCGGGGGCCGTTCCTGGAGACACCGTGCTCATCGGCCCGGCGGACAACGCGGTCGTGTTCGACTGGCAACCGACGATGGCCTCCGGTGCGGAACTTCTCGCCGGACCTCGGGGGAGCGATGCCCGTTTGGAGGCGAGCCATCGGCCCACCCGGGGGGAGAAGCGTCGCGACTTCCACGACCGCAAGGATGCCTCGGCCGCTGCCCGGGCGGATCTCGACGCCGAGCGGCGGGCGGGGCATTGGGCCAGCGTCGAGGACGACTGAGCCGACCAACACATTCGCCGTTCACGATGAGATCGCGTCGGGGCCGTGCACGGTCCCGACGCGATCTCCGGCGTTTGGGCGTGACAACTGCGCCGTTACGCCGCCGTCTCCAGCACGAGCATGCCGGCTGCAGTGTTGGAAATCGGGATGTGGTAGTTGCGGTGCACTTCACGCACGGGGCCCTGGGCTACCTCCAAGGCGCCGCGCATCGCGAGCCAGTTGAGCACCTCGACGCCCTGCGTTCCGGCCTGGGCGACAAGTTCCCGGTCGCTGAACTGGGTCAGCCAGGCCGGGTCGGACACGATGCTGGAGAAGCAGGCTTCGTCAAAAGCCTTGTTGATGTATCCGGCTCGCTCGCCCTCGAGCTGATGGCTTAGCCCACCAGTCCCCATGACGACGACCTTCTTGTCCGACTGCCACGAGGTGACGGCCTGGCCAACAGCTTTGCCCAGTTCGAACGTGCGATGCGCGGTCGGCAGCGGGAACTGCACGGTGTTGACGCAAATCGGCACGACCTCGACCGGTGCCACCTCGTCGTTGGGCCAGAACAGCTTCAACGGAAGCGTGAAGGCATGGTCGACGAGCATCTCCTGGCAGGTGACGATGTCGAACTCGGCCGCGACCAACTGCTCGATGAGGTGCCAGGACAGGTCCTGATTGCCCCGCGAGGGCTCCAACGTGGGGATGCCCCACCCCTCGTCGGCATTGTGGTACTCCGGGGCGGCGCCGACGGCGAAGGTCGGCATCTTGTCAAGGAAGAAGTTCAGGCCGTGGTCGTTGTAGAAGATCACGGCGACGTCCGGCTTCTGCTCAGCCAGCCAGTCGTGCGCCGGGGGGAAGCTGTCAAAGAAGGGTGCCCAGTACGGCTCGGCCTGGATCGCCTTGGCGATCGCGCCACCGATCGCGGGGATGTGTGAGGTGGCCAAGCCACCGACGATGCGCGCCATCAGGCGTCCTTTCCCTGGTCGTTGGCCGCAACAAGCTTGGCCTGGAATTCCTCTTTGGTCGTGCCCGTCTGCTGGGCGCCGATGTCCTGCATGTCCAGGCCGTAGATGCCGGCCAGCTTTGCCAGGTAGTAGGCGTTCCCGCCTGCGGCGAGCATGTCGAGCACCTGGAGCGACTTCACGGCGGCGATCTGGGTGTCCGTGAGGTGGTAGCTGGCCATGTATGCCTCTGGGTCAGCGAGGAACGCGGCACGGTTGTCCGCGGAGTTGAACGAGAAGCACATCTTGTTCAGTTGGTACCCCTTGCGTGCCTCGGTACCGTCGAAGGGAGTTGTCCCCGGAATCGTTGTCGTTTGAATCGTTGTCATTTCCCATCCGTCCTTATCCGAATGACGTCGAGTATGAACAACGGGGCCACCGGGTAACAACGACGCTGCCATCATGACATTCATGAATGAAATCGATCGTTCAGTGGTGGACGTCGGCCTCCTGACCACCCTTGTCGCGGTCATGGACACCGGGGGAATCACCGCGGCCGCGGGCAGGCTCGGAGTGACCCAATCGGCGGTGAGCCACCAGGTGGAACGTCTCCGCCAGATCGTTGACGACCAACTCTTCGTCCGGTCCGGTCGGGGGATCGCGCCGACCCGCCGGGCAGAGGATCTCGCTCAACGGGCCCGGGAGTTGCTCGCCGAACTGGCCCAATTTCCCCGCGTCAGCGAATTCGACCCGCACCGATGGGAGGCCACGTTCACCATCGCCGCCAACCCCTTCCAACGCGAACTCTTGCTCCCCCAGTTGATGGCCCGGATACGCGAGCAGGCGCCGGGGCTGTCGGTCCGGGTGGTGCCTTCGGCCGTGCCCAGCACGGCGATGTTGCGCGGCGATCAGGTCGATCTCGTGCTCTCGCCACGACCGCCGCACGGAGAAGACATTTTGCGCCTCCAGCTGTTCGCCGACCACTATCGGGTGTTCTACGACGCCGACATCCGTTCCGCGCCTCGAAACCTGGCTGACTACCTCGAGGCGGATCATGCCACCGTCGTCTACGAAGATCATCGCAGGCTGGCCTTCGACGAGGACGTCGAGGCCGGCGGCATCCATCGGCATTTTCGGGTCTCCGTGCCGGGATTCGACGGCCTGGCCGCCTTTGTCAGCGGCACCGACCTGATCACCACGGCACCGGGCCTGTTGCATCGCACGTTCCTAGCCCGCCTGGCACATGTGTCGCTGCCCTACCCGGCCGACCCGGTCCCGATGTTCCTCGCGTGGCATACCCGTCATCGCAACGACCCGGCGCACCGGTGGGTCCGCCGCGAGCTGACCGCTATTGCTCGCTCGGTGATCGCCTGACCGGGGGCCAAGGCGGATGAGGTGCAAGAACTACACTCGGGCAGGTCGCATTCGGGGCCTATCGGATGCGTGGGACACCGCCCGAAGGACCAGATGATGCCGCAAACCTCCGCCGAGCTGCGTCGCGCGATCGCCAACGCGCCGCGTTTGGTCGTCAAGGTCGGCTCCAGCTCACTGACCGCGCCCGACGGTGGCCGACTTGATGACGGCGCGCTCGACCGCCTCGTCGAGCGTCTCGCCCAGCGCCGCCGGGACGGCCAGGAGGTCATCCTCGTCTCCTCCGGAGCCATCGCGGCGGGTATCGGCCCGCTCGGCCTGCGCCGGCGACCCAACGACCTGGCCACCCAACAGGCGGCCGCAAGCGTTGGTCAGGGTGCCCTCGTGGCCGCGTATGCCAGCCGCTTCGCCGACTTTGGGCTCACCGTCGGTCAGGTGCTGCTCACCATCGACGACGTCCGTCGACGCGCGCACTACACAAATGCCCGGCGCACTCTGGAACGACTGCTCGACCTGGGCATTGTGCCCATCGTCAACGAGAACGACACGGTGGCCACCCAAGAGATCCGGTTCGGGGACAACGACCGGCTCGCTGCGCTCGTCGCCGACCTGGTTGGGGCGCAAGGGCTGCTCCTGCTCACCGATGTGGACGCCCTCTATGACGGGCCGCCGTCACGCGCCGGCACCACCCGCGTCCCCTTCGTGGCAACCCGGGCGGAGCTGGACGCCGTCACCATCGGCGGCACCGGCTCGACGGTGGGCTCCGGTGGCATGGTGACCAAGGTGGAGGCCGCCGGGATCGCCGGGGGCGCCGGTATCCCGACCCTGCTGTCTCGGCTGGAGGACATCGACGCGGCCCTGACCGGCCAGGACGTCGGCACCGTGTTCGCCACCGCGGCGGCCCGAAAGAACTCCCGCAAGCGTTGGCTGGCCAACGCGACGACGGCTCGGGGCCGGCTCATCCTCGACGCTGGGGCCGTCACCGCGGTCACCGACCGGCGCACCTCGCTACTTCCCGCCGGGATTACCGCAGTCTACGGCCGCTTTGTCGCCGGGGACCCGGTCGATATCTGCGCCCCGGACGGCACGGTGATCGCGCGCGGCCTGGTCAACTACGCCTCGGCCGAGCTGCCCCGGCTGCTGGGCCGCTCGACCAAGGACTTGGCCCGCGATCTAGGCAAGGCCTATGAACGCGAGGTCATCCACCGCGACGATCTCGTCGTGCTCTGACCCGGCCGACCCGAACATCCGTGGGGTGAGGGCCTGCGCGATCGACCCGATCTGACGGCGAGGGACGCCAGTGACCCCAGGTGAAGGCCCGGTCACGCCCGGTCGGCGGCAGCCTGCAGGTCGGCGATCACCAAGCGACGCTGCGTGAGCATATGGGCGGTGGCGGCGGCAGCACGGGCTGGATCGGGGTCACCAAGTAGCGCCTCGAGCTGGACGGGCACGACCTGCCAGGAGACACCCCAGGGGTCCTTCAACCAGCCACACATGGACTCCTGCCCGCCGCCGTCGAGGAGCCCGAACCAGTATCGGTCGACCTCGTTCTGGTCGGCGCACGACACGGACAAGGAGATGGACTCGCTGAAGTGAAAGTCCACCGGTTGGCAGATGCCGCGAAAGGTGGTGCCGAACATGCGCCAGGAGGCCAACTGCACCGCTGGTTCGGTGCCGGTTGTCGTCAGGGAGAGGATCTGCGAGTCCGGGAACAGGCCGACGTATCGGTTGAGGGCGGCCTCGATGTCCGACTGGAACCACAGACAGGTCGTGATGCTCATGACGCGATCATCTCACCGAGGCCGGCCTACAAGCCTCGATGGGATTCTGGCGAGCATCGGCCGGAATCCGCGGCGTAGGGAGCCGGTCAGCCCAGCAGGCCGACCGCGAAGATCACGGCGACAACGACCAGGCCGAGGACGGCCCCGATGACCGTGCTGTTGTTCTTGGTGGGCGGCGGTGCCGCATGGCGTGCCATGCGGGCAGACCTTAGGCGCACCCCTCGCCGTGCGGAATCCTCGCCCGGCGTGTCGCATCCGACGGGCGTGTCCGACTCACGCCAATCGAGTGGCGCTGAACGTCGCCTGCGGGGCGATCAGGGCCTCTTGGGATTGAACCAACTGCAGCTCGCGCTGGCCGCTGCGCAGTGTCGCGGACAGCACGTCGAAGACACTTTCCGCGGTTCTGGTCAGGGCGAAGCCGGCGTCACCGGTCTGCAGCCAGTGCGCGGTGAACAACGCCGCGGTCACATCGCCCGAACCGTTGGCCTTCATCGGCAACCGCGGAGTCCGAACCAGCCAGGCGCCGTCGTCAATCACGGCAAGCATCTCCAAGGTGTCGTCGGGTGCGTCCGGGCGCAGCACAGAAGTGACCAACACCATGGCCGGCCCCATGTCCTGCAGACGGCGCACCGACGCCAGTGTCTGCTCAAGCGTCTGCGGTTCGGTGCCGGTGAGGAAGCCGAGCTCGAACTGGTTCGGGGTCACCAGGTCGGCGACCGGGATGACCTGCTCGCGAAGCATTTCCGGGATGCCTGGAGCGACGAAGCAACCGGAGGCCGCGTTCCCCATCACCGGGTCACAGGCATAGATGGCCTGCGAGTTCGCCGCCTTGATAGTGGCCACGGCGTCGACGATGACAGCCCCGACCTCCTGGCTGCCCTGATATCCGGTGAGCACGGCGTCGACGTCGGCTAGCGCGCCTCGCTCATCCATGCCGGTGATGATCTGGGCCACGTCGGGCGCCGCCAACACCGGGCCACGCCACTGCCCGTAGCCGGTGTGGTTGGAGAAGGCCACCGTCGGCACCGGCCAAACCTCAACCCCCAACCGTTGCAGTGGGAAGACCGCGGCGCTATTGCCGACATGGCCGTAGGCCACATGGGACTGGATCGAAACGAGCGTGGTCACGGGCTATCTCTATCATCCCGCCGGGGGTGAACGACAAGGCCCTGAGCGCCGCGGAGCGCCTATTCTGATCCGTATGCCGTCAACGACCCAGATCAGCGAAGAGGCTCACGCCCAGGTCCGTGACCTGGCGGCAGGCGCCCGAGCTGCTGCGCGAGAGCTGGCCCTGTGCTCCCGGGGAGAAAAGGACGAGGCGCTGCACCACCTGGCCGATGCACTGGAGGCGGCGATCGACACGATCATTGCCGCGAACGCCGAGGACGTCCGGCGAGGCCGGGAGCGGGGAATGCCGCCCGGGTTGCTGGACCGGCTTACCCTGAATGCCGACCGCGTCAGCGCGAACGCAGAGGCATTGCGTGACATCGCCGCCCTGCCCGACCCGGTAGGGGAGGTCGTACGGGGTTCCACATTGGCCAACGGACTGCAGATCCGCCAGGTGCGCGTTCCCCTGGGCGTGGTCGGCATGATTTACGAAGCCCGGCCCAACGTCACCGTCGATGCCGCCGGTCTGGGGCTGAAGTCGGGGAACGCGGTCATCCTCCGGGGTGGGTCTGCTGCGGCCGAGACCAACCGCGCCCTTGTCGGCGCGCTGCGCCAGGCCCTGGCCGAGCGCGGCCTGCCCCCCGACGCCGTTGGTCTCCTCGACGGCGGAGGCCACGACGCGGTACGGGCACTGATGACGGCACGAGGGTTGGTCGATGTGCTCATCCCGCGTGGCGGTGCCGACCTGATCACCTCGGTCGTGCTCAACTCCACCGTGCCCGTGATCGAGACCGGGGTCGGCGTCTGTCACGTCTACCTCGACGAGGCCGCGGACCCGGGCAAGGGCGTGGCCATCGCGGTCAATTCCAAGACGCACCGCCCGTCAGTGTGCAACGCCGCGGAGACCCTCTTGGTCCATCGCGACATCGCACCTGACCTGCTGCCCAAGGCGCTGGCTGAGCTTGCCGGCCGTGGCGTGGTGCTGCATACCGATCCCACCGCCAGCCGGTATGCCGAGCAGGCGGGAGTCGAGCACGTCCCGGCCCAGCCGGGAGACTTCGACACCGAATGGTTGGCGTTGGAGATGTCCGTGGCTGTTGTCGAGGACCTTGACGCGGCGCTGAAGCATGTCCGCGAACACGGGTCGGGGCATACCGAGGCGATCGTCACCGAGAATCGGGTCGCTGCGCGCCGATGGGTGGCCGAAGTCGATGCTGCTGCGGTCATGGTCAACGCCTCGACCCGGTTCACCGACGGCGGCGAGTTCGGGTTCGGCGCCGAGATCGGCATCTCCACCCAAAAGCTCCATGCCCGAGGGCCCATGGCCCTACCCGAGCTGACGACGACCAAGTGGGTCGTCGAGGGCGACGGGCAGATCCGGTAAAGGCGGGGGAGCGGTCATGGACAGTGCAGAGATCCGCCGCCTCGTGGCCCTGGAGGATGCCCACTGGTGGTACCGGGAACGTCGCCACCTGCTGGACCGGATGATCGCCGGCCTCACGCCGAGCAAGGCAGTCGACGTCGGTGCTGCCGGTGGTGGCAACACCCGGGTGCTGCGCGCTCGCGGGTGGGACGTCGTCGCTGTGGAATATGGCCAGGACGGGGCCCAGTTCGCCCAGGCGCGAGGAGTGGCAACGGTTCGTGGCGATGCCACCGCGCTGCCGCTCGCGGACGGCGCCGTGGACCTCCTGGTGGCCTTCGACGTGCTGGAACACATCGTGGACCACGATGCCGCGGTCGCCGAGGCCCGACGGGTCCTCGCGCCTGGGGGGCGGGCGCTCATCGCGGTGCCGACCGACCCCGCGTTGTGGTCCGAGCATGATGTCGCCGTCGGCCATGTGCGCCGCTACACCGCGCCGGGTCTGCTGGGCCTCCTGGAGCGCGGGGGGTTCACCATCGAGTCGGCGCAGTCCTGGATGGTGCTGCTCAAGCCGGTTGTAGCGTTGCGTCGGCGATCCCACGTCGGCAGCGATCTCGTGGACAGCCACCGGCTGGTCAATGCCGGGTTGGGCGCCGTGGTTGCCTTGGAGCGTTACCTGCCGGTGCAGCAGCTACCGGGGGTCTCATTGCTGGTCACGGCCCGACGGTGAGGCTCCGGTCGGTGCATCGGCCGATGGCGTCACCGGCCCGGTCAAGGAGTCGTAGGCGATGAAGTAGGCGGGTCTGGCCTGAAGCGCGGCATACGTGCGTCCGACGTATTCCCCGAGGATCCCCAGACAGAGCAGTTGCAAGGCGCCCACCCCGGTGACGGCGACCACGGTCGAGGTCCACCCCGGCGTCACTCGGCCGAGAGCGTTGGCGACGATCGCGTACACCAGGAGGGCGAACGCGGCGAGGCCGCCGAGCAAACCGGCCCAGGTGGCCATTCGCAGCGGCGCCAGCGAAAACCCGGTCAGGCTGTCCACGGACAGGCGGATCATCCTGGCCAGCGGATACTTCGAGGACCCGGCTGCCCGGGCCCGCCTGGCGAAGCCGACGCTTGCCGATGGGAAACCCAGCGCCGGAACGACCAGACGCAGCACCCGGTTGGTCTCCGGGAGGGCGTTGACGGCATCGACCGTGGCCCGGCTCATCATTCGGAAGTCCCCGGCGTCCTGCGGCCCGGCCGTACCGGCCAGGCGGGACATCATTCGGTAGAACATTCGCGCGGTGCCGCGCTTGAAGGCCGTGTCTGCGGATCTGTCCGTGCGAATGCCATAGACGACATCGACGTTCTGCGCCTGGGCGACCTGAAGCATCTCGACGATCGTCTCGGGGGGATCCTGCAGATCGGCATCGAGCGTGACGACATAGTCACCGCGGGCGTTCGCCAAGCCGGCCGAGATCGCCGCCTGGTGCCCGGCATTGGCGCGCAGCCGGATAACCCGCAGTTGTGGCCAGTCCCGTCGCGCACGCTGCAAAAGGATGGGCGTGGCGTCGGTGCTGCCGTCGTCGACTCCAACGACCTCGTAGCTGGCCTGCAGGGTATCGGCGACCGGCCGGAGCGCGGAGATGAGCAGCGGGAGGACCTCTGCCTCGTTGTACATCGGGATGACGATGCTCACGGTGGGGACGTCGAGGTCAGGAGCGGCAGGGGACCCGCTGGCCGGGAGCGGCGTCACCGCCGCAGTGCTCACGTGGGCCATGCATTCATCCTAGGCAGCACCGGCGTGAGTGGGCACATGAGAAGGCCCCCCGATGTATGAGATCGGGGGGCCTTACCCGTCGAGGCGACGCTTGCGCGCGTTCCCGACATGGCGTGGACCGACGGCGAACCGACGGGTCACGCATGGTCGGTCCGGGCGAACCGAGCCGACCGAACCTCCCGCTCACCCGCCCATGGCGGTTGAGCAGCCACTGCGACGCACGGACCTGTGCGGCACCGGCCGAAGCCAGGACACACGTGGCGGCGGTCCCAGGTCATACGGTCTCGGAGCGGCGCGCGTCGTCGCCCGTGGGTGCCTGGGGCAAGCCCAAACACCACCTCGGCTGGGCCGAGGCCGACGTTCCGTTATCCGGCTGACCTGTCCCTCATCGAAGATCAACGTGGCATTCGCCGTGGTGCTCCCTCCGAGGGCTGAGCACATGTCTAGTCGCGTTATCGGCCCGCTGCAACTGCGGTGGGAGGGGATTTTCGCCAGGGCCATAGACCGCACAAGGATGTCCACAGCCGGGCCCGTCCAGGCGGCTGGTTGTGCACACCCCTGTGGACGAAATTCGTGGACAACTCTCGGCGTGTCGCGTTCCTTCGGCGCGTCGCCTTCTGACGACGCCAGGGGGTCGCCGACGACAAAATCGGCGGCGACGTCAGGCCCCGCCACTAGCGCGGCGAACACCTGCATGAACCTGCTGTGGCGCCGAGCCGTTCGCCCGGTAGGCTTCGCTCCATGTCCATGTCTCTCGCGCAGCTCGTGACGGTGGCCTCCGAAGGAGGGCACGACGCCCTCCCGATGAACGCCAACTGGTACTTCGTCATTGCCATGGTGCTGTTTCTGCTCGCCCTCGGCGTCACCTGGTCCTTCCGCGGGGCGGCCAACAAGGTCCGGGGTTCGGGCAAGGCCTCGGGCGGACACCACTGACCCGTCGCCTGGGGGTCATGGGTGGCACGTTCGACCCCATTCACCACGGCCACCTCGTTGCAGCCAGCGAGGTGGCGGCCAAGTTTGAGCTTGACGAGGTCATCTTCGTACCAACCGGGCAGCCGTGGCAGAAGGCAGGGTTGGGGGTCACCCCCGCGGAACATCGCTACCTGATGACCGTCATCGCCACGGCCAGCAACCCGCAGTTCACGGTCAGCAGAGTCGATGTCGATCGCGACGGACCCACCTTCACCATTGACACCCTCGCCGAGCTGCGCGTGCAACGACCCGATGCTGACCTGTTCTTCATCACCGGCGCGGACGCCCTCGCCGAAATCCTGTCCTGGAAGGACGCCGACAGGCTGTGGGACCTCGCGCACTTTATCGGGGTGACCCGCCCCGGGCATGAACTCTCCGGCACCGGGCTGCCCCAGGATGGGGTCACGCTGATGGAGGTACCCGCGATGGCGATCAGTTCCACCGATTGCCGCGCTCGGGTGCGCGACGGCCAACCGGTCTGGTACCTCGTCCCCGACGGGGTAGTCCAGTACATCAACAAATATGACCTGTATGCGCTTACCCGCCAGGCTACAGCACTGGGCGATTCCGGTGTCGCCGAGGTGACCCATGAAGGAGGAACGCCATGACCGCCAGTGAGCGTGCGGTTCGGCTTGCTAGCGCCGCGGCGGCAGCCGCAGCCGATAAGTTGGCCACCTCCATCGAGGGCATCGATGTCTCACAGCTGCTGCCGCTGACGGACGTGTTCGTCGTCGTGGCTGCCGAGTCCGAGCGTCAGGTTGGAGCGATCGTCGACGAGGTCGAAGATCGGCTGCGTGAGCTCGACGCGAAGCCGCTACGTCGAGAGGGGGCCCGCGAGGGCCGGTGGGTGCTCGTCGACTTCGGTGACATCGTCGTGCATGTGCAACATCAGGACGAATACGTGTTCTATGACCTGCCCCGGCTGTGGCGGGACGGCCGTCCGCTGGACCTTTCCGCTCCCGCCGCGCACGGGAGCTGACCGGTGGGCAGCCCCCGTCGAGTCATCGTGTTGCGTCACGGCGAAACCGAGCACAACGCTGCCGGGATTTGGCAAGGACATTTGGACTCACCGCTGTCGGCCGACGGCGAAGAGCAAGCGTCTGCTGCGGCGGCTGTCCTGGCCGGCTACGCCCCGGCGGTGGTGGCCGCGTCGGACCTCTCCCGAGCCCGGGTGACCGGTCAAGCGGTCGCCGACGCCGTCGGTCGGCCGCTGGTGGTCGATGGCCGGTTCCGGGAGGTTCATGCCGGGCGGTGGCAAGGGATGAGCGGTGATGAGGTCCAGCGTGACTATCCGGAAGACATGGACCGGCTGATGCGCGGAGAGGATTTTCCTCGGGGTGTCACCGGGGAGACGTTGGCCGATGTCTCCGAGCGCTGTCGAGCCGGCGTCGGTGACCTTTTGCGACAACTTCCCGAAGGAGCGACCGCTGTGATCGCCACGCACGGTGTCGCCGGGCGTGCCATTGTCGCCGACCTCATCGGGCTGACCCAATCGCAGGCCTGGACCACCCTGGCGGGGCTGGGCAACTGCCATTGGGCCGAAGTCACCGAAAGCCGAACGGGCTGGCGGCTGCAGGCGTGGAACGTCGCCGTGCTCGCCGGTGCATCGTTGCCCAGCAACGCCGCGTAGTCGGGAGGCGAATTGGCGCCCCGATTTGGTCGCATATGGGGGGTCATGGGTAGACTTCCGCAGTCCCCTTCGGGGGCACCCATCCGGGGTAACTCGGGGCTGTGGCGCAGCTGGTAGCGCACCTCCATGGCATGGAGGGGGTCAGGGGTTCGAGTCCCCTCAGCTCCACCGAACGACTGGTTGTGCCGACTACTCGAACGGACCGTTCGATTCGGCGCCCGTTGGCCGCGCGTGACCTAGTTGCCCGCGACGCCAGGTGCCGATGAGCACGCTCTACGTCATTCTGCGATAGCGTGCCCACGGGTAAAGTTTCGTTCTCCACTGGGCGAGCGCCGCTACCTCC
>JBKECS010000074.1:0-13412 GCA_047974805.1 Nostocoides sp. | reverse complement strand
ACGATCCGTGTGCGGGAGGCTCGCGCGCACCTCGTCCCCTCTGAGTAGGCGGGACGCCTCGGGCCGCCGACAGTGCCCCGAGCCGCAGTTACGACAAGGATGCACCGGTAGCGCAGTGGGGCGTATTGGTGATGCCCGGCGTGTCCGCGAAGCCCACAACCACCTCATCCGCAACTGACCAGTAGCCCATCTGGGGCGGGCCCCAACCAACGGGTACCGCCTGCGGGCCCGGAGTCGTGGGTGTGGACGGCGACACGCCAACAAGATTCTTGGTTGCACAACCGGTGGACGGCATTCCCGCATGTCAGACCGTATGCCGTGATGCTGGGCTAGGCAGTTTCCACAGGGTTGTCCCGAGGGTGTGCACATCCACCTTGGGCGTTTTCCCCTCGTTATCCACAGCCGTGTCCACAGCTGGACTAGCCGTTGGCCGATTCAGCCGGGCGCAGAGTTAGGGGACTGTCGGTGTCGCCTGGTTTGATGCTTGCCGGAGGTAGAACGGTGTCGGTCGAAACGGTGGTTGGGTGACGATTTCGGAGCTCGAGGGGAGCAGAGCATACGGAGCAGCGGCGGTCGATGACCGGCTGCCGCCGCAGGACATTGTCGCGGAGAAGTCCGTGCTCGGGTCCATGCTGCTGAGCAAGGACGCGATCGCGGATTGCGTCGAGGGATTGCGCGCGGTGGACTTCTATCGCCCCGCCCACGAACTCATCTATGACGCTATCCTCGATCTCTTCGGCCGGGGGGAGCCGGCGGACACCATCACCGTCGCCGACGAACTCATCAAACGCGGCGATCTGCAGCGGGTCGGTGGACCGGGGTACCTGCATGAGCTCATCCAGTCGGTGCCGACCGCGGCGAACGCCAGCTACTACGCCGAGATCGTCCAAGAGCGCGCGGTGCTGCGGCGCCTGGTCGAGGCGGGCACCCGCATCGTCCAAATGGGGTATGCCTCGGGCGAGGGGGACGTCGACGACATCGTCAACCGTGCTCAGGTCGCCGTTTATGACGTGACCGACCGCCGCGGCGGGGAAGACTACGTCCCCATCGGCGAACTCCTCGAGCCAACGTTCAACGAGATCGAGGTTGCCTCTGGGCGAGCGGACGAGATGATCGGCGTGCCGACTGGATTCATCGAGCTCGATGAGTTGACCAACGGTCTGCACCCGGGCCAAATGATCGTTGTCGCGGCGCGGCCGGCGGTAGGTAAGTCAACGCTGGGCGTGGATATCGCAAGGTCGGCGGCAATCAAGCACAAAATGGCGACGGCCATCTTTTCCCTGGAAATGAGCCGGTCTGAGATCACGATGCGTGTCTTGTCGGCCGAAGGCTCGATCCAATTGCAGGACCTACGCAAGGGCACTCTCGGGGACGCCGGATGGCAGAAGTTGGCCCGGCTCGCTGGGGAAATCTCCGAAAGTCCGTTGTTTATCGATGATTCACCGAACATGTCGCTTCCGGAGATCCGGGCCAAATGCCGACGGTTGAAACAACAACACAATCTGCGCCTCGTCATCATCGACTATTTGCAGCTCATGTCCAGCGGCAAGAAGGTCGAATCCCGCCAACAGGAGGTGGCGGAGTTCTCCCGGGCGCTGAAGCTGCTCGCGAAGGAGCTCGCAGTCCCCGTCATCGCCATCAGCCAGCTCAACCGAGGGCCTGAGCAGCGGACCGACAAACGGCCGCAAATGTCTGACCTGCGTGAGAGTGGCTCGATCGAACAGGACGCCGACGTGGTCATCCTCCTCCACCGCGACCGCTCCGACCCCGAACGGGGAGGTGACGCCGACGTCATCGTCGCCAAGCACCGAAACGGCCCCACCAAGGACATCATTCTGGCGTTCCAAGGCCACTACTCCCGGTTTGCCAATATGGCCCAGGACTTCTAGTGGTGTTTGTCGAGTGTCGATATGCAGCCAAGATTGAACTCTTGCCCGATGAACTCTAAGTTGCCGACTCGGACCGATGGGATGCCCTCAATTGGGGATGCTGGACTGCTGTCGAGGCGCCCGACCACCACGACTTTCACCCAAGCCGCCTGCACCACCGGGGCCTCCGATCTTTCCGATCCCGTACGTGTCGGACCCCACCCGTAGGTTTACAGCCATGAGCATCAGTTCCACGATCTTGAAGTCCTCGCGCGCGTCGACTCCGCTTGCAACCCTGGTCAACTCCGGCTGCAAGGCTGTTGGCGGCATCTTCCGCCTGGACTATGGCCGAGCGGTGGTTCTGACCGACGACTGGCGTAAGACCCAGGCCGGCGGCGTGCCACACGGGGCGTTCTTGCTCGCCGCGGCGGGTGCGCTGACCGCCGAGGGGTTTGCGCTAGACGACGAAGAACTGATCCTCCTCCGCGTCGCTGGCACTGCTCCCCTCCCTAACGAGTCCGACCTCGTCCAGACTCGGCTCGCCGTGGTGCGCGACGCCGGGGACTCGGGCAAGGGCTTCGATGAGGTCACCGACGAGCTGACCCGCAACGAGCTCCAGCAGTCCGCCTTCGACTGCGACGTCATCGGTACGTTCTACGTCGACCGCCACGAGACCAAGATCCAGTTCGGCTCCGACATCGACAACGTGGTCTCCTCTGCGCGGTATCAGGTCTTCCTTCCCTCGCCGGAAGTCCTCTCCTGGATCGCCTCATACCCGGAGCCGGCTGGTGACGATCTCCTCACCCTCGGGGCCGTCCGGTTCGCGTCGACCCGACGTCGTGCTCGGGAATCGGGCACCGACAACGCCGCTGTTCACGTGCACATCGGTGACTTCGTCTCGCGCAAGACTGCCGTCTTCGGCATGACCCGCACAGGAAAGTCCAACACGATCAAGACCCTGGTGACAGCGATTGCGACCCAGGCGGCGAACGCTGGGACGTTGGTCGGGCAGCTGATCTTCGACCCACAGGGTGAGTACGCGAACGTAAATGAGCAGGACCAGACCGGCCTGCGCCTCCTTGGCGATGAGAACAGGGTGCGGATCTACCGACTTGGCGCCGACGGCTCCGACCCTCAGGTGCTTCCGCTAGCCATGAACTTTTTCGAACCGGCCAACTTCGATGCTGTTGTCGACTTCGTCAACTCCGTCGTCAACGATCAGTTCGGCACCTATGCGTACGTGAAGACCTTCACCTCGATCAACTGGACGGAGCCGGATCGCGTGGCTGACCGGGGCGACTGGATCACTTGGACGAAGGCCGTCCTGGGCATGTACGGCCTGCTCGTTGAGTGCGGCATCTCGGCCCACTCATTTGCAGCAGGAGGCCTTGAGTTCGGATGGACAGACCCCCTCTACCAGGCGTTCAACACCGACAATCCTGGGCTCGTGGTCAAGGCGGGCAGCAACTACCGCGCCACGACTCCAGAGGCAGCGAAGCGCGTCATGTTGCACATGGCGAACGACGGCAGTTGGAATCAGCGCTCGACGGGCGGCGACACGCCGTTCAAGTTCATTGCGGACTTCAACAACAGGGTCAGCGGCAAGGCTGCCATCCGCCAGCTTCGCGAATTCCACTCCACGAACGCCACCCAGCGCGTCGAGGAGCAGATCTGGGGCGACATGCAGGCTGGACGCCTTGCGATCGTCGATCTAGCCCACGGGACTGGCGACGTCTCGAAGACGATCTCCGAGAACACTGTGAACTTCTTGCTGTCTCGCGCCAACGAGCGCTTCCGCTCGGGTCAGGATGCGGTGCCCTTCCAGATCGTCGTCGAGGAGGCGCACAACCTCTTCGAGCGTGGTGCGAAGGACGTCGCGGGCAACCCGTGGGTTCGCCTGTCGAAGGAGGCGGCGAAGTACCAGATCGGTCTGGTCTATGCGACGCAGGAGGTATCCAGCGTCGATCAGCGCATCTTGTCGAATACGTCGAACTGGCTTGTCGCCCACCTCAACTCCGACAACGAGACGCGCGAGCTCTCGCACTACTACGACTTCAAGACATGGGCCGAGAGCATCCGCCGTGTGGAGGATCAGGGCTTGGTCCGAATGAAGACTTACTCCGGCAAGTACATCGTTCCTGTGCAGGTGGCGAAGTTCGACCACGCGATGATCAACGCCGCCCGTGCCGCTGCGGGCCTTCCGGTCGTTGAGGTCCAGTAGCGTGCCGTATCCCTCTGAGCGGGCCTCAAGGCTCGGCCATGTCCCGGTCGTCAACAGCCAAGCTGTGCATGAAGCCTTCTCTCGCTGGGAAGTCGCTCAAGCAACTCCGGCCGACGAGGACCGCGTGACATCCCGGTGCCGGCCCGCCGAGGATCTCGAGAACGCGGAGATCTCGCAGACCGTTCGGTTCGCCATTACGGTCGACGGTTCGGACAGCGAAGTCGAGGCTACGCGCGAGCACCCCACCGTCAAGGTCGGTTACCTCCGCGTGGCTGCTTCCTGCATCGACATCGACAAGTTGCACCAGGCGGGGGCAGGTGACTTCGTGGACCCCCATCTGCTGCGCCTGTCGCATCAGCACGCGGCGTTCGACCGGGCGTTGCCGGGCTCTGGCCTCGTCATTCCGGGCTTGACTGGGGTCAACACATGGCGGCAGGAACTGGACCGCTTCTTGCACGAAACGAAGTTCGACCAGGCATCGGAGCAGACTCTCGCCGACATGGTCCTAGCGCTGCACGGCTCGCCGAGCACCCCGGCGAGCACGGTACCTCTTCGACGCTGTCCCTCGTGCGGAGCAAAGGGCGCGCCACCTTCTGGCGTCCTGATCGAGGTTCCCAAGGACGGGACCAACTGCCCCGCGTGCGCCCAGAGCGTCTACCTCGGCGACGTGCTCCGCACCGAAGAGGAGTACATGGCCGAGGGGTCGAACCGCAGCTCCCTGACGCGACTGATGCTGGTGGCCGAGCGGCTGACGTCATTGGGCTACATGCAGTTGCTGTACGAGGACCCACACAGTTATGACGTCCTTGGGAAGACACTGTTCATAACGGACGGCCCCCTTGGTCTGTATGGCACCGTCGCCCCACTGAAGCGCCGCTTCCAGGACTACCTCGCAGAGTTCGCTAAGGAGTGCGCCGCTAACAACCTTCCCGCTGCTCCGCTCGTGGTGGGCGTCGAGAAGTCTGGCACCTTCGTTGAGCACGCCAAACTCATCTCCCACCTGATCGAGCCCGGACACGTCATGCTCCTCACCACCGAGTACATCAACCGGATCACGGGGCGGCCAGCGAGCAACCCATATGGATCAGACGAGTTCTATGGCCGACGATTCATCTACCGCTGCAAGAGCGGCGGCATCATCGTCTTCACCGTTCCTCCGAAACCGGGAGTCACGCCCTACGGGGATCCTGATGGCGAAGTCTGGTCGAGCTACCCGACGCTCCGCCCGGTCTGCGAGGTGCTGGACCATGTGCAGACGCGGCTTTACGAGAACGCCGTGATCCCGGTGGCTCTAGCGCACTCGGCGGCGTCCCTACCTCTTGGTGTCGGGCAGTCAGTCCTCCGAGCATTGGTCCAGCAGTCGCTGGGGCTGCCGCCTCGCAGCCAGATTCGTCAGACTGGACCCTTCGCGGGGTCGCATTGAAGCGATCAGCCGAGCGCGTCGGCGACCGTGTTCGAGAGGACCATCAACTCGCTCGCCGAGGGCCGCTTCAGGTCGTTCTTGCCGCCTCGCAGATGAGCGGAGTAGAGCAGACGGAACTCGGAGACATCCCGCGCCTTGTACAGGCTCTTGATGAGCGCCGCCACGTCGTACGTCAACACCCAGTTGGTGTTCGCATTGCCGTTCAGCACGCGAGCCAGGTCGATGTGGTCCTGTCTAGCGAAGGCGCTCATATACAGTGAACTGCCCTTCTCGACGTAGGGCGGGTCAACGTATGCGAATACGTTGTCCTTCGGGAGATATTCCCGCAGCCGGGTCGCTCCGTCTTGTCTGGTAATGCGGATCTTCCCGCGGAGCTCAGCCAGCTTCTCGATCCGCCCCCGGAGAGCACCTTTGTCGAAGCGGGCGTCGATCTTGTAGTCGCCAGCCTGGGCGAAACCGCCGATCACTCCAGCGCCGAGCACCCCGGAGCGACTCGTGCGGTTGAGGTAGAAGGTGGCGAAACCCAGGGCCAAGGGGTCCACGTCGGCATCGTGGCGGCGACGGTATATCTCGCGCTGACCCTTCCACTCATCGATTGTCAGCGGAGTGCGCTCCAGCAGACCGAGGAAGGCTTCCGAGTCCTTGACCATGGCCTTCCAACACGCGTGGATCGCAGGGTCGAGATCGTTGATCACGACCCTGCCAACTACGTCTTTCAGGAGAAGTTCGATGCCAGCGCCTGCGCCGCCCGCGTAAGGCTCGATGTATGTCGGCTTGTCGAGTTTGAGTGCCTTGATGGTAGCTTCGAAGAAACCCGCCAGCGTCGCCTTGCCGCCCGGATATCGCAGCGGACTAGCGTGGGAGCCGCGCCGGGCGATCACCTCAACCACCCGGACTCCCTTCCGTCAAGTCATGCGAGGACACCCTCCGACACCGAGTCTAGGGAGTCGGCCAGACAGCGTTGCAGACCGCCCCGCTCGGTCAACCTACCGGCCCCTCCAAGTGCTGCTCTACGCCTCGCGGAGGCGTAGAGCATTGCAGCCCTCCATGCAGCAGCCGGCGCTCGACTTCGAGTTGTCGCTGACGGGCGATCGCGGCGCGGCGCCGCTCGTCCTGCGTCGGGGTCACTGGGAGAGGCATCCGCCGTCGGTTCATGTACTTGACACGCATCCGAGCGTCGTAGCGACCTGCCTCAGCGAGGGCCTCTTCGGTCCAGTCGTCGTCCATCCGCGCGAAGATGACGGCCAGTGGCAACCGATCAACGTCGTGACTCTCGGTCGCGTCGTCCGCTGATGGGCCGGCGGGGTAGCGCGCAAGGAGCCATCTGAGCCTGGCCTCTGCGGCACGCAGCCGCTCCGCCGCGGCGGGACGCTCGAGCATCTCGTGTGCCTCGAGTACCGCGTGAAGGTCAGCCGTCAGCTTCGCCTTGGCGCGCCACGTCGAGCGGCGGCATACGTCGTCGCAGTAGAGCGCCTGACGTCCCCGCCTGGAGGTGCGGTAGGTCAGTCTCGCGTTGCACTTCGGGTTGAGGCACTTGGCGTCCTCGGTTGCCACCTCTCGGATGAGTTCGGTGAACTCGGCGGGGCTGAGGCCGAAGTTCGTCATGGCGAAGATCCCTTCCAAGGGGTTGAACGGCCTGCTTCAGCAAGCGTCGAATATTCCGTTCGCGCAGGTCAGCGGCATACGGACCCGGCGCCCGCGCAAGTCCTGTGGATAACCGGTGGGACGAAATAATCGACGGGAGGACACGGGCGTTTACGGCGTCGACACGACCTGGCCTCGGATCTACGCTGGGGTCAGGCCAATGAAGTGGGGCACCATCCGGTTGCGACGGAGGTGCCCCGGGGTGCCGCCGCGTGCCCAAGTCTATTCGCGCTGCCCGAAGGCAGCCAGCCCCTGTGGTGCTGACCGACGATCCCGTCGACTGGTGGTTCGACGTCGGCGAGGGCACTCAAGCCTGGAACAGCGAGCACCCTCCAGACTCGCACTCCCTGGTGCGCGTCAGAGCGCCGATATCGACGGCCAAGTCCCGGCACGTGCCGGTATACGCCTACTCGACCACCACTGGCGGCCACATCAGGCTCGAATCGGGGCTGGAGCACGACCTCCTTCGCGAACTTGACCGGCGTCCAGAGATCTCATGGCTGGTCTCGCGGCCGATGCGCCTGCGGCTCCCGGCAAGGCGTGGACATCGACGGCTCGAGCACACTCCCGACCTGTTGAGCGTGGGCAGAGACGGGATGGTGACTGTCTGGGACGTTCGGGCAACCCGCCGGCAGGATGATGACTTCAAGATCAAGGCCGACCTGACGGGTCGAGCTTGTCGAGGGGTTGGCTGGCACTACGAGGTCTTCGCGGGTTTGTCCCGCGTGCGCAGGGCCAACCTCATGTGGCTGCACGGCTTTCGGCGCCCGCCCGCGGACTACGCCACCCGCCTGGCGACGCTCGTGGGCGACACCCGGATCAGGTCGATCGGCGGAGTTCTCGCGACTGATGATGGGGGCGGGCACCTCAGGGCGGCCATGTGGCACGCCGTCTGGCGAGGCGACCTGCTCTGTGACCTCGACAAGCACCTGAGTCGCTCAACCAGGCTCTCGATCCCCCAGGCCGAGGCTTTGGCGTGAGCCACGAGGTTGTCATCGCCAAAGGCATGAAGCTGCTCATGCCCAATGGCCCCGTTCACGTTCTGGGTATCGAGCGCTACGGCATACGCGTCAAGACGGTCGTTGGGGACGAAGAGGAGGTCCGCTGGGACCAACTCGAGGCACGCGAGACCGACGAGACACGGGTCCAAGGTGTCCATCTCGCGCTCGAGCCCTGGTGGAGCAGTCTCCCAATGGCCGTCCGACTCGAGGCTCTTGCACGGCTTGAAGTTGTTCTGGAGATCCTCACTGGCTACCGCGACGGCCTCGCCGACTTCGCCAGGAAGGGCGAACCGTTCCACCCTTTCGGGGATGGCTACGGCGTCAGCCTGACCGTCCGCATAGGTCGGATGGCTCGCCAGCTGTCCGTGGAGCGAAGTGTCGACTGAATCATCATGCGACGGGTCCAAGCCGGCGAACTCATCTCGGAGTCAGTGTCCGAGAGTACGGTGCGCCTCTGGGTCAAGGCTTGGCAGCGCGAGGGGCTCCGTGGTCTCGTCGACGGCCGCAAGACCAAGGGAGTCCAAGGCTTCGACGCCCTCGACCCGCGGTTCCTCCGCGTCGCCGAGGAGATCTTCTCGCGCTACGACGGGGACGTCAGCATCGACAACCAGAAGGAAGTCGAGCGCCAGATCCGCGTGCAGCTGAAGCACCAAGGGGTCACGGATGTGCACCTGCCGCAAAGACTGCTGCAGGAGTACCTCTCCGCCCGGATGAGGGCCATCGGAAACACCACCCGACAGAACCGAGGCAAGGAACTCCGCAAGAGTTCCGGCAGACGCAGCTACCCCGCTATCCACCCAGGACACCTCGCCGTCGACGTCACGAGGTGGGATGGCTTCGTCATCGACCCGCTCACAGGTCGCGTGTATTCGGTCGAGGTCATCACCGTCATCTCCGTTCCCACCCGCGTCATCGTGGCGCTCCGCGTGGTGCCTCGGAGCGCTACCTCGTTCGAGGCCAGCCTCTGCCTCTACGACGCGATGCGCCCGATGTCGATGCTGGTCACGGGCGACGACGAAGTGACGATCGACAGCTTCCGCTGGTGCGGCCTCTTAGTCAGCCTCGACTTCGGCGGGCGTCCGCTCTATACGCACCGATCTCCGAGACCCAACACGAGCCGAGCCATTCGAAGCGAACACATCAAACCCGCGGTGACGCTCATGTCCCTTCGCGCCGACAACGGCTCCATCTTCCTGTCGGTCGACTTCCGTGCTCTGGTGGTCGACTTCGGCGCCGATCTGCTCCCTTCCCGGGGGAGCCGTCCCATTGACAATTCGCATGTTGAGCGGTGGCACGAGAGCCTCCAACGCGCCTGTCAGCAGATTCCCGGCTTCAAGGGCAGGCGGGTCACTGAACGCGGCCGCACGGTCATGATCGCCGACAAGCCGCTGCTCACCGCTCAGGAACTCGAGGAGCACCTCCACCGATTCATCGCCCTCGACTACCACAGAGCCCCGCACGATGGCATCCGCCTGCCCGGCATGGAGGCAGGCCACTTCACTCCCCTTGAACGATTCGACATGCTGCTGCCCGCCGTCGGAAATATCGTCGTCCCACAACGGCCCGACCTCATCTATCAGTTCCTGCCCAAGCGCTGGCTCAAGATCGGCAACGCCGGCGTCGAGTACCGCGGCCTGACCTACGACGGAGAGATCCTCGACGACCTTCGCCAGCTCAGGCCGGGCACCTTCCGGCCCGGCGACGACCGGATGCCCTTCCTCTACGAAAAGGGGACCGCGTCCTACTACACCGTGCGAGTCGACGGGCAGGAGAACCGCGACGCGTCCTGGACCTACCGTCACCCCGAGGGGGCCGCCGTGCCGATCGCGGGGTACCTCGCCTTCTGGCGCGGGGTCACCGTCACCGAGTGAACGCTGTGGGCCGGCACCGGCAGCCCGGACCCGAACGGCTGCTGCTCGTCGGCGCAGGGCATTCCCATCTGCACCTGCTGCGGCACGCCGCCCGTCTCCAGGCCGTCGGGTATGACGTCACGCTCATCGCGCCACCCGAGTTTCGCTACAGCGGCAATGCAGTCGCTGTCGCAGTCGGGACGTTGCCGCCGTCTGCCGGTCGGGTCTGCGTCACGCCTCTCGCCGCACGGGCTGGAGTCCGGCACCTCGCCGGGACGGTGCGCGACCTCGGCCTCGGCGACAGAACCGCGGTGACCGACACTGGGGAAACCGTCAGGTGGGACACGATGGCGCACAACGTCGGCAGTGTCACCTCGCGGCCGGATCTGGCGGACGGCACGGCGTCATCGGCCAACGCCAGAGCCCGAGCGCGATCACGGGTCCGATCGGCCGACACGACGGTGGTCGTAGCTCGCAGACCTGACGAGTTGATCCACTTTGATGACCACCCGATTGGCGCTGTCGAGCTGTCGGCGGAACAGGTCCCGGTGACGTTCCGCGGCCCAGGCATCGGCGAAGACATCGAGCCACGGCTGGACCTCCGCCTGGCTGCGCAGAACTGTGGCGCGTCCACGAAAACTCAGCATCTGCCGGTTCGGCAAAGTCGTGCCAGCACTCGACACGACAATGCTCACTCGCGGGTCATGCACCAGAGCCGCAACTTGGGGGCGGTCCTGGACCGAGGTCAACAGGAATTGATCGGCTCGGTAGAGGTAGTTCATGACTACCCCGCAGGGCCAACCATCGGGCGTGGCGAACACGAAGGTGCATTCGTGCTGATCGATCAAGAGCAGCGAGCGGTCGGGCTGCGAGAGCCGGGCATGGTGGAGGGACTCGAGGTTGCGGTCGTCGACTGGCATGTGTTCAGAGGACGCTTTGGATTGTCGCGAGGGCTCGTGCCAGTGGTGATGTCGCTCGATGGGCATAAGGTGCAGCGACGATCGTTACGGTCAACTCAGCCTCCCAAATTGGTGCGCGGTTTCGCAGTGGGATGCCGTGGCATGTCGGACTCCGCGCACTCAAGCAATCGGTGGACATGGACGACAGCGCTTGGTTGTATCTAACGATTAACGTTTAAGAGAATATGCACAGGCATTCCGCCGGTCAATGGCCGTCGGCGAAGGGTCACGATCACGGGTTGATACGACGCTTGACGTTGGACGTCCAATAGACAACCATGGCTCGAACCAAAGTGTGCATGGGTGTCGACGAGAAGGCTCACGCGATGGATGCCGATTCGATTTCGCAGGGCTGGCACGAGATCAACGCGGTCAAACACGCCTACTGCTGGTCCTATGACAGCGGTGACCTGGACAGCCTGATCAGCCTTTTCACTGACGATGCGATGTGCGACTTCGGGAGCGTCGGGTCATGGCGAGGCAGGGAAGCAATCCGAATAGCATATGCGGAACAAATGCGAGCGTCTGGCGTTCCCGGTACCCGGATGCACGCAATCACCAACCCGCGCATCGAGGTGACCGGGGACCAGGCGCGGGGTCGCTGGTATCTCATCGATCTGCACCCCGCGCCCGGCACCTGGGACCCCGTGCGGATTCTGGGGTTCTATGACGACGATTTCCGGCGAGTTGATGGCACATGGCGAATTTCGCGAAGCTCGTTCGTGTTCCATTGGGTTCATCCAGGAACTGGGCACGCGGGTCAGGTGCCCTCCGACGACTCGCTAGGAACGCTGCTTGCCGAACGTCACATTCAACGTGTTATCAGCAATTACGGCGCCGCCATCGACGACCGCGACTGGCCCGCGCTGCGGGAGTGCTTCACCGAAACGTGCGTCGTCGACTACGCCGCGTCGGGTGAATGCCTGGGGCAGGAGGCCGTCGTGTCGGCCTGCCGGGCGGCGGTTCGAGATGTAGATACGACCCAGCACCTCACCACGAGCCCTCGAATCACCGTTACCGGGGACCGCGCCGAATCAGTCACCCCATTTGTCGCCCAACACGTGCGCGGAGAAGGCAGGTTCGTCGTTGCCGGCACGTATATCGATCGGTGGATCAAGACGCACAACGACTGGCGAATTGATTCCCGCAAACTGCTGCGCTCCTGGACATCAGGCGACGCAGCCGTAATGGGCCATCTTGCCGATGAGCCGTAGATGGGAGAAACACGATGAAGTACCCACACGTCGATGACGCCTTGGTGCAGCGGATGCTCGACGCGGTCTGCGCCTGGAACCTTGAAGACGACTACTGGGAACGTCAGGGCGCCATGACAGTTCTCATGAACTGGTGTGGGGACGCCGGGTTAGATACCGCCCAGCGTTGGCTCAACCGTGCCGTGGCGACACAGACGACCGCAGGGTGGCTTGCCTACGGCGCCACGACGAACCTCGCGTTCGGCGCGTTCCGCACTATGGACACGGCGATCATGCGGAGCTTCGAACGGACGGCCAGCGTCGCCGCATACTTCAGCGCCCCCCTGGGATTGCTCTTCGAGAAGACGGGCGACCAGACCTACCTGAATGCGGCGACCCGGCAGCTCGAAGCCGTTCTTGAGGGTCCCCGGACCAGCGAGGGCTTCCTGCGCATGAACGGATCGGCACCCGAGGTGTGGATCGATGAGGTCTACCCTGTCTGCGGGGCCCTTGCGAAGGTCGGGCGCATTACCGGCCGGGATGACTGGGCCGACGAGGCATACGCGCACTTGATGATGTGCGCCCAACGCCTCCTCGACCCGGGAACCGGGCTGGCGCGGCACATCTGGTCCGAACGACCCAACTCCTTCCCCGAATCCACCTTCTGGCTGAGGGGCAATGGATGGTTGATCTGTGCCGCGGGAGAGGTTTTGGCGGAAGCCCCAGACCACCCCCGGGCCGCGGAAGTCCGTTCGATGCTGCGGCAGCTCTTGGAGGCGATGTCCCGCGCCCAGGACGCCAGTGGCTTCTTCCATGACTTCATAGATGACACGACCACCCCCCTGGAAGCATCCGGCACGTTGATGTATGCCTACGCGGTGGGGCAGGCAAACGAACTCGGGCTGGCGGATGAAGCGCTACTCGACTCAGCGCTACGGGGGCTCGACGCTGTCGCCGCGATCGTTGCGCCGGACTGTTCGATCGGGCGAACCGTTGTACCCCCGGGAGGCCCCGGGGTCCCGATGGGCTCGATGCCGCTATCCCAGAGCTTCTTCCTGCTGGCCGCCTACCACCTGCGCGACACGTTGGGTCTGCGCCTTGGAACCGCCCCGGCAACGTGAGGGGGGTATCAGGCTCATCACAGATGAGGGTGTAGGTCTGGTCGGCGCGTTGGTCGCGGGGTAGGCGTCGAGGCCTCCCGAGGATGGAAGTTCTCACACCGCCCATCCAGGAAGACCTCGACGTGCCTGACG
>JBKECS010000056.1:0-2263 GCA_047974805.1 Nostocoides sp. | reverse complement strand
TGGCGATACCGTCGAGATAGAGCCCGACGGAGTCCTTGCCCTCGATGCCTTCGCTTGAACGGGAGCGGTGAGCGTTCGCGATCATGTGGTGGTCCTTTCCCTCATCAACCACTACAACGCTTTTCGCGACTGTTATGTTCGGGAGACCCCATGAAACAGCCCGGACAGTCCCCTGGGAGGACCGAATCAAGACCGTGGTCGTACCCCAGCACCCTCACGTCTAAGGGGGCAAGCGTCACGCGTGAGGAGAACTGACTTGGTCCACGATCCACGCCAACTGCCAGGCGCGTTCGTGCCATGCGCGGTAGAGACCCGAGACGCCACCGTGTCCGCCTGCCATCTCCGTGCGGAGAAGAATGCTGCGGTCGGGATCGTTGGTTACCGTGGTTTGAAGCCGCGCGATCCACTTGGCGGGTTCGGTCACCTCCACCCGGGTGTCATGCAAGCTCGTCGTGGCGAGCACGGCCGGATACTCCCGGCTCGCGATGTTCTCGTACGGCGAGTACGAACACATGGAGGCGTAGACCTGTGGGTCTTCGAGAGGATTTCCCCACTCTTCCCATTCCATGACCGTGAGGGGAAGCTCTGGATTCAGAATCGTCGTCACGGGGTCGACGAACGGAACCGCCGCATGGACGGCCCGGAAGAGTTCAGGCGCCTCATTCATGGCCGCCCCCACCAAGAGACCTCCGGCAGAACCACCTTCGGCAGCCAGTCGATCGGGAGCCACATAGCCTTCATCGATGAGGAGACTGGCACAGGCGACAAAGTCGTCGAAGCTGTTGCGCTTGTGGAGCTCTTTGCCCTGTTCATACCACGGCCGTCCCAGCTCGCCGCCGCCGCGCACATGGCCAATCGCGAACACGAAACCGCGGTCGAGCAGGCTGATTCTGCTGACGACGAAGTAGGGATCGGAGGGGATTTCGTAGCTGCCGTACCCGTAGAGCAGGCCCGGCGCAGTTCCGTCTACCGGGGTGTCGCGGTGTCGTACGACAGATAGCGGGACGCGGGTCCCGTCCGCGCTTGTAGCCCAGAGTCGCTCGCTGACGTAGGCCTTCGGGTCGTAGGGCCCGTCGACGGGGTGGTCGAGAACCTCGACCTGTTTGAGGAGTCGCCGTTCGGCGGTGTCGAGGCGGTACTCCCACACTGCCGATGGGGTGACTAATGACTCGTAGTGGAAGCGAATCCGGTCCGCGTCGGAATCAAGGGCGTCTTCGACCGACACGTCGTAAATCGGTTCCGGGAAGTCAAGATCGCGTTCGGCGCTCAGGTGACCCGCGTCGACATCGAAGCAGGTGATGCCAGGGGAGCCGTCGGTACGGTGCGAGAGAACGGCATACCCGGCGTAGGCCGAGATCCCCAAAAGTCTCCGATCTGGGCGTTCCGGGAGGATTGTGGTCCAGTCATGGGGATCTGTGGCTTCAAAAGGTGCCCGGCTCAACATGAATTGTGGCGCGTCGGTGTTGTGGATGATCCACAGGGAATCGGGGCCGGCCTCGACGCTGTACTCCACTCCCTGCTGCCGGGGGGCGACGCAGCGGGGAGGCGTCAGCGGCTGGCCGGCGGGGATCAGATGGGCCTCGCTCGTGGTCTTGCTCGCGACTTCCACGATCACCCAGCGTCGGTCCCGGGAGGTGTCGAGACCAACCCAGAAGCGCGCATCGGGCTCGGCGAAGACCCGTGAATCTGCACCGCCGTCGAGGGAGTGATACCAGACTTCGTGCGGCCGCCAGGCTTCATCAACACGGAGGGAGAAGACACCCTCATTGTGGGCCCAGGCTCCCCCCGCACCGACGCCGGGAAGGGGACCGTCGATAACGTCGCCGGAGTCGAGGTCCTTCACCCAGAGGTCATAGCGTTCGTCGCCGGACGTATCCACGGAATAGGCCAAGAGGCGGCCGTTCGGTGACACCTCAGACCACCCTAGAGAACAGAAATCGTGCCCTTCGGCGAGGCTATTCACGTCCAGGAGAACCTCTTCGTCGGAATGATCGACCAGCAGATCCGGGATGAGATCATGCGAGATCGCGGGAATTCGGCAGGTACGTGGGTAGTCCTGACCTTCAGTGATCCGGGTGTAATACCAGTAGCGGGACCCGTCGGTGTGCGTGTGATGGACGGGCACCGAAAGATCGGTCTGCTTGGTCCGAGCGCTGATGTCATCGAAGAGCGTTCTGCGGAGATCGGCCAGGTGAGCCGTCGATCGGTCAGCCCAGGCATTCTGCGCATGCAGGAAGTCGAGAAGTTCTGGGTCATCCTTGTC
>JBKECS010000041.1:0-2600 GCA_047974805.1 Nostocoides sp. | reverse complement strand
GCGAAGATTGCCAGCACACGTCGTGCTTCGACGGGGGACTCGGCCAACTGTTCCCGGTCGGCTGGGTCGACCCGGGCGGATGCCCGATAGGCAAACCCCGGCATGGCGGTCATGGCACTCCTCACGGTCTCTCTCCGCCATGAGGCTACCCGCCGAGCAGCCGCAACCGGGGCGTCGTTCAGCGCTTGGGTGCGGGGGTGTAGGACTGCTCGGGGACAGGTGCTGGGTCGGGTCCGGCGTCATCGTCCATCAGCCGGGTTTGTCCGTCTATGACCTTCTTGGCGACCCTGTCCGTGCCGAGGCTCGCGGCCACGTCGGACGGAAGCGCGCCCACCACCTCCCGCCCCCGGTAGGTCTCAGAGTAGCTGAAGCCGGGTCCCTCGGTTGCCGTGCCGAGGAGGACGCCGGTACTCGGCGAGAGGAAGAGGAGTTGGGTCATGCCTGGCCGGTGGGCCTCGTCGGAGAACGTGACCTTCAGTGCCTCACGACCTGCCGGATCGATGTCGCTGATGACCGTGACGTGGGGGTTCAGGCCGAGCACCTGAATCGCGGCGGCCCGCAGGGCCGGATCGGCCGCCTCGGCGTGCAACATGTCGCTGATCGCCACAAAGACGGCTTCGTCGGCGGAGGTCGAACCGATGGCCCGGGCCCGGAGAAAGGCGTCCAAGAGGTGGGGTTCTGTGGGCATGGAATTTGCGTAGTCAGGACGTTGCCACCCCCGCGACGGGGCGAAGATGTAGCGCTCAATCCGCCCGGCAGGTGAGAGATCGCTCACAATGGTCCGGTCCGACCACGTCCACCCGTCAATGGTGCGGTAGTCGTCGTAGACGACCGCGCGGTCACCTTGCGCCTCACTCCCGGCTTCTCGGGGTCCTACCTGGTACGACTCCACCCGGGTGTGGAGAAACTGGCCCTCGGCCCACTCCTGACGAGGCTGCTGCGCTGCGGCTTGCGCGACGGGCTGGAGTTCGTCGGCTGCTGCGGATCGGCTGAACCGACCCGGGAAGGCGACCGGTGCGGCATGAGTCCGGCAAGGATGGTCGCGGCCACCGCCACCGGCCAGCGCCGGATACGGCGGGGAGTCGACCTGGTGTCCGACCAAACGGAGTCCAGGACAGACTGGCTCAGGGCAGGGTGCCAGGCGGTGCCCAGACTCTCTGAGGTTGGCCGGGTGCGTTCGATGAGGTCGGGCATCTCAGTCTCCTATGGTCACGGCGGTGGGGCGGACGGGTGGGGTGTCTCCGGCTCGGTCCGACAAGCGCCGTCGCGCGCGGGACAAGCGGGCGGAAAACGTGTTGGGCGAGCAGCCGACGACGGTGGCAGCCTGCTGAGGTGTCAGGCCGTCCCACCCGACGAGGAGGAGAGTCTCCCGGTCTTCCTCCGACAGTTCGCCGAACGCGTCCACGAGGGTGAGTTGGTCTTCCACGGATGCGGGGGAGGTGGCAGCGAGCGCAGCGATCCCGGTCAGTTCGGCGGCGAGCCGTTCTTGTCGAGAACGGGTGCGCCAGTGCCGATGCAGGGCGTTGCGGGCCACGACGAGGAGCCAGGGGATGGGTTGGTCAGGGATGCGGGCCCGTCGGCGCCAGGCGACGAGATACACCTCACTGACGATGTCGGGAGCCACGTCGGCATTCGCATGCCGGCGGGCATAGGCATAGACGCGCGGGCTCGTCTCGTGGAACATCGCCTCGAAGTCGGCGTGTGGTGAATCGCTCACATCTGGTAATGCCCGGACGCGCCCGATCATGACACCGGCGGCGTTGTGTTCAGTTCACATCCGGATTCTCTTCATAGACATCGGGAACGCCGGAGGCGTCGGCATCGATCGTCTCCATGTACTCGATGGCGCGATAGTGCCGGTTGCGGGGGATCAGGACCAGTGACGCGATCAGGGCGGCGAGCACTGAGGCCAGCAAGACGCCGACCTTGGCGGCGTCGTTGTAGTCGCTGCCGAGCCCGAAGCTCAGTTCGGCAACGAGGAGCGACACGGTGAACCCGATGCCTGCGAGCAGTCCAACGCCGAACAGATCGAGCCACTTCACCGAGTTGTCCAGGCTCGCCTTGGTGAGCTTGGTCAGAATGAACGTGCCGCCGACGATGCCGATGGGTTTGCCGAGGACGAGGCCGATCATGATGCCCAGCGCCACCGGTGTGGTGACCGCCCCCACGAGACCGCTCCAGCCACCCAGCGCCACGCCGGCTGAGAAGAACGCGAACACGGGGACCGCGAAACCGCTGGAGATCGGCCGGAAGCGGTGCTCGAAGATTTTGGCGAGTCCATGGTCGATGTCGGGGTCTGCCGAGCGGACGGGCGTAACGAAGCCGAGGATGACGCCTGCGATCGTGGCGTGAATGCCGGAGGAGTGGAGCAATGCCCAGGCCACAAAGGCGAGCGGGAGTAGGAAGACGATGGCAGCCCAGGGCTTGACGGCGAAGACCGTCTGGAAGCGGTTGACCAAGAACGCGAACGCTGCCACCGGGATGAGGAACAACGCGAGGTAGAGCCAGTGGATGTCTTCGGTGTAGACGAATGCGATGATCAGGATGGCGATCAGGTCGTCCACCACCGCAAGGGTCAACAAGAAGACGCGCAAAGCACT
>JBKECS010000040.1:0-12814 GCA_047974805.1 Nostocoides sp. | reverse complement strand
CTCTCCGCCGAGGAAGTCGCAGATACTTTGGGGATGACACCTGGTGCGGTGCGGGTTGCCCAGCACCGCGCACTCAAATCGCTCCGGAACCGGTTGGATGAGGGGGTATCGGCATGAGCGAGGCCTCCCCGATCGAGTTCGACGCCATGATGGCCGACGATGCGCTCCTTGACGCCATCGCTGCCCGGAGTCTTGCTCCGGGGGCACAAACGGATAGCGCGGCCGGAGCGTTGCTTGCCCTAGCCGCAGCCGCGGATGCCGTGCCCGTGAGCGCTTGGGCAGCGGCAGGTGGGTTCGCCGCCGGTGGCGCGGCCGGAGGTGCAGCCGGTAGCGGCGGAGCCGGAGGTGCAGCCGGTAGCGGCGGAGCCGGTGGTGCAGCCGGTAGCGGCGGAGCCGGTGGTGCCGGAGCTGGTGGTGGATCCGCTCTCCCGATTAACCCGGTGTTGATCGCCGTCATCGTGGCCGTGGCCGCTGCGGTGGCTATTGCCGCCGGATTGATATCGAACTCCACCAGCGACCCCAAGGCGTCCACTCCGGTGCCGACGGTGACGTCGGAGCCATCCGTCGGCCCAGACTCACCCTCGGCGTCGTCAGAGCCGGTGCCATCGACAACCCCGTCGAGCCACGTCCCCGGTGCTGCCAACTCGAGACCAGCACCCATTTCCACCAGTTCCGGACCTGCGGCGATGTCCCCGCCTGCCCCAGTGCAACCGGCACAGGCGGCACGGCGAGCCTCCGCCGGGGGCCGTCAGCCCGCACCACCCCCACTCACATCGGCCCCCTCAACGACGCATTCGCCCTCGCCAAGCACGACAACGAGTCGGGGCACCGGGACCGTCGCGCCGCTACCGACCGAGCCGAGCACGACACCCTCGCAAACGACGCCGCCGGAGCCTGCGCCTAGCTGCCGCCCCACGGGTTCGCCGAGCAGCCATGTCACAGGACCGCAAGACATTTGCCACCCCCATGGATCCAACACGGGCACCCCGACCGGCACCCCCACGGGCACCCCGACCGGCACCCCCACGGGCACCCCGAACGGCACTCCCACTCGACCCACACACACCCCCAGCGGCCAACCAACGGGGCTACCGACCGTCCCACCGGTATGTGGTGCAACCTTCGCCTCGACCATGTCGGCGATGCCGGGTGCCACTCCAGTCCAGCCCGTGATCCGGCTCATCAACTGGGTTAGCGAGTTGTAGCGCGTCCGTCGCATACGGTTGCCGCCTAGAGTTTGATCATGACCCGGGCTGAACAGGTGCGCCACCGCCTGCTCGGGTTCCGCCCCACGGACACCTTTTGGGGCTGGCTGTGGCCGATCGTCATCGCCGGTGTTGGTGGCCTGCTGCGATTCCAGGCTCTGGGATCACCGCACCAACTCGTGTTTGATGAGACCTACTACGTCAAGCAGGCCTCATCGCTGATCGACTACGGCGTGGAGATGCGGGTCCCCTCGACGCTGAAATCCCCCGATGCCCTGTTCTCCAATGGCGTCACGAACGTCTGGGACACCACCTCGGGCGATCTGGTTGTTCATCCCCCGGTCGGCAAGTGGGTCATCGCCCTCGGCGAGCTGCTGTTCGGCCAAGGCAGCTCATTCGGTTGGCGCTTCAGCGTGGCCTTGTTGGGCACCCTCTCCATTCTCATGATCGGCCGACTGGCACGACGAATGTTCGGTTCGACCCTCATGGGTGCCATCGCCGCCTTCCTCTTGGCCTTCGAGGGACACCACTTCGTCCTCACCCGGACGGGCATCCTTGACTCGATCGTCATGTTCTTCGGGTTCGCCGCCTTCGGGGCACTGCTGCTGGACCGCGACCGAACCCGGCGCGTATTGGCGACCAAGACGAGCCGACTGCCCGATGGCATACGACCGAGCTGGACCATGTGGCTTGGTTCCCGACCTTGGCGCTGGATCGCCGGGATCAGCCTCGGCTTGTGCATCGGCACCAAATGGTCGGGCCTATACTTCCTGGCCGTCTTCGGGATCATGACGGTGTGGTGGGATCTCGGCGCACGGCGGGCAGCCGGGGTGCGGAACTGGTTGCGCAGCACGGCCTTGGTCGATGGACCGTATGCCTTCCTCACGCTCGTCCCGACCGCGGCCGTGGTGTACCTGACCAGCTGGTTTGGATGGTTCCGCAACCCCAACGGCTATGACCGCCAATGGGCAGCCATCCACCCCGGTGAGGGGATCGGCTGGCTACCCCCGGCGCTGAGATCGCTGTGGCAGTACGAGACCGAGGTGTGGAACTTCAACATCGGGCTAACCTCCTCCCATCCGTATGAGGAGAACCCGTGGGGCTGGACCGTCCAGGCGCGGCCCACGTCCTTCTTCTACGAGGGGCCGACCAAGGGGGTGGAGGGCTGCCATGTCGAGGTGTGTTCCAAGGCGATCACGTCGATCGGTACGCTCCCGACCTGGTGGCTGGGCACCATCGCCATCGTGTTCGTGGCCTACCACTGGCTGATCCGCCGAGACTGGCGGGCCGGGGCGATCATGGCGGGCCTCATTGCGGGGTGGCTGCCGTGGTTCCAGTATCAGCATCGGACGATCTTCGGGTTCTATGCGGTCGCCTTCGAGCCCTACCTTATTCTCGGCGCCACCTTCGTCCTTGGGCTCATCCTCGGATCGCCGACGGCGTCATTGGCCCGCCGGCGGAGGGGTCTGAAGATCGTGCTGGGGTTCCTGCTGCTGTCGTTGGCCGTGTTCGCCTTCTTCTGGCCGATCTACACCGCACAGGTCATTCCGCAGGGTCACTGGCAATGGCGGATGTGGTTCCCCAGCTGGGTGTAACCCACTGCCCTGTCGGCGGCGGGCAGGCTGTCAGCGCCGGCCGATAGGTTTTCGGCATGTTCCTCCTCGATGCGGATCAGCAGATCGTGCTCAGCCCGAGCGATCTCCGCACCGCGGCAGGCTGCGAGTTCGCCACCTTGCGCGGTCTCGACGCACTCCTCGGTCGTGGCCCGGCGGTGCGCGCCGAGGATGACGCGATGCTCGCTCGAACCGTCGCCTTGGGTGAGGAGCACGAGCAGCAGGTGTTGCGACAGCTGAGCGCTGCACACACCGTCGTCGGGGTGTCCCGGCCGGAGCCGACCCGAGAGGGTTTGGCCACGGCCGCCCGCCAGACGCTGGCCGCCTTGGCCCCAACCGCCGATGTGGTCTATCAAGGGGCGATCTTTGACGGGAGGTTCCTCGGATATGCCGATTTCATCATCCGCGAGGGCGATCGATGGGTTGTCTGCGACACCAAGCTCGCCCGCGAGGCCACCGTTGCAGCCTTGTTGCAGGTCGCCGCATACGCCGCCGCGTTGACTCAAGCGGGGGTTCCGGTGGCCCCTTCGGCCCGCCTCATCCTCGGCGAGGGAAGTGTCGAGGATGTCCCGCTCGCCGAGATCATGCCCATCTACCGGGCGAGGCGGGCGCGTTTGGAGCACCTGGTGGACGCCCACGTCGCTGAGCCCTCCCCCGTGGCGTGGGGCGACCCGAGGTGGATGGCATGCGGCGTATGCCCAGAGTGCACTGCCGAGCTTGAGGCCACATCGGATGTCCTGCTCGTCGCCGGCGTGCACCACGCTCAGCGCGCCAAGCTGCGAGCCGCGGGCGTCATCACGATGACTGATCTGGCCGAACGGTCCGAACCAGTCCCCGGAGTCGCGCAGGCCAGGCTGGCGCGATGGCGCCATCAGGCACGTCTGCAACTGGCCCAAGAGGCCACCGGTCAGGTCAGCGCTGAGGTGCGGGCCCCGGAGGTGCTGAGCATGCTTCCAACCCCGTCAGCGGGCGACATCTTTTTCGACTTCGAAGGCGACCCGTTGTGGACCGAAGCCGGCTCCTCGGATTGGGGTCTGGAATACCTCTTCGGTGTCGTCGAGGCGCCCGGAGATGATCGCCGCCGGACAAGCCACGACAACGGCGGCAGCGGTGGGTCGCTGGGCGCTCCCGCCTACGTCTCGTTCGTCGCGCATGATCGCATCCAGGAAAAGCAGGCCCTGACCGCTTTTCTGGCCTACCTCACCGAGCGCCGCCAGGTCTGGCCTGACCTGCACGTCTACCACTACGCGGCATACGAGCGCTCCGCCCTATTGCGCCTGGCGGTACGACACGGCGTCGGTGAGGAGGAGATCGACAATCTGCTCCGCGACGGCGTGTTCATCGACCTGTATGCCGTGGTCCGCGGCGCGCTACTGGTCTCCCAACGGTCCTATTCACTGAAGAAGCTCGAGCCGCTCTATATGGGTGAGCACCTGCGCACCGGGGAGGTGACCACGGCTGACGCGTCGATCGTGGCGTACCACGAATACACCCAGGCAGTGATCGATGGCCGATCCACCGAGGCAGACCGCAGGTTGGCCGACATCCTCGACTACAACCGGTACGACTGCCTGTCCACACTTCGGCTGCGTGACTGGCTGCTGGCCCGGGCCGCCGAGACAGGGGTGAGCCTGGGGCATACCGTCGCCGAACTGGCCGAGCCGCAAGAACCGAATGCCGTCGAGTCCAGGCTTCGGGCACTGCTGCCCACCTCGGGGCCGCTCGATGCGCAACAGCGTGCCGTGGCTATGCTCGCCGCGGCAGTGCAATTCAACCGGCGCGAGCACAAACCGTACTGGTGGGCTCACTTCGATCGACTCCGGGGGCCGGTGGACGAGTGGGCCGGCACCAGCGAGGTGTTTCACATAGAGGCCGGCCGCGTGCTTCGGGACTGGTCCAAAGAAGGCAAGCAGCGCAGTCTGCGTCGGCTTGTCCAGCTGGAGGGCGGCTTCGCCTCCGGCAGCCGGGTAGTGGCCGGAACCAGAGTCCATGCCATCTATGACACGCCGCTGCCGGCTGGGATGGAGCCACTGCCGAGCCACCTGCGCGTCGCGCGAGGGGTCAGCGTGCGGTCCCGCGAGCGAATCGACGCGGGAAACGAGGCCCTCGTCGTCGAGGAAACCCTGCCGCGAGGGGTCGAGCCGTATGCCGAACTGCCCATTGCGCTCGGTCCGGACTCGCCGCCAGCCACGACATCCATCGATGCGGCTTTGGAGAGCCTCGGCCGCGACGTGATCGACCGTGCCGACCCTGCGCAGACAAACCTCCTGTGGCCACAGCCTGGTCTCGACCTGCTGCAACGGCTCCCGCCCCGGCTCCGCTCAGGTACCAGCCTGCCGAGCGTCGTGCCGGGCGACACCGGCTTCGTCGACGCCGTCACGGCCGCGGTGCTCGACCTCGACCGTTCCTATCTCGGCGTTCAGGGCCCGCCCGGGACAGGGAAGACCTATGTGGGTGCGCGGGTCATCGCCCGTCTGGTCAACGAGCACCGGTGGAAGGTCGGGGTGGTTGCCCAATCACACGCCGCGGTGGAGAACCTGCTCCATGAAGTGGTCAGCGGTGCTGGGCTGGCCCCATCTCAGGTCGCCAAATCTCCCGGACCAAGCTCGACTGGAACGCCTTCGTGGACGGCCATCGGCAAGAACGATGTGGCGGCCTGGACGACGGCCAGGGTCGTCGAAGGGACCGGCTATGTCCTTGGAGGGACCGCGTGGGATTTCACTGCGCCCGCACGAGTGCCGCCCAGCAGCCTCGATCTAGTCGTCGTGGACGAGGCCGGGCAATACTCGCTGGCGACCACGTTGGCCATTTCCCTCGCTGGCGCCTCGCTGCTATTGCTTGGGGACCCGCAACAGTTGCCGCAGGTCAGCCAGGGCACCCATCCAGAGCCGGTGAACGGCTCGGCCTTGGGGTGGTTGCTGGGCGACGAGCCGGTGATCCCGCCTAGGTTCGGGTATTTCCTCGCCACCTCGTGGCGGATGCACCCGGCCATCGCCCGCGCCGTGTCCGCCTTGTCATATGCCGGCGAACTCGGCTCTCACGAGTCGATCACGGCAGCCCGTTCCCTGGACGGGATTGACCCTGGAGTGCATGTTGTCCAGGTGGACCACCTGGACAACGCCACCGAATCGGCCGAGGAGGCGGCGGCGGTGACCGAACTCGTTGCCGGCCTTCTCGGCAGGACTTGGCGCGATCCTGGCGCCGACCCTCCCGAGCGCGCGCTGGAACAGTGCGACATCTTGGTTCTCACGCCGTACAACGCGCAGGTCACCCGAATCGAGGCGGCTTTGGAGGCCGCGGGGTTCGGCCAGGTCGCGGTGGGTTCTGTGGACAGGTTCCAAGGCCAAGAGGCGCCGGTCGTGATCCTGTCCATGGCCGCCTCCACGGTGGCCGACGTGCCGCGCGGGGTGGGATTCTTGTTGTCGCGAAACCGGCTCAACGTGTCGATCTCGCGAGGGCAATACGCGGCCTTCATCGTCCGCTCTCGGGTGCTCACCGATGCCGTGCCTCGCACGACGCAGGAGCTGCTTGCACTGGGGGCATTCATGAGTTTGTGCGGTGACACGACCACCACGACCTAGTCCTCCGACGCCGGACGTCGCTGACGGCGTCAACTGCCACGCGTCGGCATACGGCCCGGTGGTGGCAATTGAGGGGATTGGGCCCGGTCACCCCCGCGCCCGAGTGTTGGCAAATGGCGAGTTCGCTGCATGGTTACCTCGGCCAGTGTTGGCAAATGGCGGGTTCACGGGCCGTTCAATCCACCATTTGCCAACACCTGTCATCTTCCATACGCAGCGCTGGCTATCGCGGGATGCCCAAAGGCACCTTTCGGGGTGGCGGAGGATGCCCAAAGGCACCTTTCGGTGGGGGAAAGTTGGCGGACGTGGCCCCAGTCAGGGTAGGAACACCAGGCGACCCACCGTCTTGCCGTCAGCCAGCCGTTGCACGCCCTCGCCGACCCGTTCGAGCGGGAGTCGCTCACTGATAAACGGCCGGATCTTGCCCTGTGCGGCGAGCCGAACCAGGTCCTCGTGACAAGTACGGACCAACTCGGGGTTCTTCACGGCATACAAACCCCAGTGGACCCCGACGATCGAATAGTTCTTGATCAAGGCGTGGTTGAGCGCAGGGGCTTGAATCCGTCCCCCGGCAAAGCCGATGAGAAGAATGCGCCCCTCGAACGCAATGCACTTAACCGAACGATCGTATGTGTCGCCACCGACCGGGTCATAGATGACATCCGCACCCATCCCCTGCGTCGCCTCATTGACCACCGCGACGAAATTCTCGCGCCGTCGGTCGATGACGATATCCGCCCCCAGCTGCCGAACGTGGTTGGCTTTGTCCGCACCCCCGGCCACCCCGATCACCCGGGCGCCCATCGCCTTCCCGAGCTGCACGGCGGCGCTGCCGACACCTCCGGCGGCCGCATGAACCAGCAGCGTTTCGCCGGGTTTCAGCCCAGCCCGGTGCCTCAGAGCGAACCATCCGGTCTGATAGCCGATCAGCAGTGCCGATGCCTCCGCGTCGTCGAGGGCCTCCGGGGCAACCAGCGCGGCACCCCCGTTGAGCACGGCGTACTCGGCGAACCCGCCGTGCGGCAGGGTCGGCGCCCCGATGACCCGGTCCCCCACCGACCAGGTGCACACCTGGTCACCGACGGCAGCCACCTCGCCACACACCTCCAGTCCAGGGGTAAACGGTAGGTCCGGCTTGACCTGGTAGGTCCCCTGGCACAGCAACGAGTCGGGGAAGTTGGCCGCGGCAGCACGTACTCGGACGAGGACATCGCCGGGGCCCACAGTGGGCATCGTCGTCTCATCAAGGCGCAGCACGTCCCGCGGTTCGCCCAGCTCATGCACCTGCCACGCCTTCATCCGTCGCCTCCGATCACCGGGCCAGCCGAAACTTCACCATAAGGCGGCCTCCTGCGAACGCCTCACCCGCTGGGACGTATGCCACAAGGATCCAGGCGCGGCCGGCGAAAGGTCTCCCCCGGCGGGCACCGATCAGGGCAGCGGGATCTGATAGCTGAGTTCGACGTCGTAGCGGTCCCCGCGGTAAATCGCTCGGCGCGCTTCGATGGGCGCACCGGTGGTGTCCCGTTGGATGGCGCTGACGACCAGGCACGCCTGCGACTGCGAGACCTCCAACAACGTGGCCTCACCGGTCGTTGGCAATGTTGCCCGGACGGAGGCCTTCACCGAGCGGGGTACAACCCCCCATCGATGGTGGAGTACGTCGTCTAGCAACTCACCGCCAAGCGGGGAATCCTCCAGCCCGGGGAAACGCTCCAGAGACAACGTCGCGCGCTCGATGGCCATCGGCATACCGTCGGCGAGGCACAGGCGCACCAGGGTGATGGCGCGGGAGCCGGGGGGTGCATCAAGACGGTGGGCCAGCGACGCCGGCAGCGTCACCACGGCCTGCTCAATGGTGCGGGTTTCTGGCTTCATCCCACGGGCACGCATGTCCCGGGAAAACCACGACCCGACCGCGCGAGAACGCCGAGCAGCAGCGGCGAACGTACCTACCCCAGGGCGAATGATAACCGCCCCCTCGGCTTCGAGCGCCCGAAGCGCCCCTCGGACGGTCATCCGCGCGACGTCGTACCGCTCGGCGAGCATACGTTCAGAGGGCAGGATTGCGCCGGGACCGAGCCGCCGAGTCAACGACAAGATGATCCCGCGGATCTGATCGCCCTTCGGCTGGTCCGGGGACAGCGAGTCGGGCAGAGACAATCCATCGATGTCTCGGTTTCGCTCCCGCGGCACCTACCCTCCCCTCCGACGCCCTGCTCATGACGGATATCGAACGACCCCGGCGAGACGGTGTCCTGCCGTGGTGATCTCGACACTGAGAATGACACATCCGTATGCAGAATGCGCCCTGGCAAGCCCAGCGAGTGAATAAATTCGCTTGTCTTCCAGGACAACTCATCGGCCACTATCCCACATGCCGGTTCTGGCCGTGACTCCGGTCCCACCGTTGGGGCCAGCCTCGAATGGATGCGGTCCAATCAGGGGATGAGGTGGTTGTGGGCTTCGCGGACATCGATGGTGGTGGCTGGCTGGTTGACGCTGACCTGGTCCGGGATGGCCAGCCACGGCCCTGCGTCAATCCGGTAGTCGGCTCCCCAGGTGAGGGTGATCTGCGCGGTGTACTGCCCCACCTTCCGGTAGGTATGCCGGATATCGCCTTCCGGATAGGTTCCCCCTGGCGAGTCCGTCGGGCCCGAATGCTCTCCATCGCCGTAGTGGTACACGTAGCTGATCACCTTGGGGCGGATCTGGACCTGATATCCGAGCATGGTGGCTGGATCAAGGGCATCGACCTGTCCAGGGCCGTAACCGGCCGCGCCCCACCTGGCGGCGTAGAAGTTCGGCAGATTCACCAAGGTCAGGTTGCCCTTCGGCTGAAACCCCATCGTGGCGGTAGCGAACTTCGTGTCGTGGAAGGCCTTGATGATCATCGCCATGGACGGCCGTTTCGCGACGCTGGGAACCGCATCGGGCACGCACGTGCGGCCGATGAAGTTCCAGTGGGGATCCGCTAATGATCCATCCGCGTTCATCGGCCGCTGGCTAATATCGACCATCGGACCTTCTCCGGGCGGACACATCGGTCGCGTCGAATTCTGATTGCACGTGTTATCTCCCCATAAACTCCCTTGAGGGCCAGAACACGAATCTAGCGTCTTGTACACGTCATACGGCCGATGACTCGACTCAAGGCCTGTTGCGCCTTTCCCAAAGCGTGCAGCTCTTTCTCGCCATATGTGCGAACACCGCCAGAACTCAAGACTTGGCAGTCAGCGACCAACGGGCCGCACGTGGAAACCGCCCTCGCACCAACGGCATCGCCAAGCACCAATAATGGGACTGCAAGCCAGATTACGGCCAGCCTTTTCATCCGATCTTCACTTCCTGCACTTTCCATTCGCCGCTTGTCCATATCACGTAGTAGGCAAAAGTCACAGGTTTTGGCGTCCCTGTACTTACTACCTCACCTCGAGAGTTCAGGAGCGATGCTCCCGATTGAGTCCCGGACGCAAGGACCACCAAAGCTGCATCCTCAATTGAGTCATACACGACTTCCTTGACGACGATAACCGGGCGGTCAGAATGTTCCTTGTTGGCGACGAGTGACGCGGCTGTTTGCTCCCATGTCCGGCACGACTTGCACGAGGGCAGGGAAAGGGGCGCCAACAGACCGGCCTGCGGAGTCATCCACGCCTTGGACAGTTGGTCGTTGTAATAGTGCACGAACGCCTCCGCCCCGGCATTCGTATGCTGACGCGCCGCCGCAGGCAGACTCCTAGCCCTGGTCGTTGCCTCGATCGGCGGGGATGACACCGTCGAGGAGACCGGCCCGGTCCGCGAGCTCGGTCCCGCCGATCTCGACGCACCCTGCCCAGAAGCATCCTCGGAGTCGCTAGTGCACCCCGACACGACCCACGCGAAAGCTAGGACACATACTCCAGCCACGGCAGCGACCGCTCGGTGAACTTCGCCATTTCGGTTTTGCTGCACACCTATTCCCTCCCACAACAACCCTCGGTCAACGAGTCAAGCACAAACCCAAACGGCCCGATACCGTCATCTACAGGCATGCCGGCTATCGGCATACGTGGCTCTGAGGTCCCTACCCACCGTGCACCCATGCCTTGCGGGCCTCGCGAGGCCACCCCCTTGCCGCGAGGCGATGTGGTCGCTATTGCCGCTGCACACTCAGATGGTACCCGTACCATCTGAGTGACGGTGACGGTCGAGTGTCGGTGACAGGCACCGGCATGCCCCGCTGGGCGACTGGCACTCAAAGAGAGGTTCCATGAAACTCAGACGCGTCCTCGTCTGGCCCATCGCCGCCCTTGTGGCCGTCGGCATCGTCCTACCGACAGCCAGCGCCGATGCCACAACTACCGCGACGACCACGGCCGAATCCATCGACCTTGATCAATGGATGAACCGACCGATCGATAACCTGATCGCCCTTCCAGGTGGGCAGGCCGAGATCGTCGGCACGGTGCCCCTGGCCCGCGAATCCAGCGCCAAATACTTCTGGCATAAGTACTGGAACTCCCCCACCCAATCGTTCACCTGGACGGTGCATGTCTCGCAGGCGACCCGCTTCAACGTGCGCGTGGGCGTCTCCTCCGGGCCAGGCGACAGCTTCAAACTCGAGGTCGTCGACACCCCGTATGCCCTGGCTTTCGGCCCCAGCAAAGTCACCAAGTCCATGGACCTGCTCGAACCGGGCCAGTTGGTCATCCCGGCCGGCACTTACCAGCTGCGCCTGCGGAAGGAGGCCTCTGCCACGCTGAGTTGGTTCAAATCCGTCGAGCTCATCCGCTCATCCGACTATGCGGCATACCTGCAGCGAGTCGCCGACTTCAAGACCGACACCTCGTGGCTGCGCGGGGCAAAGGGTTACATGGTCCAGTGGGGCGAGTGGTCCTACCCCCAGACCGGCCCCGGCGAACCGTTCCAGGACGCCATGGACAACTTCGACGTCGCCGCCTTCGTCCGAGAGGTCAAGGCCTCGAAATCGGAGTACGCGGTCGTCTCCGTCAGCTGGTGGGACTACTACTTCCCCGGGCCGATCAAGGCCATCGACGACATCACCGGGCCCCACGACGATCGAACCGCCAACCGAGACCTCCCGTACGAAGTGATGTACGCCCTGCGCAAGGAAGGCATCCGATCCGCCATCTAGTACCACGCAGGCCATGCCTCCAAACAATGGTGGGGCTACCGGAACTTCCCGGCGTCCTTTTCCACCACCGGGGGCGGCGACCGGTCGGTCTTCTTCAACAACTGGGTCAACGTCATGACCGAGGTGGGTGCTCGGTACCGCAGCATGCTCGATGGCTACTTCTTCGACGACGGGGTCGCCTACTACCCTGCCGACTTCGAGCGTTTGGGGCGCGCCGCACGGGCGGGCAACTCGCGCCCGTTCATCTCCTTCAACCCCTACCTGGGCACCCGGGTGACCGACTTCCAGGACGTCAATTTCGGTGAGGTCAACTGCCAGCAGTCGAGCGTCAACGCAGCCGGAACGATCACGGCGGGACCCCACAAGGGTCTGTCTACCGATACCAGGGCAGCGATTGGACGCTGTATGCCTCGAAGTACAGCTTCCGTGAGCTCGACATCGCCCGCGATGGGTCCATATGGGCCATCCGAACCAATGGCCAGCTCTTCCGGTTCAACCAAACCGAGTGGGACTCTATTGGCGAGCCCGGGGTCGTCACCGACGTCAGCGCCATCGGGCCAGGCTCCTACTGGTACATCGAGAGCGACTCCGGCTTCATCCTCCGCACCGACGGCGGTGCCTTGACGCAAGCGCAGAAGGACTGAACGCGAAGCCCGCGGCCAAGGATCACCTGGCCGCGGGCTTCACCGTGCGAACAGGTGGCGGCATACGCTCCTCCTAAACACCTGGCGGTTTCTAACGATCGTTAGAAACCGCCCCTGCTAAACCAACTCATCTCCACCGCACCGCCAACGAACCGCGAGGTGGAGACGGCCAAAGCTCGAGAGCGGTCAGCGGCCCGTTACGCAGAGGGTCAGCAGGCCCACGCCGCCACGGCGGCGCTTCCACTGTGCCGAAGCGTGCAAGTGTCATGCCTGCCTTGATTGCATCAGATACTGACACAAAGTAGTTCTACTTGACGCCGCTGGCCGATCTCGACGATGTTGTCCCGCGTCTAGCTTTCTGGCAGGCCGGTTGTGAGGGGATGATCGGCGTCTGAGGCTGGAGGCGTGTGATGGGGAGACCGCCGGTGATCCCGCCGGAGAAGAAGACACGGATCGTGCTCGGGGTGCTCGCGGGTGAGACGTCGGTCGCGGAGGCTGCTCGGAAGGAGCAGGTGCCGGAGCAGTCGATCGGCCGGTGGCGGTCGGACTTTCTGGAGGCGGGGAAGGCTGCGCTGGTGTCGGGCCGTTCGGGTCTGTGGCCGGCTCCGTCGCGGACCGCGTATCGGGATGTGAT
>JBKECS010000035.1:0-97821 GCA_047974805.1 Nostocoides sp. | reverse complement strand
CCTTGGGCGGACCCTGAACGCTCGCGCCGCAGACATCCTGGCCTACTTCGACAGGCCCGGCACCTCCAACGGCCCCACCGACGCACTCAACGGGCGACTCGAACACCTCCGCGGCTCCACCTCGGCTCCCGCAACCTCACCAACTACATCGCCAGATCCCTCCTGGAGACCGGCGGATTCAGACCCCGACTACACCCTGGATTGTGATGAGCCGGGTATCAACCGCAGTGTGCCCATGAGCCGGCGTGGGCGCTAGGAGCGGTCCAGGCCGCATTCCTCGTGAACCTGCACTCCGATCACCCGCGACCATCCCGCCGGGAGCAGGCATTGCCGGACGTCGTCCCGTCGAAACCACTCATGCGCCCACTGCGCTTGATCGAAATAGAGACTGAGGAATGCCTGTCGGGAGGTCCACGGTAACCATTCCCCGGTGGAACGCTGGCCGGGCTGGTCGATGGGCTCCGACCGCCGCTCATGAACGACGTGGTCCACCGTGCACAGGCGCAAGCCAAAGGCTTCCTGGGAGAGAAGTTCCAGGCAGTCAAGTGTTCCCCGCAGGCGCTCCTCCCCAGCGCCGGCGTCCTCTCCCTCTGAACGGTCATATTCGAATTGGTATTTGAGGGTGTTCATTTGTCCACTACGCCGATCAACGACGACTTCCTCGGTGACGTCAAACCCCCGCAGTTCCTGAAGGAAGATCCGGTGATCTGAGGCGATCCGCGCGGCCAAATCAGCAGAGATGTCCAGCCCGGTGCCTTCGTCGAAGCGTATGGTCACGTATCGAAATGTGGCCGGCGGAGCTTCCCACGTCCCGCGAACGTCGAACCCGGCCACAGCCAAGCCTGTGTGATAGCTGAGTACGTTGGGCATGTCCCGCAAGAAGGCTCTGGCAAAGGGAGTGTGCGCTCGTCGGTAATACCGATCGCACGCACGCCGCGTGGCCGTCGCCACTGGCTGAAATTGTGAAATAGTCTTCGAGGTCTTGGTCATGATGGCTCCTCATCTGAACCGCTGCCGCTGGCCGGCTCATCGTGCGTGGGAGGTTGCGCGCAGCCGACGAGAAGCTCCAGCTCGAACTTGAAGCGTACTTCACGTGCAACGTGAGATGATTGCAGATCGCACCGCCCACGCCTCGGCAAAGGAGACCGGCATGGCCACCATCCGCAGCGACGGCTCGAGGCTGGACATCGTGCTGTCCAGCCTCGAGAAGGTCGGCGCGTTGACCGGCAGCGTCACCGTGCCGCTGAGCTCGATCACGCGGGTGAGGTACTTGCCGAACGCCCGCGAAGGCATCCGCGGCATACGCGCACCTGGTACTGGTTTGCCCGGCGTGATCGCCTTGGGCTGGTGGCGTCGCCGGGGCGGCAAGGACTTCGTGGCCGTCTACCGGAACCGGCCCGGCTACGTCATCGACGTGGTTGGGGAGGCTGTGGACCGCATCGTCATCGGCTCGGTCCACGTGCCCGAACTCGACGCCTTAGCCGATTCCACCCGCTGAGCCACCAGCGGAATTCACGAGGTCAACGTGGTGCGCCGGAACCGGTCTGGCCATATCCGACCATCGCCTCGGCAGCCGTGGCCAGCTCCTGCTCGGTCAAGGTCGCAGGGCTGCCATACGCCCCGGCCCGCAGCTGCACGTCACACAGATACTCCAAGTAGGGCACCTGGGAGACCACTCGCGAGAGGTCCGAGCCCACGATGACCGCCCCATGGTTGGCCATGAGCGCTGCGGTTCGATCAGTCAGTGCGTGCGTCACGTTCCGGGCCAACTCGTCGGTGCCGAACCGGGCATACGGGGCGACGCGAATCGGGCCGCCGAACAGCACACAGTAATAGTGCGTCGGTGGAACTTGAGCGACGACGGTGCTCAGTGCTGTCGAGGCGGTGGAGTGCGTGTGCACGATGGTCGTATGCCCCGACGAGGCGTACACGGCCAGGTGCAGTGGCAGCTCACTCGATGGCGCCAGCGTGGCTTGCACTGGCGCACCGGAGAGGTCGTGGATGCCGACATCCGCGGGGGACATCTCGGCGTAGGACACCCCGCTGGGCGAAATGATGACGTGCTCACCCACCCGGATCGATACGTTGCCGGCGGTGCCGACGAGATGCCCGTCGGCGGCCAACTGCTGGCAAGCGCGCACGACGGCTTCCCGTTCGCGCGGATAGAGCGGGACCGACGAGGTCGTGGAGGAGGCCATGGGCCCATCATCGCGCCTGTCCCTCAACCTGTCGGCTCGTGCCTCTCCGGCACCCGACCCACCATCACGGCGAGCTACCTGACCGGTACTCGCAGGGGCCTCGGCGTGGAGGGCGGTTGCCGTTTCGTTACGAGGTTGAGGGCGAAGGTCAATTAGGCTACGAGCAAGAGGGATTGGCGCCATCAGGTGTCGGCATGAGCAAATGGGAGTTGCGCGTTCGCGCTCGGAGGTAGCTATGGCCAAGGATGGAGTTGTGGTGCACGGCGGTGCGGCAGCGCAGACAGAGTCTGCCCTGACGCCGCCGGGAGGTTTGGTCGTCCTGGTCCGGCAGGTCGAGCATGTGCTGATCTCCATGATGATGCGTGACCTCGACGACGAGAGGCTCAGCCCGGAGCGCTGGCGGATCATCAGCGTGCTCCGAGACGATCCCGGTCAGACCATGACCACCTTGATGGGACGGGCGGTCCTCCCGGCCGCGAGCCTGACCCGGCACGTGGACTTCCTCGTCGGTCAAGGGTTGGTCGTTCGCCGGCCCGACGCCACGGATGGGCGCCGAGTCATCGCCACACTGTCAGGTGAGGGCGTGCAGGTGTGCGACCGGGTTCGCGCCCGCCAGGCCGAGCGGGAAGAACGTCTCCGTTCAGCGCTGGGGGCCGAAAGGTTCGATGCCATGGTCAACGATCTACGTCTCATTCCGCATCTGTCCGAGATCTGAGCGCGCCCGATCCGCCCATTCCGGTGGACCGAGGGGCCGGTATGCGCAAGGCTGGGTAACGGTCGATCACCCCATCGAAAGGGACGTTATCCCATGGATATGAACTCGTTTTGGTCGTGGATCTGGCTCCTGCTGATGTCGTTCGCCTTCGTGGCGTACATCTTTGCCATCTTCGCTATCGTCACCGATCTCTTCCGGGACCACAAGATGTCCGGTTGGGGCAAGGCATTGTGGATCATCTTCCTGGTGATTCTCCCGCTCCTTACCGCGCTGGTTTATCTCATTGCCCGGGGCGGCGGCATGGAAGAGCGCTCGGCCAAGGCCGCTTCGCAAAGTCAAGCTGCGGCGGACGCCTACATTCGCCAGGTCGCCAGCAACACCTCGCCGGCGGACCAGATCGCTCAGGCGAAGACGCTGTTGGAGAACGGCACGATCAGCCAGGCCGAGTTCGACCAGCTCAAGGTCAAGGCGCTGACCTGAGCCGACTCGGCACCGAACTCAGCCAGCCGCGGCGGATGTCGCGGCTGGCTCCGTTTCGGCGGTATGCCGCAGCAGGGCCCACAGCGACTCGACGTCAGACCGCTGGGTCGGTTCGGCTCCGATGGAGACCCGGACCATCCAGCGGTCATCAAGCAGACTTGTGGTCACGAAGGCCTGCCCGGATTCGTTGACCCGCTGCGCCCAGGCCTGGGTATGCGCATCGAGTGCCTCCGGGCCCAGCGGCAGGCCGTCTGACCCGAGCGGCTCATGGCGTAGGCATACGGTCTGCAGCGTCACGGGAGCCAAGACCCGCCACTGGGGGGTATCTGCTACCTGCCCGGCCAGCCAGGCGGCATTGTCCAGGTCTCGACGGAGCCGCGCCCGGACCTCATCCAGCCCGTCCAGTCGCAGCTGGAACCACAGCTTTAGGGCGCGGAATCGCCGTCCCAGAGGGATGCCCCAGTCCTTGTACTGGACCACCTGGTTGTCCACGGGGCTGCGCAGATAGCTCGGCGTGGTGGACATGACCGCGACGAGGTGGTCGATGTCCCGCACATAGAGCAAGGATGTGTCCAGGATCGTGCCGAACCACTTGTGCGGGTTCCAGGTCAATGAGTCCGCCCCTTCGATGCCCGCGAACAGATGGCGGCGTTCGGGCAACAACATGGCAGCTCCAGCCATAGCCGCGTCCACGTGCACCCAGGCGTCCTGCTCGGCGGCGACTCGGACGATGCCATCGATGGGGTCCATGGCGGTGGTCCCGGTCGTACCGACGGCGGCGACCACGGCCGCTGGCCGCCGCCCCTGGGCAACGTCCTCGGCCATGGCCGACGCGAGCGCGGCCGGGTCCATGGCGTAGGTGCTCGGGTCGACGTCGACGAGCCTGATGTTGTCCCTGCCGAACCCGGCCAACAAGGCCGCCTTGTCCACCGAGCTGTGCGCGTGCGGGGAGGTGTAGATCACCAGTGGCGCCGGGACCTGCTGCAGACCGCCGGCGTCCTTGGACATGTCGCTGGCCCGTTCGCGGGCCGCGAGCAGGGCGACCAGCGCGCCGGTCGAGGCGGTGTCCTGAATGGCGCCCCGCCAGGCCGAGGAGAGGCCGCATTCCTGGCGCAGCCAGTCGGTGACGACCTGTTCCATCTCGGTGAGCGCTGGAGCGGACGCCCAGGTGATACCCAAGGCGGCGATCCCTCCCGAGGCGATGTCGCCGAGCACGCTGGACAGCGACGCGTTGGAGGGAAACCAGCCGAAGAAGCTGGGGTGCTGGGTCTGGGTCACCCCGGGCACGACGATGGCTGTCAGGTCCTCCAGCAGCGCGTCGATCGCTTCCCCACCTGTCGGCGCGGTGGACGGCAGTGCGCCCGCGATGTCTCCCGGGCCGACCCAGGCAGCGACCGGCAGGTCCGGAATGCGTGCCCGATGATCAGCGATCCAGTCGATGAGGGCATGACCGGCAACGCGGAACTCCTCAGGTGTCATGGTGGCACCCTAAGTCCGCCCTCGACTGCCCTCGACTCGACTGTCCTCGACTCGACTCGGCGCCGCCGACCGTGACGCCGGAAACGGTCGGCGGCGCCGGTCGCGGCCTTGGTGGCGCGTTTCCGCCCTTCTCCGGGAGCTGGTTCGCCCGCCCCAGGCCGACGTCGTGGTGGCGATCTCGACGGTCAGCGTCGAGATAGCTGGACCAGCAGGATGGTCCTGGTCGTCTTGTCTTGGTAGTCCTTGAAGCCGGGGTTGCTCGAGGTGAAGGTAGCCCAGGCGGTGTCGCGTTCGGCATCGGTAAGGACCCTCGCGTGCACCGGCACCGTCCCGTCGTCGGCCGTTTCGATGATGATGTCCGGGTGCGCGATGAGGTTGTAGAACCAGGCGGGGTTGTCCGGTGCGCCGGCCTTGGAGGCAGCCACCAGCCAGGTGTCGGTGTCCTGACGCAGGCTCATCAATGGAGTGACGCGTTGGGTGCCAGTCCTGGCGCCGACGTGATGGACCAACACGAGGTCCCGCCCCCAGTCTCCGACCTGTCCGCCGTTGGCGCGGAACTGTTCGATGATGCTCGCGTTCCAATCCGTATAGCCGCTCATGCCGTAGCCAACGCGATCGCCGGTGTTCGTATGCCCCACCCCGTGCCCGGCCCTTCGCCGCCCTCCTGCCCGCCTCCGGATTTACGCCACAGGTGGGAAACCTGTGGGTCGCAGGGTAAAGCTTCCCCTGCGAACCTCTGGTTTCCCTAGCGAAGCTGGTGGGGCGGTGCGGCGGGGATGCTGGTGGGGCGGCGCGGCGGGGCTCACGCCCAGGTCAAGCGGACTCCTTGGCCCGGCACCAGCTGACCGATCACATCGAGGTCGGTCTCGGTCACCACGGCAACAACGGGGTAGCCGCCGGTGGTCGGCACATCCGCGAGGAAGATGATCGGTTCACCCGACGGTGGCACCTGCACTGAGCCGGGCAACAACCCCTCCGACGGCAGCTCTGACGTGATCGCACGGGTCAAAGCCGGCCCGGTCAGGCGCACGCCCACCCGGTTGCTGTGGGCCGACACGGTGTAGACCACCGAGGTCAGCATGGTCAATGACGATGCAGCGACCCAATCCCGTCGAGGTCCCGGGTGCAGCCGAAGTCGAGGTAGCTCCGGCAATGCGGCTACCGGGACGAACGTCGTGTCGGGCAACGGCCCAGCCGGCGAGCCGACGGGCAGCCGAACCCCGGCCCCGACCGGTGTTGGCACGATGGCGGACAGCACGTCCTCACTGGCGGAACCCAACACCCGCGGCACGTCGAACCCGCCACGAACCGCCAGATAGCTCCGTAGGCCGCGCCGGGGCCGGCCGATCTCGACGCGGGCACCGTCTGGAAGGGGAAAGGCCGCAGCCGAACCCACCTCACGCCCCTCCACCAGCACGGGCCCGTCCGCACCGGTCACCGCGCACCACAGCGTCCCCTCGGCACGCGCGAGGCAGCCCCCCGCGGTGACCTCGAGCGCCGCGGCGGACTCGGGGTTGCCGAGCAAACGGTTAGCCAGTCGCAAGGACCCCCGGTCGGCGGCACCGCCGCGGGGTACCCCCACCGTGGCCCATCCCGGCCGCCCCAGGTCTTGAACGCTGGCGCCCGGGGCGGCGTCCTGGACCACCAAGGCCGTCCGGTTGGTCGCCGTAGCAGTCGGCATGGTCATCTGGCCTCGAACCGCACACGCATACCCGGAGCAAGCAGCGCCGGAGGGTCGCGGCGCAGATCCCACATGCTTTCCTCGGTGCGCCCGATGAGCTGCCATCCACCCGGTGAGGGTCGCGGATACACGGCCGAAAACTCCCCGGCCAACCCCACTGCACCAGCCGGGACTGCGGCGCGCGGGCTGTCCCGCCGCGGCACGACGAGCGCCGGATCTCCCCCGGACAGATAGGCAAAGCCGGGGGCGAACCCGACGAAGTGCACCCGCCAGGACGACGACGTATGCCGACGGATCACCTCGGCCGGGTCCAACCCGGTCAGGCGGGCCACCGCCGTCAGGTCCTCCCCGTCGTAGTGAACCGCGATGACCACTTCCGGTCCGGCATCGGCGGCCGGAGCCGACGGCACGAGCTGCCCTAGGACTGGCCTTCCGGCGCGGGTAGCAGCGACATCGCCAAAGGTGACCAGCACGGTCCGCGCCGCCGGAACCACCTCGAGCACCCCCGGCAACCGGCCAGCGTCCCGGGCGCCCAGGACTGCGGCATACGCACCGGACACCGGGTACGGCGGGGTCACCTCGATCAGCAGGGCGCGTTCGCCGTAGGGGAGCACGGTCACTGCCTCGTTGGCCACGGGGACACCGTTCCGTTGGATGGATGTTGCTCTTGCCGCTCGATGCTGCCATGGCTGATCGATCCAGGACAGTCGGCGTCGGCCACGTCCACGGTCAGTGGTGCCGGGCAAGGTGTCCGAACATGTCGCCTACTGGCGTGGGGCCAACTCGGAGCAGCACACTGTGCCCTATGGGGAGCTCACGAAGGCCGGTCACGGACGCGATGACCGCGGCTGGCGACCCGATGACCGCGGCTGGCGACGCGGTGACCGCAGCTGGCAAGGTGCTCGCCGTGTTGGGCACGTTCGGGCGGGGCCAAGAAAGCCAGACCCTCAGTCAGATCGCCCATCGCAGCGGCCTGGCGCTGAGCACTGCCCACCGGGTGGTTAAGGAGCTCGGCGATTGGGGCGCGCTGGAACGTTCCGAGGACGGCGACTGGCACATCGGGTTGCGTCTGTGGGAGGTGGCCTCGGTTTCGCCGCGAGGTCGGATCCTTCGCGATGTCGCCATGCCCTTTATGCAGGACCTCTATGAGGGAACCCACGAGAACATCCAGCTCGCCGTCCGCGAGGGTACGGAACTGGTCTTCCTCGAGCGCATCGCCGGACATCGTTCCGTGGAACTGGTCACCAACGTCGGTGCTCGTTTCCCGCTGGCCTCGACCGGGATGGGTCGGGTGCTGCTCGCGTATGCGCCCACCGACATCCAGGACGCCGTGTTGGCGGGCCCTCAACCGGCGTGGACCACGCACACGATCACTGACTCCGAGGCATTGCGTCGGCAGCTGGCCAGGATCCGCCGGGAGCATTACGTCATCAGCGACCGGCAGCTTTCCGACAGCACGATGGCTGTGGCCGCTCCGGTCCGGCTCGGCCCCAGCGGGCCGGTGCAGGCGTCGCTGGGGATCGTCGTCGCCGCCCGGTCGGCAGCCCGGGTGCGATCACTGCGCGACCCACTGATCCGGGCTGCTCAAGGGGTGTCCGCCGAGCTGGGTCGTCGGGCCGGCACCCAAAAGGATTGACCCCTCGATCCTTCCGTCAGATGGAAGGTGCGCAGACTACGGGTCCACCTGCCTGCCAGGGTCCACTGGTTGCCGGGCCAATGGGGGTCGGTGGGGAATCGGAGGACGATATGACCACGCAAGCACAACAGTCGGCAGCGCCGGTGGACGAAGTCCGGGAGGTTCCGGTGGCCGTCGTCGGGGCGGGACCGGCCGGGCTCATGCTCTCGCACTGGCTGCACCGCGCCGGGGTGGAAACCGTAGCGATCGACATCCGCACTCGCGAGGAGATCGAGGTCACCCAGCGGGCGGGGATCTTCGAGGATGCTGCGGCAAAGGACCTGCTGGAGACCGGGGTCATCGACCGGATTCTGCGCGATGGCTTCGAACATGAGGGCATCGACCTCCGGTTCGGCGGGGTGTCTCATCGGATTGACTTCCAGGCCACCGTCGGTGCTTCGGTCTGGCTCTACCCGCAGACCGACGTCTTCATCGACCTTGCTGACACCCGCGCCCGCGATGGTGGCGAGGTCCACTTCGGGGTCACCGATGTCGACGTGCTCGACATCGAAACCTCCAACCCCAAGGTTCGGTTCACCAAAGCCGACGGCACCCGCGTCGAGTTGCGCTCCCGCTTCGTGGTCGGTTCGGACGGCTCACACAGCCAGTGCCGCCGCTTGGTCCCGGAGCAGTACCGGAAGAGCTACTTCCGCGAATACCCCTTCGCGTGGTTCGGCTTCCTCGCGGAGGCACCGATGAGCGCACCGGAGCTCATCTACACCCATTCCGAACGTGGGTTTGCCCTGGTCAGCCAGCGCACCAAGACCCTGCAGCGGATGTACTTTCAGTGCAACCCCGACGACGACGTGGACTGGTGGACCGAAGAGCGCATCTGGACCGAGATGCAGGCTCGGCTTGCCGGCCCCGACGGGTTCACTCTCAAGGAGGGCCCGATCAGCGACAAGAGCGTGCTGAAGTTCCGATCCTTCGTCACCCAGCCGATGCGGTGGGGCCGGATGGTGCTCGCCGGTGACGCCGCGCATACGGTTCCGCCAACCGGCGCTCGGGGGCTGAACCTGGCCTTCCACGACGTGAAGGTCCTCGCGCCGGTCCTCGTGCGGGCGCTCGCGGGCGACGACGACGCCATCCTCGATGACTACGAACCGCAGGCGCTCCAGCGGGTCTGGCGGGCGGAGAACTTCTCCTACTGGATGACCCAAATGCTGCACATGTCGCCCGGCGCCGACTCGTTCGACCTGCATCGTCAACTGGGCGAACTCGACAACGTGGCCAACACCAAGGCCGGCCAGCTCTATGTGGCCGAGCAGTACACGGGTTGGCCGACCCCGTAATGGCGAAGATTGTCGGCGGTATCGGCGCCTCGCACTCACCGACCATCGGCTACGCCGTGGAGACGGGCAAACAGGGGGAGAACCCCTGGGCGCCGATCTTCGCGGCCGGCTTTGATCACATCCGGGCATGGGTTCGCGATCAGCGCGTCGATGTCCTTTTCGTGATCTACAACGACCACATCACCTCCTTCTTCCTCGACCACTACAGCGCCTTCGTCCTCGGCGTGGACGAGAGCTATGTCGCCGCCGACGAGGGTGGCGGAGCCCCGCATGTGGCCCCACTGACCGGGCACGCCGAGCTGGCGGGGCACATCGGCGCCGCCCTGGTGGCGGACGAGTTCGACATGTCCTTCTTCCAGGGCAGGCCCGCCGATCACGGGTTGTTCTCGGCGCTGTCCACCCTGGCCGACGGCGACGGCCCCTGGGCTGGCCGGATCGTGCCGTTGCAGGTTGGCGTGCTGCAGTTGCCCGTCCCCAGCCCCCGCCGGTGCTACACCCTCGGGAAGTCGCTGCGGGCAGCCATCGAGAGCTTCCCGGACCCCGACCTCAAAGTGGCCGTCATGGCTACCGGCGGGCTGTCCCATCAGGTGCACGGGGAACGTGCCGGGTTCCTCAACGAGGAGTGGGATGCCCGGTTCCTCGATCTGCTTGAGGCCGACCCGCAGCAGCTGGCGAACTTGCGGATCGCCGACTTTGTCGAACTCGGCGGGGCCGAGGGCGCCGAGGTCATCATGTGGCTGATCATGCGGGGTGCCCTGTCCGAGGACATCCGCCGGGTGCATCGGAGCACATATGCCCCATCGATGACGAACATCGCCACCGCCATCTGGGAAGATCTCGGGACACCCCCTCCGGAGGCCGAGTTGGCGGCATACCGGGAGCACGTCGGCTACCAACTCGCTGGTGCCGACACGCTGGAGGGGACCTATCCCTACACCCTGGAGCGCAGCCGGAAGGGATTTCGGGTCAACGACTTCCTGCACCGGCTGATCGAGCCCGACCACCGCCGCCGGTTCGTCGAGGATTTCGACGCGCTCGCGACGCAATACCGGCTGGCCAGTGAGGAACGCCAGCTCATCGCCGATCGGGACTGGATCGGCTTGATTCGCTACGGCGCGATCTTCTTCGTCCTGGAGAAGATGGCCGCTGTGTTGGGGATTTCCAATCCGGAGGTCTACGCCCACTTCCGCGGCGAGACGTTGGATGAGTTCCAGGCGTCTCGGCAGGCTGCGATCCAGTACGGCGTCGGCGCCCGCGAAGAGCAGGAGTAGCCCGCCGCCGTCACAGGAGCGCGAGGCCGTGCTGAGCGACCAGATCCGTATGCGTCGGGTCGGCGAGCGCATCCAACAGGGACTCGGCCGCCTTCCGGGCGGTCGAACGGGTCAACACCGCGGCGGAGAAGATCGAGACGATCTCGGTCCCCGGCGGTAGCGGGCCAAGCACGTCGACCCCCGGTATGCCGGTCAGCTCGCTGCGTTGCTGGACGGCCAGGTCGATCTCGCCTGCGGTCAACAAAGAGCCGACCGGGACGCCAGGGGGAGCTTGGACAAGCCGCCCGGTCAGGCGCTCGATCAGCCCCCAGGCGTCCAGCCGCGCGAGGAACGCGTCACCGCTAGGACCGGTCGAATACCCGACGGCGTCGGCGGCGAGAACGGTCCGCTGCAGCTGCGCCAGGGACGCGATGGCAGGGGAGTTCCCTGATCGGGCGGCCAGGACGACCTCGGAACGGAACAGCGGGCGCACCGTGTCGTCGACCAGGTGTCCCTGGTCGACCAGGGTGGCCACGGCCTTCTCGGCCAGGACCGCGACATCCGCATCGAGTCCCTGGCGGATTTCTCCGGCGATGGCGACGCCGCCACCGGCGCGGAAGGTGACCGTGGCGCCGATCCGGGCGCCGGCGAGTTCCGCCAGGTCGGCCAGGACCGCGCGGGTGGCCATGGAGGAGACACCGGTCAGCTCCGACGCCGGCCCGGTCAGCCCGGACCCGCCGTGCTCGGTTCGAGACGGTCCTGAAGATTCCCGCTCGCGTGCCATGGGCACCTCCTCCGCTGCCTGGACTCGGGGTCATGATCGCGCATCCCGGGGTCACGAGCCCCCCTGGGTTTCCGCCAGGCGGAATGTTGGCAGACGTTGTCCGTCCGCCCTGCCACCGTGGTCCGGTGACTATAGACATCCACGGCCACTACACCACCGCGCCTCCCGCGCTCGCGGCGTGGCGTGAGGCGCAGGTGGCGGCTGTCGACGGCTCGGGGCCGGCTCCCGACCCGGCTGACCTGGTGATCACCGACGACGACATCCGGGCCAGCATCGAGGCCAACCAGTTGCGCTTCATGAACGAGCGGGGGATCGATGTCACCGTGTTCTCCCCTCGCGCCTCCTTCATGGCTCACCACATCGGAGACTTCGAGGTTTCCAACGTCTGGTCCCGGATCTGCAACGACCTTGTCGCCCGAGTCGCCGAGCTCTATCCGGATCGGTTCGCCATGGGCGCCATGCTGCCGCAGTCCCCAGGCGTCGACCCGGCCACGTGCGTTCCGGAGCTGCGCCGCGCCGTGGAGGAGCTCGGCGCGGTGGCGATCAACCTCAACCCGGATCCCTCCGGGGGGCATTGGACCGCGCCGCCGCTGACCGACCGGTCGTGGTACCCGATCTATGAGGTCATGGTCGAGTACGACATTCCGGCCATGGTGCATGTGTCCACCACGTGCAACCCGGCCTTTCACACGACCGGGTCGCACTACCTCAACGCGGACACGACCGCCTTCATGCAATTGCTCCAAGGCGACCTCTTCGCCGACTTCCCCGGCTTGCGCCTGGTCATCCCGCATGGCGGCGGGGCGGTGCCCTATCACTGGGGCCGATTCCGCGGCCTGGCCATGGCTCTGGGTAAACCGGACCCGGTGAACCTGTTGGGCAACGTCTTCTTCGACACCTGCGTCTATCACCAGCCGGGCATCAACCTGCTCACCGAGGTCATCCCGAGCGAGTCGATCCTCTTCGCCAGCGAAATGATCGGCGCGGTCCGGGACCTCGACCCCGACACCGGGTACTACTTCGATGACACCAAGCGGTACGTCAACGCGACCGCCAACCTCGATGACACGCAACGTCAGGCGGTGTTCGTCGACAACGCGCTGCGCTGCTACCCCCGCCTTTCGGCCCACCTGGACGCCGCAGGCACCCTCCCCCCCAACGGTATGGAGAACTGATGGAGCACACTCGACTGGGCGTGGTGCATACCCGCATCGACCGACCGGACCCCGACGTCGTCGCGGCGCTCGGCCAGTTCGGCGTCGCGACCGTGCACGAGGCCATGGGCCGCGTCGGCCTCATGCGGCCCTACATCCGCCCGGCCTACCACGGGGCGAGGCTGTGCGGCCCTGCGGTGACCGTGCTGCTGCAACCGGGTGACAACTGGATGATGCACGTCGCCGCGGAGCAGATCACTCCGGGTGACGTGGTCGTCGCCGGGTGCACCACCGAGTCCGAGGACGGGTTCTTCGGGGAACTGCTCGCTACGTCCATGCGTGCGCGTGGTGCTGCCGGCCTGGTCATCGATGGCGGTGTGCGCGACGTGGCCGACCTGGAACGGATGGACTTCCCGGTGTTCTCCCGAGCGATCAGCGCCAAAGGCACCGTCAAGGCCACGCTGGGATCGGTGAACATCCCCGTCGTCGTGGCCAACGCCTACGTCCGGCCCGGCGACGTCGTCGTGGCCGACGTGGACGGAGTCGTCGTCGTGCCGATCGAACGGGCTGCCGAGGTCGCCGAAGCCTCCGCCAAGCGGGAGGCCAACGAGGCCGGGAAACGGGCCCAGTTCATCGACGGTGAGCTCGGCCTGGACATGTACGGCATGCGGGAACCGCTGGCCAAGGCCGGCCTGGTCTACGAGAACTGAGCGGGAGCATGACGAGCGAATCGAGCACTGCGCCCCCCGCGGTGGGCGGCCTTCCGACGGACTCAACGGTCGGCCTGCCGACAGACTCAACGGTCGGCCTGCCGACCACGGGCAACTTCACCAAGACCGACGGATGGCTGGATTGGTACCAAGGGCCCAGCACGCCACGCTTCCGCTTGCCGCAGGGAGCGGTCGACGCGCACTGCCACGTCTTCGGCCCGGGCGCGGAATTTCCGTATGCCCCGCAGCGCAAGTACACCCCATGTGACGCCTCGAGCCAGCAGCTCTTCGCGCTACGCGACACCCTGGGGTTCACCCGAAACGTCATTGTCCAAGCAACCTGTCACGGCGCGGACAACGACGCCATGGTCTCCGCCCTCCGAGCCTCGGAGGGGAGGGCTCGGGGGGTGGCGACGGTGCGGGGGGACGTCAGTGACGAGCAGCTGGCCACGCTGCATGCCGCCGGCGTGCGTGGAGTGCGGTTCAACTTTGTCCGGCGGCTGGTCGACGCCGTCCCCACCGAAGACCTCATGACCATCGCCGCGAAGATCGCCCCGCTGGGCTGGCACGTCGTTATCTATTTCGAGGCCGACGACCTGCCCGAGTTGCGTGACTTCTTCGTCAAGATCCCGGTCCCGTTGGTCGTGGACCACATGGGCCGCCCCGATGTTGCCAAGGACGTCAATGGGCCCGAGTTCGGGGGCTTCTTGTCCTTCCTGGACAGCCGGGACGACATCTGGTGCAAGGTCACCTGCCCCGAGCGGCTGAGTCATAGCGGCCCGCCCGCGTTGGACGGTCAACAGCACGCGTATGCCGATGTCGTTCCGTTTGCCTCCAAGGTGGTCGCCGACTTCGGCGACCGGGTGCTGTGGGGCACCGACTGGCCCCACCCCAACCTCAAGGCGCACATGCCCGACGATGGGCTGCTCGTCGACTTCATCCCCCACATCGCCGGTACGGCGCAGGCGCAGCAGGCCTTGCTCGTGGACAATCCGATGCGCCTGTATTGGCCGGAAGAGACCGCGTCGTGAGCGACGGCAACGACGCGCTCGACCGGCGCTACCGGGAGATCCCCGGAACAATCATTTTTGATGCCGACCAGTCCGCCAAGGGCTACCACATCAACCAGTTCTGCATGTCCATGATGGATCCTCAGAACCGGGCACGGTTCCTCGCCGACCAGCGCGCCTACCTCGACGATTGGGACCTGTCCCAAGCGGCCAAGGACGCCATCGTCGCGTTGGATCTCAACGAACTCATGCGCCTGGGCGGCAACATCTACTTCTTGTCCAAGCTAGGAGCCACCCACGGGCTGTCCTTCCAACAGATGGCCGGCTCGATGACCGGGATGACCGAGCCCGAATACCGGGACATGATGATCTCCGGGGGCCGTTCCATCGAGGGCAACCGGCTCCCCGATGCCGTGCGCAACGCGTCTCGCGCCGCACCACCTACGGTGCATCCCACCATCACCGGATCGGTGTACACCAGCCACGTGCCGGCAATCGGCGCCGCCTTGGACCACCACAAGACCGCTGAGCCGTACTGGAAGGCGGTGTTCGACGGGTACGAGTTCTCCAAGCAGTGGGAGGCCGACCACCTGCCAGACGTGATCTTCTTGGTCTACAACGACCACGCGACAAGCTTCGACCTCAGCCTCATTCCCACCTTTGTCCTCGGCACCGGGGCCAGCTATCCCGCCGCCGACGAGGGCTACGGGCCTCGGCCGGTGCCCGGGATTGAGGGTGATCCGGAATTCGCGGCGCACATCGCTCAAAGCTTGATCATCGACGGGTTCGACCTCACCCTGGTCAACGAGATGCCGGTCGATCACGGGTTGACCGTTCCGCTGTCCTTGATGTTCGGCGAGGTGGAGCGGTGGCCCTGCAAGGTCATCCCCTTCCACGTCAACGTCGTGCAGTACCCGGTCCCCTCCGGACAGCGATGCTTCGACTTGGGCAGAGCGTTGCGCCGCGCCGTGCTCAGCTACGATCGGTCGCTGAAGGTGCAGATCTGGGGCACCGGGGGGATGAGCCACCAGCTTCAAGGCGCCCGCGCCGGACTGATCAACGCCGCGTGGGACAACGCCTTCCTCGATAAGCTCATCGCGGACCCGGCCGGCCTGGCCGCGATGCCGCACCTGGAATATGTCGAGGAAGCCGGCTCTGAAGGCATCGAACTGGTCATGTGGCTCATCGCTCGTGGCGCCATGGCCGACATCGACGACGGCGATAACGCCAGCCCCGCCGACCAGGCGCGTGGAACGATCGAGGTCGTCCATCGCTTCTATCACGTGCCGGCCTCGAACACGGCGGTCGGCCACCTCATCATGGACAGCCACGACGCCGGCGCGACCGGCTAAAGCCCACCTTGCCGACGCAGCGCCGAGTTCAAAGCCGCCGGTCAGCTGCATACGAACCTCACGAAAGGACGCCCATGACCAACCAACCACTGCGGATCGCGCTCGCCGGAGGCGGGGCCTTCGGGGCTAAGCACGCGGCCGGCCTGTCGCGGATCGACGGGGTCGAGCTGGCAACGGTGGTCAGCGCATCACCGGAGAAGGCTGCCGCCTTCGCCGCTGAACACGGCTTCGCCACGTCGGCCGGATCGTTGGATAATGTACTGGCCGACGACACCATCGACGCGGTCATCCTGGCCACGCCAACCCAGATGCACGCCGAGCAGACGATCGCCTGTCTGCGGGCCGGCAAACACGTCGAGGTGGAGATCCCGCTGGCGGATTCCCTCGCCGATGCCCGCGCGGTGCTCGCCGCACAGCAGGAGTCCGGGCTGGTGGGCATGGTGGGGCACACCCGCCGGTTCAACCCCAGCCACCAGTGGGTGCACAACCAGGTCACCGCGGGAACCTTGGCCATCCAGCAGATGGACGTCCAGACCTACTTCTTCCGGCGCCAGAACCTCAACGCCCTCGGGCAACCCCGCTCCTGGACCGACCACCTGCTGTGGCATCACGCGGCGCATACGGTCGACCTCTTTGCTCACCAGGCCGGCTCGCCGATCATCGCGGCGAACGCCCTCGAAGGGCCGATCCATCCCGAGTTGGGCATCGCCATGGATATGTCCATTCAGCTCAAGGCCGAAAGCGGAGCCATCTGCACGCTGTCACTATCGTTCAATAACGACGGTCCGCTGGGGACCTTCTTCCGCTACATCGGTGACACGGGTACCTATATCGCCCGCTATGACGATCTGACCGACGGCAAGGACAACCCGATCGACGTCACCGGTGTCGCGGTGTCGATGGACGGCATCGAGCTGCAGGACCGTGAGTTCGTTGCAGCGATCCGGGAAGGCCGTGAGCCGAACTCCTCGATCGCCTCGGTCATGCCGTGCTACGAGGTGCTCGGCGGGCTGGAAGCGCAGCTCAAGGCCGCCGGTGGGGAGTAGGTCGGCGCAGTGACCTTTCCTGATCGCCACCTCGGCGCGGCCCGCCTGACCCCGGTCGGTCTGGGGTGCATGAATCTCAACCACGTCTACCGGCCGTTGCCGACGCACCAGGACGCCGCGGCCCTGCTCAACGCGGCCTTCGAGGGCGGCGTGCGACACTTCGACACCGCGGCCCTCTACGGGTTCGGGGCGAATGAGGAACTCGTCGGCGAGGTGCTAGCGGACCGGCGCGCGGAGTTGTTCCTGGCCAGCAAGTGCGGGATGACCGGCGTGGACGGCAAACGGGTCATCGACGGACGTCCGGAGACCCTCAAAGCGACCGCGCAGGAGGCCCTGCGCCGGTTGCGTACCGACCATATCGACCTGTACTACCTGCACCGGATGGACCCGAACGTGCCGATCGAGGAATCCGTCGGTGCGTTGGCCGACCTCGTCGCCGATGGGCTCATCGGTGGCATCGGTCTCTCTGAGGTCAGCGCTGCCACCGTGCGGCGCGCACACGCCACCCATCCGATCACCGCGGTGCAGAGCGAGTATTCGCTGTGGACCCGCAACCCCGAGCTGGGCACGCTGGCGGTGACTGCCGAGCTGGGCATCGCCCTGGTCGCGTTCAGCCCGTTGGCCCGGGGGGTGCTTACCGACACGCCGCCAGTGGTCGCCGACCTGCCCCGGGGTGACCTGCGGGTGGGCATGCCTCGGTTCGCCGAGCCGGCGTATGCCCAGAACCTGGCTCTGCGTGACCAGGTGGCTCAGCTGGCCGAGGAGGCGGGCGTGACAACGGCCCAGCTGGCGCTGTCCTGGGTGTTGGCTCAGGGGGACCACGTCCACGTCATCCCGGGAACCCGCAGCCGAGACCACATGGCCGAGAACATGGCCACGGCCAGCGTCACCGTGCCCCCGGAGTTGCTCCGCCGGGCCGGGGAGATCCTCAACGCGAACACGGTGAACGGCAGCCGGTATGCGCCTGCTGCCGCGAGCGACAGCGATTCCGAGGCTTTCCCGCTCGCCGGCTAGATAAGGAGAGGATTCGGTATGACGATACGACACGGCAGCATGTCCACCGACCGCCCGGACCGGTATGCCAAACAGCTGGCAGGGCATTGGTCCCGAAAGGCAAACGTCGAGGTCGTCGGCACGACGACGACGATCACGTTTGATAACGGTCAGACCGTGCGGCTAATCCCTGCCGCCGGCGAGCTCCAACTGACCGTGCAGGTGCCGGAAGGGGGCGACGCCGATCGGTTCGCCCAGGTCGTCGCCGACCACCTACAGCGGTTCGCGACCCGGGAGGAGCTTGTGGTCACGTGGGCTCCCGTCGAGGCGGGTGGCTGACCTCCTGACGACGGCCTCCACGAGGTCCGTGGCAGCCCGATCGGGGAGTCCAATACGCTGCCGACATGCTCTTTATCGGGATCATTCTCTTCGGGATGCTGGTCGGTGCCGCGGCCCAGCTCATCCTGGGACGTCAGGACGGCCGGATCGATGGCCGTTGGCTTTGGAACCGGCCTGCTGGGCTCGCTCGTCGGGGGCCTGATCGGTAGCCTGATGAACGACGATGGTTCGGCGCTTCGACCCAGCGGGACCATCGGTTCGATCGTCGGCGCGGTGATCGTGACGTCCGGCTACCGCTGGTGGAAAGGACGCACCGCAGAACTGGCATGACGAGAAGGAGGGTCCGGGCATGAAGCTGGCAGGGGTGCCCACACCGACCGTCGCCCGCTGGTGGCCGATTGCCCGGTCCACGTGGAAAGCCGACATCCTCGCCGGCTTGACCCTGTGGGGGCTGGTGGTCCCCGAATCGGTGGCCTACTCCTCGCTCGCCGGGGCGCCGCCGAGTTCGGGAATCTGGGCGGTCGTGCTCATCCTGCCCACTTATGCCCTCTTCGGCTGGTCCCGGCATCTGGTCGCCACCCCCACGTCGGCTGCTGCCGTGACGATGGGGGGGATCGTGTCCAGCCTGTCGCACTACCCGGCCATGAAGGCCGTCGGTGCGGTGACACTGGCGGTCGGCGTGGTCTTCCTCATCGCCCACCTGTTTCGGCTCGGGTTCCTTGTCCACTTCATCTCCGAACCGATCAATGCCGGCTTCATGGTGGGGCTGGCCATCTTTATTACGATTTCGCAGCTCAGCAAGGTCCTCGGGATCGACGGAGGGCATGGGAATGCTCTCCGTCGCCTCGGCACGATCGCAGCCCACCTCGGCAAAATCAACTGGTTCACCGTGCTCATCGCGGCCTTTTGTCTGGGGGTTCTGCTCGTCCTGCCCAAGGTGGCGCCCAAGGCTCCCGCTGGGTTGATCATGGTCGCGGTGGCGGCTGCGATCGTCGCCGTGTTCCAGCTCGACTCCAAGCATCATGTGGCGACCCCCGGGGCGATCCCCACCGGGCTACCGGGCGTGACTGTTCCCAATCTCGCCGCGGCCGATTGGGGGATGGTCATTGCTGGCGCGGTCGGTCTCGTCCTGCTTGCCTACAGTGAGGCGTCCACGGTCGCGCGCGATATCGCGGACAAGCAGGGATATGTCTACCCCAGCAACCGTGACTTGTTCCCCTTCGGGTTGGGCAACGTCGTCGGCGGGTTCTTCGGCACCCTGATCGGCGCGGGTTCGATGTCCTCGACATCGACCAACGTGCGGGCTGGGGCGCAGACCCCGATCAGCACCTTGACGACGGCAGCGGCCGCCTTGATCACCGCGTTGTTCCTCGGTGGGATCTTCGCCTCTCTGCCGGAGGCGGCGTTGGGCGTCCTGATCATTCATGCCGTCGCTCGGCACATCACCTTCCGCTTCTACGGCAAGATCGTGCGCTATTCCCCGGCCGAGGCAAGCATCGCGGTCGTCGCCGCCCTCGGTGTCCTCATTTTCGACGTGCTCTGGGGGCTCGTCATCGCCATGGTGCTCAGCCTCATGTGGTTCATGCATCGCACCACGTCGTCGGTGTGCTGGAGGGTCGGTCAAGCCACCGACCGCCCAGGCCTGCTGGTTCGAGAGGGAATGGACACGTATGCCGCGCTGCCGGCGAATGTGCTTGGGCTACGGTTCGGCGGCCAGATCTTCTACGGCAACGTCGACGGGGTCGTGGGCACCATCGAGGGCTATCTCTCCGAGCGGGCACCCGCCGGTCACGCCGGCCGGTTCGATCTCGTCGTCCTCGACATGGAGGGGCAGAGTGTCCTCGACTATACGACCGGCATGCGACTGGTCTCCCTGGGTACCTCGCTGGCCTCTCGTGGGCTGACCTTGGCCCTGGTCGGAGTGCGCGGTGACGGCGTGGGGGAGATGCTGGATCAGCTGAGCGGCCCGGATGACCACCTCGTCATGCAGCGCAGCACCGACCTGTCTGAGTTGCTGAAGAAGCACCCGTTGCCTCTGTGAGTCCCTCCCCACAGCAACTGAAGCGAGCCAGGTCCGCTATTCCCGCGAGAAGAGCAACAGGTCCGGCAGGCTCGTGGCGAAGTAGTCCACGTGTCCATCTTCCCGGACCGCGGCAGGTGGCGCCCATTGCTGGCGTGCCTCGCCCAAGGTGGCCGGCGGCTGCGTCCCCCGGCGCCCAAGTGCGGCTTGAACGAGGTCCCACGCGGCGGATAGTCGACGTGGTAGTAGGGCCGGTCTGCGGCGGGAAAGGCCGTGAGCGCCCGGCGCGCGTGGTCGGCGACATAGCGTACGTCCTCGGGGAAGAATGACTGGTAGTCCTCGTGCACCCGGGCCGCGACGTTCGCCCACCACAGGAAGCTTTGCCGCTCGCTGCTGCGGTTGTGTAAGCGAACGACGACCTCGACGACCGAGCTGTCCGGACGCAGCCGTATGCCGTGCTGGGCCGACATCCGTGTGAACGGGTCGTGGTCGTGGCACCCGCTTGTCACTGACCTGCTCGGTGAACGGAAGCGGATAGACCGCGCCGCTGGAGCCCTGATAGACCCGATGGTCGAGGTACATCGGGTATGCGCTCGGCGGATGCACGTCGTAGGTCCCGATCGTCAGGTTGTCCTCCCAGACGATCGCGCGGCCCCGGGCGAGCTGGTCGGCGAGGTCCGCCGGGGCAGGGGAAGGATGATCCTGTCGGGGCCGGAGCCGGGCGGGTCCTGGGCAACCCTGGATGGGCCGTCCTGCCCAGGTGGGGGCGCTGCGTGGTCCGGCGTGGACGATGGCATGGATGGGCGCGGGGACATCTCAGTCCCGGCCCGGACGGCAGCGGGTCGCACGCACGCCGGACACAGCGACCGGGCCCCGCGATGCGGTGATGGCGATCTCGAGGCTGTCCAGCGTCACCGGTTCGAGGTCGAGGATCCGCTGGTACCCCACCGACCCGGCCCTGGCTAGCTCGCCGAGAGGGTCACCCGCGAGTGCCCCGCGGATCACCAGGCCGGTGATCTGTTGGCCCTCGGCGATGTCCTCACGGATGGCGACGGTGTCGAGGCGAACCGGCTGTGGCCAGCTCAGGCGCAGGGTCGGCAGGTCGTCTGCGGGGGATGGGCGCCAGGCGGTGGCGATGGTAACGCGCGGCCCTCTCGGCACAGCAGCGACGCTGCTTGATCCATCCCGCCCGTGGGGGCACCGACGACCTCGTTCTCGGCCCGGGCGCAGGCCGCGGCCAAACGTTGCCGCGACGGATCGTCCTCAAGCAGGGCGAGGTCAAATACGTCGCTGATCGCCGCCCCCACCGCGCATTCCAGGGCTGCGGAGCTCGACAACCCGGCCCCGACGGGGACGTCGCTGTCGACCGCGATGTCCAGACCGACCTCGATGGTCTGCCCCACCTGCCGGGAATCCACCCGCAGCGTCGCCGCGGAATGCGTCGAGCAGGCGACGAAGGTCCGCTGCGGCAACGCGATGGGCAGAACCAGCCCAGCGTTGTAGTCCACGTGCTCCCCGATGAGATTGACCCTTCCCGGCGCGGACCACACCCCGGTGGGCGCGTACCCAAACTCTTCGTGGAACGCCGTCGCTGCCTCGTTCATGGCGCCGGCTTCTGCGGACGTCGAGCGATGGACCCCGGCGGGTTCTATCACGAGACATGCCCTTTCGTATGCGTCGATGCAGCCCAGGACCCGTCAGGGACGCGCGGTGGGCCATCCCGCCGGGTTGGTCGCCCCCACGACCTGATCAGGATGGGGGCGACGGGGAGATCCTGCCGGTCGGCGTGCCCAGACTCAAGCACCGCCCGGTCGCCAGTCTTCGGTGTCCGCCGGCGGCGGGGTATGCCAGCCCTGTCGGCGGCGCTGCAGGCCTCGCTGCGGCGCCGCCGTGTTCCGTAGAATGGCGCTGTCCCGCCCGGATCGCCGACGCGTGTGCAGTTGTGGTCGATCCGTATGCCATCCGGCGTGAAGGAGCCCACCATGTCCCCAGCGGCCGATGATTCTCATGCCTCCTGCATGCTTCGTGGCCAGGTCGTCCTGCCCGACCGGGTCATCGACGACGGCGTGGTCATCATCACCGGGGACGAGCTGAGCTGGGTGGGGCCCGCGGAGCGGGTTCCCGCCACGGGCGAGTTGCCTCCGGCGAGTGCTGATCGCATCCTTCCCGGGCTGGTCGACCTGCACAATCATGGCGGCGGCGGGGTCGGTTTCCCTGATGTGCGTGACGCCGAGGCTGCGCGGGCCGGCGCGCAGGAACACCTGGCCCACGGTACGACGACGCTCCTGGCCTCGCTCGTCACCGCCGACCGGGACTCCTTGTTGGCTCAAGCAGAGCTGCTCTCGGCGCTCGTCGATGCGGGTGATCTGGGTGGCATCCACGCCGAGGGGCCGTTCCTCTCCGTTGACCGCTGCGGCGCGCAGAGTCCGGACCATCTCATCCCGGGCGATGCCGGTCTAGTTCGGGAGCTCGCGGCAGCCGCCGGTGGCCATCTGAAGACGATGACGGTGGCCCCAGAGGTCCCCGGGGTAGCTGGGCCGGGTGGCGCAGTCGAGGCGCTGTTGGGGGTGGGCGCCTTGCCGTCGATCGGGCATACGAACTGCCCGATGGAGACCGCCGCAGCCTTCCTCGGCAAGGTCAACGATCACCTTGGCAGCGCACGGATGACGGCAACACACCTGTTCAACGCCATGCCCCCGATGCACCACAGGCATCCGGGGCCGGTGGCCGCGTGCCTGGCCGCCGCGCGGGCAGGTGACCTTGTCGTCGAACTCATCGGTGACGGGGTCCACCTAGCGCCGGGTATGGTGTCCGCGGTGTTCGACCTGGTGGGGCCGGACGGCATCGTCCTGGTCACCGATGCGATGGCGGCCGCGGGCATGGCCGATGGTGACTACGAACTCGGGCCGATGGCGGTCCGTGTCGCCGGTGGGGTGGCCCGGCTGCGCGATCAGGGCGACGGCGGCTCCATTGCCGGTGGGACAACGCACCTGCTTCAGGTGGTTGCCGCCAGTGTGGCGGCCGGGGTGCCGTTGGTGGCGGCGGTCCGCTCGGCCTCCTGGGTACCGGCGGGAATCCTCAGCCGATCGGACATTGGCGCACTTCTGTCAGGTCGGCGTGCCGACGTCGTCGTGGTCGATGCGCAGTGGTCGGCTCGGCAGGTCTATCGATCCGGCGTTCGGGTGCATTAGCGAGCCCGGACCCTCACCCGCCGGGTCGCCGTCCCGGCCCGATCATCGGGCGGAGGTCTTGCGGATCGTCTCCAACACCGACGTCCAAGCCTGCGTCCTGGCCAACTCCACGGCGCCGCGTACGACCGTCCGGTCGGCCCACGGCGAGACGACTACCTCGGGAGTTCGCAGCGTGCGGTGGGCGAGCAGGTCACGGATCGGCTCGAGGAGCAGGTCCCCAGCCCGGGCGACTCCGCCACCGACGACGACGAGTTGGGGGTCGACTGCCAGCACGACCGGGGCGATCGACCGGACGAAATCGTCGGCGACCTCGTGGATCAAGGTAAGGGCGCGGGGGTCGCCGGCCAGGCCGGCGTTGAAGACCGCCGTGACCGATGACGGGTACGGCGCGGCGTTCGGATCCAGGTGGACGGCGCGGGCGACGACGCCGCTGCCGCTGATGCGTTCCTCCAAGACGCCTCGGCCGTGCTCTCCGACGATGGGTCCGTCATCCCACACGTTGATCAGGCCGATTTCGCCGGCTGCACCGTTGACCCCACGATGTAGCCGTCCGCCGATGACCAACCCGGCACCGAGCCGTTCGCCCCATTGGATGGCCAAAAGGGTGGTGTCGGGCCAGGTCATCGTTGCTGCGACAGCAGCCAAGTTGGCGTCGTTCTCGAAAGTCGTCGGGCAGGAGAAGGTGGCCCCGATCCGTCCGGGGAGGTCGACGGAGGACCATCCCGCCACGCTGGGCACGAAGGTTGGTCGCCCGTTGACCGGGTCGATGACACCCGGGGAACCGGTGACGACTCGGACCACGGTGTCGCTGGTGACTTCAGCGGCATTGAGTGCCTCCGTGATCGTCGGGGGGAGTTGGTCGAGCAGGGACACGGCGTCACGGGGCGCGGGGACCGGCCGAATCGATTCGCCCATGATCCGCCCGCCGAGGTCCATGACGAGCACCTTGACGTGGTGTGGACCCAGGTCGATCCCGACCACCGGCCGGGCACCGGGAGCGATCTGAAAGACCGAGGCTGGGCGGCCGCGTCGGGGCTGGCCATCCGGCTCACCCTCGATGACCAGGCCTGCCAGCTGCAGCTCCTCGACGGCTTGAGCCACGGTGGGGCGGGTCAGCCGGCTCAGGGCCTGCAACTCGGCGATGCGCAGGGGACGGTAGGCCTTGCCAAGGGCATCAAGCACTGTGGCTGTGTTCAGCGTGCGCAGCACGCTGGTGCCAACGTCGGACATCGGACGTCCTTCCCTCAATATCGAAGCAACCCGGTGCCTATGCCGTCCCCACATGTGCCGGGTTTAGAAAGATTGTGCCGGATAGATCTATATCTCCGCCACCCCGATCATAGGGCACTTCCCAGCCAATGGCTCTGTCTACCTGGCGTGATAGCGACTGTCATAAAAGTGCCAACCAAAAATATTGCAGAGACGTTGCGTTAATGGGAGGGTCTTGCCAAGGCGCTTCTCAGCTCGTCAGATTCGCGTCGTGGTCCATGGGACCGACCCCAACTGCACATTCAGCCCAGACCTTTGGTTCCAGGCACATCCCCGCACCGGCCCTTCGGCCGACATCAAGGAGAACACCGTCATGACACCATCCCGTTCCACCTTCGTCCTGGCCAGCGCCGCACTCGGCGCTCTGGCCCTGACCGCGTGTTCCGGCGGCTCGGGTGCTGGTTCCGCCTCGAGCGGCTCCAGCGACTCCGGTTCAGAGGTAAGTACGATCAAGCTGGTCGCCGCCGAATACTCGGCGAGCAACACCAAGGCGTTTTGGGACGCCTTCGCCAAGACCTACAAGGAGAAGACCGGCTACACCCTGGAAGTTCAGGTCATCTCCTGGGACAACCTCGACCAGCAGTCCTCAACGATGATCCAGAACAACCAGGCTCCGGACATCCTCAACCTCAACGCATACGCCTCGTATGCCGCTGACGGGCTGCTCTACGACGCCAGCGAGGTGCTGTCCCCCGCGGTGAAGGACGACATCCTGCCCACCCTGATCCAGTATGGCTCCTACCAGGGCAAGTTCTACGGGTTCCCCGACCTCGCCTCGGCCCGGGCGCTGTTCTACAACACGGACCTCTTCAGCAAGGCCGGCATCACCGCCCCGCCGAAGACCTGGGCCGAGCTGGAGGCCACCGCGACAAAGATCAAGGCCACCGGCAACGTCGGATACGCCATGCCGCTGGGCCCGGAGGAGAGCCAAGCCGAGTTCTCCATGTGGCTGTTCAACAACGGCGGCAACTGGAAGACCGATGACAAGTGGTCGATCAACAGCTCGGCCAACGTCGAGGCGCTTGCGTACATGAAGAAGCTGGCCGATGCCGGCGTCACCCAGAACAACCCGGCCAAGACCAACCGAGCCGACGCGTTCGACCTGTTCAAGTCCGGCAAGGCCGGCATGGTCGTCGGGTTCAGCCCGTTGGCAGGTGACCTCGACAAGGACGGCAAGGTCAAGTACGAGGTGGCGCCCTTCCCAGGCAAGGACGGCGGCGCCTCGGCCACCTATGGCGTGACCGACTACCTCATGGCTTTCAAGAAGCCGGGGAACGCCAAGGCGGTCAAGGCGTTTTACGACCTGTACTACCAGAAGGACCAGATCAACACCTTCATCAAGGGTGAAGGGTTCCTCCCGGTGACCACGTCCGGGGTGGAGCAGTTCTCCTCCGATGCCAAACTCAAGCCTTACCTGGATGCACTGCCCAACCTCAACCTGACCCCCACCAATGACCCCGTGTGGGACAAGGTCAAGCTGGCCGTGCAACAGAATCTGGGATCCGCTATGACTGGCGATCCGCAGCAGGTCCTCGACAGCCTGCAGCAATCCGCTGAGAGCGGTTCCTGAGCGCGACGATGACCCCTGTCAACGTCGTCGCGCCGCCTCCCGATGCCCTGACCCCGCGGGCATCGGGAGGCACCCGGGGCAGGAAACGTCGGACTGCAGCCAGGGTGGGTGTCGTGGCCCCCGCCCAGGCTGCGGCCTGGCTCCTGCCGGCCATTGCCCTGATCGCGTTCGTCGTGGTCTACCCGGCCATCAAGCTGCTCAGCGCCGCCCGGTCGGAATACTCCATCACCGGCCTTCGCAAGGGTGACGCGGGGTGGCGCAACTACACCAACGTCTTGACCCACCCCGACCTTGGCACGGTGTTGCGAAGCACCTCTATCTGGGTCGTCGCCGTTGTCGTCCTGACTATCGTCATCGGCCTCGCCCTGGCGCAACTCCTGGTGAAGAACTTCCTGGGACGCCGGCTGGTCCGGCTGGCCATCATCGTGCCGTGGGCTGCCTCTCTGGTCATCACCAGCCAGCTGTTCGTGCTGCTCTACGACTACAACTACGGCCTGATCAACCACATCTTGACCTCGGTGGGGGTGCTGCCGGAACCCATCGACTTCCTCGGCGACGATCGGTTCACGATGGCGTCGATGATCGTCGTGGGAGTCTTTGTCTCCCTCCCGTTCACCATCTTCGTGTTCATTGCCGGCCTCAACGCCATCCCCGAGGATGTCCTGGAGGCGGCTGAAGTCGACGGCGCCACCGGCTGGCAGCGCTACCGCAGCATCGTCTTGCCGTTGCTGCGCCCCGCCATGCTCGTGGCGACGGTGCTCAACGTCATCTATGTCTTCAACAGCTTCCCGATCGTCTACACCCTCAACGACCGCAACCCCGGGTTCGGGCATGACACGACCATCACGTTCATGTACAAGCTGGCGTTCAAGTCCCAGGAGAAGGACGTCGGCATGTCTGCGGCAGCCGGCGTGATGAACGTCCTGCTCATCCTCGTGGTCGTGGTGATCTATCTGCGCATCATCAACTGGCGAGAGGAGACGAAATGACCGTCACCCGACACCCGCGGCTGCTGGCCTTCGTCGCCGCCGCGATAGGCCTGGCTTTCCTCGGCCCGTACATCGTGATGGTCCTGGACAGCTTGCGGACCTCCTCCGACGTCAAATCGACGCCCCCGTCGATCTTCCCGCGCGTGTGGCAGTGGGACACCTATGCCACGGTGCTGACGGACGGTCGTTTCCCGCACTGGCTGGCCAGCTCCCTGATCATTTCGATCGGGGCGACCGCTATCGTCATCCTCGTTGCCATCCCGGCCGCATACATGACCGCCCGGAACCGATTCCCCGGACGCACCGCATTTCTTCTCGTGGTGCTCATCACCCAGATGTTCGCGCCCACATCGTTGGTCGTGGGGTTGTACCGAGAGTTCTTCGAACTCAACCTCATCAACACGTATGCCGCGCTGATCATCACCAATGCCGGCTTCAACTTGGCCTTCGCCATTTGGATCCTGCACGGGTTTTTCAGCGCCATCCCGGTGGAGGTGGAAGAGGCCGCAAGCCTGGACGGGATCGGCAGACTTGGCACGCTGATGAGGGTCATGCTGCCGCTGACCTTGCCGGGGCTGGTCACCGCGACGATCTTCACGTTCATCGCAGCGTGGAACGAGTACGTCGTTGCGCTGACGCTGATCATCGATGACGAGAAGAAGCCCCTGACGGTCGGATTCCGTTCCTACGTCACCGGCTACGAACAGCACTGGGATCAGCTGTTCGCAGCCTCAGTCATCGCCGTCGTGCCCGTCGTCGTTCTCTTCGCCATGATCGAAAAGCATCTCGTCGGCGGATTGACCAGCGGCAGCATCAAATGATGGGCATGCCCACCCCGCCGCGGACGTCCTGGGGTGACCAGCTCCGGGTCGGGGTGGACATCGGTGGGACCAAGACCGAGGTCGGCCTGGTCGACCAGGCCGGGGCGGTCCACGCCAGCGTGCAGGCACCCAGTGGATATGGCGCCGCGACGGTGCTCGACTCGGCCGCCGAACTTGTCGCCGCCGTGCTGGCGAAGGCTGGGAGCCGTTCGGTCGGGGCCATCGGGGTGGGCATCCCGGGCTTCGTGGACTCGCAGGCGGGAACGGTCCGATTCGCGGCCAACCTCGGCATCGAACACTGTGCCGTCGCGAAGGAGTTGTCCGAGCGGACCGGCCGACCGGTGACGGTGAGCAACGACATCGCCGCCGCGGCGCTCGGTGCCGCCGCGATCTCGGGTCGAGCCGATTCCTCCATCGCCTACCTCAACTTGGGTACCGGCATCGCCGCAGCCTCGATCACGACTGGCGTCGACCGCGGCCCGGTGACCAGCCGGGTGATCGAGGTGGGTCACACTCCGATCGAGTGGGGTCCGGAGGCGATCCGGTGCACGTGCGGCCAAGTCGGGTGTATCGAGTCGGTGGCCGGCGGGTGGGCCCTCATTCAGACGTTGGGGCATGCCGGCACCAAGCGACTGTTCAGCGACGCTGCCGAGACCGACGCGGTGCTGAACGAGGCTGCCGCCCGGGTCGCTCGAGCCATCGGGTTGGCCCTGCAAATGACCGTCATTCTCACCGATGCCGACCATGTGCTCCTTGGCGGCGGCTTGACCAAGTCGGGCGTCCGGTTGATCGATGGGGTGCGCACCGACCTGCGACGACGTGCTGAGCACTCCGCCTTCCTGCAACGGCTAGCCTTGTGGGACCGATTCTCCCTGCTGCCGGCGTCGGCCAAACCCGGGGTCGTCGGTGCCGCGCTGCGAGACCACCGCGACGCGTTGTCCTCGTCCTGAAAGTGGTATGCCCGCCATGGAAGTAGTCGTCCGGACAGCCCAGGAGGATGCCTCCGCAGTCGCCGCGGAGGCCGTCATCGCCGCGCTGCGTCCCGCGCCCGACCGACCCGCGACTCTCGGCCTGGCCACTGGCTCCTCCCCGCTGGGCCTCTACCGGGAACTGGCCGTCGCTGCCCACGCCGGCCGAGCCGACTTCTCCGGGGTGCGCGGCTTTGCCTTGGACGAGTATGTGGGTCTACCCCCTGGAGCTGAGCAGTCCTATCGGGCCACGTTGGAACGCGAGGTCTGTGCCGTCATGGGGATGAAGCCCGAGCATCTGCAGGTCCCCTCGGGCATCGGTGACTCCACCCCGTCCGGGGACGATGCCGCGCCCGCCTTGGGGGCCGACGACACGCTGGCCGCCCTGGTCGAGCAGGCGGAGGCATACGAGGCGGCGATTGCGTCCGCGGGCGGGGTCGATGTTCAGATCCTCGGTATCGGCGCCAACGGGCATCTGGGCTTCAACGAGCCCGGGTCGGCGCTTCGCTCGCGGACCCGAGTCAAGCGGCTGACCGAGCGGACCCGACGGGACAACGCCCGCTTCTTCGGCGGAATCGAGCAGGTGCCGACCCACTGCGTGACGCAGGGCTTGGGGACCATCCTCGCTGCCGGACGACTGGTCCTGGTGGCCTTCGGGGGTGGCAAGGCGGCGGCTGTCGCGGCCGCGCTGGAGGGCCCGATCACCGCCAGCTGTCCGGGATCGATTCTGCAGATCCATCCGGACGTCGTCGTCGCCCTCGATGAGGAGGCGGCCGCGGACCTGGCGAATCGGGAGTACTACGCCGCTGCAGCGCAAGGTTTGGGCTGACCGCCCCCTGCCGAGAGGCCAACGGCTGGGTCGGCTGGGGTCACGCACTTCGCGCCTGGACCGCCCCCTGCCGAGAGGCCAACGGGATCGCCGCGGGAGCGCGTCGGACTCGCGCGATCGGAGCGGACCGGCAAGAGTATGCCCATGAGCTCACCTGCGGGGTCTCGTCGGGGCCTGGGGACTGGACCGATGATCCTTCTGGGTGTCGCGGTTGCCACCGTGGCCATGGCGGGGCTGGGCCAGATCGGCAACCTCGTTGGGCCGCTGTTCCTCTCGCTTACCCTGGCCATCACCGGACGTCCGGCGGTGGTCGCCCTGCGTCGCCGCGGGGTCAAGTTCGCCCCGTTGATCGTGCTCCTCGGGTCATACCTCGTGCTGCTGGCCATGGTGGCCGCGATTGTGGCTTCGGGCGTGAGCCTGGCAACGACGCTGCCGGACTATCAGAACCAGTTCAACGACGTCTATCAGTCGGCCCTGGCCTTCCTGAAGGATCATGGGGTCACCTCCGACCAGATCAACACGGCCTTCTCTAAGGTCGACGTCAACCAGATCGTCGGTGTTGCCCAGTCCTTGCTCGGCGGGCTGTCGTCGTTCTCCTCCCAGTTGATCACCATGCTCATCGCGCTAGCGTTCCTCACCCTCGATACCGCCACGGTGCATCGGCGCGGGGCCGAACTGGCCCAGGCCCGCCCGCACCTGGCCCGGGCGTTGGCGGACTTCTCCATCCGGGTGCGCCAGTACTGGATCGTCTCCTCGGTCTTCGGCCTGATTGTCGCCGTGTTCAACTACATCGCTCTGCTCATCCTCAACGTCCCGCTGGCGTTCACGTGGGCGGTCCTATCCTTCGTGACGAACTACATCCCGAACGTGGGCTTCTTCATGGCCCTTATCCCGGCCGCCCTGTTGGCGCTCGTGTCCGGCGGGTTCTGGACCATGGTCTGGACAATCATCGCCTTCAGCGTCATCAACGTGGTCATTCAGACTTTCATCCAGCCGAGGTTCGTCGGCAACACGGTCGGCCTGTCCATGACGCTGACCTTTGTTTCTCTGCTCTTCTGGACAATCGTCATCGGCCCGATGGGCGCCATTCTGGCCGTGCCCCTGACGCTCTTCTTCCGGGCGCTGATCATCGGCAGCACGCCGTCGCTGCAGTGGCTCGACGTATTCTTCCGCCCCAACGACAACCCACGTCGTGACGTCCGGGAGGAACCCCCAATCCGCCTTAAGGCGATCGACGACGGAATCGATGAAGAGCGTGGCGAGCCGGCCGAGTCGGGGCCCGGCGAGGCCGGCCAGCTCGGCGCCCGGCCAATCGGACGGCTCAGGGAAAGACGAGCCGGCGAAGATGAGGATTGACGATCATTTGGGGAATCCACCGGATGACAGAGCAAACGATCTGCACAATCCTCAGATTTCCCTGTTTGGCAACACCAGGCGCGGGTAGCCTTGGGCCGCCGAATGGCACTGCGCAAGCGGTTGGTAACCGATGCATCGTGAGGGGCAGTACGTCATGGGTCAGGTGATTGGCGAGTTCCTTACCAATGCGCTCGGGGTAGCGATCAGCCCCATGCCGCTCATCATGTTGTTGGTCATCTTGTTTACCGATCGGGCGCGGGTCAACGCAATGGCCTTCACCGCTGGTTGGATGGTCGGTCTCCTCGCCCTGTTGGGCATCATCGTGTGGTTGAACGTGCAGCCGCGGACCGGCGCGCCCACGTCATTCAACGGGTGGATCAATGTTGGCCTCGGCGTCCTCTTCCTGATTCTCGCGCATAGCTCCTGGCGGAGCCGTCCCCGGCCAGGGCACCCCGCCAAACAGCCGGGCTGGTTGTCCTCGATCCAAACGGCCAAACCCGGCACTGTCTTCGGCGTCGGCGCCGCGATCCTCGTACTCAATGCCAAGAACGCTCCGCTGATTATCGCCTCCGGCCTGGCCATTACCGGCGCCGATCTGTCGACGTCCGAGAACATCGTGCTCATGCTGGTTTTCGCAGTGTTGGGCGCGCTGTCGGCACTCATCATCACCGGGGCCTTCCTCGCCTTCGGTTCCAAGGTGGAGGGGCCGCTACAGTCATTGCGCGCCTGGCTGGAAGCCAACAACGCCTACATCATGGCTCTGCTCTTCGCGTTCCTCGCCTACTCCTCTCTCGGCAAGGGCCTGCAGATCCTCACCTGACATCCTCCGCCCAGGATGAGGTGTCCGTGGACACACCCGGGCATGATGATGCAGTGCCCCTTGTCATCGCCCACCGCGGCGCCAGCGCGGAACAGCCCGAACACACCGCGGCCAGCTATCAGACAGCTCTCGCCGTCGGTGCCGATGGGATCGAATGCGACGTCCGGCTCTCGCGCGACAGGCACCTCGTCTGCATCCATGACGGTCGGGTCGATCGCACCTCCAACGGCCACGGCTGGGTATCGGCGATGCACCGGGATACCCTCGACACCTTCGACTGGGGGCCGGGCGAGACCGGGGTGCTCACCCTGGAGCGTCTCTTGGACATCGCCCTGGCGAGCACGCGGCCGCTGCGGCTGCTCATCGAAGTCAAACATCCGGTGCGTCCGGCCGGTGCCGTTGAACGCGAACTGGCTGCAGTCTTGACTCGCTCAGGACTGATCGGGCAGGCCAGACCCGGTGGGCTCCAGGTCATGGTGATGTCCTTCTCGGCGGCAGCCCTGCGGCGGATGGGCGCGCTGTCCCCGGCGCTTCCCCTGGTTCATCTGGTCGACCGGCGGCCGTCGGGCCGGCGGCGGACCGGTCGACTCCCTGACGGTGTCGACACCGTCGGGCTGGACGTGCGGCTGATCGCCCGCGAACCGGCCATCGTGGCGCGCTACCGTGATCGTGGCCACCATGTCTTCGCCTGGACCGTCAACGATCCGGGCCAGGTCGATGTCTGCGTCCGCGCCGGGGTCGAGGCCCTGATTACCGACGACCCGAGAGCGGTACTCGGCCAACTGCATCGGCTTGACTAGAGTGCCAATGTGGTCACCATGCGCCAAGCGGAGCGGGACGATTTCGGCAGTATGCCGGGGGCCGGCTCCGTGCGCACCTTGCGCCCCCGGTGGGCGGCGACATCGGTTGGGCGGATCCGGCGCGCGGTGGTCGCCGATCTGACGGCCCGCGGCGTCCCGCCGTCGATCATCGATGAGGCTGAACTCGTGGTCTCCGAGCTGGCCTCCAACTCGATTCGGCACGCAGCTCCGCTGGCCGACGGCAACATCAGGGTCCGTTGGAAGGTCAAGGGCGCCACCGTCGACATTGAGGTGACCGATGGCGGCGGCCAGACCATCCCTCGTCCGAGCCCTCGCGTGCTGTGGGCCCCTGGGGGACGGGGCCTTCGGATCGTTCGTTCGCTCGCCCACGAATGGGGTGTTATCGAGGAATCTGCCGGGATGACCGTGTGGGCGGCACTGGGGGGTCCGTCTCGGCGGCGAACGGGCTAGCAACGCACAATGGGTCACTCCATAGACCGGGGGCCTAAGCTGACTAGGCTTGCTGGTCATGGGTAAGGCCTCTCGTCGCCGCAAAGCATCCACCACCGACAACGGGGACGGATCTGGCCGCGCGCCACGTCGTGGACGTGGCACGGCGGCACCGTTCGTCCAGCGGCCCTTCGAAGGATTGGCCGGTGAGAGCGACCTGGTCGCCCTGCGCGAGATCGTTCCCGCGGCCACCGCCACGCTGACCACCAAACAGGGTCAGGTCGTCACCCTGGCCACCGTGTTGCCCATGGCCTGGCCCGGCTTGCACCGGGCCGATGAACAGGTGTTCATTGCCGCGCAAACCGGTGGCTCCAGCGGAGACGCCAGTCGTGACTTGGCCGCCCAGCTGCTGGCCACGGCGGACCAGGAGCCGGGCACGCCGCTGGTGCATCCGCCCGCGGTCACGGCGGACACGCCTCGGTTGCAGGACCTCATCGTCAATGACCCGGTCGACGTCACGGTCCACGAGGGCTTTCAGTTCTGGGTGGACGGCCAGGAACTGGACGCCGATGCCCAGGCGTCGTTGGAGCAAGCCAACGCGTCCGCGATCCCCACAACGAAGCTCGAACGCACCCCATCGGCATATTGGCATCGCATTGGCGATCGGACCCACGTCCGGCTTGTCCTGCCGGATGCGGAGGACCAGGCGACCGATGCGCTGGCTCGGCTCTGGGCTGCCGGCAGCGCCGGCCTCGGCGAGGCCACCCGACTCCTCGGCGCCTTCCGCACCTGCGGCCTCCTGGTTCCGGTGTTCGATCTTGACCCGACGTTGCCAGCAGACGCCTATGAGGAGCCGCTGGCGGAGTGGATGGGCCGCTACCGGGCCTCACTGGAGGACTCCGAGCCACTGACCGGGGAGGAACGGCGTGCCAAGTCTGGTGTGTTGTCCCGGCAGATCACCCTGCGCTGAGCACGCTGATGACCTCCGGCGACCACGGCGAGCGTGAGGCGATGCCGATCGCGGCGATCGTCCCGGCACTGAACGAGGCTGCCCGGATCGAGTCCACGGTCACTGCGACGGCTGGCGTCGAAGGTGTCGACCTTGTCGTGGTGGTCGATGACGGCAGCACCGATGAGACCGCAGCCGTTGCGGCGGCGGCGGGAGCCACCGTCCTGCGTCACCCGCGCAATCGCGGGAAGGCTGCGGCGATGACCACCGGGGCCGACCATGTCGCGGCCGTGATCGGCGCCGGAGCGGCGGCATACGCAGTGTTGTTCGTCGACGCTGACCTGGAAGCCTCAGCGGCCAACGTCGCTGCCCTGCTGCCGCCCATCCGGGCCGGAGAGGCCGACCTGACGATTGCGCGGCTGCCTCCCCAGGCGGGCGCCGGGGGAGGGCACGGCCTGGTCGTCGGCTTAGCCCGGGCCGGCATCCTCCAGCTCACCGGTTGGCGCGCCACTCAACCACTGTCGGGGATGCGGTGCCTGAACCAGACCGCCTTGGCCGCGGCGAAGCCTTTCGCTGCGGGCTGGGGCGTCGAGGCGGGCATGACCATCGACGTCCTGCGAGCCGGTTTGGCAGTTCAGGAAGTCCCGTGCGACCTGCATCATCGGGTGACCGGGGCGGGGTGGCGCGGGCAGATGCACCGCGGGCGGCAATACCTCGGGGTCTGGCGGGCCCTGCTGTCCCGGGGCTATCGCGGTGTTGGCCGCTGAGCGCCGCCTGCTCGGGCCGATTGGGGTGGCGATCGGTCTGTTCGTCCTCGTCGGCGCCTCCGCGGACAACGCCGCCCGACCCGCTCTCGGGCCATCTGGCTGGGCGCCGGGCAGTTGGCTGCCGATCACGCTGACCCCAGCCGCGGTCACCGGGTGCCTGTGGGGCGCCTACGTCATCGGTGCCGCAGGGACGTATGCCGCCTTACGTGCCTCCACCACCCCGGGCGTGCAACGGCTGCGCGCCCTGCCCTGGTGGCTGCTCGGCGTGCTGGGAGTGCTCGTGCTGCTCACCCAACCGTTCGGGTCAGCCGACCACGTCAACTACGCCGCCTATGGTCGTATCTTCGTAGGCGGCGGCGACCCCTACACCCAGGCGCCGATCGACTGGGCCGGCGGTCACGACCCGGTGACCAGTGCCGTCGAGGCGCCGTGGACGACCGCGCCGAGTGTCTACGGGCCGCTGGCGACGCTGCTGCAGGGACTGGCCGCCGGCATCGGCGGGGCGAACCTGCGCGAGATCGTCTGGGTGTGGCAGGTCGTGCTCGTGCTCGCCTGGTTGGCGACCCGCTGGCTGCTGCGCCGGTTGACCGCGGACCACACCCGGGTCGATGTGCTGTGGACGCTGAATCCGCTGGTGCTCGGACTCGGCCTCTTCGGCGCTCATGTCGATGTCATCGCCGTTCCGTTTGCCGTGTCGGCGATCGCGTTGGCCGGCCGATCACCTGCCCTGGCCGGGGTGTTCGGTGGCCTCGCGGCAGCGACCAAGGCGACGTACGCACTCGTGCTGCTCGCCCTCGGCCTGTCGTGGTGGCTGGGGAGCCGCCGCGGGGCGTCCCGCCGCCTGATCTCCGCCGGAGCTGCAGCGTTGGCGACGCTCGTGCTGGTGCACCTCCCGTTCAACGTGCACGTTTATGACCAGGTGTGGACGGTGCGCCGATATGTGTCCCTGGCAACTCCGTGGCGGCCGTTGCTGGACACCATGACCGGGCCGCTGGCGGGCTCCACGGTTCGCACGATGATCAGCGTAGGTGCGGTGATCATCGCCCTTGCGCTGGCGTATGCGCTGTGGCGGATCACGGCGGGCCTGGCGCCGGACACTCCGGAGGGCACCGCCGCCCGCATGACGCTTGTTTTGACCACCGCCTATACCTTGGCAGCGCCCTATTCGTTGCCCTGGTACGACGTGCTGACGTGGGCTGTGCTGGCCAGCTTGGCCGCATCGCGCCTGGATCTGGTGCTGCTCGCCCGTGGGGTGGTCATGGCCGCTGCATACGTGCCTGGGCGGGTGCTTGGGATGACTCCTAGGGTGGCCCAGCTAACCCTGGGGATTCGACGGTACGTCGCCCCGTATGCCGCCTTCGCGGCCTGGGTGGCCATCGGCTGGGTCAGCGTTCGTGCGCGGTCAATTCGGCGGGATCCTGCCCCCTGACGTCCTCTTGCAGGATGCGCACCGACGTCGCGATAACGAAGGGGATGAGGATCGTCGCCCCCACCGCCGGGATCGCGACCCCGGAGTCGTTGACGGCGAAACCGATGGTCAACATGATGACGATGGCGATCAGGCCCGGTCGCAGGACCGGAGCGGCCTGAAAGGAGCGGCGCAGTGACTGCGCCCCCCAGGACGTCGGCCGGGCCAGGACATAGATGACGAAGAGCAGCGCGATGGGGACCAACAAGGTTAACCGGAAATTGCCGAAGAGAATGCCGAGGTTTTGTCCGCCCTTGCGCGCGACGATGTCCCAGGCCGAGCCGTCGAGTATGGCCTGGAAGAAGCCGCCCAGGTGGCTTCGAGAGGCTGCGGGGCGGAGCCAATCGAGGAAGGAGACCAGGAGGAAGAGGGCGGCGGTCGCCAGGGCGATCACCAGGCCACGCGTGAAGGTCAACTTCAGTCCAAGAATGGCCAGCACCAGGTAGACCAGCGCTGGCACCAGCGCCGGCGGCCCGCCGCCGTCGGCACCGAAAAAGGGTGCCCCGTCGATGACCACGGCCAAACCGCCGATGACCGCAGCGGCCAGGGCAGCATCCCGGCGTCGGCCCTGGACGACGAGCCGGTTCGCCACGATGGTGGCGACTATCAGCGCCGAGGTGGCGAACAGGGCGAAGGTTACGTTGCCCATGCCGTAATACCGGCCGCCTATGACTGGTTGCAGCCCCATCAGTGAGGACAGCTGCAGTCGGGACCCGGTCATGACATCGATCGCGAGAACGGCCATGGTGGCCAGACCGACGACAAGCATGGCGCCGAAGCGGGTCCGGCGCCACGGGCCACCCAGGGCCACGATCGTGATCGTCGCCGCGAAGAGGGTCACCGACCCGACGATGGCGAGCATGGGCGCTGCGGTGCGCCACCAGGGAAGGAGATTGGCCAGGAAAGTCGAGACCGGGACCGACGCTGCGAGCACCGCGACGTCTCGGACCAGCCCCAGAGAGCGCAGTCTGGTCTCCTCGCGCCCGATGCGACCCTTCCAGAACAAGGCGACGATCAGGTAGATGACCAGCTGGGCATACACCAGGCCGTTGAAGAACGGCGGTACCAGGGAATGAACCTCGTGGCTGGCCTGGTCATAGTCGACAAGCGCCTGCCAACGCGTCGCGGCCTCGGCTCCGGCCGGCTCGCTGCCGAGCACGGCGCCGCCCAGGCCGATCGGCGCAGGTATGCCGGCCAGGGACAAGGCCGTCACGGTCAGGTCTTGAGCCTGGACCAGCCCCGGCTGGCGGGTGGAGGGTGAGACCAGGGATCCCGCGGAAAACTCCGGCCCGAGCGCGGCCGCCAGACGCAGTCGTTCGGTCCGGCCCGCGTCGGACAGGCTTCCCAGCAAGAGAGTGCTTCCGGCCGGTGCGGCCGAGACGATCCGGCCGATCCGGGCGTCGATGTCGCGGAGTTGCTCCTCCCGAGTTCCCTGGGTCGGTTCTCCAGGGGCCACGTCCGCTGGGTCACGCAGTGATCCGACGTCGATGACGGTCAGCGGGCACTCGCGAATCAAAGTCTCCAGGCGTGCGCCCTCGCTGGGATCCAAGCCGGCACCGGAACCACCCGGGACGTCGTATGCCTTCGGCACGGTCCCATCGGATCGCGCCGAGGCGAGTGCGCCGCCGGGTCCGATCCCTTGAACACAGACCCCGGCCTTCGCCGCTTGATCACCGATCAGGCCCAGATGGGCTTCGAACCGGTTGGCATCCGCTGCGTCTTGGTAGGAGGACCATGCGGTGATGGTGCCGTCGGTGACGCCGGAGATCGGCGGGCACGGATCGTTCGTGGTGCGCTTCACTGTCCCGTCCGGCAATGGCGCGGCGGCTCGTGCGCCGCTGCCCAAGCCCAGCCATCCGTCGACGGGGCAGGTGTTCGTCCACACCGAACGAATCGTCATTGCCGCGGTGGAACCACGAGCGAGGATGGCCCACAGGCTGGGCGTGACCTGCTCGGAGACATCCGACCAGGTCAACCCGCCGGTGCCGATGACGATGGTGGAGCCAGGCGGTGGCGCGTCTGCTGTGACGCCCGCGCGCGTAGGCGCGGAGGCGGCATACGCCGGGGACCGGTGTGCGACATCGGCGGTTGCGGCATACGCACTGGTGCCGTTGACGAGCAGGGCAGCCACGGCAACCAGGAGGATCATCCACCCAGCCCACATGTTCCGCCGTCGGTCGACGGGGTGGATGGCGCTCACGCAGGCAAGGCTAGCGAGACTACGATCGGCCCAGCAGCGGCCGCCGGATCGGCGGACGACGATTCGCCGACGCGAGGGGATTCCTCGCCCAGGATCAAGGAGGAGCGGCGTCGTGCTCGGTGTGGCCAACTATGGGGGCTTTGTGCTGGGAGCGGCGCTCATCGTCCTGCTCCCGGGGCCCAATTCCATGTATGTCCTCACCACGGCGGCCCGTCATGGTGTCGGGGCCGGCTACCGGTCCGCCGTCGGGGTCTTCTTCGGCGATCTCGTCCTCATGGTGGCCTCCGTTGGAGGCGCGGCCTCGCTGCTGCGGTCCCACCCCAGCGCGTTCCACGTGGTGAAATATCTCGGCGCCGGCTACCTCGCCTGGATCGGCATCGGGTTGGTCCGTTCCGGGATCGCCATCCTGCGCGAACGGTCTACGGCGTCAACGGTCCCGGCCGGCCCCGGCGCCCCGGGTGTGCCTGCCGTCTCGGGCGTCGGCGAAGGTCAGCCGACGATGGTGCTGGACGCGGCCCCGGATCGGGTGTCAGCGCCGGACCCGGGCCCGGACTTCGGTGCGGCCAAGGCTGAGGAGATCGCCGAGCGGGCCCAGGCGGCGCATCCCGGACGTGGCCCGTTCCTCACCGCGTTGGTGCTCAGCGTCCTCAATCCCAAGGCGATCCTCTTCTTCGTGGCGTTCTTCGTCCAGTTCGTCACTCCGACCGATCCGCACCCCGTCGCGACGTTCCTTGTCCTGGCGCTGACCATGCAGGTGCTGAGCGTCGCCTATCTCTCCAGCCTGATCTTCGGCGGCTCGTTTCTCGCCGCACGCTTCCGTCGGCATCGCCGGGCGGCCGGTGTGGGTACGGCCACGGTCGGCGCGGTCTTCGTCGCCTTCGGCGCGAAACTCGCCACGACAACGCTGCGCTGAGACGCCTCCTCCGGGCATCCTCTCCACGGCAGGGGTCGCAACACGCTGGAAAACCTCAGATGTGGCCGCGTGTTACGACCCCTCGACGGGCAGGGGGAACGGCATACGTCGGAGACAATGAGGGCGTGCCCGCGCTGACCCGACTCTCCCGCCGGGCCCGATGGGCTCTCGCCATCCTGCTCATCGCGCTCGCCGCACTGCCCGTGCTGGCGCGATACCTCGTGTTCTGGCCCGCCGACCAGTGGCAGGTCGACGTCGCCGTCTACCGGATGGCTGGAGAATCCGTGCTCGTGGGTCGCCCGGTCTATGCGGCGATGACCGAGGCGCCGCAACTGCTGCCGTTCACCTATCCACCGTTCGCCGCCCTGCTCGCGGTGCCGTTGGCGTTGATGCCCTTCGGTCTGGTCGGCTGGCTGTGGTCGATCGCTCAGGTCACCGCCACCGCGGCCACCGTGTGGCTGGCCGGGCAGCGATTCATCCGCCGCACCGGGTCCTTCGCCCCGCTGGCATGGGCGCTGCTCATCGTGCCCATGCTTTGGCTGCACCCGGTCAGTGATGGCGTCAGGTTCGGCCAGGTCAATGCCTTCCTCGTGCTGGCGGTCGTCCTCGATTTAGCCCGGCCGCGATGGGTGCGGCGGCTTCCGGTGGGCATGCTCGTCGGGTTTGCCACGGCGATCAAACTCACCCCCGCCGTGTTCATCGTTCACTTCCTCATCTGCCGCCGGTGGCGGGCGGCGATCACCGCCACGGCCACCGCCGCCGGCGCCACGGTGTTCGCCTGGCTCGTCCTGCCCGCGGCATCGTTCGCGTTCTGGGGTGGCGTCCTGCAGGACCCGTCCCGTCTCGGTCCGAATCGGGGGACGTCGAACCAAAGCATGCGCGGGGTGTTGCTGAGGATCGGGCCGGACGGTCTGCCCGGGACAGCGATCTGGCTCCTCCTTGCGTTGCTGGTCGCCTGGGTCGGATTCACCCTCGCCCGGCGCTACTACCTGCTCGGCGACTGGGTCGGTCAGGTAGCCACCGTCGGCCTGATCGCCCTCTTGGTCTCGCCGGTGTCCTGGATCCACCATTACCAATGGATGATCGTCATCATCCCGGCACTGCTCGGGCGCGGACCGGATCACCTGGCCAAGCCATGGCCGGACATCGAATCCTGGTGGCGGGCGACGTTTGCCGGCCCGGACAACGCCGGCACCCGGTATGCCGCCATCATGACCATCTGGTTCCTGTGCCGGGGACCGTGGTGGGGGATTTCGTTGGTGGCGCAGGGGGCGCCGTGGGTGGTGCTGGGCCGGGTGTTGCAGAACATCGACTGCTGCGGTGCGCTGCTCGCCCTAGCCATGCTGTGGCGGCTAGCGGCCGGACGGTGGCGCCCAGCGGCCGACCGGTGGCGCCCAGGGATCGACCCTGCCGAGCCCAACGGCACCTCGGCCCGTACCATGCCAAACGTGTCCAGCAGCGTTAACGCCGGTTCGGTGAGTGCCCCATGACCACGTATGGCTTCTTCGGCCCGGCCGGCACGTTTACCGAAATGGCCCTGAACGGTTGGGCCCCCGCTGCGGGTGCCCCGCGAACCGCGTATGCGTCGGTCGATGCGACCTTGGCGGCGGTGCGGTTGGGGGAGATCGACGCCGGGATGGTGCCGATCGAGAACTCCGTCGAAGGTGGGGTCAGCGCGACGCTCGATGCGTTGGCGGTCGGGGATCCGCTCGTCGTCATCGGCGAGGTCCTCGTCCCGATCACCTTCGTTCTGGCCGGCGTGCCTGGGACCACCCTGGCGGACGTGACTGCGGTGGGCACCCACAGCCACGGCTGGGCGCAGGTGCGCGGTTGGATGGCCACGCATTTGCCGGAGGCGACCTACGTGCCGACCCTCTCCACCGCTGCGGCGGCCGAGGGACTGGCGGTAGAGCATCGCGGGCAGGCGAACTACCAGGCGGCGGTGTGCGCCCCAGTCGCCGCGAGCAACCACGACTTGGCGATCCTCGCGGAGGACATCGGCGACATCCGCGGCGCGGTGACCCGGTTCGTCCTGGTTGCTCGTCCGGGCACCTTGCCCGAACGGACCGGAGCGGACAAGACCACGCTGGTCATCTACCAGCGTCAGGATCGGGCTGGTGGACTGCTGGAGTTCCTGGAGCAGTTCGCCACGCGTGGGATCAACATCAACCGTCTGGAGTCCCGGCCGACGAAACAGTCCATGGGGTCCTACTGCTTCTCCATCGACTGCGAGGGGCACCTGGACGATGAACGGGTGGCCGAGGCGCTGATGGGTCTCAAACGCGTCTGCGCCGATGTCGTCTTCCTCGGGTCGTATGCCCGCGCCGACGGCCAATCCGCCAATGTCGCCCCGCTGACCACCAACGCCGATTTCACCGCTGCCCGGGCGTGGCTGGACGACCTGCGGTCGTAAGTGTCCGTGCGGTCGTGAGGCATAGGTTCCGTGCCCGCCATAGGGCCGGCGTGGCCGTCAGTTGGCCGGCGCGCTGGCCTGACGGACCGCGCCGGAAGGCAGTCGCAGGATCAGCGCCCGCGGCCAAGCCTGGACCTGCAAGGACGTGGCTGTGCCGATGTGGTCGCCGTCGAGCTGGACCTCCTGTGGGCCGTCGGCGGTGATGGTGAAGGCCGGGGAGGTGTAGCGATCGAAGGCCGACGTGCTGCGTTTGCCGCGGCGCAGGACGGTGCTGGTGACACCGACCCAGCCGGGCAGGGACTTCGGCGCGACGACCACCGCATCCAGGAGCCCATCGTCCACCTTGGCATCGGGCATGAGGACTATCCCGGCGATCAACCGCCCACAGTTGCCGATCATGACGGTCCGGGCGCGGTGTTGGATCGGGGCCATCCCCTCGGGGGTGACGCTCACCCGGAAACGTTCACCGACGAGGTTGCGCACGCCGGCGACGACATAGGCCGGCCAGCCCATCTTGGCCTTCAGGTCCTCGTCGGCGTCGCCGATCACTGACGCGTCAAAGCCCATCCCGGCCATAACCAGGAAGATGTGCTGTCCATCCGGTGACGGTGATGGCTGCGGCGTCGACGGGCCGACCGCCGAGTGTTCAGTGGGGTCCGACCCCGCCTCCGGCCCGGGCGCGGTTTCGGCGGGGGGTTCGCTGCCCGGGTCTGCGGGTGTCTCCGCCTCGGGGGAGGGTTCGCTGTCGGGCTCGGCCGAGGGCGGGTCAAGACGCACGGCGGCCACGTCGATGTGGTGGTTCTCTCCGGTCAGGGCGACTCGAACGGCGGATTCTAGTGTGGAGATGTCCATGCCGAGGTTGCGGAAGAGCAGGTTGCCGGTGCCGGCCGGGATGATGCCCATGGGGGTGTTCGTGCCGGCCAGTCCGGTAGCCACGGCGCGCACGGTGCCGTCGCCGCCCATGGCCGCCACCACGTCAGCGCCGGACGCGACGGCGGAGCGGGCCTGGGCCTCACCGGTGTGCTCGACGGTCGTCTCGACCACGTCGAGTTCCCAATCCAGCGCGTCGGTGACCCAACGGATCTGGGCGGTGGTCGACTCGATGCGCTCCAGCTTGGTCGGGTTAACCACGACGACGAGGCGACGCTTTGGCGGAGCCGGGGCTTCCTCGGGGCGGAAGGAGTTCCGGCTGGGTCGGTCGGCTCGTTCGTGCCGCCCCCGACCCGTGCCGGGATGCGCGCCCGAGATCAGGCGACCGACGAAGAAGAGGATCACCGCGAGGACAAAAAGCGAGATCGCAATCCACACCTCGGGACGCTCAGCCACGCGGTGAGGCTACCTGACGCCCCGCATACTGGTGCAATGCGCAACGAGGACAGCGGCGAGGTGCCGGACGCCGGCCCCGCCCAGAATAGGTCGACAGGCGGGGTCTATGACGACGCGGTCGAGACCGCCACGGACGAGAATGATTGGACGTGGACACTGTCGAGCCGATGCCCTGACTGCGGTTTCGCGGCGGGCGAGGTTCCAGTGGAGAGCATCTCTGGATGGATCCGTACGGCGACTGCGCCGTGGGCGCAGGTGCTCGCTGATCCGGGCGTTCGCAACCGTCCCCAACCGCAGATCTGGTCGCCGCTGGAGTATGCCTGCCACGTGCGGGACGTCTGCCGGGTGTTCGACGCGCGGCTGGCCCTCCTGCTGGACGAGGATGACCCCCTGTTCGCCAACTGGGACCAGGACGAGGCGGCGATCCGGGATCACTATGACCAGGCTGTGCCGGAGCAGGTGGCTGCCGAAATCAGCGCAGCAGCAGCGGCCCTCGCCGCTGCGTATGCCGCCGTCGACGGCCCGACGTGGGGGCGGCGCGGTCGGCGCAGCAACGGGTCCACCTTCACCGTGGCCACGCTCGGTCAATATGCCCTGCACGACCTGGTACATCACGCGTGGGATGTCGGCGCCGGCGTGACCCCGGAGGATCACCGCGGGTGATATCCGATCGCCGGCCCAGGCGCCGCCTCGGTAGCCTGATCCGGTGATCGACATCAAGCTGCTTCGGGATGACCCGGAGCTCGTGCGGGCCAGCCAGCGAGCCCGAGGGGAGGACGACGGGATCGTCGACGCGATCCTCGACGCGGATGAGCGGCACCGTGCCGCGCTCACCGCGTTCGAGGGGCTGCGGGCTCAGCAGAAGGCCATCGGCCGGGACGTCGCCAAGGCCCAGGGCGACGAGAAGCACGCGTTGTTGGCCACGACCAAGTCCCTGGCCGAGCAGGTCAAGGCGCTCCAGGGGCAGGCGGACGCGGCGAGGGCGGAGTTCGATGCGCTCATCCGGGCTGTTGGCAACCTCATCGAGCCGGGCGTGCCCAGCGGCGGGGAAGACGACTTCGTCGTTCTGAAGGAGGTCGGGGCCCCGCGGGATTTCGACGCCGAGGGGTTTACCCCGCGTGACCATCTGGACCTTGCCGAGGGGCTGGCCGCCCTGGACATGGCCCGCGGCGCCAAAGTGTCCGGCGCCCGGTTCTATTTCCTCAAGGGATGGGGCGCCCGCCTGGAGATGTCCCTGCTGGACGTGGCCATGAAGCAGGCCGTGCAGTACGGGCTCATCCCGATGATCACCCCGACCCTGGTCAAGACGGACGTCATCGCCGGAGCTGGGTTCATCGACGCGCACGCCGAGGAGGTGTATCGGCTCGAGGCGGATGATCTGTGGCTCACTGGGACCTCGGAAGTGGCGTTGGCCGGGTACCACGCCGATGAGGTCATCGACTTGTCCGCCGGGCCGTTGCGGTATGCCGGCTCGTCCAGCTGCTATCGCCGTGAGGCCGGCTCCTACGGCAAGGACACCCGCGGCATCATCCGGGTGCACCAGTTCAACAAGATCGAGATGTTCGTCTATTGCGACCCGGCGCAGGCATCGGCCGAACATGATCGGCTGCTGGCCTGGGAGGAGGAGATGCTCGCCAAGATCGAGGTGCCCTATCGGGTCATCGATACTGCGGCGGGAGACCTCGGTCACCCCGCCGCGCGGAAGTTCGACTGCGAGGCGTGGGTGCCCAGCCAGGGCCGCTACCGGGAGCTGACCTCGACGAGCAACTGCACCACCTTCCAAGCCCGCCGGCTGAACACCCGGTTCAAGGGCGCTGGCGGCAAGAACGAGGTTGCCGCCACCCTCAACGGCACGCTGGCCACGACCCGCTGGTTGGTCGCGATTCTGGAGAACCATCAGCAGGCCGACGGTTCGATCGTCGTGCCCTCCGCCCTGCGTGCGCACCTCGGCGCGGACGTGCTCCGCCCACCTGGGTGAGCTACCACGACGTTTGACCGGCTGGCTGGAGCCTCGGCGGCCGACCCTTATGCGGGTGGCCTGGTGGGAGAGGATGATCGCCTTGTCCGACCGGTAGCTTTTCCGTATGCGGACTGCCTCTTCCTGCCTGGTCGCCCTCGATATCGACGGAACGCTGGTTGACTTCGATGGGGCCCTGACCGACCCGGTCCGGGACGCGGTCGCTTCCGTGGCCGACGCCGGCCATCATGTCGTCATCGCCACCGGCCGCTCCATCTCGGCCACCACGCCCATACTCGACCGGCTCGGTCTTAGCCGGGGGTTCGCGGTGTGTTCCAACGGCGCGGTCACCTTGGCGTTGGACCCGCAGACGCCGCTGGGTTACAGCGTGGCCGAGGCAGTGACGTTCGATCCAGCCCCCGCCGTGACCGTGCTCCGGGCGGCGTGGCCGACCGCCTTGATCGCTGTGGAGGAGCTGCGTGACGAACAGGCGAGCTTCAAGGTTTCTGCGGTGTTCCCGGACGCCGAGCTGATGTCTCAACGGGTTGTCGGGCCGGAGGAACTGGTCAGCGAGCCGACCACTCGGGTGACGTTCTATGCGCCGCAGGGAACCAGTGACGACGTGCTGCACCTGGCCGAACGGATCGGCCTTCACGGGGTCAGCTACGCCATCGGGTACTCCGCCTGGCTCGACATTGCGCCCGAAGGTGTGTCCAAGGCCAGCGCGCTGGAGTTGATTCGTCGTCGGCTCGGGGTTGAACCGGCGCTGACCGTGGCGGTGGGTGACCAGCGCAACGACATCGAGATGCTCCGGTGGGCGGCCCGCGGCGTTGCCATGGGCAATGCGCCGCAGGAGGTCCAGGACGTCGCCGACGAGGTGGCTGACACCGTGGACAGCAACGGGTTGGTTCCGGTGATGTCCAGTCTGTTGGCCCAGTAGGGTCTGGGACTATGGGGGTGCTAGCGCGAGTGCTCAGCGGTGCGGTCAGCGTGCTGATCGATGCATGGCGGCTCCTGGTCCGTCACTGGCCGGTGCTCGCGGTGCTGTTCTTGCTTGGGTATGCGGTGCGCAACGCGGTGTTGTGGGCGGCGATTCTGCTCTCGCCTCATGCGCACTTCTTCGGCGCCCTGCTCGTGCCGTTGGCGCCGTTGGCCATGTTGACTGCGATGATTCTCATGCTTCGTACCCTCGCGGACTCGATGTCTCATGTGGACCTTGCACCGCCGGCGGCGGTCCCGACTAACCCGGTCGGTGACCAGGAGACCAGGGCGAGCCGCCGGGCACGGGCTGGCAAACGGAGGCGGCTACGCGCTGTGATCGATGACCGGCTCGCGCTGTTGGCCGGCACGATCATCCCCTTCCTCGCGGTCTACGCAGGCCAGGGATACTTGGTCCAGGACCGCAACGTGTGGCTCTACGGCGCGAACATGGATCAGCTCTGGAACGCCTCGAACCCCTTTGCCGGAGTGACCGGTGACCTGTCCGTGACGACCATCGCCGACGAGCGGACCTTATGGGTGATCATCGCGGTGGCCTTCGGGCTGCGGTGGCTGCTCGGCCGGTTCCAGCTGGCAGATCGCAATACCGGGTGGGGGCTGTTCGCGGCCTGGCTCGAAGTGACCTGGGTGACCCTGTTCGCCACGAAGGCTTCTCATTGGCTCGATGGGATCTGGGCGTGGATCACCAGCCGGGCGTTGGTCACCTGGTTTCTCGACCTGTGGCATACGGTGCTCGGTTGGTTGGGGCCGTTGACCGGACCAGTGGAGTCGGTGACCGGCTGGTTGGCCGGCGCGGTGGACGACATTGGTGCGGTCATTCTCATCCCACTGGCTTGGTTGGCCGTTGGTGCTGTTGCCGTGGGGCACACCCTCCCGGACCTGAACCCGAACGTGGTGACCCGACAGGCGGAGCGACGGTTGACCCGTTTGCCGTCCGGGGTGCGCAGCTCGGTGACCAGCGCAGTGACCGGAATAACGAACCGGTTCTCCGACCTCATCGGGGGCCTGCGGTTGCTCGCCACGGCAGGGCTGGTGCCGATGCTGCTGTTCTGCCTGGTCTTTGTCGCGGCCGGTCAATTCCAGCTACTCACCTGGCTGGGTGTGCGGGCGGTCACCGGGCCCATGTCGCCCGACGACAGCTTCCCGTTGGCCCCCATCCTCGAGGTGTTGCCGCGGACCGTCTACACCTTGGCGGCGATCGTCCTCATGGCTGCGGCGATTAACCGTCTTGTTGGTGCCCGGCGGCCGGATGACAGCACCGATAGTGCCCAACCGGCGGAAAGCGAGCCCGCGGGCACACCGGCCGAGATCGAGCCGGGGAACGTGACGGAGAAGGCCCCGGCTCAGCCGGTGGGTATCGAGACCGCGATATAGCGGGGCGTCGAGAACCACAGCCACACTTCGCGAGGCTGGAAGTCGGCGGCGGTCAGAAAATACACCGGCACGTCGTAGCTGGCCGGGCGAGGTTCCTTCGCGGCCTCGGCCAGGTCAGCAGGCGATGCCGACCACGGTCCCGGCGTGCCTTGGGGTGCGCACGGGAGCGAAGGCAGCGTGTTTTGTGCCCCAGGGAAGGTGTTCTCGTAGGAGGTCCAGGCGCCCCCGGCGTCCACCAACCTCAGCTGGCAGCCGGCCAACGGGGTGGTTGGATCGACCACCATGTGCAGATCGACCCGCCACCAGCCCGCTCCGCTTGGGGTCGGCCACGTCCACGGTCGGATGGTCCCTTCGGGCCGCTCCACCCGGGCGACCTGGGTGACTGTCATGGTCAGGTCGAGGTCGTAGGGGTAGCGGTCGGAGTCCTCGTGTTCCCGGAACGTCACCGGCTGCCCGAGGAGCCCGGGGGTGGCTTGGTGCGGCGCGTAGTCCCACCAGAACAATTGGAGCCGGTAGGCCGAGGCAATGACGGCCAGGGCGAGCGCGGGAAGGACCAAGATCACCCCCCACCGGTTGCGCCGCCACCAGGTCATGAGGCGTCACCGAGCGTCGGTTCCGGCAGGGTGATGGCTTTGGTGGCGGCTCGCCACGTGGCGATGTCCTCGGGGGAGATCCCCAAGTCGATGTCAGCCTGGGAGTCATAGTCGGCGTTGTCGGGGTTCGCCGCGAACACCGCATGTGCGCCGACCAGACGGTCGGCGGGGGCTTCGACAATGAAGGCACATTCGGCCGGCACTCCCGGGGGGGCGGTCGCGCAGCGTCGCGGAACCCGCTCCCCGATACCGCTCGACCACGACCACCCGTTGGCGGCCGACACGGTGGTGGAGAGCAGTTGGCCGGATTCGTTGTTGGGGGTGAAGCGGTAGGTCACTCGGACGAACAACCCTGGGGACTGCAGCGTTCCGTTAAGGGTGCTGAGCGTGGGGGCGGCAGTGACCTCGGTGACGGCCAGGTCGCCGCTGCGCATTGATGCGCTCTGTCCGAGTCCGGCCGTGACGACGAACGGCGCGGTGGCGCGCGTGTCCGGATTGGGCAGGTGGTCGGTCACCAGGCGGCCCGCGGCCAAGGCGGCGATAGCAATGAGCCAGATCGCGCCTGTGCTCACGCGTTGCCGGGTCAGTCCGGTCGCGCTCATGAGGTGCCCGCCGTACTCGTTGAACTGGGTTGGGGCGTCGGATGGGCCAGCGGCACGGTCACTTCGGCGACCGGGGTGGGATCGAACCAGCCCATCTGCCCGGTGCCTCGGTGGGCGCGGTAGGTATGCCGATACAGCACGACGGTGATGTTCTCCGGCAGATCCTTCGCGGAGGCCCGCGAGAACACATACGCCGCTTTGAAGGTCAACCCCGGCCCGAGGCCACCGAGGCGACTGCCGTCCTTGACGACGTACACGCCGGCTTTGGCCTCCTCGTCGGGAACGACCTTGGTCGGGTCGCTGAGCGACGAAGAGGTCAGCTGACCGACATCGCGCAGGCGGAGGGCGTCGACCGCCCCGAAGTTGGTCTCCGAGTCCGTGGTTGAGATCTCGACCCCGACGAGAAGGTAGGTGCTGCCCCCGGTGGCCTCGGGAAGGGTGCCGCCTGGCTGGGCGGTCACCACCGCCTTGGTCACGCTGATCCGGAGGGGGGTGGCATCCACTTCGGCTCCGACCGCCACCGAAGGTATGCCGTCCGTTGGCTGATCTGCGCCGGATGCTTTGGCCAATCCTCCGAACGGGGCGCTGATGACAAGGACGAGTGCGGCGGCGGCATACAGCAGGTGACGGAGGGGGCGCGCGGCAACCCAACCGGTTAGCCACCCCCACATGCGTGCCACATTGACGATCGTAGTCAAGGTTCGTCGCCGCTCCTGACCCTGTCGGCCAATTCATGGCCGGACCTGCCATGCTGGTCCGGCCATGGCCGACCTGCAGCTGACCTCCCCGACCAATCCGCGGCTCAAAGCCGTCGTCCACCTTCGCAACCGCCGGGCGCGAGAGCGCTCAGGAACCGTGGTTGTGGACGGTTATGACGAGCTCGACCTCGCAGTGACCTCTGGGATCGCCCCGATGACCCTGTTCTATTGCCCGGACCTCATGGTCGACCCACCGCGTCAGCTGGACCTGGTGCAGCGGTGCCGGTCCCTGGGGAGTGCGACGTTCTCGGTGGCGCGCCCGGCCTTTGAACGAGTCGCCTACCGTCAGGGCCCGGACGGTTTCCTCGCCGTCCTGCCCGCTCCGGGGATCGCGGTGGCGGATCTGGAGGTCCCGGAGGATGCACTCGTGCTGATCTGCGAGGCGGTGGAGAAGCCGGGCAACCTTGGGGCCATCCTGCGCACCGCGGACGCCGCCGGTGTCGCCGCGGTCATCGCCGCGGACCCGGTGTCTGACTGGGGAAATCCCAACGTCATCCGGTCCAGCAAGGGGTGCGTTTTTTCGCTGCCGTTGGCCACCGGAACGCGGGCCGAGGTGCTCGCCTGGGTGGCCGGTCGGGGGATGCGGCTGGTGGCGACCACTCCGGTCACCGAGGTGCGTCATACCGAGGTGGACTACACCGGAAACGTGGCCATTGCGGTCGGTACGGAGCGGGACGGGTTGACCCGGCCGTTCCTCGACCACGCAGCCGTTGCGGTCCGCATCCCCATGGCGGGCGTCGTGAATTCCCTCAATGTTGCAACCAGTGCGGCCATCGTGACGTATGAGGCCGTTAGGCAACGAACCATCACCTGCTGAGGCCGGCGTCGGGCCGCCCCGTGGTCAAGAGCACCCCGCAACCTGTGCCACGATGACCGTATGCGAGTTGACCATGTCGTGTACGCCGCAGAGCACGATGGGGCGAAGGCCACCGCTGACCGACTGGGCAAGTTGATCGGTGTCGAACCGGTCGACGGGGGGAATCATCCCCGCTTCGGCACCCGGAATATCATCCTGCCGCTGATGGACTCGCGGTATGTCGAGGTTGTCGAGGTGCTCGAACACCCGGCGTCGTATCAACAGCCGTTCGGTCAGATCGTGCGGGCTCGTTCGGAGTCCGGTGGTGGATGGCTCGGATGGGTACTCGCGGTCAACGACATGGCCGCACACGAGGCCCGGCTCGGCCGTAAGTCAGTCGCCGGCAATCGCTACCGTCCCGACGGTGTCGAGCTGACCTGGCGGCAGTTGGGCATCAAGGGGCTACAGGCTGATCCACAGTTGCCGTTCTTCGTCGAATGGGGCGACGGCATCGAGCACCCCAGCCTCGGTGGGGCAAGTGATACCCGGCTCCGCACGCTGCGCTTCGCCGGGGACCTCGCCCGGGTCAAGGAATGGCTCGGGCGTCCGGAGGCCAAGATCTCGCCGAGCATCGAGTTCGACTTCGTCGCTCCGCACGGGCAGCCGGGGTTGTTGTCGGTGACCTTCTCCACTCCCGACGGCTACGTCACCATTTAGCCCCGATGACCCGTCACGCAGTCCTGAGGATGCTCGGGGTTCCAGGACTAGCCCGCACAGCGCCAGGCGACTAGTCCGAGGCGGGGTCGAGGTAGTCGACGAGCCGGTCGGCCAGACCGGTATAGGTGGCCGGGGTCAGCTCCCTCAACCGGTCCTGCTCCGCTTCGGGCAGCCCGAGGGAGTCGATGAAGGCAACAAGATCCTCATGACCGATCCGGCGTCCACGGGTCAACTCCTTGAGCCGTTCATAGGGCTCGTCCATGTCGGGAACACCTCGTGCGCCGAGGGCGCGCATAGTGGACTGGACCGGCTCGCCCAGCACCTCCCAATTGGCGTCCAGGTCGGCGGCCATGGCGTCCGGCACGGCGTCCAGGCCGGCCAGCCCGCGGGTCACGTTGGCCATGGCCAGCACCGAATGACCCAACGCGCTGCCGATGTTGCGTTGCATCGAGGAGTCGGTCAGGTCCCGCTGGAGCCGCGAGGTGACCAAGGTGGTGCCGAGCACATCCAGCAGGGCGTTGGCGACCTCGAGGTTGGCCTCGGCGTTCTCGAACCGAATCGGGTTGACCTTGTGCGGCATCGTGCTGGAGCCGACGGTGCCCTGGCCTCGCACTTGGGCGAAATAGCCCAACGAAATATAGGTCCAGACATCGGTGCACAGGTTGTGCAGGACCCGGTTGAACCGGGCGATGTCGGCATACAGCTCCGCCTGCCAGTCGTGGCTCTCGATCTGGGTGGTCAACGGGTTCCAGGTCAGGCCGAGGCCCTCGACGAAGGAGCGGCTGATGCCGATCCAGTCCGCGCCCGGAGCAGCCACCACATGGGCGCCGAACGTCCCGGTCGCGCCGTTGAACTTGCCGAGGTATTCGTCGGCGGTGATCCGGCGCACCTGCCGCTGCATCCGGTGGGCCAGGACAGCCAACTCCTTACCCATCGTGCTCGGGGTCGCCGGCTGTCCATGCGTATGCGAGAGCATCGGCACCTCGCGTAGGTCGCGGGCCAGCTGGCTCACCTGCTCGACCAGCGTCGTTGCCGCCGGAAGCCACACGTTGTGGACCGCGCCGCGCACCATGAGGGCGTAGCTGAGGTTGTTGATGTCCTCCGATGTGCAGGCAAAGTGGACCAGCTCGATCAATCCGTGATCCGCCGGGGCGATCTGGGACAGCCGCTGCTTCACGTAGTACTCCACGGCCTTGACGTCGTGCTGGGTCACTCGCTCGGTGTGGGCGAGTTCGTCGATGTCAGCCGCGCCGAAGGCCTGGGGGACTGCTCGCAGTGCACGCTTCTCCGGCTCGCTCAGGTCGCGGACGTCGGGGATGGCATGGGCGTCGGTGAGGTGAACCAGCCACTCGATCTCCACATGGATGCGAGCCCGATTGAGGGCCGGTTCGGAGAGATAGTCCACCAGTGGCGCCGTGGCGTCGCGGTAGCGGCCGTCCAGGGCCCCGAGCGCGATGGGTGGGGTGATGTCGGCAAGATCAGGCACAGCGGGATTCTCCCATTGCTACGCCGGCCCCGACGGGTTCGTTCGCTCCCTGACCGATCCTGCGTGCCAGGCACGAGTCTGGGTCGGCGCCCTCACACGCCCATGAGCGCACGCCGGGCGGCCTCGGCGAAGTCGGCAGGTGACAGTTCGCCGATGCCGACTGGAAGAACGCCAAGGAGCTGCCCACCGGCCGCCTCGGGAACATCCGCCCGATTGGCCTCCTCCAGCATGCTCGGAGCGTCCGGCCAGTGGGCCAGGATGACCCCGAGCAGCGGAAGGCCGCGTTGCTCCAGCGCTTCGGCGGTCAGGGCCGCGAGGTTGAGCATGCCCGGCTCCACAGTGGCGACGACGATGAAGCCGGCGCTGATCCCCTTATAGCGCAGCACCATGGCGAGGTCGGCGATGGTCCCGCCGGCACCGTCCAACCGGACCAGCAAGCCGCCGGAGCCCTCGACGAGCACGACGTCGTGGCTCTCGGCCAGCGCCGTGATCCGTTTCGCGTGGCTGGCCACCAGGGGCAGTTCCAAGCCGAGCATGCGGGCCGCAGGGGCGGGACCCATCACCACCGGCAACGTGTAGAAGACCTCGGCATCGACATCGCCAGCCATGTCCCGGACCCAGGTGGGGTCCGATGTGCGCCCGTTCTCCAAGGCAGGCTGGATGAGCTTGACGGCGGCGACTTGCAGGCCGCGTCGACGAAGGATCGAAGCCAGGGCAGCCACGGCGGTCGTCTTCCCGACCCTGATGGTCGTCCCGGTCACAAAGACCACGCGGGGCAAAGCAAGATCGGCACCCATCTGGTGCGCCACCTCCTTGTCGAATCGTGGCCCCCGCGCCAGGTCGGTGATACTTAGGATCTTCCCACGTTCTGGCCAGGCCACAAGGCCCTTTTGTCCAGCATGATGCAACGTTAGGCAAACCTAACTTCTCGTCGTATGCTCGCTTCGTGGTGACGACCCTCGACCGAATACCGTTGCGGGAGTCCGCCCTCATGCTCGGCGTGTCCGTCCACGACGATCTGCGGCGGCGGTTGGCCGAGCTCGGTTTGCGGCGCGGGGCGACGGTGACGTGCTTGCGGGGCACGATCGGGGGAGGGCGTGTGCTCGACGTTGCCGGGACCCGGATCGCCCTTGGGCGTCAGGTGCTGCGCGCTATCGAGTGCGAGGCCGTTGCGGTGGCCGAGAACGATCCCGCCGGTGACCAACCAGAAGATGTGACCGACGGTCGGGAACCGGAATGACGGTCAGCAACATCGGCGGGGTCGCCTCCACCGATGACGCCTCCTGCCACGACGGAAAGGCCGCCCCGGCCGCGCCCGTCGGAGCGGCGACCATCGCCCTTGCCGGCGCCCCGAACGTCGGCAAATCCACCCTGTTCAACGCGCTCACCGGGGCCCGTCGAACAGTGGGGAATTGGCCCGGAACGACCGTCGGTGTCGGCCGTGGGGCGTGGCGCCTTGCCGGTGAACCGGTCAACGTGGTGGATCTTCCCGGCGCCTACTCCTTGGACCCGATGAGTCCGGACGAGGCGCTGACTTCGGACGTTATCCGGGGGGAGAACGGACAACATCGCCCTGACGCCGTGCTCGTCGTGGTCAGCGCGGCCCAGCTGGCTCGGTCGCTCTACCTCGTCGCCCAGGTCCGGGAAACGGATCTGCCCATCGTCGTCGCCGTCACCATGGTCGATGTTGCGGCTCGTCGGGGTATTCACGTGGACGGACCGGCTCTGGCCGAGGCGGTCGGGGCGCCGGTGGTCGTCCTTGACCCGCGTCGGCGACGCGGGCACGAACAGCTCGACCGCGCTGTGACCCAGGCGATTGAGCTGCGCGGGCACCTGCACGCCCGAGCGCAGGACCCCGCTGCCTCCGGGCTGGCCGGCGAAGCCGACGATCTCGCCCTGGCCGACGAACGGTTTGCCTGGATCGAGCAGGTGGTCTCCGCCGGAGCTCGGCATACCGGTGAGGACCGGCGCTCGTGGAGTGATCGGATCGATGCGGTCGTTCTCGCCCCGGTCCTCGGACCGATCGTGTTCCTGGCGGTGATGTGGGCGGTCTTCCAACTCACCACCACCGTGGCCGCGCCGCTGCAGGACGGCCTGGATCGGTTGTTCGCCGGTCCGGCTTCCGATGGGGCACGACACCTGCTCGACGGGCTCGGCCTGGGCGGGACCTGGGTTGAGGGGTTTGTCGTCCAAGGCCTCATCGCCGGGGTGGGCATGCTGTTGACCTTCGTCCCGCTCATGGCAGTGATGTTTCTGCTCTTGGCGCTCTTGGAGGACTCGGGCTACCTGGCGCGGGCTGCAGTGGTGACCGACCGGCTCATGGCTCGGATGGGCTTGCCGGGACGGGCCTTCCTGCCGCTCGTGGTGGGGTTCGGGTGCAATGTTCCGGCTATCTCGGCCACCAGGATCCTCCCGCAGGCCCGACAGCGCATCCTCACCGCGTTGCTCGTTCCATTCACCGCCTGCACGGCCCGCCTGACCGTGTTTGTCCTGTTGGCGACGACCTTTTTTCCCCGGTATGCCGGGACGGTGGTCTTCGCCATGTACCTCACCTCTATCGCGTTGGTCGTGCTTGTCGGGCTTGGGCTGCGTTCGACCTTGTGGCGCAGCCTCGGCGGGGACCCGCTGGTCATTGACCTGCCGCCATATCAGCGGCCGACCGCCCGTCTGTCCCTGTCGGTCATGTGGCTGCGGCTGCGCGGGTTCTTGCGGACTGCCTCGGGCATCATCGTGGCCACCGTCACGGTGGTCTGGTTCATGCAGTCGATGCCCAAACTGGGGTCGAGCGGGTCGTTCGGTCACGTCTTGGTGGCCGACAGCCTGTATGCGGGGATTGCGGGCTTCGTCGCCCCCGTGCTCGCTCCGGCGGGCTTCGGTTCTTGGCAACTCGCGTCGGCCCTCATCGTCGGGTTTGTTGCCAAGGAAGCCGTGATTTCTTCCTGGGCGCAGACGTTCGCCCTGGCAGAGCCGACCTCAACGGGTCCGTCAGGGGCGCTGGGACACCAGCTCACCGAGTCCTTTGCGGCGGCGTCCGGCGGGCATACGACGGTCGCCGTGGTCGCCTTCATGGTGTTCCTGCTGGCGTACACGCCGTGCGTAGCGACCTTGGCCACCCAGCGGCACGAGCTTGGTCTGCGCTGGACGTTGTTCGGCCTGGCAGTTCAACTCGCTGTGGCTTGGATGCTTGCGGTCATCGTCTTTCAGGTGGGATCACTTCTTTGGTGACCGGAACGGCGACGGCGGTATTGCAGGCATTCCACGCGGGTGCGCGCACGTTTCAGGACGTGGTGACTCGCACGGGACTGGCCCGTGATGTCGTCTCGGCGGCGGCCGATCAGCTCGTCCGGATGGGTTACCTGGAGGCCACGGAGTTGACCATCGGATGCCCCCCCTCCGGTTGCGGCAGCTGCGCGTCGGGTTCGGCGAGCGGAGGAGCCGGATGCGGCGCCGCTGGTCCCTCTACCCGCCGTTCCGGAAGGGCCGTGGTGAGCATCGGACTCCCGCGCAGACGCCCCACGCCGTAGTTCAGTCCTCTCCGCTCGGCCAGGACATCGGCTCGGCCAGGACATCGGCACTGGCCGTGTTGACGCCCGCGGTGACGATTGTGGCGACGGCTACGTGGCGATGGCCAAGAGGGCAAGCCCGATGGGTAAGCCGAGGACAAGCGCGGCATAGGTATAGATGGCACCAGTGAGGCGACGTGGCGAGGGACCGTCCTGGAGCAACCGGATCCGGATCGGGGCCGTCGCGGTGGCGCTGACGCTCAGCGAGGCTTCCGGGGCAGGGCCGGCGGACAGCACGCCCAGGGCCCGCACCGTGGGGCTCACTCCCACCCGGCTGGCCGCCTGTCGATCGGCCAGAACCTCCGCCAGCAGGCGGACTTCGCTCATGGCGGCGGTCGCGCGCAATCCCTCCGGTACGGTCTCGTGGATGACCGAGAAGAACTCGATCAGCAGGTCGTGCCGGGCGCGTAGGTGCGCCTGCTCGTGCGCCAGCACCGCACCCAACTCAGGGGCGCTCAGGGCGAGTAGAACCCCGCGGGAGACGACCACGCGACCGCGGCGGTGTCCGGGCAGGCAGTAGGCGGTCGGGGCGGGGTGCTCGAGGATTCGCAGGGTCGGATGCCGCACGTCCTGCTCGGCGATGATGTCGACCAGTTCACGGTGACGCTCCCGCAACTCGCGCATGCGTGTCCCGATGCGATGACCGGCCACGAGGAACCGAACGAGCACGATGAGGCTCACCGCACCGGCGATCATGATGAGCACGACGTGCTGCCAAACAGCCTGTCCGTCGACAAGGACGATCGGCAAGGTGGCCGGTGCAGCAGCCAAGGCGGCCAGGATCGCGGCCAAGGTGACCGCTTGCCAGGCGAGCAGTGCAGCCCGAGGAGATCGGCGCAACGCTGGCAGCCGGGCCATCACCCGGGGGGCCGGTCCAGCGAGAAGGACGGCGACCACGACGAGTGCTAGCGCGATCACGAGCCCCAGTGTGTCATTGGTCGAAGGCAACCGGTTGGCATTTCGCCCGATCGGCCACGCGGGTTCGGCGCGGTCACGCGGGCTCGGCCGCCGGCCCGGCGGAGTCTTTGCTGCCAGACCCACGGCGTAGCCGAGGACGTCTTAGGGCAATGCGGGGACGGCTGACCAACTCGTCCAGAGCGGCCTTGAGGTCAGCGAGTTCGTCCTCTGTGGCGCCGTCAAGGAAGTGCAGCAGGGCCGCCCGCCGATCGGTCACCTCCATGTCGTCCAGCGTTCGTCTCACGGTTGCGGCCGTCAGCTCCTCGCGGGACCCTGCCGGCAGGTAGCGCCACGCCCGACCGTCTCGCTGCCGGGTGACCAGCCCCTTCTTCGCTAGACGATCCAGCACGGTCATCACCGTGGTGTAGGCGATCTCCCGCTCGCCGCGGAAACTCTCCAGCACCTCCCGAACGGTCAGGCCTATCGTGGCCCCCGAGTTGTCCGAGGCGCGCGCGCAGGACCACAGACGTTCCATGACGGCACGCTCGAGGTCACCGAGACGAGGCTGCGAAGTTGAGACGGGCATGATCAACTCACTTTCGTCATCTGACTGCTGGGCGGATTGAGCTGGACGATGCGGGCATCCGTCAACGGCGCCGAACGGTGGCTGACCATCACCACAGTACGCCCCGTGGTTGTCCGTTCAACATCTTTTAGGACCGAGACGGCGGTGGCGTGGTCCAGATGGGCCACCGGCTCATCGAGCAGGATGATCCCTCTCCCGCTTAACAGCGCTCGGGCCAAACCGATCCGGGCACGCTCGCCGCCGGACACGCCGATCCCGCCGGCCCCGATGCGGGTGTCCAGTCCGTCACGGAGCCCGGAAAGCCAGGACTGCAGGCCGGCGGCAAGGAGCGCCTGCTCGATCTCCGCGCTGGTGGCGTCCGGAGCGGCTAGCCTCAGGTTCTCCAGCACCGAGGAGGCGAAGATGTGCGGCTCGTCGTCGACCACCGCGCACAGATCCCGCACGCCGGCGAGGTCAAGGTCGCGGACGTCGGCGCCGTCGACGGTATACGTTCCGTCGACCGGGTCAAGCTGGCGGGCCAGGACGGCTAGGAGCGTCGACTTCCCGCTGCCGTTCGGGCCGACGATCATCGTCCGGGACCCGGCCGGGAAGGTCAAGTCAACCGGTCCCATAGCTGGCCGCCCCCGTTCCCATTCCGCGCTGACACCTGATAGTCGCAATTCGGGGACCCCGTGTTGCGCAGCAGGCGCCCCGGGCGCGGACGGGGCCACGGCGGGCGTTTGACCGGTGAGGTCATCGAGCCGGTCTCGGGCCCCTTGGGCCCGAGCCAGGGACCGGACCGCGTCGGTGATGCCGACCAGGGCGTCCCCGACCGCCACGGGGGTGACCACGAGCAGTGCCCGCAACGGCGCGGACAGATCGGAACCGGCAGCGATAGCCGCCGAGGCGACAGCTGCCAGACCGGTCCCGAGGAGAATGATGCCGGCGATCAACGCCCGGCCTCGGCTTTGCCGCAGCGTCACGGCCGACAGCTTGGCCTGAGCGGTGTCCAGCCATCGCGTCGCCGTCGCCGAGCCTCCAACCGCGGCCAACTCCATGGCGCGCCCAGTGACCAGGTCGCTCACCGCCATGACGTTTGCTCGGGCGGCCAGCACCTCGGATTGCCCGGCCCGCTCGGTCCGCCAGGCGAAGGCGCCCCCGGCCGCAATGAGCAGGAGCAACGCGCTGAGGACCAACCCGGCCCCGGGGGAGATGAGGGCGGTGAGGATGGCGGCTAGACCACCCGCGCTGCCCGCAGCCACCAAGGGGACGGTGACTCGGACCTGGGCGTCGACCACCTCGGACAAGTCGTCGACCACCCCGGAGAGCACGTCGGCGCGGGCCCGACGTCCCAGCCGGGCCGGTGTCAGTGGGATCAACGCGCCATACAGGCCCACCCGCCGGTCGGCGAGATCGGCCAGGGCCACGTCGTGTGATTGCACCCGTTCGACGTAGCGGAAGACGGGACGGGCCATGCCGAAGGCGCGCACGGCGACGATGGCGGTGAGCAAGGTAAGGATCTGCGGCCCCTGGGATGCCCTGACGATGAGCCAGCCGGACGTTGCCGTCAAGGCGATCCCGGAGGCGATTGCCGCACCACCGACGAGACCGGACAGGACGATGCCTGGACGTGGCCGGAGCCCATAGGTGGTCATGACGACGACGCCTCGGCTGCCACCGTCACCGGGAGCTGTACGTGGTGATCGGCACGCTCGAGCAGTTGGCCGCGATGTGTCACGGCGATGACGGTGTGCCAGGTGGCCAGGTCGGCGATGACCGCGTTGATGTTTTGGCTGGATTGCGCGTCCAGGTGCGCGGTCGGTTCATCCAGCAGCAATACCGTGGACGTGGACAGGGTCGCCCGTGCCAAGACGAGCCGGGCCCGTTGCCCCGCAGACAGGCCAAATCCGTCGTCGCCCAGACGTTCACCGAGGGCATCGGGAAGGGCAGCCACAACGCCGTCCAGACCCACAGTGCGTAGGGCGTCCCACAGTCGGTCGTCGTCGTGCGGCTCGCCAATGGTCAGGTTTTCCCGGATTGACCCGCTGGTCAGGAAGGGACGTTGGGTCACCAGGTGCGCGGTCGGCGCGTCGATCGAACCCGACGTCGGCTCCCGTAGGCCGGCGATGAGTTCCAGCAGCGTGGTCTTTCCGGCACCGCTGGGTCCGGTGATGACGGTCAACCCGGAACGTGCCGCGAACGAGACGTGATCCAGGACCAGCCGCTGCATGCCGGGGTAGGCATACGAGACCTGGGTGACGACGACATCGTGCCCCCGCTGCGGGAGGGCCGGGGCAGGGGCGCCTCCGCCAAGGGACTCCACGGTGGCCGGGGGCGCCTTCCCCAACTCGGTCAGCACCGCCTCAATGGCTTCGGCGCCGTCGGCGGCGGTATGAAACTCCGCCCCCACCCGTCTGATTGGCCAGTACGCCTCGGGAGCCAAAAGGATGGCGAGCAGCCCGGCGTGCAGCGCCATGTTGCCGTTGGTCAACCGCAACCCGACGGACACGGCGACGATGGCCACCGAGATGGTCGCCAGCATCTCCAAGGCCGCCGAGGACATGAACGCCAGCCGCAAGGTGCGCACCGTAGCCACCCGATGGCGCTGGCTGACCTCGGCGATGGTGGTGCGCTGTCGTTCCGCACGCCCGTATGCCGACAAGGTCGGCAACCCCCGCATGACGTCAAGGAAATGGCCGGACAACTGCGCGAGGGCGGCCCAGCGCTTGTCGGTCTCCTCCTGTGTGGTCTTGCCGATGAGCGCGGCGAAGAGCGGCAACAGGGGCAGCGTGAGCACGACGATGAGCGCAGACCACGGGTCGACGAATAGGAGGGAGAGGACGGCGAGGACCGGCACCACCGCTGCGGTGATCAGGGCCGGTAGGAACTTAGCGGCATATGGCTCGACGCTGGCGCAGCCTTGAGCGGCCAGCGTGACGGCCCGGTCCGCCTCAGGTCGGCTGTCGACCGGTTGGCGCAACCAGTGGCCGATGAGCCGGGATCGTAGGCCCGTGGAAACGGCCACACCGGCCCGGGCGGCCACCGATTCGGACAGCCAGGCCAGGGACCCACGAACGGCGAAGGCGCCGATCAGCCACCAGGCGGGGGCCTGCCAGGCTGTATCCGGCCCGGTAACGACCGCCACCGCGAGCGCCGCGAGGGCGAACGCGGTGGCGATCGTGGCCAAACCTGAGGCGACTCCGACCACGCCCAAAACCAAGACCGGTCGACGGACCGCCGGAACCTGCTGGTACAAGCGCGGGTCGAAGGGCCTCATTGTCCGGTGACGACCTTCCGTGTGATGGCCGGTTATGCCGTGGCACGCTGGTGGCGCGGCACAACCGGCCCGGATGAGGGGTGCTTCAGCTGACCGACACTGCCTCGGGGATCTGCTCGACGGTGAGCCGCTTGCGGAAGACCCAGTAGTTCCATGCCGTGTAGATCAATGCGATCGGCGTGAACACTAGTGCCGCTCCGGTCATGATCTTCAAGGTCAGCGGGGTCGAGGCCGCAGCTTCCAGCGACAGGTTGGTGCCTTCGGAACCGACGATCGCGTTCGGCCAGAGCATGAGGAAGTACGTCACCACAGCCATCGCCATGGTCACGGACGTCCCAATGAACGCCCAGCCGGCCCTGCCCTGAAGGTTGAACCACATTCCGGCCAGCAGCGACACGGCGGCCAGCACGGTGGTGATCCAGGACCAGATGCTGCTGTTGGCGGTCAGGCCGAGCCAGAGCAGCAGGATGACGGCCAGAACCGCGGCCACCAACCCCAGCCGGGTTGCCAAAGACTTGGCGTCCTGGCTGATCTGTCCGGCGGTCTTCAAAGCCAGGTAGTGCGCGCCGTGGACCAGGCTGAGGGCCAACACGGTGAGCCCACCGAGCAGGCTGACCGGGTTGAGCAGCGAGAAGAAGCTGCCGGTGTAGTCGTACTCGGCGTTCATCGGCAGCCCGTGGACCAGGTTGGTCAGGGCGACACCGAGGAGGAACGGCGGCAGGATCGAGCCGATCGTGATGGCCAGGTCCCAGCGCTTGTGCCAGGTGACGCTGTTGCGCTTGTGCCGGTAGTCGAAGCCCATGTTGCGCACGATGAGCGCCACGAGAATGACCAGCAGGGCCAAGTACATGCCGCTGAACATCGTGGAGTACCACACCGGGAACGCCGCGAAGGTCGCGCCGCCGGCGGTGAGCAGCCACACCTCGTTGCCGTCCCAGAACGGGCCGATGCTGGTCAGCATGACACGCCGACGCTTTTCTTGATCGATGCCCTTGGGAGAGTCGCTGTAGTCCGAACCGCCGAGGACGGGCAGCAGCGAGCCGACCCCGAAGTCGAAGCCCTCGAGGACGAGATAGCCGGTCCATAGGACGGCCAAGAGGATGAACCAGATGGTGATGAGAGTCATGACGGGTATCCCTTATCCGTATCCGTATGTGCCGCGTCAGTACGCGAACTCGAGGGGGGCGTCGTCATCGACGTCCTTCGGGTCGACCGGCTTCTGGAAGGGCTCGGCACCCCGACGGACATAGGTGAGGAACAACTTGACCTCGATGACGGCCAGGACCGCATACAGCAGGGTGTAAACGATCATGGATATCCACACGCTGGCTGGACTGACCACCGAATCTGGCGAGACGCCGGTTTCGGTCGACATGACGCCGTAGACGATCCATGGCTGGCGGCCGAGTTCGGTGAAGATCCATCCCCAGCTGTTGGCGAACACCGGCAGCAGTGGGGTGAGCACGGCCATCCAGAAGTAGCTGCGTCCACTGGGAACAGGCTTGTTCTTGCCGGTCTTCCACAACACGATGGCCGCGAACAGGGCTGCGAGCAGCCCGAACCCGATCATCCAGCGGAACGACCAGTATGTCGCCGGGATGAATGGCGTGTAGTAGTCGGGGGTGACGTACTTCTCGATCTGCTCCGGCGTCATCCCCGAGGCGGCCGCGTTGGCCTTAATTTGCTCCGGCAGCGACTGTTTGAGGTCATTGATCCCCTCGACCGTTCCGTTGAAGGACCCGGTGCCCAGGAAGCTCAGCAGCTTCGGGATCTCGATCAGGTGGGTGGCGTCCTGCCCGTCCAAGGATCCGATGGACAAGACAGAGAAGGGGGCGCCGTCCGTGGTGTCGTAGAGGGCCTCGGCAGCAGCCATCTTCATGGGCTGCACCTCGGTCATGATCTTGCCCTGGGTGTCGCCAGAGATGGCGACGAGCAGCCCGGCAACGAGCACCCATACGGCGCCGAGTCGGGTGGCCCGACGGTACATCGGCACGTCGGAGGTGGTGGTGCCTTGCTGGGACCGACCGGCCTTGATGAGCTTGTACAGGCCAACCCCCATGACCACGGCGCCGCCGGTCATGTATGCCGACAGCACGACGTGCGGGAACGTCACCAACTGGACCTTGTTGGTCAAGACGGCGACGAAGTCAGCCATCTCGGCGCGCCCGGTCTCGGGGTTGAACTTGTACCCCACCGGGTGCTGCATGAACGAGTTGGCTGCGAGGATGAAGTAGGCCGACAGGACGGTGCCGATGTGTACCAGCCAGATCGTGGCCACGTGGACCTTCTCCGGCAGCTTGCCCCATCCAAAGATCCACAGACCGAGGAAGGTGGACTCCATGAAGAAGGCCAACAGCGCCTCGAATGCCAGTGGGGCACCGAAGATGTCCCCGACCATCTTCGAGTAGGCGCTCCAGTTCATGCCGAACTGGAACTCTTGGACGATGCCCGTGACGAGCCCGAGGGCAAAGTTGATGGTGAACAGCTTGCCGAAGAACTTCGCCAGCCGTAGGTCGTCCTCGTTGCGCTTGCGCAACCACGAGGTATGGAACCACGCCACAAGGGCGGACATGCCGATGGTGATCGGCACGAAGAGGAAGTGATAGACGGTCGTGATGGCGAACTGCCACCGCGCCAGGTCCAGTGCGTTCATGGTGCTGATTGCTCCCGTGAGGACGCGAGTGAAGAATGACGGAGAAATACTACGACCTGTAGGAGATCACCGCTCGTTGGCCCCTGGATGAAGTGACGAACCCCACGTCAGGGGGGTGGGATTGACGCCTACGAACGCAGCGGGACGTCCACGGCGGCAGGCGGCTCAGGCGTCCGGGTATCCGTTCGGATTGGCCGACTGCCAACGCCAGGCGTCGGCGCACATGTCATCCACCGTGCGTGTGGCTCGCCAGCCTAGCTCGCGGTGTGCCCGGGTCGGGTCGGCATACGAGCTGGCGATATCGCCGGGTCGGCGGGCCACGACCTGGTAGGGCAACTCCCGGCCGACGGCCGCCGAGAACGCCGTGAGCATTTGCAGCACCGAGGTGGGTCGACCGGTGCCGAGGTTCCACACCCCGATGGGGTCAGTCATGGTCCCCAGCCGGTTCAGTGCGGCCAAGTGACCGGCGGCCAGGTCCTCGACATGGATGTAGTCGCGCTCCCCGGTGCCGTCGGTGGTCGGGTAGTCATCGCCGAACACCTCCAGATGGTTTCGCCGGCCCACCGCAACCTGGGCGATATAGGGCACAAGGTTGTTCGGGATGCCCTGCGGGTCCTCGCCGATCGTGCCGGAGCGGTGGGCGCCGACGGGGTTGAAGTAGCGCAGCAGTGCAATCCTCAGCGACGGATCGGCCGCGGCGACGTCACGAAGGATCTGTTCTTGCATGACCTTGGTCCAGCCGTACGGGTTGGTGGCAAAGGTCCGATTGTCCTCGGTGGCGCCGCTTTGGTCCGTGCCGTAGACGGTCGCTGAGGAGGAGAAGACCAGCATCTTCACCCCGTGCGTACGCATGGCCCGGATCAGCGAAAACGTCGTCCCGAGATTGTTCTCGTAGTACTCCAGCGGCAGTTGCACGCTTTCGCCGACCGCCTTGAGGCCGGCGAAGTGGATGACGGCATCGACGGGTTCGTCGGTGAACAGGCGTTCCGTCTTGTCCCGGTCGGTGAGGTCGAATGCGTGCACCTGTAGCGGCGCCCCGGTCAGCGCCTCGATCCGACCGACGACAGTGGGCTTGGCGTTGACGAAGTTGTCCACCACCACGACGTCGTGTCCGGCCGCGACGAGTTGAACGACGGTGTGGGAGCCGATGTATCCGGCGCCGCCAGAGACCAGAACGCGCATGACAACAACCTATCGGGCACTGCGGGGCGTGAGGACCGCTGCGCGGCCTTGATGAGCCGGCGGCGGTTACCGTGTAGGGGCGGGGCACCGCCCGAGGTCACTTGGTGACCGGTAGCGGCCGGGCGAGCAGCGCCTCCACGAGCACCTGTTGGATGACGTCCCCGGTCTGTGCGATGTATGAGGTCCCGCCGGTGGCCGCCGAGATCTTCTTCAGCGCCTTCGGATCGGCATCACCCATGCCGATGGTGATGATCCGGACGGGCTTCTTGGGATCGAACTCCGCTTTCAGGTCGGCCAGCAGGTTGGTCAACGAATAGGAGCTGCCGGGGAAATCGTTCACCCCGTCGGTGAGGATGACCACCGAGTTGATGTACTTCCCGTCGTAGCTCTTCTTGACCGAACGGAAGGCTTCGATCGTCGTGACATAGAGGCCGGTATCCCCGCCCAGGCGGCTGCCGGCCGAATCGACGAGGGCACGTAGTCGCTCCCGATGCGTGGTGACCCCGTCCTGAGCATTCAGGGCCTCGATGTCGGCCATCGGGGCCCAGGGTTGGGCGCCGATGAGGTTGGTGGAGAACACCCATGTGCCGACCTTGCTGCTGGCGGGCAGGCTGGAGAGGGCTTCCCCGGCGGCGGAGGCCAACACGCCCCAACGGGTTTGCTGGCTGGCGCCGCTGGATTCCCCCATCGATCCGGAGACGTCCAGGACCGCGAGCATGCGCATATCGGTGCGCAGGACCTGCCACTGCTCCACGGCCACTTGGCGCTGCCCGGCCGACGGCAGCTTGTTCACGGTGTATGCCGCGGCAGCGTCGCCGGGCAGGGTGGGCCCGCCCTTGTCGGTGAATGTCCGGAACCCGGCCGCAGCGAAGTCCGCCACGGCGATGTCGGAAACGAGCACGTTCGCCAGGGTCTCGACCGCCTGTTGCCGGGCGGCGTCGAGGTTCCTCGGGGTGATCATGGGGTAGTCCATGACCTGGGTGCCCTTGCTGGGAATGTGCACGCTGAGCGGTTGATCGGGGTGATCCCGATTCCAGGCGAACACCTGCTGTTCGGACAGGGGGAACGGCGCGGCCTTGGCCGGATCGGTGCTCACTGCGGTGAGGATGGCGTTGGCGTCGGGACGGGCGTTGCGGGACAAGAAGATGAGTCGGGCGCCCACGGCGACATCGACCGTGCCGATGTCGCCGATGCCGTCATAAAAGGCCAGTCGGCTGGACGTGTCGTTGTCCGGGTTGGCCATGATCATCGGGGTCCTGCCGCGCAACGCGGCAGCCCAGGAATCCATCTCAAGCCGGTCCTCCAAAGAGCTCGGGCCGGCCAGGCCGATGGGGGAGTGGGCGACGTTGGACCCGACGATCCAGTCATCGGCGGTGGACAACGGCAGCCCGTCGAGCCAGGTGGAGGAGTCCGGAATCCACACCGTCGTATGCTTGGCATCGAGCTCGGCGGCGGCCTTCTTGCTGGCGGACGCCTCGATCCGATAGTTGGCGCAGACCCCCTTGGCCTTGGCTCGGGCCGCGCCCGCCGAGATGATGGGCTGAAGCTCGGGGGTCACGGTGACGGTGACCTCGGCGGTCTTGGTGCAGGCTGCGTTGTCTGTACGCAACGTGGCTGGGGATGCCGTGGTCTGCGCCCCGGAATAGAGCTTGACGACAATCACGCCGAATGCCGCCAGCGTCACCGCGATCAGGGCGGCGCCCACCCAGCGCCCGCGGGGGCTCCGTCGTACCTCGTGTCTACCGCCCACCCGACCTGCCAATCCGGTGCTATCAGACAATCATCACGGGAGATCAACTAAGCCGTGACGTTCGTGCTCGAATCCCCTGTTCGATGACGCGATCATCGCAGACACGCCGACTCTGCGCGAGTCCCGCGTGGGCTCCGAAGACCGCAATCTCATCGGATGTCGTTGGGCTGCAAGGGAGGCTGACTCTTCAAGAAGTTGCTTGGTCCTGTCGCGGATTGTTGCCGACGCTCAGCTCTTCTTGGAACCGAGCATCGAGTTCAGACCCCACGAGATCAACGTGATGATCACCGCTGCCAGGAGGGCGTCCCAAAAGAAGGAGTCGATGGAGAATTCCAATCCGAGCTTGCCTGCCAACCAGGCGGTCAGTTCAAGCATGGCGGCATTGACCACGAAGGTGAACAACCCGAGCGTGAGGAACACGGCGGGCAGGCTGAGCAGGTCGGCGATCGGCTTGACGACCGCGTTCACCACGCCGAAGACCAGGGCGACCAGGACGATCGCCAGCGCTTTGGACTGCCAGTCGGCCGAGCCGTCGGCGAGGTGGATCCCGGGGATGATGCCAGCCGCGATCCATAGGGCGACGGCGTTGACTGCGACACGGAGGAGGACGCTCATGAGCACCATCCTGGCAGGCAATGTATGCCGGACCCGGCGGGGAACCTAGAGTTCGGCTATGACTCAGCGGGAGACCGGAGTGAAGCTTCGGCAGATTCTGCACAGCGTGCCGGGATATGTGGCCGGCCGGCCGGCGGCGGCGCAGTCGGAGGTGACCCCATACAAGGTCTCGTCCAACGAGAACCCCTATCCTCCGCTGCCTTCGGTTCTGGGGGTCCTCGCGGAGGCTGCGACCGAGGTCAACCGATACCCAGACATGGCGGTGACTGAGCTGACCGGCCGGATTGCCCAGGCGCTGTCCGTCGAGACCGAGCAGATCAGCACCGGAACCGGATCGGTCGGGGTGCTCCAGCAGATCGTCACCGCCGCCTGCGATGCCGGCGACGAGGTGGTGTTTGCCTGGCGTAGCTTCGAGGCCTACCCCATCGTCGTCCAGCTCGCCGGGGCTGTCCCGGTCATGGTCCCGGTTGATGCCCAGGGGCGGCACGACCTGCCTGCCATGGCTGCCGCGGTGACCGATCGCACGAGGGTGCTCATCGTGTGCACTCCGAACAACCCCACTGGTCCCGTCGTCTCTGGCGAGGATCTGGCTACGTTGCTCGATGAGGTCCCGCCCGAGGTCCTGCTCGTCATCGACGAGGCCTACGTGGAGTTCGTCACCGACGAGCAGGCGCCGGACGCGCTCACCATGGTCAGGGACCATCCCAACGTCGTCCTCCTGCGGACATTCTCCAAGGCATACGGTTTGGCCGGCCTTCGGGTCGGATACGCGGTGACGCACCCGCAGATCGCCGCAGCACTTCGCAAAACGGCACTGCCGTTCGGTGTGAACAGCCTTGCCCAGGCTGCCGCGGTGGCGAGTTTGGCGGCCGAGGGCGAGTTGCGCGAACGGGTGGGCCTGCTCGTCGCCGAACGAGAACGGGTATGCGCCGCGCTGGCCGGCCAGGGCTGGAACCTGCCCAACGCCCAGGGTAACTTCGTGTGGTTCCCGCTCGGGGTGGACTCGGCTCGGTTTGCCGCTGCTTGTGCCGAGCAGGCTCTGACGGTGCGTCCCTACGGGGACGACGGCGTCCGCGTGACGATCGGTGAGGTGGAGGCCAATGATCGCCTGCTCGCCCTGGCCGAGCAATGGCGGGACCGGCCTTCTTCTTAACCTATCTTTACCTAACAAGGGTTTCTATCGGCGCGCGAGCCACCTAGCCTGGTGACAGCGGGAACGGTACCTTCCGGTGCGAGACCGTGGACGATCCCGCTGTTGGACAACAACAACCGGCTCGCGGGAGGCGTACCGCATCCGGTCGGAGGGAGCGCCATGGCCGTCCGTCGCGTACTCGGTGCTTGGGCCGCGATAAGCGCTGGTGCCCTGGTGGCCGCTGCCCCCGGGTGGACTGCGCAAGCCCAGGACCAGGCTCTTCCCCCAGTGCCACCGCCAGTGGTGGCCAAGAGCTCCACCGGCAGCTATGTCGTCCTGATGAAGGACAAGCCGATCGTGGCCACGGTGGCCAAGGACGACCTGGACTCTGCAACCGCCAAGGCCAAGCGTGCCACGCTGCGTGGTACTCACCGGACGGCTCTGGCGAAGGCGAAGGTCGCCGTCTCGAAGCAGACTGCCGATTTCACCAACGCCGCGAACGGATTCGCGGTTCGAACCGACTACGCCTCGGCGCAGCGGCTGGCCAGAGACCCGACCGTCCTTGCCGTGCTTCCGGACGAACTGCGTCAAGCCACCGAGATCGCCGATACCCTCGATGCGGCCCGGAAGGTCAAGCTGTCGGTCAACGGGCTGAACACCTTCCTCAGCCTGACCGGGTCCGATGAGGCATACCGCTCCGGCGTGGACGGACGAGGCGTACTCGTCGGCGTTATCGACACCGGGGTATGGCCGGAGAACGCCATGCTGGCGGACGACGGCACGATGCCACCGGCGCCGAGCCTCGACACCAGCGAACGGTCTGCCTGCGACTTCGGCAACACCGCCTGGAACCCCAACGACAAGCCGTTCACCTGCAACAACAAGCTCGTGGGTGCACGGGAATTCCTCGACACCTACAAGGTCAATACGGGTCTGGCCCCACACGAGTTCGATTCGGCTCGGGATAACGAGGGGCACGGTACCCACACCGCCACCACGGCAGCCGGTGACGCGAATGTCCGGGCGAAGGTCTTCAACGTGGACAAGGGCGTCGTTTCCGGCATCGCACCTCGGGCCCAGGTCATCGCCTACAAGGCGCTGGGCGATGCCGGCGGTTACACCTCTGACCTGGCCGCAGCCATCGACCAGGCCGTCGCCGACGGCGTCGATGTCATCAACTACTCCATCGGCGGCGGTGCACAGGTGGTCAGCGCAGACACCATAGCCTTCCTTTATGCCTCCAGCGCCGGCGTCTTCACCTCGGTGTCGGCTGGCAACAGCGGGCCCTCCGCGCAGACGATCGGCGGACCTGCGGACGTGCCGTGGGTGACCGCGGTTGGAGCCACCACCCACCCCACCTTCTATCAGGGCAAGATCGAACTCGGCAGCGGCAGAAACAAGGCCGTGTTCACTGGGGCCTCGATCACTCGGGGTTCACGCACCTCCGGCGTCATCGACGGTGCGAATGCAGCCAAGGCCGGCGCGGCCGACGCCAACCTTTGCCTAGCCGGGTCGCTCGATCCGGCCAAGGTCAACGGCAAGATCGTGCTCTGCGGTCGGGGCAAGAACGGTCGCATCGAGAAGAGCTTCGCCGTTGCGTCCGCCGGTGGGGTCGGCATGGTCCTGTACAACCAGACCGACGCGGACACCTTGTTCAGCGACAACTTCTTCGTGCCTGCCCTGATGACTGACGCCACCACCGGGTCGGCCATCCGGGATTGGGTGGCCGGGCACCCCCGGGCATACGGCAAGATCGTCAACACTGGCGTCGGCCCGGCGCCGTTCTACACACCGAACATCGCGTACTTCTCCAGCCGAGGCGAGAATGCTCCGGCCGGCGACATCGTCAAACCGGACATTGCCGCTCCAGGCGTGCAAATCCTCGCCGGCAACACACCTATGCCGGTCCCCGGCAGCCAGCCCGCCGGACAGAACTTCCAGGCGATCGCCGGGACATCCATGAGTGCCCCCGTCGTGGCCGGGTTGTATGCCTTGCTGAAGCAGCAGCATCCCGGCTGGAGTGCGGCGACCGCGAAATCCGCCCTGATGACCACCGCCGCGACGAGCGTCAAGAACGAGACCCGCACCAGCGCGGCCACCCCGTTTATGACCGGTTCCGGCCTCGCTGACGTGGGCAAGCCCGCAGCCACCGGCTCGGCATTCAATCCCGGGCTCGTCTACGACGCCGACTTCGTCAGCTACCTGGGCTTCTTGTGCGCCGAGGGGCGTGAGGCATTCGTCGATGCGGCGGCCACCTGCGCCAGCCTCCAGGACGCCGGGGTACCCACCACGGCAGCGAACCTGAACTACCCATCCATCGGGATCGAGGCTGTGCCGGGCACCACCAGTGTGCAGCGATCGCTGACCAACGTTACGGGTAGCCCGATCACGGTCTCCGCTATGGCGACCGCTCCGTCCGGCTACACCGTTGCCGTATCGCCGTCCACGCTGACCGTGGCTCCTGGAGCCACCGAATCCTTCACGGTGAAGGTGACGAACACGTCTGCACCCCTGGGCCAGTGGCGGTTCGGCTCGCTGGTCTGGTCCGGTGACGGCTATTCGTTGCACAGCCCGATTGCGGTCAAGGGGACGGCGATTGCCGCTCCGGCGGCGGTAACGGGTGCCGGTACGAGCGGCTCGGCAACCGTCACGGTGAACCTCGGCGTCGGTGGCAGCTATGAGGCCGTCCCGCACGGGCTGGTTCCGGTGCAGGCGCATGAAGCCGTCATCAGCCAGGACCCGGACCACACCTACCCGAGCCCGGATGACACCGACGCTGGCGTGGTGAAGATCCCCTACACCGTCGACGGCGTGTCCCTGGCGCGGTGGTCGCTGGTGCTGCCAGGCGATGACGATCTCGACCTCTTCCTGCTCGACAGCGCGGGCAAGGTTGTGGCATCCAGCACCAACGGCGGCACAGATGAGCTCATCCAGTTGATCGACCCGGCCGACGGCACCTACACCTTGGTCGTTCACGGCTGGGCGGTCGCATCCGCGGATACCGCTTTCTCGGTGAAGAACTGGTTGGTGCCGTCCGCGACCGGCGGCAGCCTGACGGTCACCTCCGGGTCGCCCGCGACGGTCTCCTCCGGTGACGTCGTCACCCTGGGGATCGCCTGGTCCGGTTTGACCGCTGGGAACGAATACCTCGGCAGCATCTCGCATGTCCTCAACGGCACGACGCAGGCAACGACGGTCGTGTCGGTGACTGGCTGATCAAGCCTTGGCCAGGGAGTGTGTCGGCGCCCTACCCCCGGAGAAGCCGGACACCCCCGGACCCCCGTCGAGACCGCCGCCAGGGTTTCGACGGGGGTCTGCTGTTTCCGGCAGGGTCATTCCGGGAGCAGGATCTGGGTGAGAAGAAGCGCCGTCCCCTGTTGGGTTGTCGTGGCGATGTCGGGCACCGTCCGGCCGCGAACCGTCACGTCCGTCAACGCGTCGGCGCGCAACCGGGCCACCATCGGACCGATCAACTCGAACCGCTCCCCGGAAGCGGTCTGCAGCACGGTGGCGCCGGACTCGACCCCCTCGAGCAAGACACCGGTCAGGGTGAGCAGGGGCGGGGTCTTCGAGGGAGAAACCGGCCGCAACGGCCCCCACGGGGAGCCCGGGTCGCGAATCGGCCGCATATGACGCAGGACGTTCCGGATCGGCGAAAGGTTCCGGTTATGGCCAACGGGCGTGCCGAAAGTCGCCGAGGTTGGGTAGCTTGGGCTAGGCAAGGCCACATGGACCGTTGCCCCATCCTCAGGCAGCGGTTTGCCGAACGATGCCAACCTGCTCGGTGGACCAGCCGGGTGGTGGTGGCCCGTATCCGGCGACGCTGCCGACCCGACGTCGCCGACAAAGGAGTGCCGACGTGAGCGACCACGATGTCGCGGGAACGGACTGGGTTCAACCCGGCCGCCCGGGGCCGACCCAAACGATGCTGCCCGCCAGCGCGTTGCCGTCACCGAACGCGACCAAGGACCCGGGCGAGGGCGGACCGGCGATGGTCCAGCTGCTGACTCCCGAGGGTGAACGGGTGCCGAACCCGCACTACGACCCGATCATCGACGCCCTCTCCGTCGAAGACGTCCGCGGCTTCTATCGCGACCTCGTGCTGACCCGCAGGTTCGACTCCGAGGCCACCGCCTTGCAGCGTCAAGGGGAGCTGGGCTTGTGGGCCAGCCTGCTCGGCCAGGAGGCGGCTCAGGTCGGATCAGGCCGGGCACTGGGGGCCCAGGACTATGCCTTTCCCACCTACCGGGAGCATGCGGTCGCCTGGTGCCGTGGCGTCGACCCCGTCCAGCTGCTGGGCCTCTTCCGGGGGGTCAACCATGGTGGCTGGGACCCCAACGACCACAACTTCCACCTCTACACCATCGTCATCGGTGCGCAGACGCTGCACGCCACCGGGTATGCCATGGGGGTCACCTTGGACGGTGCCGTTGGCAGCGGGGACCCCGAGCGCGACACGGCAGTGATCGCCTACTTCGGTGACGGCGCGACGAGCCAGGGAGATGTCAGCGAGAGCCTTGTTTTTGCCGGGGTATTCAACTCCCCGATCGTGTTCTTCTGCCAAAACAACCAGTGGGCCATCTCCGCGCCGAACGAGAAGCAAACGCGGGCACCCCTCTATCAGCGGGCCAGCGGGTTCGGCTTCCCCGGGTTGCGGGTGGACGGGAACGACGTGCTGGCAGCGTATGCCGTGACCAAGGCGGCCCTGGAACATGCCCGCTCCGGGCAGGGGCCGACGTTCATCGAGGCCTTCACCTATCGGATGGGTGCGCATACCACCTCCGATGATCCAACGAAGTACCGCGTATCCGCCGAGGTGGAGGTGTGGAAACACCGTGACCCCATTGCCCGGGTCAAGGCGTGGCTGACCCGCTCGGGGCTGGCCGATCGCGCGTTCTTTGACGCCGTCGATGCGGAGGCCGCGGACCTGGGGGCGCGGGTCCGCCGGGAGTGCCTGGGCATGCCCGATCCGGACGGTACGCAGATGTTCGACCATGTCTATGTCGAGGACCATCCCCTCCTCGCCGCCGAACGCGCCGAGTTTCTCGCCTTCCACGCGGGCTTCGAGGAGGGTGAGGCGTGATGGTGAGCACGCTGGCCAAGGCCATCACGTCGGGGTTGCGGGCAAGCATGGAGGCCGACCCAAAGGTCATCGTCATGGGGGAGGACGTCGGCAAGCTCGGCGGGGTATTCCGGGTCACCGAGGGCCTGCAGAAGGACTTCGGGGAGGACCGGGTCATCGATGCGCCGCTGGCGGAGGCAGGCATCGTCGGAACGGCGATCGGGTTGGCCCTGCGCGGCTACCGGCCCGTCGTGGAAATCCAATTCGACGGCTTCATCTATCCCGCCTTCGATCACATCATCAGTCAGCTGGCCAAGATGCGCGCCCGGTCGTTGTCCACCATCGCGCTGCCGGTGGTCATCCGAATCCCGGTGGGTGGCGGCATCGGTGCGGTGGAGCACCATAGCGAATCCAACGAGGCGTACTTCACGCATACGGCCGGGTTGAAGGTGGTCGCCTGCTCCACACCGAACGACGCGCACTGGATGATCCGGCAGGCGATCGCCACGGACGACCCAGTGCTCTTCTATGAGCCCAAGCGTCGATATTGGGACAAGGGTGAGGTCGGCGAGGCGGCCGATCTGGGGCTGTTCGACGCCCGGGTGTGCCGAGAGGGCACGGATGCGACGGTGGTGGCCTACGGCCCCATGGTGAAGACGTGCCTGCAGGCTGCCGAGGTCGCGCAGAACGAGGGCGTCTCCCTCGAGGTGATCGATCTGCGATCGCTGAGCCCGATCGATTGGCCGGTCATCACCGCGTCGGCGAAGAAGACCGGCCGGGTCCTCGTCGTGCACGAGGCGCCGAAGTTTGGCGGGCTGGGCGGGGAGATCGCCGCCGAACTCATGCAGCGCTGCTTCTATGACCTCGAGGCTCCGGTGCAACGGGTGGCCGGGTACGACGTGCCCTATCCGCCGAGCCGGTTGGAAGAGGAGTTCCTGCCCGACCTGGACCGGGTTCTCGACGCCGTGGATCGGGTGCGGCAATGGTGATATCGGTGAGATCTGCGACGGAGGCCACGCGATGAGCATCGAGCGGTTCAACCTGCCGGACCCGGGTGAGGGTCTGACCGAGGCCGAAATCGTCACCTGGCGGGTGGCGGTGGGCGACGTGGTCAAGGTCAACGACATCGTCGTGGAGGTGGAGACGGCGAAATCACTGGTCGAACTGCCCATCCCGTTCGCCGGGGTGGTGCGGGAGCTACTGGTGCCCGAGGGCCAGGAAGTGGAGGTCGGAACGCCGATCATCGCGATCGACACGGACGTCTCGGCACAGGGGAGTACCCCGCAACCTCCACCGTCTACCGACGATCCGGCGACCGAGTCGGTGACCGAGTCGGTTACCGATGCCGTCACCGATCCGGTGGCCGCATCACCGGCCGAATCCGCCACCGAGAGTGACAGCGCGCCGGGCCAGACCGGGGTGGTCGGGACGGGGTCTAAGGAGCGTACCCCCGTGCTGGTCGGGTACGGCGTGAAGCAGACCGATGCCGTACGCCGACGGCGTACGCCGCCCGCAGATCCAGGTCCCGCAGCGGCGGTCGGTGGTGCCCGACCGCAGGCCTCGCCACCGGTGCGCAAACTGGCCAAGGACCTCGGCATCGACCTCGCCACGCTCCCTGGAAGCGCCCCGGGCGGCATCATCACCCGCGAGGATGTTCAGGAAGCAGCTTCGGGGGCGTTGGTGGGCTCGGGTGGTGGCACCGCGCCGCTGGCATACGTGCCCAGCTCGGCCGGCGAGAGGGGGGAGACGCGCACGCCGATCCGCGGGGTGCGCAAGGTGACCGCGCAGGCGATGGTGGACTCGGCGTTCACCGCACCGCACGTCACCGAGTGGGTCACCGTCGATGTCACCGCCACCATGGAGCTTATCGACCGGTTGAAACGGGACCGGGAGTTCGCCGACGTCAAGGTGACCCCGATGCTCATTCTGGCCAAGGCGATGTGCCTGTGCGTGCGGCGCCACCCGGAGATCAACTCCTCGTGGGATGAGGACGCGGGGGAGATCGTCACCAAGCACTACGTCAACTTGGGCATTGCCGCGGCCACCCCCCGAGGGTTGATCGTGCCCAACATCAAGGATGCCGACGCCATGTCGCTGGCGCAGCTCGCTGGGGCCATCGGCGAGCTGACCGCCACTGCTCGTGAGGGACGCACGACCCCAGGGGCCCAGGCCGGCGGTTCAATCACGCTGACCAATGTCGGGGTGTTCGGGGTCGATGCCGGCACGCCGATCCTCAACCCGGGCGAAGCCGCCATCGTCGCGCTCGGTGCCGTTCGGCGAATGCCCTGGGTGATTGAGGACGACCAAGGTCACGAGAGCGTGCAGCCGCGCTGGGTGACTCAATTGGCGATGAGCTTCGACCATCGGATGGTTGATGGAGAGCTCGGGTCCCGCTATCTCGCCGACCTCGCGGCCGTCCTGCACGACCCCGCCCGGGGTTTGGTCTGGGGCTAAGGGGCCGCCCGAGTTTCACGGCTTCCATAGGTCCCGTGCGCAAAGTTGACGCTGTCCGTGGGTCTCATGCGTGTGGAGGTTGTCCTAGGTCTGCGCGTTGTCTCGGGCATCGCGGCATGCCCGGTGCGGTTCAATGTGCCGAAACTAGGGTGATCCCCCCAACGGCTGCACGGTGAGCGGCACGGTGACCGCCGCAGTAGGCGTGCATCGAGTGGCACGGTGCGTCCCGCAATGAGCCGCCCGCTGGTCATCCACAGGGCCGACCCTGCTGAGCTTGCCAGACCGTCAATCGCTGGCAGAGTTGCCCCCATGAGTGAGCAGGAACCGGTCGGGGTCGTCTTCCCTGAGGTGGATGGTCGACGCAGTACGAGTGCGACCGGTCGGGCCATCGTCGCAGACGCCCTCCGCGGCGTTGACCCGGTGGGGGCGGCTGCGGTGGAGCGGGAGACCAATTGGCGATCGGGCTACCTCGTCCCCTTCCGCCGCCTTGTTGAGGCTGGCCTGGCCTCTCCCGAGAGCGCTCGCCACATCGCCGAGGACGGGCTCACCTCGCTGACTGCCCGGATGCGCTACCGCGATGCCGACGGCTCGCAGCTGAGCCTGGCCGAGGTAGCTGGCACACCCGCCGCCAACCCGCTAGAAACGGAAACTCTCCACGGCGGGGGGCAACGCGAGGAGCACCTGAGCCTTCCCTATCAGGGGCGACGACTGGTCGGCGGCGACATCCTGGACGTGCTCGAGACGTGGGTGGGTGACGGCGTGGTGGAACCTTCCTTCGCTGCGGCCATCGGCGACGTTGTGGACCATCCGGAGTGGCTGGACCTGCGTGGACGCACGATCGGGGTTATCGGAGCCGGCTCGGAGATGGGCCCCTACCGCTCCCTGTTGCGCTGGGGGGCGACCGTTGCTGCGGTCGACCTGCCCCGCCGGGGCCTGTGGGATCGGGTGCTGACCGATGCGGCCTCCAGCGCCGGGACGCTGCTCGTGCCCACTCGCAGCGGCACGGGCCCGCTGACCACGCACGCCGGCGCGGACGTCACCAGTGAGGTGTCTGCCGTCGCGGCATGGCTGACCGACCTGCCCGGCGACCTCGTGCTGGGCAACTATGTGTATGCCGACGGGGCGGCGAACGTCCGCGTCGCGACCGCCGTGGACACCATCACCGAGGCGGTCCGAACCAATCGCGACGGCGAGGTCACCCTGGCGTTCTTGGCCACACCGACGGACATTTTTGCCGTGCCAGGGGAGGCGGTGCGGGCCAGCGCGGCGGCCTACGCACATCGGCGCACGTCCAAGGTGCTGCGTGGCCCCCTGCGGACGATGTCCGGGGGGCGGCTGCTCAAGCGCAACTACGGCGTCGGTGAGGACCCCGGCCTGAACGACTCGGTGGTCCTTCAGCAGGGACCGAACTACCTGCTGGCCAAACGACTGCAACGGTGGCGCGCGACGACAGCCAGGGCGCAGGGCGCCCAGGTGTCCTTCCACGTCGCCCCGCCGACCCGCACCCGATCCGTGGTGAAGAACCGGGCGTTGGCCGCCGCCTACGGCGGAGCTCACCGATTCGGGGTGACCGTCTTCGAGCCCGGCACGGCCAACACCCTCATGGCCGCGCTGCTCGTCCGTGACCTGGCCGCGGGGGTTCCGGCGCACGAGCACCCCTGGCAAGACGAGGCCTATGCGGCCGCGCACGGCGGCTTGTGGCGCTGCGCCTACGATCCGCGCAGCGCCTTGGGTCTGGCAGCCATTCTCGGACTCGGCTCCGCCCGCTGATGCTGTCCACGGGCCGATGGTAGGCGTGCTGTCGCTGCGGGCCTGGTGGACGAGGGTGCCTGGAGGACCGGCCCGTTTGGCGGGCTTCCGAGTTGGCGAGTTGCCGTCCGATCGTTCGGGGCTTGACAATGTCTCGTGCTCAGGCCGTATCTCGAACTGCTCAGGACGCCGGCGGTGCTGCCGTTCGTGCTGGGCTCCCTGCTTTCGCGCGTCGGCGGGGCAATGTTCGGGGTCAGCGTCATCGTCATGGTCTCGGCCCGTCAGGGCTCCTACGCCGTAGCCGCAGCGGTCTCTGCCGTCGGGCTCATCGTGTTGGCGGCCGCCGGGCCCATCCTCGGCAGGTTCATCGACAAATACGGGCAACGCCGGGTTGGCCTGCCGTTCACGCTGACCTCGGTCGTGGCCGGGCTGTCGATGGCCGCCTGCTCCTTGGCTGGGGCGCCCACGTGGACGCTGTTCGCGACCTATGGGCTGTCCGCGATCATCCCCGAACTCGGTCCGATGACCCGCGCCCGGTGGGCCTACATCTTCCGCGATCACCCGCGGAATCTGCATACGGCGTTGTCCTACGAGCAGGTGGCCGACGAATTCGGCTATGTCCTAGGGCCGGTGTTGGCCGTCCTGCCGTCAACGCTGTGGTTGCCGGAGGCCGGCCTGATCCTCGCCACCGTGCTGTATGCCGTGGGCGGCCTCATCGTGTTGTCCAACCGCCGAACCGAGCCACCGGTCGTACCCCATGACGAGCGGCCCCACGGGCTAGCCCTGCACCGGCCCGGGCTTTGGCTCCTGACTTTGACCCTGGTCATGACCGGGGTGATTTTTGGGGCCAACGAGGTCATCGCCGTGGCCGTTGCCGATCGGGCCGGGGAGAAGCAGTTCTCCTCGGTCATCCTCGCGCTTTTCGCCGTGGGCTCGATGACCTCCGGGCTGATCTATGGCACCCGGACCTTCCGCAGCTCCCTCACCCGCCGCATGGCCATTACCGCTGGCCTCATGGTCCTGCTCGAGGCACCGGCCTTGGCCGCGCCGTCGTTGCCTGTCCTGGCCGTGGTCATGCTCGTGGCGGGCAGCGCCACCGCGCCGCTGCTCATCACGGCCATGGCGCTGGTCCAACGGATTCTCCCATTCGCGCTGGTGACCGAGGGGATCGCGGTCGCCGTCACCGGCGTCCTGGTGGGGATCTCGCTGGGGACCGTGCTCGCCGGCTGGGCGGTCGAAGCCTTTGGCGCGCAACCGGCCTATGTCATGCCCATCGCCGCTGGGCTGGTGGCTGTCGCCATTATCGGGGCGGGAAACACCAGACTGAGCGGTGCCGAGCGAAGCGCCGTACCCTCGGAGGCAGCCGGGCCAGACCCGGTCGCTCCATCCACCCCGAGGTGACCCCATGAATGCCCGACCCTCCGGCGCCAAGAGATCGGTCGACCCGCGTGACGTGATCGATATCGACGCGGTGTTGACCGAGGAGGAACGTGCTATCCGAGCAACGGTCCGTCACGTCTGTGATGACCTCATTGAGCCGGACATCACGCAGTGGTACGAGGCGGGCGACCTGCCCACCGCGCGGGAACTCGCTCGCGAATTCGGCAAGATTGGCTTGCTGGGGATGCACTTGGAGGGGTACGGCTGCCCCGGGATGTCCGCAGTTGACTACGGCCTGGCCTGCCAGGAGTTGGAGGCCACCGACTCGGGCATCCGCTCGCTGGTCTCGGTGCAGGGATCGCTGGCCATGTTCGCCCTGTGGGCCTACGGCAGCGAGGACCACAAGCAGCAATGGTTGCCACCGATGGCTGCTGGGGAGGCCATCGGGTGCTTCGGGCTGACCGAACCAGACCATGGCTCCGACCCCGGATCCATGCGGACCCGGGCACGTGTGGACGGGACCGACTGGGTGCTCAATGGGTCGAAGTTGTGGATCACCAACGGCACGATCGCCGATGTAGCCATTGTGTGGGCCAATGCCGGTCAAGAACATGGTGGTATCCGGGGGTTCGTCGTGCCCACGGACACCCCGGGGTTCGAGGCTCACCCCATTCACCACAAGATGTCCCTGCGTGCCTCGGTGACCGCCGAGCTGGTGATGGAGAACGTCCGGTTGCCGCGTGAGGCGATCCTGCCTGAGGTGGCCGGTCTGAAGGGCCCGCTGAGCTGTCTGTCCGAGGCCCGCTATGGGATCCTCTGGGGGGTGATGGGGGCGGCCCGGTCCAGCCTCGAGGTTGCCCGACGGTATGCCATGGAGCGCACTCAGTTCGACCGGCCCCTCGCCGGCTTCCAGTTGACCCAGGCCAAGCTGGCGCAGATGTCCACCGAGCTTTATCTCGGTCAGTTGCTGGCCGTGCATTTGGGGCGGCGAAAGGATGCGGTGGGGTTGTTGCCCGAACAGGTCAGCGTCGGCAAGTACAACAACGTCACCAAGGCCATCGACATCTGCCGCACGGCCCGGACGATCCTGGGCGCGAACGGGATCTCGGGCGAGTTCCCGGTGATGCGGCATGCCAACAACCTCGAGTCGGTCCTCACCTATGAGGGCACCGTGGAAATGCACACGCTCGTCATCGGGCAGGCCCTGACCGGGGTGGCCGCGTTCCGTTGATCTGCGCCGGAACTCCTATGCATACGCTTGAGCTATGACGACAACGAGTCGCCCGGTGGCACGGGCTGCGCCGGGTGAGTCGGCCTCTCCGGGCCGCGTTTTGGTCCCGGTAGTGGCTGTGCTGGCACTGGCCGGGGTAGTCCTGGGACTGATCGTCGACGGGGGCGCCTCCCCACTCCTCGCGCTCGATGCCGGGCCCTTGGTCCGCTGGGGCCTCCCGGTGGTGACGACCATGGCCCAACTCGCCGGAGCGTCCACCATCGGGTTCCTCGGGCTGGCTGCGTTCATCGTCCCTGATCGCACCCGCACGGCGCGCCGGGAAACCCTGACCCGCTGGGCTGCCTGGGCGGGCACCGGGTGGGTGACCTTGCTGGTCGTGCAGCTCGTCTTGGCGTCTGCTGACATCGTTGGCAGCCCGGTCACCGACCCGGCCTTCACCGAGCAGTTCATGACGTTCTGGTGGCCACTGGAGATCACTCGGGTCCTGGCGATCAGCGCCGGGTTGGCGCTGCTGGTCGCGCTCGGCGCCGCGGTTGCTCGGGGGCGAGCGGCGACGGTGTGGCTACTCGCCGGGGCCTTGTCGGCGCAAACCGTGCTCGCCTTGAACGGGCACTCCGCCGGTTCGGCCAGCCACGACGACGCCGTGAACTCCCTGGCGGTCCACCTGATCTCCATGAGCGCATGGCTCGGCGGGCTCCTCGGCCTGACGCTGATCCGGGGCCGGCTGGGCCGTGACCTCGGCGTCAGCGTGCGCCGCTACTCGGCCGTCGCCTTGTGGGCCTACGTGTTCCTCGGCCTGTCCGGTGTGCTGCAGGCCGCCATCCGGTTAGGTTCCTTCGCCGGGTTCGCGACGGCATACGGTGCGCTGATCGTGGTGAAGGTAGTGGCGTTCGCCGTGCTCGGTTGGTTCGGTTATCGCCAACGCCAGGTCCTCGCCGGGCGACTCGAAACGGATCCGGGCGACGGGCGAGCCTTCGCCCGGTTGGCGGTGCTGGAACTAGGCATCATGGGCTTCGCTGCCGGCATCGCCGTTGCACTCTCCCGGGGCATTCCGCCCATCCCGGACGAGGACCCGTCCGGGGGCAAATTCATTGCTCTGACCGGTTACCCGGACCCGGGCCCGGCCGTGTTCTCGGACTGGTTCCTCACGTGGAGAATCGAATGGCTGCTGTTCACTGTCGCTATCGCGGCCATGGTCGCCTACGCCGTCGGGGTACGAACCCTGCGGGTGCGTGGGGATGCCTGGCCGATGCTGCGCACCGCGTCGTGGATGGTCGGGTGGCTCATCTGGATCTACGCCACGTGCGGTGCACCGGGCATCTGGGGGCGGGTGCTCTTCTCCGCGCACATGGTCATGCACATGATCGTCGCCATGATCGTGCCGATCTTCCTCGTCGGTGGGGCGCCGATCACGCTGTTGTTGCGGGCGCTGCATGCCCGGAAGGACAAAACATGGGGAGTTCGGGAACTGACCCTGCAGATCGTGCACTCCCGGTACGTCCGGGTCATATCCAACCCAGTCATCGCTTCGTTCTTGTTCTTCATCTCTCTGGCGATCTTCTACTACTCGCCACTGTTCGAACTGGCCCTGACCACGCATACCGGGCACATGCTCATGTTGGTGCACTTCGTGCTCAGTGGGTACATGTTCGTGTGGGTCCTCATCGGTGTCGACCCCGGTCCGAAGAAGTGGCCGCCCCTGTTCCTGCTGGTCATCTTGTTTGTCACGGTGAGCTTCCACGCGTTCTTCGGGGTGCTCCTCACCGGCGACACGACGTTGCTGGCCGGCGACTTCTTCCGGGCGATCCATGTCGGGTGGATGCCGGACCCGCTAGCCGACCAGGTCGTCGCGGGCGAGATCGCTTGGGGCGTCGGGGAGGTGCCGACGCTAACCTTGGCGGTGCTTGTGGCGCGCCAGTGGCTCAAGGCCGACACCGCCGAACAGCGACGGCTGGACCGTCAGGCCGACCGGGACGACGACGCCGCATTGCGGGCGTACAACGAGATGCTCGCCGCGCAACGCGCCCGGTATGAGCAGTCGCAGGGACTTCGAGAGAAGGACTGATCGGGTATGCGCGTTGCCGTGATCCAGCTCGCCTATGGAGACGACGAGTCCATGCCCGACCGGGTCGCTCGCGCTGCCGACCTTGTTCGGGCCCAGGCGGAGGCAGACTTGGTCATCCTGCCCGAGCTCTGGTCGGCGACCGGATTTGGCTATCGACAATGGCAGGAGCGAGCGGAACCGCTGGACGGGCCGATTGCCCAGGCCATGGCCGCTGCTGCCCAAGACGCCGGGGTGCTGCTCCACGCCGGGTCCATGGTCGAGCGGCTGGCCCAGCCCGGGGCCGAGGGTCGGGACCTGGCCAACACATCGCTGATATTCGCCGCGGACGGGGAACTGGTGGCTACGTATCAAAAGGTGCACCGGTTCGGGTTCGGCGCGGGCGAGCCGGTCCTTATGGAGGCTGGGGACACGCTGTCGCTGATCGAGGTCGATGACGGCCAGGAGGCGGCAACGCTGTCGTTGTCCACGTGTTATGACTTGCGCTTTCCGGAGCTTTATCGGGCCCAGTTGGATGCCGGTGCCACGGTCTTTCTTGTGCCCGCAGCATGGCCTGCGGCCCGGGTGGAGCACTGGAGCCTGCTCGGGCGGGCACGGGCCATGGAGAACCAGTGCTTCCTCATTGCGGCCAACACAGCCGGTACGCACGCGAACACCACCATGGGTGGACGCAGCCAAGTTGTCGCCCCCGATGGCGAAGTCCTAGCCGAAGCGGGTGAGGCCGAGGAGGTGCTCACCGTGGAGGTCGATCTCAACAGGGTCGCGCTGATCAGGGAAGAATTCCCCGTGTTGAACGATCGGCGCTGGGCAGACTGACGCGGCGCCCACCCACACTGGGCAGGCGAACACGGCACTGTCGCTGGGCAGACGCACGCGGCGCCCACCCTCAGTGGGCAGACTTGGCGCGGGCAGGCCGCCCAGTTGCCCCTCGTCCCCGCTGTTCGTTTGCCCAGTCGCTCAGTCGCCCTATCGCCGCCGTGCTGTTGCCCTGCTGCCCAGTCGTCCTGTCATAGCCAGGCGCAGGTGCGCATGGCTTGAGGTGGTGCGTCCCGTGGCCAGGGCGGCTAGGGTCGAGGTACCAGCAGACGCGGCTTACCCGTCGGCCAACGGGTGGCGGGGGTTAGGAGCGCAGCATGTATATCGGGCTCGGTCTTTTCCTTATCGTTGTCGGGGCAATCCTGAAGTTCGCAGTCACCGGATCGGTCAGCGGCATCGACATCCAATCCGTCGGTGTCATCTGCATGGTCGTCGGCGTTGTCGCCATCGTCATCAGCTTCGTGCTCCGGCGTCCGTCGGCTGTGCGCGCCTCCCGGGTCACCCAAACGGATCCGGCCACCGGGACGCATGTCGAGGAGACGCGGCTCGATCGCGGGCAAGACTAGGACTCATAGCCCAACCTCGGGCGTCCTAGGTCGCCGGCCTGATCCACCGCCGGCCTGATCCAACAGTTGTTTGTCATGGTGGGACCTCCGAGTGTGCTCTGTCGTATGAACCCGGCACTTGGTTCCACTCAACGCCTTCAGCGGTCACGACCGCGGTGAGCCGGTCTCGATGCACGACGGTGTGATGGCGCCCGCACAGGAGGGTGAGATTGCTCGACGTTGTTCGTCCGCCATCTGCCCAATGCCGGACATGATGGGCGTCGCACCAAGCTGCCGGCGTGGCACACCCGGGGAAGCTGCAGCTCCCGTCTCGAATCCACAGCTGCTTGAGCAAGCCCACCGTCACCAGTCGTGCGGTCCGGCCCACGTCGACGACCTCGCCGTCCAGGCCGAGAACGGCGGGGATTATCTGGGCGTCGCAGGCCAGTCGCCGCACGGCATCTGGTGTCAGCAGGTCGCCGGAACTGACGGTGCCGGTCACTACCCCCGCGCCGCAGCCCGTGCCGGGCGCGGTACTGCGACCAGCAGTTGAACCGACGTCATCGTCGGCGTCTGGGCCGGCAGTCACTGTCGAAACCCGAGCCACCGGGGCGCCCTCCGTATCCCGCTGCATACCGCGCGCCCGCTGCATACCGCGAACTTGCAGCTGCGCGCGCAGATCTTCCAAACCCATGGTGACCACGAGCGTCGTCTTCATCCCGGCGGCCGGAGATGCCGACGTCCGTGTCGAGGTCGCACGCCGGATGAGGTCGATCAGCGCCAGACCCCGGCGATGCCCGACCGATCGCGTGTCCGGCTCGCCGTGGGGGCCAGGTCGGGGTGCAGCCAAGGTGTCCAGGCCCGCCCCGAGGATTGCTTTGCTCTCGGTGTCGGCAGTCAGCTCATATCGCCACAGTCCGCCACCGATCCCGAACGCGTTGGTGAGCTCCAGATGTTTGCGGGCGAGATCAGCTTCCCGCTCCATCTGCTCGGTCCGCCCGTACCGGGCCAACATGGCCGGACGAAGCTGGCGCACACCGCGGCGCCCCTGCCGTGCGGCTAAGGTGAGCAGACCCTCCAGGACAGCGTCCTCGGCGCCTTCGACGAGCAGGCCGGATAACCGATCGAACTCATCCATAACCGTCACGGCGGCCGGAACTCTGACTTCGCCGGCGTAGGTTGCGGCTTGCACAGCTGCGTTGGCCGGCTTGGTGAACCGTTCGACGGCACGCGCGACGAGCCCGCATCCTTCGCCTGCCAGAGACGGAGCGAATTGCCGCACCCATGCGGTGGTCGAGCCTGCCTGGGAGGACGCGACCTCTCCGCGGCTGACGGCCTCGGCGGCTACCGCGACCCGAGCACCGCCAGCAAGGGCCGCCATCGTGTCGATCTCGGTGAGCAAGCTACCCAACTCCTCGCCAGCGGCCTGCCACAGCACACCCGTCAGGTCCGCCAGAGCAAGACGGGCAGCGTGAAGGGCCGCTCGACGCTGCATCAGCGACACCGATCCCTGGGACACGACTACCCCCTTTCCCCTATGCCGCAACGCTATCGGCGGCCACCGACAACGGCTGCTGACTTGACCGTGCGGGTGATTGGACACCGGGGCGCCTGGTGCTTGGGGCCTGACCGCGGGGGTGATGAGGCAGGAGGGGAGGGTCGCTGGTCGCCCCACCCGAAGTCAGGTGACGAGGTGACTCCGGGTGGGGCGGAGATGGGGCGCCGGTCAGCCTCCTAGAAGGCTTCTTCCGGTACGTCCATCAGGTCGTTGTCGGTCGCCTCGGCCATGGCCCGCTCCGCCGCAATCTTGGGCAGGACCTGTCGTGCATAGAACTTCGCGGCGGCAATCTTGCCGGTGTAGAAGTCCTTGTCTGTGCCGCTCGCCCCGGCAACCAGAGCTTCGTGCGCGATCGTGGCCTGACGCAGCAGCAGCCAGCCGACGACGAGGTCGCCGGCGGACAACAACAACCGAGTGGTGTTCTGCCCGACCTTGTAGACGTTGCGGATGTCGCCATGCGCGCGCGGATCAGCCGACATGAGGGATTCGACCATCGTGCCGAGGATCCCCTGGACATCTTCTAAACCCTGGGCGAGCAGGCCGCGCTCGATGTCGAACGCACCGCCTTGAGCGCCGGTGTCCTTGCTGAGCTGCTGGATCTGTGCCGCGATGTGGCCGAGGGACTGGCCCTGGTCCCGGACGATCTTGCGGAAGAAGAAGTCCATGCCCTGGATGGCCGTGGTGCCCTCATAGAGCGTGTCGATCTTGGCGTCGCGGACGTACTGCTCGATGGGGTAGTCCTGGAGGAAGCCGGAACCGCCGAACGTTTGCAGCGACTCGGTGCCCAGCAAGACCCAGGCCCGCTCCGACCCAAGCCCCTTGACGATCGGCAGCAGCAGGTCGTTGACCTTGGCGGCTAGGGCTGCCTCCGGACTAGGTTCACCGGCGCCGCCGCGGGCCACATCATCGGCCTCCACGGTGTCCTGCATGGAGGCGGTGTAGAGCACCAACGCGCGCAACCCCTCCGCATACGCCTTTTGCAGCATGAGCGAGCGGCGCACGTCAGGGTGATGGGTGATGGTGACGCGCGGCGCCGTCTTGTCGGTTTGCTGGGTCAGGTCCGGTCCCTGGACTCGAGTCTTGGCATACTCCAGGGCGTTGAGGTAGCCGGTGGACAAGGTGGCGATGGCCTTGGTGCCGACCATCATGCGGGCGTTCTCGATGACCTTGAACATCTGGGCGATGCCGTCATGGACATCCCCGAGCAGGGTGCCGATGGCCGGCTGCTCTCCGCCGAAGGTGACTTCGCACGTGGTGCTGGCCTTTAAGCCCATCTTCTTCTCGACATTGGTCACGTATGCCCCGTTGCGCTCCCCGAGCTCACCGGTCTCCAGGTCGACGGTGTACTTGGGGATGATGAACAGGGACAGGCCCTTGGTGCCCGGCCCGGCTCCTTCGGGGCGGGCGAGGACGAGGTGGACGACGTTGTCGACCAGGTCGGACTCGGCGGAGGTGATGAACCGCTTGACTCCGGTGACCGTCCACGTCCCGTCGCCGTTGTCGTGTGCCTTGGTACGGCCGGCGCCGACATCGGAGCCGGCGTCCGGCTCGGTGAGCACCATGGTGCAGTGCCATCCGTTGTGGACAATCCACCGGGCGAGCTTTTGCTGATCCGGGGTGCCGAGCCGATAGAGCAAGTGGGCGAAGGAATAGGACGCCGCGAACAGCCCGAGCGCGGGGTTGGAGCCGAGGATGAGCTCATTCATCGCCGAGCGCAGGCTGGCCGGGACGACTTGACCGTCGAGGCCGGCCGGCAGGTCGACTGCCCAGAACCCGGACTCTCGGTAGGCGTCGAAGGACTTCCTGAAGGACGCGGGCATGGTGACCGCTTGGGTCTGCGGGTCGTACACGGGCGGATGGCGGTCGGCGTCGGCGAAAGAGTCAGCCAGCTCGTTTTCGGCCAGGTGTGCGACGCCCTGGAGCATGTCCTTGGCGGTGTCGCTGTCCACGTCGGCATAAACGCCCTGGCCGAGGATCTCCCCGCGGCCGAGCACCTCGAAGAGGTTGAACTCCAGGTCGCGCAGGTTGCTCTTGTCGTGGCCCATGACGGTGCCTCCTTCGTGCTGTCGTGAAAAACTCGGGACCACGGCTGCGGTGTTTCCGTGTCGGCTCGAAAGTCGCGGCAAGCGCTCGGTCTTCGGCGGGATCGTGCCGACACCGGTGTGTTCGTGGCCTTGACTCCATCATGCTACCGGTCAGTAACAAACGCAAGGAGGGCATGGTGGACTGATTGTGTTGGAAGAGGGGAGGGGCGCCACAATGCCACGCCAGGGTTCCTGGTGCGCTGGGAATCCAGGGGCAACAGGGCGGCGTCGCCACATCACGATTCGCCGGCTTACCGCCTTTTGGAGCCGATGACGGGAATCGAACCCGCGTGTCCAGCTTGGGAAGCTGGCGCTCTACCATTGAGCTACATCGGCAGGCGCCCGAGCGGTGGAAACACCGATGATGAGCGCGGTTAGGCAGTGTAGCCGACAACAACACGCGCCACGCACGGGGCTCTGGGCCGCGCCCGGCTCGTCGTCGTGTGGCCCGGCAGGCACCGCCCTGGGTAGCCTGACCCCGTGCTTCTCTCCGATCGGGATATCCGTGCCCAGGTCGACGCGGGACGGGTGGTGCTGGATCCCTGGGATCCACAGATGATCCAACCCAGCAGCGTCGATATCCGCCTGGACAAGTACTTCCGACTATTCGACAACCATAAGTATGCGGTGATCGACCCCAGCCTTGACCAGAGCGACCTCACCCGGATCGTCGAGGTCGACCCGGCTGAGGGCTTTGTTCTTCATCCTGGAGAGTTTGTCCTCGGCAGCACCTACGAACAGATCACCCTGCCCGACAACGTGGCCGCGCGGGTCGAGGGCAAATCATCGCTGGGCCGGTTGGGGCTGCTCACCCATGCCACTGCCGGGTTCGTCGACCCCGGGTTCTGCGGGCATGTGACTTTGGAGCTGTCGAACGTGGCCACGCTGCCGATCATGCTGTGGCCGGGGATGAAGATTGGCCAGCTCGCCTTCTTCCAACTCAGCAGCGCCGCCGAGAACCCCTACGGAAGCTCGGCACACGGGTCCCACTATCAGGGTCAACGTGGACCGACGGCGAGCCGAAGCTTTCAGAACTTCCATAGAGCGGACGTCTAAATGTCAGCCTCTGTGGTCGAAGTGCACATCACGGTGCCGGATCCGGAACTTGCCCAGCTGATCGCTACTGAGCTGGTTCAGGCGCGGTTGGCAGCCTGCGTCCAGATCCTCGGGCCCATGCTCAGCGTCTTCCACTGGCGTGATGAGCTGCAGACCAACCGCGAATACCTGCTCACCGTCAAGACGCTGGACGCCGCCTTCGAGGCGCTGTCCGCCAAGGTCACCGCCCTGCACACCTATGACCTGCCCGAGATTGTTGCGCTGCCAATCCTGCGGGTCACCCCGGAGTATGCCCAATGGGTCATCGACGAGGTCGCCGCCACTGATCAGGACATCGCCGCGACCTGACTTGTTAGGTTGGGGTGAGCCCTGACCTCCCAGCCGCCCTGGCAGCAAGGACGACCATGATCCGGTTCGACGGCGTGACCAAGGCCTATCCCGGGGGCGCCGTGGCGGTGGACAACCTCACCTTGACCATCCCGACCGGACAGATCACCGTCCTGGTCGGGCCTTCTGGTTGCGGGAAGACGACGACCCTGCGGATGGTCAACCGGATGATCGACCCGACTCGGGGCAGCATCAGCATCGACGGGATCGACACGTTGCGGATGAAGCGGGCGGAGTTGCGCCGGGGCATCGGCTACGTCATCCAGCACGCGGGGCTCTTCCCGCATCGCACCGTGCTCGACAACATCGCCACGGTGCCCCGCTTGCTCGGCTGGGATGAGGCCCGGGCCCGCGGTCGGGCGATGGAGCTCCTTGAGCGAGTCGGGCTGGACGCGGACCTGGCCCAGCGCTATCCGGCCCAGCTGTCCGGCGGCCAGCAGCAGCGGGTCGGGGTGGCTCGGGCGTTGGCCGCGGACCCGCCGGTCATGCTCATGGACGAACCGTTCAGCGCGGTCGATCCGATCGTCCGCGAGCAACTGCAGGACCTCTTCTTGTCGCTGCAACGCGAACTGGGCAAGACGATTGTCTTTGTCACACATGACATCGACGAGGCGGTCAAACTCGGTGACTTGGTCGCCGTCATGGCCGTCGGAGGCCAGCTCGCCCAGGTTGCCTCGCCGCACGACCTGCTCACCGGGCCGGTGGATGACTTCGTCGCCGATTTCGTCGGGCGCGACAGGGGCTACCGGGCCCTGGGGTTTCAGTCCGCGCCTCGGTTGAGCCTCCATCCGGAACACACCACCCTCCTCGGTGAGGAACTGGACGGGAGGGCCGGGCCGTGGCGTCTCGTCGTCGATGAGTCACGTTGCCCGATGGGTTGGGTGGAGGCCGGCCGCTGCCACGGCCCGGTGACCGATGCGGACCTCAACCGGGCGGGAACCATCGCCCGTGCTGACAGCTCGCTGCGCGCCATCTTGGATGCCGCGCTCTCCAGCCCGAGCCGGCGCGGCGTCGTCGTCGACGAGACCGGGGCCCTGGTCGGCACAGTTCTGGCCCACGAAGTCGTCCGGCTCATCGAAGCTATGCCGGCACAGGACGCACCATGACCTGGCTCACCGAGCACGCTGCCTTGGTGGGCTCCCTGGCCTGGCGGCACACCTGGCTGGCCGGCATACCCTTGATCGTCGGACTCGCGCTCGCCCTGCCGTTGGGCTGGTGGGCAACCCGCGGGCGCCGGACGTATGCCACGGTGGTCACCACGGCCGGGCTGCTCTACACCATCCCCAGCCTGGCCCTGTTCGTCCTCATGCCCGTCATTATCGGGACGAAGATCCTCGATCCGATCAACGTCGTTCTCGCCATGACCCTCTACACCGTGGCCCTGTTGGTCCGCACCGTGGCCGACGGGCTCGCCCACGTCCCCGACGACGTCCTCGCGGCCGCCCGATCGATGGGCTATGGGCCGATACGACGCTTCGTCGCGGTCGACCTGCCGTTGGCGATCCCGGTCATCGCCTCAGGGCTGCGGGTCGCCGCGGTGAGCAACGTCAGCATTGTCTCGGTCGCCTCGCTCATCGGCACCGCGCAGCTCGGAGACCTGCTCGTCGACGGTTATAACCGGTTCTTCACTGCGCCGTTGGTCACCGGCATCGTTGCCTGCATCCTGCTCGCGTTGGTCTTCGACGGGTTCATCCTGGCGATCTCCTGGGCCCTGACCCCGTGGCTGCGCTTCCGGGCCGCCCCATGATCGGCGGCGTCGTGGCGTGGCTGGTCGATCTGGCCCATTGGAGCGGACCGGACGGTATCGGCCATCGCCTGCTGCAACACCTGGGGTACTCCGCGGTCACCGTGATCCTGGCTGCCGCGCTCGCCATCCCGGCGGGCCTATGGATCGGTCACACCGGACACGGCCGATGGCTGGTCACCGCAGCCAACGGGCTGCGCGCGGTGCCGACGCTAGGGTTGTTGTTCGCGCTGACCATGTGGTTCGGGCCGCATCTGGGCATGGGCGATGCGGCCTTCCTCGTCCCGAGCATCGCGGTCTTGGTCCTCCTGGCCATACCGCCCGTCCTCTCCGGCGCGTATGCCGGGGTCGATGCGGTGGATCCCAGCGCCCGAGATGCGGCCTACGGGGTGGGGATGCGCGGGCCGCAGGTGCTGCGGCAGGTCGAGGTGCCCTTGGCGTTGCCTCTGCTCATCTCGGGGGTTCGGTCGGCGGCGCTCCAGGTCGTGGCGACGGCGACGGTCGCGGCATACGTAGGGCTGGGTGGGCTCGGCCGCTTCCTCATCGACGGGCTCGCCTCCAACGATTACGAACAGACCGCGGCCGGAGCCGTCATCGTCACCGTGGTTGCGCTGCTCGTCGATCTGCTCGGCGGGTTCGTCGCCGCTTCGGCGGTCTCGGCCGGCATCACGGGGAAGTTTCCCGACCCCAACCCGGTTGACCTGGTTGCTGCCGCAGATGAGGTGGTGACCCGCTGAGCCAACGACGCCCGACCTCGTCGGCCACTGCCAACAGTGGCAGACGGCCAATCAGACCATGAGGGGAAACCCATGACCACATCTGCACCAACGGTGAAGAAGACTTTGACCACGTGCGGCGCCATCGGGATGCTCGCACTGACGGCCGCGTGCGGCAGCAGCGACGACCCGAACACCACGACGAGTTCGAGTGACGAATCCCCCGGGGGGAGCATCGTGGTGGGATCGGCCGACTTTTCCGAGTCGATCCTGCTCGCGAACATCTATGCCGGCGCCCTGAACGCGGCCTCGATCGAGGCGACGACGCACACCGGGATCGGTTCCCGCGAGGTCTACCTCAAAGCCCTCGAGGACGGATCGATCCAGATCATCCCCGAGTACACTGGCGCGTTGGCGCTGTATTACGACAAGAACTTCAGCGAGACCGACCCTGCTGCGGTGTATGCCGCTCTGGCGTCAGTGCTCCCGACCAACCTGCGGGCGTTGGAGAAGTCTGCCGCCGAGGACAACGACTCCATGGCGGTGACCAAGAAGACTGCGGACGCCAAGAACCTCAAGACCATCGAGGACCTAGCCGACGTGGCCGGCACGATGACGTTGGGCGCTCCGCCTGAATTCAGGACCCGCGCACAGGGGATCCCCGGCCTGGAGAAGGTCTACGGGATCACCTTCCAGACCTTCCGTCCGCTGAAGGGTGTGCAGCTGGTCAACGCGCTGAAGAACGACCAGGTGCAAGTGGCGAACATCTTCTCCACCGACCCCTCGTTCGCCACCGAGGGCTTCGTCGCCTTGACCGACACCAAGAAGCTGTTCGGCTCCCAAAACGTCGTCCCGTTGGTGACGAGTTCGGTGGCTGACAAGGTCGCCCCGGTGCTGAACAAGGTCTCGGCCGCGCTGACCACGGACGCGTTGGCGGCCATGCTCAAGGAGACCGACATCGATCATAAGGACCCAGCGGTCGTGGCCAAGGAGTTCCTCAACGCCAACTCTCTGGGCTGACCACCGGTCACGTCACGCTGTCACGTCACGCCAGTCAGGGCATCGAGTTGCCGGTCAGTCGCCGGACTCCCCGCCTCGACGGACGGCCGCCAAGAGCATCTGGGCGACATCGACGACCTCGATGTCCTCGCTGGCGCCCTCGGACTGCTTGGCGGTCAGCCCGTCGGTGAGCATGACCCGGCAGAACGGGCAGCCCACGGCGATCCGTTCCGCTCCGGTCTCGATTGCCTCGGCCGTGCGGTTCTCGTTGATTCGGGTGCCGATGGTCTCTTCCATCCACATGCGGGCACCGCCGGCGCCGCAGCAGAACGAGCGCTCGCTGTTGCGTGGCATCTCGCGCAGCTCCACGCCGGGCAGGGCTGAGATCAGCTCGCGCGGTGGGGCATACACCTTGTTGTGCCGGCCCAGGTAACACGGGTCGTGGTAGGTGACCGTGGTTGCGGTCGAGGCGGCGTCCTTCGCGGTGGACTTGCCCGGGGCCTGGTCGGGACGGGCGACCGGGACGAGCTTCTTCTCCCGCACGAGCCGGTTGAGCAGCTGGGTGTGATGGACCACCTCATAGTTGCCGCCGAGCTGCGGGTATTCGTTCTTGATGGTGTTGAAGCAGTGCGCGCAGGTGACCACGATCTTGGTGGCACCGACCTCGGTGAGCACTTCGACGTTCTGCTGCGCCAGCATCTGGAAGAGCAGCTCGTTGCCGGAGCGGCGAGCCGAGTCCCCGGTGCAGGTCTCTCCGTCGCCGAGGACGGCATACCGCACTCCGGCGGTGTTGAGCAGTTCGGCGACCGCGCGGGTGGTCTTCTTCGCCCGGTCCTCGTATGCCCCGGCGCAGCCGACCCAGAACAGGTAGTCGATGTCGGCGGCGGATTCGACGTCCTCGCCGATGACTGGGACGTCGAAGTCCAGGTCCTTGGTCCAGTCCATCCGGGCGCGGGCGTTCATGCCCCACGGGTTGCCCTTGTTCTCCATGTTCTTGAAGAGGGCACCGAGCTCGGTGGGGAAGGCCGACTCCATGAGGTTTTGGTACCGGCGCAGCTCGATGATGTGGTCGACGTGCTCGATATCGACCGGGCACTGCTCGACGCAGGCGCCGCAGGTGACGCAGGACCACAACACGTCGGTGTCGATGACGGCACCGTCGGATGGATGCCAGGCATCGCCCACGGTCTCGCCGACCAACGGCCGCTCAGCCTCGACGAGGACCTGCGTGGGCAGATCCTCCCGGGCGTCTTCACTCGCCATGAAGTACGGCGCCTTGGCGAACGCATGGTCGCGCAGGTTCATGATGAGCATCTTGGGCGAGAGCGGCTTCTCGGTGTTCCACGCCGGGCATTGGCTCTGGCAGCGACCGCATTCGGTGCAGGTGGCGAAGTCCAGCAGGCCCTTCCAGGTGAAGTCCTCGACCTTGCCGACACCCAGGCTGGCGTCTTCGTCGAGTTCTTCGATGTCTTCGAGGGAGAACGGCTTGCCGTCCACCTTGAGCACCTGGGCCGCTCCGAGCGCGGTCGGGGTGCGCTTGAACAGAACGTTGATCGGCGCCAGGAAGATGTGCATGTGCTTGGTGTAGAGCACGATCATCAAGAAGATGAGCATGACCCCGATGTGCAGGATGAGCCCGATCCCGGCGAGGATGACGTTGACGTCGTGGCCGAGGGGGGCGAGCCAACCGGCGACCATGTGGCTGACGAAGGCGCCCGAGTTGTGGAAGTTGCCGGCGTTGATGGCCGCCCCACGGAAGAGGAACATCGACCACAGCACGTTGAAAATCATGAACAAGGCCAGCCAGGCGCCGCCGAGATGGCTGCCCTTGAACCGCGACGCCCTTCCCAGTTTGCCCGGGTCGTTCTTGATCCGGATGATCGAGAAGACCAGGAGTGAGACCATCGCTGCAGCGGCGATGAAGTCCTGCAGGAACCCTAGGATCGGCCAGCCGCCGACGACGGGAATCTCGAAGTCGGGCTGGAAAAGAGCGCCGTATGCCTCGAGGTAGACCGTCGCCAGGACGATGAAGGCCCAGAAGACGAAGAAGTGGGCCATGCCGGGAACGGTCCAGCGCAGCAGCCGTCGCTGGGCGAAGACCTCGAGGAGTTCGCGCTTGATGGCCGAACCCGCCCGGCCGGTGACGCCCTCGACGCATTCGGGCGCGGGGGCCCCGCTGTGGATCATCTTGTAGAGCCAGACGGCCCGGCGGACCGCCAACGGCAGGATGATCAGGTTGATGATCAGCCCGATCACCAACACGGTGCGGTACACGGCGGTATCCAACGTGCTGCCCCTTCATTGCTCCCGGCGTCGTCGCCGAACGCCCGTGACGATGCTCTTGGCTGTGGTCTTCGGGAGTCTAGTGACTGGTGTGCAATCGCTTTGGGCCGATGTGACCATGGCCGCACGGGTCCGACAGCTGAGCGGGCAGTTGCTCAGATAATGAGATGTTGGAATACTCATAAGCCAGCTGTGGTTGTCGTGGAGCGACAACCACACCCATCCCGTGGATTTCCTGGAAGGCAGACCCCCTATGCCCATCGCCAACGACGTCACTCAGCTCATCGGCAACACCCCCCTCGTGCGGATCAACAAGATCATCGACACCACAGGCTCGGGGACGACGGTCGCGGCGAAGCTGGAGTTTTACAACCCGGCGAACTCGGTCAAGGACCGCATCGGGGTGTCCATCATCGACGCCGCGGAGGCCTCCGGTCAGCTCAAGCCTGGTGGCACGGTCGTTGAGGCGACCTCGGGGAACACCGGGATCGCGCTGGCCATGGTCGGTGCCGCCCGCGGCTACAACGTCGTGTTGGCCATGCCGGAGTCGATGAGCAAAGAACGACGCGCGCTGCTGCGGGCATACGGAGCGGAACTCGTGCTCACCCCGGCCGGTGAGGGCATGCAGGGCGCAGTGGACGCGGCAGACCGGATCGCCGCCGAACGCGGCGCGGTGCTCGCCCGGCAGTTCGCCAACGAGGCCAACCCGGCCATCCACCGCAAGACCACCGCCGAGGAGATTTGGCGGGACACCGATGGAGAAGTTGACATCGTCGTGGCCGGCATCGGCACGGGTGGGACGATCACCGGTGTCGGGCAGGTGCTCAAGGAGCGCAAGCCGTCAGTGCAGCTCGTTGCGGTTGAGCCGGCGGAGTCCCCGATCCTCAACGGTGGCCAGCCCGGACCGCACAAGATCCAGGGCATCGGCGCGAACTTCGTCCCGGAGATCCTCGACACCTCGATCTATGACGAGGTCATCGACATCAATGCGGAGACCTCGGTGGAGTGGGCCCGCAAGGCGGCAACTCAGGAGGGGCTGCTCGTCGGCCTGTCCTCCGGTGCCGCGCTGGCCGCCGCCAATCAGGTTGCGTCCCGGCCGGAGAACGCCGGCAAGACCATCGTCGTGATCATCCCCAGCTTCGGCGAGCGCTACCTGTCCACGATCCTGTTTGAGGGACTGGTCGACTGACCTGGCGATGAGATCGGATTCGTATGCGTAAACCGTCGATCATCGCCCGCGCCAAGGCGGCCATCCAGGAGGACCTGGATGCCGCCATGGCTCACGATCCGGCTGCGGAGACACGCGCCGATGTGGCGTTCAACTCTCCGGGGCTGCACGCCATCTGGTCCTACCGGTTGGCGCATCAGCTGTGGCAGCAACCGCGGCTGCGTCCGGCGGCTCGGCTGTTGTCCACGGCGACTCGGGCGGTGACCGGGGTGGAGATCCATCCCGGCGCGCAGATCGGGCGACGGTTCTTCATCGACCACGGCTCAGGCGTCGTCATCGGGGCGACTGCTGTTGTCGGGGATGACGTCTTCCTCTATCACCAGGTGACCCTCGGTGGTCGGTCCATGCAGCGTGGGGTCAAACGGCACCCGACGCTGGGGGACCGGGTCGTCGTCGGCAGCGGCGCAAAGGTGCTTGGGGATATCGAGATCGGTGCTGATGCGCAGGTCGGGGCCAATTCGGTGGTTGTCAAGCCGATCCCCGCTGGCGCGGTGGCGACCGGCATACCGGCTCGGGTGCGCTACCCGGACGTGCCAGGGCAGGACCCCTACGACGCGCTCTTCGCCGAACCTGCGCTGTTCATCTAGGCAGTTGGATGCTGGACCTGGTGTGCCGCGGTGCGGGCGGCATACCAGGTCAAGCCTCGCCGGGGCCCTCGTCGACCCGGGTCGGATGGATGACGTCGTTCGGGCTGACCGGCTCGTCGGGGGTGACATCGCGAAGCCGCTTGGGTTCTCTCGTCGCTGAGTCCCGCAAGCGGTTGGCGGTGGCCTTGGCGGCGTCGCTGACCCTGTCGGCGACGAACGGGGCGGCCTTGGACTTCATGGCGATCTTGAGGTCCGTCTTGCGGTTCTCCACGAGGTTTGAGGTCCACACCCTGTTGCTGACTCGCTTGATCTGCAGGTAGCGTCGCCGCCCCGCGCGGGTGCCCAAGACGTACCCGATGGCCGCGCCGGTCAGGAGCGAAAACTTGCCCATGGCGTGGGTCACCTTCCCCGTGATGCCAATTCTGTGGACGACCCTAGCTGACCGGGGTGTGGCGGCGTTGGCGTGATCGGCGAGACTCCGCGAGGGCGGTAGCGTTGGACGCGCTGCGGGCCCTGCCCGCTTGGAGGGCTCGCATAGTGGCCTAGTGCGGCGGTCTTGAAAACCGCTATGGCGGCAACGTCATCGTGGGTTCGAATCCCACGCCCTCCGCAATCGTTGCGATTTCAATAACAGTCTGAGACGTTGTGCACCAACCGTGGCTGCTTCCTCGGTTGGTGCACGGGCCAGCGCTCAGACCCCCGAGGGGTGCCGCATCCACGTAGCTGGAGTACGGAGTTGGCGCCGGCTGACACAATGGCTTTGTGCTCCTGGCCTACATCGATGAGATCGGTGAGACCGGCGCGTTCGTGTCCAGAACGGACGCGCGGTTCAACACGAGCCCAGCCTTCGGCTATGGGGGCTTCGTGATCGCTGCTGACCGGGCACGCCAGTTTGACCGGATCTTCACCGAAGAAGAGCGCAAGGTCTTCGCGACCGAGATCGCAGCCAGCGCGTCGCCAGCCCAGTGGGAGAAGAAGGGCGCCCAGATCTTCCACCGAACGACCGTTGAGCGGTTCCCGCAACAGCTCCGCGAAGCAGCGGGTCGCCCGCATGCCCGCAATGTACGCGCACATGTTCAGCCGTGCCGGCGACTTCGAGGAGATGAAGCGCATCGTGGAGCCTCCGATGCACATCGACAGCGCTGTCAACTCGAACATCCAGTTCGCGGATTGGGTGGCTGCCTGTGTGTCGCGCGCGATCGACTACCAGCTCATCGAGAAGTCGGAGTTCGAGTGGATCGTGGGCGGCAAGGTCGACGCGGTTCGAGGAGCGTTCACGTACAACTCCAAGGTGCCCTTGTGGAAGCGAAGCGTCGTTGACATCCACCACACAGACCTCTTCAATCGCGAGCGATCGCTCTACCCCCGACTACAGGGACAAAGCCTAGGAACCAGCATTCCCGAGGGGTTGTTGCGGTCATTGCGCGCCGGGGCCGAGCGCAACCACGGCAGCGACCAACGCTCGACCTAGCCGGAGGCATCTGGTCATTTCGTCGCGACGGCGTCAACCGTCGGGCGTGAAGGCCGTCCCATGAGGTCCGCTTGCGGGATGGCTCTGTGAGTCTCTATGCGGCTGGTCTGGGACTTGCCGCTGAGAATGGTGCTGTTCGAGGCGGGGAGCGCCAACGCCGAGACGTGGACCAGGCTGCTTTGGTGGCGGGATCACCCCCGCGTTGGCGGGGAGCAC
>JBKECS010000060.1:0-15616 GCA_047974805.1 Nostocoides sp. | reverse complement strand
GCTGGCGGTGGCGTTCGTCATCGGTGCTGCCTTCGCCACGGTCATCACGGCCTTCACGGCGATGTTCATGGACGTCCTGGGCAAGCTCGGTGGCAGCCCGGACTTCAGCAACTGGGTGCCTGGTGGTGTTCACGTCGGCGCGTTCTTGACCGCCCTGGTCGCCTTCGTCATCGTGGCCGGCGCCATCTACTTCTTCGTCGTCAAGCCCTATGAGGCATACAAGGCGAACAAGGGCATCGTTGACCCCGCCGACGCACAGATCACCTTGCTCACCGAGATCCGCGACACCCTGCAGGCACGTCGCTGACCTCCACTGTCCAACATCGTGCGCACACGGCGCCGGCCACCCGTGGTGATCGGCGCCGTGTGCGCTATCCGGTGACGATCTACTCCCAGTGCGGGGGGCGTTGTTCCTGCAGCCAGCGGTCGTGGGCATCGGAACCGGTGGGTTCCCCCCACCCGGCGTCGGTGTCGTCGCTGGTCTGCTCCAGAACGCGACGTGGACGCGGGAGCGTCTGAGGCGGTGCAGCGGCAGTTTCTCCCCGGTCATCGGTGCCGACATGCCCGGCTCCGGTCAACGCCACCACTCGAGAGACATCTCGGGCCGGGTCCCGGAACAGGTCCGTACTCCAGACTCGGACAGGGGTCCAGCCGAGGCGTTCAAGGTGTTCGGGCCTGAGTCGGTCGCGTTCCCGGGTGATCGGCATGGCCGCGTAGACCGGTCCGTCACTTTCGATCGCCAACCGCGAACCGTCGGGAGCGTTGACGACCAGGTCGATCGGGCGGTGGGAGGATCCGTAGCCCTCGATGACATCCAATCCCGAATCACGTAGCCGCACCGCGAACTCGCTGACCACCTGCGAAGGTGCCCCCGACTGAGTCGGTGCGTTCAGCTCCCCCCCGCTGGCGGCATACGCCAGGTATGCCCGCAACAGCTGTGCCCCGGTCGCCTTGAGCCGCTCCGGTGCCAAGTCCTCGGCAGCCAACGACGAGACCACATGCATCCGGATCCGGGCCCGGGTCGCGGCCACGTTCAGGCGTCGCTCGCCGCCCTCGATGTTGAGCGGTCCGAAGCGGTGCAGCACCCGGCCGTGCGGCGTCTTGCCGTAGCCGACGGACAGGATCACAGCATCGCGTTCGTCGCCTTGGACCCGTTCGATGTTCTTGATGAAGAACGGCTCGGGACGATCCTCGTCGAAGAACTCGGCAACCCCCGGCTCGGAGCGGGCGACCCGCACGAGCGCCCGACGCAGCGCCTCCTCGATCTTCTCCGCATGCACGATGCCGAAGGTGATGACGCCAAGGGACTCCCCCGTCCGAATCCGTGCGTGCTCCAGGGCCAGCTCAACGACCCGGTTCACCTCATCCGTGCTTGTTTCCACGCCGCGCTCTGGGTCGGGCATGGCGCTGGAATGCTCGAGGTAGTCGAAGGTCAGCACTGGGTCGGTACCTGCCCCAGGGAAGGTGACCAGTTCACCGCCGTAGAGGTGCTCGTTGGAGAAGGCAATGAGCCGCTCGTCGCGGGACCTGTAGTGCCACCGCAGGGTCCGCACCGGCAAGGCTGCGGACAGCACGTCGAGAATGGATTCGAAGCCGTCGGTCAACCCCTCGTCCGGCTCACCGTCCCCAGCTTCGGAGGCGGTGGTAAAGAACGTTGTCGGGGGCAGCTGCCGGTCATCGCCGGCCACGACCACCCTCCGACCGCGGCTGATCGCCGAGACCGCTTGGGCGGGCGGGATCTGCGAGGCCTCATCGAAAATGACGACGTCGAACCATTCCCCCGGCGGTAAAAGGGAGGCGACGAGCAATGGGCTCATGACAAAGCACGGTTTGGCCGCGGTGACGACCGGCGCCGCATCGGACAATAGGTCCCGCATGCTGCGGTGCCGGCGACGTTTGGTGGCCTCAGCACGTACAAGCGCCTCCTGATGCGGCCGCTCGCGGAGGACCTGGCGCAGGTGGTCGGCGACAACGGCCCTGACCCGATCGCCGGCCTCGGCAAGGTGCTCTCGGTCGGCTCTGACGTATGCCGCTGCTGTCGCCCGCAGCGAGTCTCCCTCGTGGGCACCATATCGGGGGTCGCGCAGTGCGATGTCTTCCAGGACCGAGGTCCACCACACGAAGTCGAGCTCGTCGGCGGCCTGCCCCGGAGGGACGAGGCGTTCGGCGAGATCGTTGACCAACGGGCTCAGGCCGACTCGGTCCAAGGAGTCGAGGGTGCCGCGCACCTTAGGGATAACGGCCAATCGATCGGGGTGGGCGGCCAGATCCTCGAGCCGGGCACGCAGCGCAGGGAGCGGCAGGTGCATCAGATCCCCACCAGCTGCCGTGGTCCTCAGCCGCCGACCCAACCAGTTGAGGTCATCGACGAGTGCGTCGAAGGCATCCTGGGCAAGGTCGAGGTCCGCAGGCAGCTCGGGACGACCCCCGCCGCCGGCCATGGCCTGCCAGGTGCCGCGTTGCTCGCGCGCGGCCACCAAGGCGGCATGCAGATCGGCCGGTGGGCTGCCCGGACGGAGCAGTCGGCGGGCCTGGCGGCGCATCCGCCAACGCGCCAGCCACCCCATGTCCACCCCTTCGGCGCGCCGTTCTGGGGCGCCGGCCGTCGCGCTGACCATGGGGTCCAACGGAATGTCGAAGATTTCCGGGCGGAAGACCTCCAGGGAGTCCCGGACGGCGGACACCGTCCGCAGAATGCGGCCCCAATCGTCCGCGGTGTCGCTGCCCGGCAGACGCACCGTGGCGAAGACGTCGGCGATTTGGGCATGTCGTTCGGTCAGGCCACCGGAGGCCAGCGCGCTGGTGCGCTCCTGCGCCTCCACCGCTTCCTGCGAGGTGCGGATGTCGGCGCCGTACCACGGGTCGCCGTCGGTGTCGGTAGTCCAAGCGCCCAGGGCTCCGGCATCGGCCAGCTCACGCCGCAGCGTGTCCGCCTCCGCCCGGGACACCTGCTGCAGTTGAGCCCCCCGGATCCTGATCTGCGATCTGGGTGGGGCCGGAGCGTTGTTCAGCGCCGCGATGGCTTCCTGCGCGGCATATGCGCTGACACCCCACGGTTCACGAATCTGATGTAGCGCCTGGACGTGGTCTGCCAATGCTTGGCGACGAGACAGCAACTCGTTGCGGATCGGCTCCCCCAGGGGCCCTCGAGTGGCAACGCCTTTTTCCAGGGCCGTGCCGATCTCGGTGGCGACCCGGCTGCGCGAGGTGGACCGGTCATAAAGGTCCAGGACCAGCTCAGACAGGCCGCGATTGGCCAGCCGGGTGGTGACCGCATCGATGGCGGCGCGCTTTTCCGCCACAAAGAGCACGCGTTGCCCATCGGCGATCAGGGTGGCGATGAGGTTGGCGATGGTCTGGGACTTGCCGGTGCCCGGAGGCCCCTTGACCACGAGATTCGCCCCGGACGCCACGGCCTGGATGACGCCCTGTTGGCTGGCGTCCGCGTCGAGGATGAGGTGCTCCCGCTCAGGATCACCGTCACTGACCTGGAGGTCCGCGGCTGCTGCCGAAGTTTCGTCCCGCCCGCGGACGGCGGCGAGCGCGTCCGGGTCGCCAGCCAGGGCAGCGACGATGTCATGCGCGGCAAGTCGTTCCGGTTGCGAGCGCAAATCGGCAACCATGGGCAGCTTGGCGTAGGAGAAGGTGCCGACGACCAGCCGTGGGTGGATAACGAATTCGGGCAGGGTCGCGCACTGCTCCGCCAGGGCCCGGAAGGCCGGCGTCGGGTCGAACGTGCCGGCTGGCCCGGCCAACTCGGCCAGTTCGTCGGTGTCGATGCTCAGGTCCTGCTCGGACTGCAGGTAGTGCGCCAGGACCGGGTTGACCTCGGTGTCGTCGGCGATGTCGAGCACGAAGTCGTCCCCGGCGGCACCCACCCGTTTGATCTGGCAGGCGCGCAGGAGGACGGGGGCAGCCGGGGGTCGGGAGGCCTTCGGCTCATGCCAGGAGGCCATGCCGACGGCGAGGTAGCACGTGGCGATGCCGCGTTCCTCGAGCAGTTCCCTGGCCTTGGCGGCCACCGCTCGGGTGCGCCGCCGAGCATCGTTGAAGGCGTCCGGCTGCCGCACCACATCGGATAGCTTGGTCGGCTGCCCGGCCAGCAGCCGGGACAGGCCGCTGGGATGCGCGGTGGTCAGTTCCAGGGTGCCGACAGCCAGATCTCGATACCACAGCAGGGTGTTGCGTCCCCCGAGATCGACCAGATGCCGCGTCCAGGCCTCCACCGCCTTGTCAACGCGTTCGGCCCGTGACGCGGGCGCGGGCAAGCCGCCCGTTCCAGATGTCGAGGCGTCGCTCACTCCGGCAGGTTAGCCGGTTCGGACCGGCTCATCCCGACTGCCACGCGGTGCCCGGAGCAGGTCGGTGCCGACGAGCACCGCAATGCTCAGCGCCAGCGCGAAAGCTACCAGGGCCAACGCGGCATACCCCCACGCACCGACGATCACTCCGGCGAGGGCGCCACCTCCACCTCCGCCCAACCCCATGATCAACGTCGACGCACCCTGAACCCCCGGACGTTCCGATTCATCGGTGGCCGCGGTGAGCAGCGTTGATCCGGACACATAGGTGAGGGACCACCCGACCCCCAACAGGAAGAGGGCCACAACGAGCACGGTCGACTCCCCCGCCCCCGACCGAGCGGCAAGGAGGGCCGCGACACACAGCACCCCTGCCCCGACGAGCGCCACCGCCCGGGTGCCGATCCGGTCGACCGCTATCCCGACCACGGGGCTGAAGGCATACATCCCGACGATGTGGATGGAGATGACCAGGCCGATGATCTGCAATGTGGCATGCCCCGCCCGCATGTGCACCGGGGTCATCATCATGACGGCGACCATCACCGTATGCCCCAACGCCTGGGTAAGCAGGCCCAGGCGGGCACCGCGGTGTCCGGACACATAGCGCAGACCGCGAACGACCGACCCGTGCAGCGCCCCGGTCGAACCTCTGCGGCCGCCTTGGCCCGAGGTCGCCAGCTGTTGGGCGTGCAGCAGCGGGTCGGGATGCAAGGCCCAGCGGATGACGGCAATGGCCAGGAGGAACCCGACGATGGAGATCGCATACGGTCCGGCGAGAAGCGGCAGGTGAAGCAGTCGCGAGATCGGGTTCGCCAAGCCGACCAGGTTGGGACCGAGGACCGAACCCACCGTGGTGGCCCAGACCACAAGGCTGAGGTCGCGGCCACGATGGGCGGGCGCGGCCAGGTCGGTGGCGGCATACGGCGTCTGATTGTTGCTGGCAGTGGCTCCACCGAAGAGGATCGAGGACGCCAGCAGCAGGGTGAAGCTGCCGATCACTGCCGCCGTGATGAGGCCGATCGCGCCAAGCACGGCCAGCCCGTAACCGAAGATGAGTCCGATCCCGCGACCCCGTCGGGCCATGATTCGGACCATCGGGATGGCCAGGAGGGCACCCCCGAGCACCTGGAAGGTGCCGCCGAGTCCGGCAAGTTCGGTGCGGCCGGAGACGTTCTCGGCCAACAGACTGCCGACGGCGATGCCCGCCGAGTAGCCCACCCCGCCGAGGGTCTGGCTGGTGGACAGGGTCGCCAAGGTTCGGCGCTGCAGTTGGCTACGCGTGCTCACCTCGCTCACGAAGGTGAAGTATGCCGGGTGCCTTGCCGCCCGGACTGTCGAGGGGCTCACCAGCGGTTGACAAGGGGAGAACCGAACCTCGGACCATTCGATCCGTCGTGCGCCAGGGCACTACCCTGGTTGGCGGTCGGGTGCACCCAGCGGCACGTATGCTCGGCCCCCCGCCCTCGTAGCTCAGGGGATAGAGCACCGCTCTCCTAAAGCGGGTGTCGCGCGTTCGAATCGCGCCGAGGGCACCGCCTCTGAGCTGCATGAAACCCTTCGTCAGACCGCTTGCAGGGCTTCGGAATCGGCTCCAGCCCCGCAACCGGTGCGCAAGAATCTGTGCGCTGGTCCGTGGTCGTGGGTCGCGTTCGCGAACCGAGACGCATCGCGGGCTACGCTCCCTCGCGCGCGCCTCTGCGACAAGTCAGTTCAGAGGTCTCCAAGCAGGTCATTGTGCGTGCCTTCGTGCAAGAACTGGGGTAATCACCCCGGCATGTGCACGGTGACACGCACAGAGACACCCTCCCCCAGCAATAGGACCGAGCCGAGTTCTGCCCCAACTCGCCGGCCGTCCCAACTGCCCTCCCCCAGCAATAGGACCGAGCGCCACTTTCGCGTACCGGAAGTTCGAGTTGACAACCGTGCGACACGCGAGAGGCTGGGCATACGGCGATATTGGGCACCAAGGGGGCTGCCTTCGAGTCGCCGTTCAACTGTTTCCAAGGAGTGCCATGCGCGCCGTTGTATTTGAAGATTTTCAGACCTTCCCGGTGATCAAGGAGGTGGACCGGCCCACCCCCGGTCCCGGTGAGGTGCTGCTCAAAGTCGCTGGTTCCGGCGCATGCCACTCCGACGTGGCCGTCTTCCACGAGTACACCTCCGATCCCACCGGATTGCTCACCCCGCCGTTCACCCTCGGGCACGAGAATTCCGGGTGGATCGAGGAACTCGGCGAGGGCGTCACCGGCCTGACCATCGGCGACCCGTTCCTGGCTTACGGTCCGATCGGATGCGGCGAGTGCAAGGCATGCTCACGCGGCCAGGACACCTACTGCGCCCATCCTGAGCGGGTGGGCTACCTAGGGCTGGGACTGGGCCGCGATGGCGGGATGACCGAGTACCTCACCGTCCCGGTGCGCAACCTCGTGCCGCTCGGTGAGGGAGTGGACCCGATTGACGCGGCCCCGCTGTCGGACGCCGCCCTCACCCCCTACCACGCCATCAAGCGGGCCATGCCCTATCTGAGCACCGGCGGGGCCAGCGCCCTGGTCATCGGCCTGGGCGGGCTCGGGTTGATCGCGGTTCAACTGCTCAAGGCGCTCACCGGTGCCACGGTTTATGTCACCGACCTCAAGCCCGAAAGCATGGCTGCGGCCGAGTCATTCGGAGCAGTGCCCGTTCCCGGGGGCGCTGGGCAGGCCGAGGAGATCCGCCGGCTTACTGGCGGCACGGGCGTCGACGCCGCCTTCGACTTCGTCGGCATTGACCCGACCATCGCCTTGGGCGCCGCGTCGGTGGCCCAGCGCGGCGCGCTGACCGTTGTCGGAATCGGTGGCGGCAGCTATTCATGGAGCTTCTTCGGTATGCCGTACGAGGTCAACTTCTCCTCGACCTATTGGGGAACGATCGAGGATCTGCACGAGGTTGTCGCCCTGTATCGCAATGGCCAAGTCCGCCCGATCGTCGAGCGTTACTCGCTCGACGGAGCGTTGGAGGCGTACCAGAAGCTCCAGGACGGCACGCTGTCGGCTCGCGCCGTCGTCGTCCCGCACGCCTGACTAGCGGTTCGGCAGGCCCGGCGACCCACCGCTGGGCCTGCCGGTCGGCGTGAGCAGGGACAAGGTGCAGGACCCGATCTGGTCGAACGGTCGCAACTCCACATCCACCTCGTCCCGGTCCATAAGCCCCTCCACGAGGCCACGATGAACCTGGCAGACGACCTCTGGATGCCGTCGCGCCGCGTCCAAGAGAGGGCAGGTGCGCAGCAGCACCGTGGACACTGACGGGTCTTCGCTATGGACTACACGGGGTGAAAAGCCCAGGTGGTCCAGCACCGCGACGATCTCCGAGATCGACCCCGCCTGCGAGGCATGGCCGGGGCCGTCGCCCTCGTGCTGGACCAACGCGGCCCCCCACGCTGCACCGACCGATCGCGCGGTGTTGCCAGGCACACCGGCCGCTCCGGCCAAGTTCTCCGCGAAGGCCATGGCGAGCGCAGCATACTGCCCGTTGAGGTCCTCCGACGGAGCCAGGGCATGGGTACCGGCGCGAGTGAGCCGATAGCGCACCGCCGGTCGGCCCGGGCCGACCGACGCGGACGCTTCTCGTTCGACCAGACCATCGCGCAGCGCCGCGAGCAGATGGTGACGGACGGTGTTGGGATGTCCCCCCAGGGTGCCGGTCAGGGATTCGACCGTTGCGCCCTGCCTCGATGAGTCCTCAGCCAGCGCATGGAGAACTCGGGCCCGGGCCGAATCGAGCCCCGGTCTCGCCTGGTGGGGCCACCGGCTTGCCTCGGGGCCACGCACGGAGGTAGTTTCCACAATAGGATTGTAACTATTGGACCTTCGGAGGCCACCATGGAACATCGCACGGACCTGCCCGTGACCGAGGCACCGCACGCCTGCGGCTGTCAGGACCACGACCACGGCGACCCCGAGCTTGATGTTCGAACCATCCCGCACGCCATCCGTCACGCCACGGTGTTCGGTGCCCTGAGCGCCATCCCAGCCGGGGGCTCCCTGATCATCGTGGCACCGCACAACCCCAAGCCACTGCTGGCGCAGATCGCCGAGCGCGAGGGTCCGGTGACGGTGACCTACCTCGACGAAGGGCCCGAGCGCTGGCGGTTGAAGATCACCCGCGCCTGACCGGTCAGTCGCGGCCGCGGAACCCGGTGGCCATCTCCTGAAGCCGGGCAATCCGCTCAGATGTCGGCGGGTGGGTGGAGAAGAACCGCGACACGTCCTGGGGACGGAACGGGTTAGCGATCATCATCGCGCTGGCATTTTGCAGTTGCGGCGTCGGCGCCAAGGGGGCCCGACGCACGCCCGACTCAATCTTGCCCAGTGCTGACGCCAGCGCCAGCGGGTCGCCGGTCAACGTGGCGCCGTCTTCGTCGGCGTCGTACTCCCGAGTCCGGCTGATTCCCATTTGGATGATCATCGCCGCGATCGGCGCGAGGAAGCTCATCGCGATCACGGCCAGGGGGTTCGGCCGGTCCTCGTCGCTGCCGCCGAACATGCCGGTAAACATGAGCATCTGCCCCAGCGAGGTGACGATGCCCGCCAACGCGGCCGCGACCGACCCGGTAAGGATGTCCCGGTTGTACACGTGTTGGAGTTCGTGCCCGAGGACCCCGCGCAGCTCCCGCTCATCGAGCAAGGAGAGGATGCCCTCGGTGCAGCACACGGCCGCATGCGCGGGGTTGCGACCGGTGGCGAAGGCGTTCGGCGCAGCCGTCGGCGACACAAAGAGCGTCGGCATGGGCTGCCCAGCCTTCGTCGACAGCTCCCTAACGATGCGGTACATCGCCGGCGCCTCCGCCTCGCTGACCGGTCGGGCATGCATGGCACGAATGGCCAGCTTGTCGCTGTTCCAATAGCCGTAGGCGGTCGTGCCGACCCCGATCAGCGCGAACAGCCACAGGTACCGTCCGCCGCCGATGAGGGATCCAACGCCGAGAAGGAGGGCCCAGCTGAGCCCGAACAGCAGGGCGGTCTTCAGGCCGTTGTGGTGGTTGTGCATGCTGGTTCCAACGTCAAGAACGCCCGGCTCGTTCCCGGAGTCTGCCCCGGTCAGCGAACCAATGCCAACAAAAAGTGGGGAGCGATACTCAGCCCGGCCAGGATCGTGGTCGCCACCCCGAGAGCGATTCCGGAGGAGGCGGCGGCGTCAGGTGCGTCAGCACCCGGGTCGGGCGGCGCCAGCAGCACCCGAATCCACCGCACATACACCGCCACACCGAGCACGACGTTGGCCGCCGCGATGACAGCCAGCCACCACAGGTTGGCAGCGACGACGGGAGCGATGACGACGACCTTGGCCACCAGTCCCAGAACGCCCGGCGGTAGACCGGCCAAGGACAGCAGGCCCAAGGTGAGCGCGAACGCGAGCCCGGGATGACGGCGAAACAGACCCGCGTATGCCGACAGCTGGCGCCGCTCGATCGCCTCCACCCCCGCACCGGAGACGACGGCCACCACGGTGAGCACGACGATGCTGGCGAGTGCATAGGCGGCGGCATATGCGGATGTTGCCCGCAAACCGGCCTCCGACAGCGCCGCCAGTCCGAAGAGCAGCCAGCCGCCCTGGGCGATGGCGGACCAGGCGATCAGGCGCACAACGTCGTCCTGACGCAGCGCGATCAGCCCTCCCACGGTCATCGTCAGGCAGGCGAGCAGGCCCAGCCCGAAGGCTGCCGCGTGCAGGTCCACCCCTGCGGTTTTGGCCTCGACCAGGGGACGCACCAGCGCGACGAGCCCGGCAACGGCGGCCACCTTCGACACCGACGCCAGGGCCGTGGTCACCGCGAGCGGCGACGCGGTGTAGGTCGGCGGCACCCAGGTGTGGAAGGGGACGGCGGCCACTTTGAAGCCCAGGCCGGCCAACGCGAACATCACCGCCAGGGTGAGCGCGGGCCGATGGCTGGTGTCCCGCCAGGCTGCCTCGACGGCCGCCCCGGTCAGGCCGGCGCTTCCGGTCGCGACCACCCACAACGCGACAGCTACGGCGAGGAGTCCGAAGGACAGTACGGACACGAGCACGAAGGACAACGAGCCGTGGGCAGCCCGGGACGTGCCCGCGAGGGCGACCAGGGCGACAAGTGGCAGTGTGGCCAACTCCAACCCAATGAGCCAGGTTGCCACGTCCCGCCCGGTGGCGACGACCACGCCACCGCAGACGGCGGTCAGCACAAGCGCGACGGGAACGGTGCCGCGTACCGGCGGAGGGTCCTGCCGGTTCGGCCACATGAGCACGACTACGACGGCGCCCGAGAGCAAAACCGAGGCCGCCAACCCCACCGCCGGGCCCGACACGTCGACGAAGCATGCCCCGCCAGGGCCGGGGGTACACAGCGTCAAACGATCGGGGTGGCCGCCCAACTGGCTGGAGGTGGTCCGACGTCCGGCGACAAGGAGGATCGCGGCCAGTCCCACCAGATTGGCGGCAACACCGATGGCCGGCGCTGCCCAGCGTGACACTCGGCGCTGCCCGAGCAGGTCGAGCAGGAGCACCAGCAGCGCTCCGGCGGCCGGTGCGGCCGCGGGGGTGAGCAGTATCCAGTCGATGCTCATCAGCCGCCTCCGATCGCGCGCAGCGCCGTGCCGGTCACCGCAAGCAGCGGCCAGGGCGCGATACCCAAGAGCACGACACCGATTCCCAGCGTGCCCATGACGAGAGTTTCGGCTGGGTCGGCATCGCCTTCATCGGGTGCGCGCTGATCGGGGACCGCATCACCCACCCACACCAACCTCAGGACCCGCAGGGCATAGGCCGCTGCCAGCGCTGCGCCAACGGCCGCCAGCCCGGCGCTGGCCCGCCACACACCGGGATGCAGGTGCCCGTCCGCGCCGGACCAGGCGGCATACATGGCGAGGAACTCACCCCAAAACCCCGCCAGGCCCGGCAGCCCGAGGCTCGCGGCGAGCCCGAGGACCAGGGCGAAACCGAGCTTCGGCCAGGTGTCACGCAACGGCCTGTGCTGCTGTTCCAGGTCGGCGCTGCCCCAGCGGTCCTTCAGCGAACCGACCGTGAAGAAGAGCATTGCCGAGATCACCCCGTGGGCGATGTTCCCGTAGGCGGCGGCCCGGATTCCGGCGGCCGAACCGGTGGCCAGAGCGAGCGAGACGAACCCCATGTGCGCGACCGACGAATAGGCGATCAACCGTTTGAGGTCGCGCTCGAGCAGGCAGACCAGCCCGCCCCAGAGGATCCCGACGACGCCGAAGACCGCCAGCACCGGGGCCACCACGGCGAACCCCTCCGGCACGGTGAGCACGGGTAGACGCAGCAGCCCGTAGGTGCCCATCTTCAACAAGATGGCCGCAAGGACCACCGAGCCGGCCGTCGGTGCGGTCGTATGCGCCGGCGGCAGCCACGCGTGCAGGGGCCACACCGGAACCTTGATCGCCAGGCCGAGAGTGAGGAGGGCCGCGATGAGCACCTGGGTCGAGCGCGGCAAGGATGCGGCCAGCCCGGGCAGGACGCTGAGGTCCGCGGTGCCGGTGCGCACGACCAGCGCCAGGATGCCGATGAGCATCAACGACGATCCGGTGACGGTGAACAGGACGAACCGACTAGCCGCCTCCCGCCGTGCCTGCGGGTCGTGATCGTCGCCGAACCGGGCAATGATCACCCACATGGGGATCAACACGGTCTCGAAGGCGACGAAGAAGAGGACGGCGTCGCCGGCGAGGAAGGTCGCCAGTGCTCCGCCCAGCACGATGAGCAGCAGGCCGGCGAACGTGCCTGGTGCGCCGTGCGACGGCATCCGACGCAGCCCATACACCCCGAGGAGGACACCGATTCCCGCAGTCAGCAACACCAGCGGGGCCGACAACCCGTCGCTGCGCAATGCCAGCGCGATCCCCAACTCCGGCAGCCAGGAGAGGGTGACCTGAGCCGAGGTGAGCACGGCGAGCAGCGCCGCGAGCCCGGACAACACCGCACCAACGAGCAGCGTCACGGCGCTGGTCTTCTGGCTCGTCCCCGGGCGCAGGACCAGCACCAGACCGAGCAGCAACGGCAGGAGAACCGCGACGATCACGACCACGCGGCCACCCCCGCCCCGGCGATCAGGAGCGCCGCAAGAAGCACCCACACGAGCCCAGTGGCCGGGCGCGATGTCCGGTGCAGACGGTCACCGAGCCGACCAAGGCCGGTGGTGACCGTCCCCACACCGGTGGCCGTCGCGCCGATCAGGGCCGCGTCGACGTCGGTGACGAACCGAGCCATCGCCAAGACCGGCACGGTGAACACCCGATAAAGCCGATCGAAGCCCAGCCCGGCCTCCAATGCCGCTCGGCGCCGCGGGAACAGACGCGTGGCCGGGTCGAGCAGCCGACCGGCCGAAAGGAACCAGGCGAGAACGCCGCCGATGACCACCAGGATGACGGTCATGACGGTCAACAGCGCGTCGTTGCTGACGCCGATCTGAAGCAGCGGCGTGGTGAGCGCCAGCGCGCCGAACACCGTACCGATGAGCAAGACGAGCAGGGGCACGGCATAGGCCAACGTCAGCGGGGTTTGCGGAACTCGGGACCCGGTCTCGGCCGGTCCCCCGATTGGTGAGGTGACGACGAGCCAGGCGCGCATGGCATACGCGGCGGTGAGCACAACCGTGGTGAGCAGGGCAATCAGGAGCGCCAGGGCCAGCACGTCACCGTCGGTCGCGGCCGTATAGGTCACCGAGACGATGTGCTCCTTGCTCACTCCCCCCACGACGAAGGGCAATCCGGCCAGGGCGAGCAGACCGAAACCGAACCCGACGCGAACCAGGGCGTTGCGCCGAGCCACTCCCCGCAGAGAGATGGCCAACGTGTTCCCGCCGACCAGCCCCATCCAGCCGATGGACAGGAAAAGCAGCGCCTTGAAAAAGGCGTGCGCGTAGAGATGGAAGATGCCGGCTCCGGCGCCAGCCTCGGTCGGGGTGGCCGCAAGCGGGGAAAGCATGACGGCCACCTGGCTGACGGTGGACCAAGCCAACAGGCGCTTGAGGTCGCCCTGAGCAAAGGCCAACACCCCGGCGAGCACCATGGTCACCGCGACACTCACGCCGAGCAGCACCCGGGCCGTTCCGGCGACAGCGATGAGCGGATAGAGCCGCGCCAACACGAAGGTGCCGGCCGCCACCATGGTGGCGGCGTGGATGAGGGCCGACGCGGGGGTCGGACCCTCCATAGCATCCGGTAGCCAGTCCTGGAACGGCAGCTGGGCCGATTTGCCGAGCACGCCGATGACCAGCAGCGTGACACCGGCGTTGAGCAGCGCCCGCGACGGCGCCGCACACGCGGCCGCGTCGGCGCACGACGACGTCCCGGTCCAGTAGTCGAGGACCGGACCGTACGCGGTGTTGCCCGGACCGGCAGCCAACGCGATGGCACCGAGGACGAAGCCGATGTCGGCGACCCGGGTGACCAGGAAGGCTTTGTGCGCGGCGCGGCGGGCTGCCGGTTTGGCTGACCAATAGCCGATGAGCAGGTAGGAGCACCAGCCCATGACCTCCCACCCGATCACGGTCAGGACGAGGTCCTGCGACAGGACCACCAACTGCATGGCCGACCCGAACAGGGCCACGATCGCCGCAAACACGGGGTAGCGCCCGTCCTGGCCCAAATATCGAGTGGAATAGATCTGCACGCACAACGTCACCAGGGCGACGATGAGCGCAATCGCCAGGACCGGGCCCCGCACGGACAGCTCCAACGGCACCGTGAGCCCGGCGTCCAGGGACGGCAGGGTCCGCACGCTGGCCGCCTCCGGGCCCGAGACCGCCAGCGCTCCGAGGGCGACCAGCGAGACCAGCCCCGCCCCGACCGCCAGGGTCATCGCGGCCGGCCGGCCGAGGCCCGGCACGTGCTGCACGAGGAGGATCACCAGTGCCACGGCGGCAGGCAGACCGATCGCCGTCCACAATTGGGCGCTCATGAGGGCTCCGTGACATCGATACCACCGGCCCGGGCCCGGAAGGCCAAGACGACCACGGCTAATGCCAGGACCACCTCGGCCGCCGCGACGGTGATGACGAACAGGGTCAGCACGGATCCGGCGCTCCACGGCAGGACCCTGCTCGCTCCTGCGGTGACCAGGAGAACCCCGGCACCACCGAGGATCAACTCGACCCCGACCAGGACAAGCACGGCGTTTCGTCGGGCGAGGGCCCCATAGGCACCAACCCCGATGAGCGCGGAGGCGATCGCATACGCGATCCAGGCATGGATCATGACTGGTCCCGGTTCCCGGCCGGACCGGACGCGTGCTCACTCGGTGCGGCCCGGCCGATGGCGGCCACCGCCAGTCCGGCGACGAGGGCAGCCAGCAACAGCAGGGACAGCAGCTCGAAGGGCCACACCCAGGTACCGAAGATGTCTGCGCCGATGACGGGCGTGCTGGGTACCAGCCGGGTCACCGGCTCGGTGCCGCTCAGCGGCAGCAGGACCGACAGTAGGAGCGCAGCTACGCCCGCACCGACGATGCCGGCGAGTACCCGGTGGCCCACTGACGTGGACAGCTGACCGTCCTCGACGGGGTTGCGGGTCACCATGAGCGCGAAGAGCACGAGCACGACGATGGCGCCCACATAGACAAGCACCTGCACCAGGGCGACGAATTCGGCACCGAGCACGAGGTAGATCCCGGCGACGGCGCCGAGGGAGACCACGAGCCACAGCCCGGCATGGATCAGGTGCCGCGCGCTGACCGCGAGCACTCCGGCGCCGACTGCCAGGACCCCGAAGAAGACCAGGACAACGTCGTATGCCGACAGCTGACTCATGCCTCCTCCTTCGGGTGTGAGCCCTCCGGCTCGACCGGTCCGGTCGGCACATTGGGTTCGGCCGGTCCCACAGAAGTGGGCTCGGCGCCGGATGCACGGTGAGCCGCGGGGCGTCGTTGGGTCAGGGTCACCCGGGCCGGTTTGTTGACGGCGGCGACCTCAGCGGGCTCGGCCGACCGCTCGTCCAGCGGCGGCGGCACCGGGACCGTGGTCATCCACTGCCCGAGTCGATCCTTCTCGTGCAGCAGGTCGCGGATGTCCAGCTCGGCATACTCGAACTGGGGGCTCCAGAACAGGGCGTCGAACGGGCAGACCTCCACACAAATGCCGCAATACATGCACAGGCTGAAGTCGATGGCGAACCGGTCGAGGACGTTGCGTTGACGGTCTCGCCCCCCCTCGGTGGTCGCTGGAATCGTCTCTTTGTGGCTGTCGATGTAGATGCACCAGTCCGGGCATTCCCGAGCGCACAGCATGCAGCTTGTGCAGTTCTCCTCCAGCAGGGCGATGACCCCGCGAGATCGCGGTGGCAGCG
>JBKECS010000050.1:0-93233 GCA_047974805.1 Nostocoides sp. | reverse complement strand
TACGCCCACCTGGAGCAGGCATCGGCCACCATCGCCGAGGAGACGTCGGCGGCGCTGGCGCAGGTGGGTGTGCCGCACACGATCCAGTGGGCGGGATCGATGTTCAGCGTCTTCTTCACCGACGGCCCGGTGACCAACTACGCCCAAGCGCAAACGCAGGACACCGCGGCATACGGGCGTTTTTTCCATGCCATGCTCGATCAAGGAGTCCATCTGCCACCAAGCGCCTACGAATGCTGGTTCGTCAGCGCGGCACACGACCAGTCCGCGGTGAACAAGGTCGTGGAAGCACTCCCTGCCGCCGCCCGGGCAGCGGCAGGATGATCCGCGGCGGCGTACTCACAGCCACATTTGCGACAATCCCCGCCATGACGACACCGTCCGCCGATCCGCAGGAGCCCTCGGAAGAGCGCACCGTCGTCCACCTGGTCCGTCATGGTGAAGTGCACAACCCCGGAAAGGTGCTTTACGGCCGTCTGCCGGACTTCCACCTCTCGCAGCGTGGCCGCGCCATGGCCGATATCGTCGCCGCCTATCTGTCCGACCATGACGTGACCGCGGTCATTTCCTCACCGCTGGAGCGGGCCCAGGAGACCGCGGCCCCCATTGCCGCCGCCCGACACCTTGCGGTCACCCTGGACGATGGGCTGATCGAGGCGACCAACAAGCTTCAGGGGCGCCCAGTGGCCGGAGGCCAAGGCCTACTGAAGGATCCCCGGGTGCTACGCCACCTGGTCAACCCGTTCCGGCCGTCCTGGGGCGAGGCATACACCGACATCGCCCGGCGGATGCAGGCCGCACTCACCGCGGGCCGGGAGGCCGGCCGAGGCCATGAGGCGGTCCTGGTGTCCCACCAGCTGCCCATCTGGACAGCCCGTCAGGCGGCCGTGGGCAAACGGCTGTGGCACGACCCGCGCAGCCGGGAGTGCGGGCTGGCCTCGGTCACCTCCTTCACGTATGCCGGGGACCGGCTCCTCGATGTCGACTACGCCGAACCAGCAGCCTCGCTCTATACCGGCTCCACCGGGGGGGTGGGCGCGTGAGCCCTGGCCACTTACGGCGCGCACGACCTCGGACCGGCGCCGCCGCTCTCGCCCTGACCTGCGCCGGGCTCGTGCTGACCGGGTGCTCCATCGATCCCACATCGGTGGCCGGTCAGGCCAAGGCGGGGGACGACAAGGGCTACATCTCCGGGGACGGCACCGTCGAGCGGATCCCGGTTGCCGACCGGGGCGACCCGATCGCCTTGGAGGGCCAGACCGTCACCGGCGGCACCTGGTCCGCAGCCGCAGACGCCACCGGCAAGGTCGTCGTGGTCAACAAATGGGGATCGTGGTGCGGGCCATGCGTCGCCGAAGCCGCCGACCTGCAATCGGTGTGGGCAGCCATGGAGAAGTCCGGCAAGGCCGTCGCGTTCGTCGGCATCGACACCCGCGAGGCCCCGGCAACCGGGGCAGCGTTCCTGAAGTCCCGGAATATCACCTACCCCTCGCTGACCGACGAGTCCGGGGTCCTCGAGCTGTCCCTGCAGGGCAAGGCCGCAACCACCCCGACCACGCTGGTGCTCGACACCGACGGCCGGATCGCCGGCCGGATCGCTGGACAGGCCGACCCGACCATCCTCACCGGCCTCGTCGAGGACATCCTCGCCGAGTCGAACGACTGAACCGACGGCGGAACCAGCCATGTCCTCCGATGCCATCGCCAGCGGCGCGTTGCCCCTGGCCATGCTCGTCGCCATGTTGGCGGGGTTGGTCTCCTTCGCCTCGCCATGCGTGCTCCCGCTGGTGCCGGGCTTCCTCGGCTACGTCACCGGCCTGGGGGACATGGCCCTGGCCGACCGCTCCCGCGGACGGATGGTGCTGGGTGCTCTCCTGTTTATCACCGGCTTCTCCCTGGTCTACCTCGCGTCCTCGATCTTCCTCGCCAGCATCGGCTCCACGCTGGTACTGCACCGGACCACGCTCATGCGTATCGGCGGGGGGATTGTCATCGGCCTCGGGCTGCTCTTCCTGCGCGGCGGCATCGGATCGGGATCGGCGATCTCGTGGCGCCCCCGCGCGGGGCTGCTCGGTGCACCCCTGCTGGGCGCGGTCTTCGGACTCGGCTGGGCACCGTGCAGCGGGCCGGCCCTGGCAGCCATCCAGGTCCTTGCATCGACGACGAACCCCAGCGTGACCAGGGCGGTCGTGCTCACCCTCATGTACTGCCTCGGGCTCGGCCTTCCCCTGCTCGTCATCGCCGCCGGTTTCGAACGGTGGGGTCGGCTCTCGGCCTTCCTACGCCGCCACTCCACCGGCATACGGGTCTTTGGCGGGCTCATGCTCATCGCTCTGGGCATCCTCATGGTCTCCGGGCTGTGGGAACACCTGAACCGGATCGTGCAAACCCAGCTCTCCAGCGGCTTCCAGGTGGCGATCTGATGGCCAAGGGCACCACGCGCGTAGGCGCGAAGAAGGACACCGGCATCGTCCAACCGCGCTTGGGTCCGCTCGGGTGGGCGCGGTGGGCGTGGCGTTCGCTGATCTCGATGCGCACGGCCCTGCTGCTGCTGCTCGCCTTGGCCGTGGCGGCCTTGCCCGGCTCATTCCTGCCGCAGCGCTCGATCAATGCCACCCGCACCACCGGCTGGATCGACGCGCATCCCACGATCGGGCCCTGGTTGGACCGACTCGGCTTCTTCGAGGTGTATGCCTCGCCCTGGTTCGCCGCGATCTATCTGCTGCTGCTGATCTCGCTGGTCGGCTGTGTGCTCCCAAGGACAAGGCTGCATTGGCGCGCGATGCGGGCTACCCCTCCCCGGGCCCCGGCACGGTTGGAACGGCTGCCGGCACATACCCAGGTGCAGTTGCCGGGCGAGCCGGAGCAGCTGGCCAGGTCCGCCGCAGACGCACTGCGACGTCGACGGTTCCGGACCCACCAGGGCTCCGTCGAAACGGTCAGTGCGGAACGTGGCTATCTGAAGGAGACCGGCAACCTCGCCTTCCACTATGCGTTGGTGGCCGTCATCATCGGCGTGGGCATCGGACACCTGTGGGGGTGGAAGGGTGACGTCATCGTGCCCGAAGGGCAGACGTTTGCTGACACCTTGGGCCGGTTCGACACGTTCTCCCCCGGCCCCTTGGTCAATGCGGACAACCTGCCGCCCTTCACCTTGACCCTGTCCACGCTGGACGCCACCTTCGAGGACAACGTGCAAGGCAAGGGCCAGTTCGGCTCACCACGCAACTTCACCGCATACGTGGACTACACCCCGGAACCAGGCGAACCAAGCGAGCAGCGGACCATCGAGGTCAACCACCCGCTCGAGGTCGGCGGTGGAACGGTCTTCCTGCTCGGCAACGGGTATGCCCCGACCATCACCGTGCGCTCCGCGGGCGGGGAGGTCCTGTATGCCGGGGCGACTCCCTTCCTGGCCCAGGACAACAACTACAAGTCGGTCGGGGCGATCAAGGTCGCCGCGGCCACCCCGGCACAGCTCGGGTTCACCGGGTTCTTCCTTCCGACCGCGACGATAGACCCGCAGCTCGGGCCGATCTCCGTCTTCCCGCAGGCCGTCAGGCCGGCCCTGGTGCTGTCGGTGTTCGAGGGCGACCTCACCCCTGGGGGTCGGCCGTCCTCGGTGTACACCCTGGACACCGAGGAGATGAGCCAGCTGAGCGACCCGAGCAGCGGCGAGGCCCTGCGGATTTGGCTGGAGCCCGGGCAGACGTACACGTTGCCGGGCAACCGGGGGACGATCACCTTCGACTCCGTCTCCCGATTCGCCGGGTTCTCGGTCCGTAACGATCCAGGCAAATGGCTGACCTTGGGTGCGGCGTTGATCGCGCTCGCTGGACTGATCGCCTCATTGACCGCGCGCCGGCGGCGGATCTTTGTGCGAACCTCCCCCGGAGACGATCCTGGAACTACGCTGCTGACCATCGGCGGACTGGGCAAGGACGATGACGACGGCATGGCGGAGCTGATCGAGCAGCTCGTGCACGACCTGTTGGCATCATCCGGACTGGCCGATCGCGAACACATGACAGAAGGCACTCGATGAATACGCTCGCGCACTACTCGAACGTCACGCTCTACAGCGCCATGGCCGTCTACACCTTGGCCATGATCGGGTATGCGATCCACCTGACCGCCGCCGCACCGCACCGGGAGGCAGCCCCGGAACCAGCGCTGGAGTTGGCCAGCGTCAGCGCGGGCGCACCCCCCGCCGAAGCCGTCGGCACACGCACTGCAGACCCGAGCGAGGCGACGGCGTCGACGGGCGAGAGAGCCACTCCGAGCCGGGCGGCCCAGGCCGGCGGGATCGCCACGTCGCTGGCCTATCTGGGCACCGGGCTGCTCATCGTCTCGGTGGTGTTGCGCGGGTTGTCGGTGCACCGCTGGCCGTTGGGCAACATGTTCGAGTTCGGCACCTTCGCCTGCATGCTCGTCATGGTGTTCTACCTGGCCTGGTCCACGAAGAAGAACCTGCGCTGGCTCGGGTTGTTCCTGGTCACCCCGGTCCTGCTCGTCCTCGGCCTGGCCACGACGGTGTGGTACACCGAGGCTGCCGAACTCATGCCGTCGCTGAAGTCCTATTGGCTGGTCATCCATGTCACCGTGGCGACGATCTCGGTAGCCCTGTTCACCATCGGTGCCGCCACCGGGATCCTCTATCTGGTTCAGTTGCGTGCCGACGCCGGCGCCGGGCCCCGTTTCATGTCCCGCCTGCCCAGCGCGGCCTCGCTGGAGCGGACGACGTACGGGCTGCATGTGGTGGCGTTCCCGCTGTGGACGTTCACCTTGATCGCCGGCGCGATCTGGGCCCGCCAAGCCTGGGGCTCCTATTGGAACTGGGACCCCAAGGAGGTGTGGACCTTCATCATTTGGGTGGTTTACGCGGCCTACCTTCATGCGCACGCCACCCGTGGATGGAGCCGCGCTCAGGCCACGTATGTCGCCCTGGCCGGGTTCTTGTGCATCCTGGTCAACTACGGAATCGTCAACATGTACTTCGTCAGCCAGCACTCGTATTCGGGGCTGTGACCGCTGATGTCGGCCATGGCGCGCTACACCTTGTTGCGGTTCCTCGTCTTCTTCGGCGTGCTGGCGCTGCTGGCGCTGATCCCGCCGCTGGCCAGGGACAAACTCCTCCTCCTGGTCCTCTCCGCAGTGGTCTCCCTGGTGGTCTCCTACGTCTTGCTCAAGCCGTTACGGGACCGAGCCACGATGCAGCTCCAGCAGCGAATGGCCGACCGTCGGGCTGCCGACTGGCAGCCGCACGTGAGCAAGGACTCCGACTCCACCGCCGAGGACGCCGAGATCGACGAAGACTTCCGATGATGCCCGCACGCGTGGCGTCGGCCAAGGTCGCGGCGAACCGGTCGAGGTCCGGCGCAGGCCTACCTCAGCGGATCGGGGTGTCCTCGCTCGTGCCGGACGCCGATCGATAGACCCGGCTCATCACGTCCGTGATGACCTCGACCTGGTCCGTACTGAGCAGGTCGATGAAGTGAGCGCGGACCGACTCGACGTGGATCCTGGCCATTTCCTCCACCTCCGCCCGACCGGCATCGGTCAGAACCAGTTCGACCCCGCGGCGGTCATCGAGGCAGGCTTCACGCACCACCCAGCCCCGTCGCTCCAAACGGGCCGCCGTATGCGTGACCCGGCTGCGGGATTGCACAACCAGGTCAGCCAGCGCGCTCATCCGCATCCGATCCTGCGGCGCCTCAGACAGCATGGACATGAGTTCGTATTCGGACAGACCGATTCCGTGTGACTGCAAGTCACAGTCCAACACGGCCTCAAGGGATCTAGAAGCCCGAAGGTAGGCCCGCCATGCCTGCTGCTCGAGGACGGAAAGCCACCGCGGCTCGCTCTGCCCGCCGGAGTTTGTCACCAACCCATCATCCCACCGCCAGAACCCTTCGGGTTTCAGGCAGCGCCGGGCTGACCGGGCCCGTCACTGATGCGGCCGCAGCTTGTCCTTCCCTCGACATTATGATTGAATTGTCAACTAGTCATTCTATGACCCCCGTTTCCCCATTTGAGGAGTCCGCCATGAGCACTGCCACCACCCCATTCGCCGGTCTGACCACTGGGGAGTGGACGATCGACCCCAGCCACACCGAGGTGGCCTTTGTGGCCCGGCACCTCATGGTGACCAAGGTCCGGGGACGCTTCACCGACGTGTCTGGCACGATCACCGTGGCCGAACCGATCGCCGAATCCCGCGCCGAGGTCCGCATCGCCATCGACTCGGTCGCCACCGGAAATGCCGACCGGGACACCCACCTGCGCAGCGGAGACTTCTTTGACGCAGAGTCCTTCCCGGCGATGACCTTCGTCTCGACTGCCTTCGACGGCGACACCTTGACCGGTGACCTGACCATCAAGGACGTCACCAAGCCCGTGGTTCTCGATGTCGAGTTCGGCGGCAGCGTCACCGACCCCTGGGGCAACGCCAAGGCGGGGTTCGAGGCCAGCGCCACGATCAACCGCACCGACTGGGGCCTGGGCTGGAACGTGGCTCTGGAGACCGGCGGCGTCATGGTCTCAGAGAAGGTACAGCTCGTCCTCGACGTTCAGTTGGTCAAGGCCTGAGCCACGTCTGCGCGGCGTCGAGCGCGAAGTAGCTGAGAATGATGCCGGCACCGGCCCGCTTGATGTGGGTCAGCGATTCCATCATCGCCCGGTCCCGGTCGATCCAGCCGCGCTCGGCCGCCGCGACGATTTGGGCGTACTCCCCGGAGACCTGGTAGGCCGCCACCGGGACCCTGGACTCGCGCGCCACCGCAGCGATGATGTCCAGGTGCGGCTGGGCGGGTTTGACCATGACGATGTCGGCACCTTCGGCCACATCGAGGTCCAGCTCGCGCAGCGCTTCGACGGCGTTCGCCGGGTCCTGCTGGTAGGTGGCCCGGTCACCCACCAGCGATGACGCCACCGCCTCACGGAATGGGCCGTAGAGGGCTGAGGTGTACTTCACCGCATACGCCAGGATCGCCACGTCGATGAATCCGTCGGCGTCCAACGCCGCGCGCACCGCGGCCACCTGCCCATCCATCATCCCGGACAGGCCAAGCACGTGTGCGCCGGACCTGGCCTGCGCCAATGCCATGGCCGCGTAGCGCTCCAGGGTCGCGTCGTTGTCCACGGAGCCGTCCTCGGCGAGCACCCCACAGTGCCCGTGGTCGGTGAATTCGTCCAGGCACAGGTCGGTCATGACAACCAGGTCCGACCCCACCTGGTCCACCACGGCCGCGGTGGCGAGGTTGAGGATCCCCTCCGGGTCATCCGCCCCGGAGCCGCAGGCGTCTTTGTTAGTCGGCACCCCGAAGAGCATGATCCCGCCGAGGCCGGCCTCGACGCATGCCTTGGCCTCATCCGCCAACGTGTCGATCGTATGCTGCACCACGCCCGGCATGGACTCGATCGGGCGGGGCCGCTCGATGTCCTCCCGGACGAAGACCGGCAGCACGAGGTCGGCCGGGTGAACCCTGGTCTGTGCGACGAGGCGCCGTAACGCGGCCTCCCGGCGAAGCCGTCGAGGGCGGATGACCGGCACGGGAAGGCCCGCGCCCGGCGATCCGTCTGGGCTCATCGACTCGCCCTCCGGCGGCCGAGCGCGCGGCGCTGTGAGGGCCGAGTGACCGGCTCCCCCACCTCCTGTGCGGCCAGGCCCAACGCCCGGCCGTGATCGGCCAATGCGTCGACCAGGGCGTCGGCACTGGCCGTCGGGGCGAGCACATCGACGGTGAGGCCATGCTCCTGAGCGGTCTTGGCCGTCTGCGGACCGATGCACGCAACCACGGTGGTGGCCGGTGGTTTCCCGGCGATGCCGATGAGGTTGCGAACCGTGGAGCTGGATGTGAACACCACCGCGTCGAACGCACCGGTCTTGATCGCCTCGCGCACCTGCGCCGCCGGCGGAGCAGCCCGGACCGTGCGGTAGGCGGTGACGTCGTCGACCTCCCACCCCATCGCCTGCAAGCCAGCCACCAGGGTGTCGGTGGCGATGTCTGCGCGGGGCAGGAACACCCGGTTGATCGGGTCGAGGTCACCGTCGTAGGCCGGCCACTCGGCGAGCAGCCCGGCGGCAGAACTCTCCCCCGACGGCACCAAGTCGGGGTTGATGCCCCAATCTCGCAGCGCCTCGGCCGTCACGCCGCCGACCGCCGCCACCTTCAAGCCGGCGAACGCTCGAGCGTCCAGGCCGAACTCCTCGAACTTCTCCCGAACCGCACGCACGGCATTCGCCGAGGTGAACCCAATCCACTCATAGCGCCCGGTGACCAAGCCCTTGACCGCCCGCTCCATTTGCTGCGGGGTGCGCGGCGGTTCCACAGCGATCGTGGGCACGACAGTGCTACGAGCGCCGTATGCCTCCAGTCGGTGTTGCATCCCGGATGCGGCGTCCTTCGTGCGGGGCACGAGCACGTTCCACCCGAACAGGGGGCGGGTCTCGAACCACGACAAGGACTCCCGCAAGCTCACCGAGGTGCCTACCACGGCCAGCGCCGGGAACTCGACGGAGGTCATCGGCCCGTCCGGCTCGGCGGCCTCGGCCAAGGTCATGGTCAGCGTCCGTTGCTCCGTGGTGGTGCCGCGCTGGGTAACCGCTACCGGGCAGTCCCCCGGCCGACCGGCGGCCAGCAATTGGCTCAACCGCTGGTGCAGCGCCTTCGGCGGACCAAGGACGACCACCGTGATGCCAGGGGCCGTCGATGGCGTCAGGTCCACGGCCGTGTCGTCGGCGGCCAGGACATGCACCGCCCGGGATGTGCTCATGGTCAGGGGGATCCCGGCATAGGCGGGGACTGCGGAGATTGCCGAGACCCCCGGCACAATTTCGATCGGTATGCCGGCCTTCTGGCAGGCCAGCGCCTCCTCGGCCAGGCCGTTGAATGTGGCCGGGTCGCCGTCCATCAGCCGCACGAGCAGGCCCCCCGATGATCGTCGCGCAGCACCGAGGACCAGCTTGACTCGACTGGCATGGGTCAGGCTCTGTCCGTGGTCCCCGTGGCCGGCGTCGACGATCTCGACGCCCGCACGGGCATGCCTGGCGACGACCTCGTGTCGAGAACACTGGTCGATGACCACCACGTCCGCCTCGGCCAGCAGCTCGATCGACCGTAGGGTCATCAAGGCCGGGTCTCCGGGACCGGCGCCAACGAAGGCCACCCGGGCGGGGTGGACGCTGACGGGTTCTGAACGCATACGACGTTTGGTCACGAATCCTGCTCCATCGACTGCTGCGCTGCGGGGTTGTCGGTGATGAGGTCGGCCGCACCGTCCTCCAAAAGCATCGTCGCCAGCCGAGCGCCGGCGTCCTCCGCCTGATCCGGGCGGGCGAGTACGGAACGTCGCAGATCGACCCTGCCGTCGACGGAGGCAACCACGGCGCGTAGGGACAGCTCCGGTCCGTCCACCCCCTCGACAATCTCGGCGAACACACCGACCGGAGCAGCGCAGCCGACCGCAAGGCCGGCCAGCACGGCTCGCTCGGCGGTGACACAGAGCCGGGTATCACGATCGTCCAGAACGTTCAGCGCGGCCAGCGTGGCCGAATCGTCGGCGCGGCACTCGATCGCCAAGGCCCCCTGACCCGCCGCCGGCAGCATCTGGAGCGGATCGATGGTCTGGGTGACCTCGTTGCTGCGGCCCAGCCGGTTCAGTCCGGCACGGGCCAGGATGACCGCGTCCACCTCACCGCTGCGGACAGCCCCGATCCGGGTGTCCACATTGCCCCGGATCCCGACTGGCGTCAGGCCCAGCCCCAACGCGTTCAATTGGGCGACCCGGCGCGGTGAGCCCGTGCCGACGCGGGCAGCTGTGGGCAATTCCCCCAAGGTCAGACCGTCTCGGGCCACCAACGCGTCACGAGCGTCCTCCCGGACGGGCACGGCCACGATGACCAGACCGGGCTCGACCGCGGTCGGCAGATCCTTCATGGAGTGCACGGCGACGTCGATCTGGCCGTCCACCAGGGCCCGCCGCAACGCCGAGGCGAACACCCCGGTGCCGCCGAGGCTGTCCAACGGCGCGCTCGAGACGTCCCCCTCGGTGAGGATCTCGACGATCTCGACGTGGGCTCCGCGTTCGGTCAATGCGGCCTCGACGTGGCCGGACTGGGTCAGCGCCAAGGTGCTGCGTCGGGTCCCCAGGCGCAGCGACAGACCGGGTCTCAGGCCGCTCATGGTGCGCCCCGATCGGTCGGCGGAGCCGTCACCGACGCCGCCACGTGCGGGTCCAGCTCGAACAGTTCGCGCAGCGCCTCGGCATACACCCGACCCGAGTCGGCGCCGGCCAATTCCTTGACCCGCACCGTGGGGGTATGCAGCAGCTTCTCGACGATCCGATGCACGGTCCGGTCGACCTCAGCACGCTGGGCCGCCGTGAGGCCGACAACCCGGCGATCTAGCCGGTCCAGCTCGGCGCTGACCACCTCGGCGGCCCGAGCGCGCAGGGCACGGACGGTTGGGGCGACGTCGTCGGCTGCCCGTGCGGTGAGGAAGGCTGCCACCTCTCCGGTCACCAGTTCGGCCGCCGCCTCGACCTCGGGCATCTCGCGGCCATCGGTCAGGACATCGCGCAGATCGTCCAGACCGATCCGCACCACCCCCGGGAGCTTCCCCGCGCCGGTGTCCACATCGTGCGGCAGGGCAAGGTCGATCAACGCCAGGCGACGTTCGGGCCTGGCCTCCATCACCCGCTGAACCAACGCTGAGGTCACCACGACCGACCCGGCGCCGGTGGCCGTCAGGACGATGTCGGCCTCGGCCACCGCGTCCTGAAATTCATTCCATGGGCGAGCGCGGCCCTCGGTGCGGGCTGCGAGCCGCTCGGCGCTGACGAAGGTGCGGTTGAGCACGCTCAGCGCCGTAACACCCTGCCGGTGCGCCGTGCTGGCCGCGAGGGAGGCCATCCCGCCGGCACCGATGACGACGACGTTTGCCTTCGCTACCGGGCCCACGTGACGCGCGGCAAGGGCAAGCCCGGCCTCGACCAGCGAGACCGAGACGTCATCGATGGCGGTCTCGGTGTGGATGCGTTTGCCGACCCGCAGCGCCTGTTGGCCGAGGGTGTTCAGGGCCGGGCCGACCTGCCCCCAGGACTGTGCGTCGCGGAGCGCCTCCTTGACCTGCCCGAGGATTTGGGCCTCACCGACGGCCATGGAGTCCAGACCACCGGCCACGGAGAAGGCGTGGGCGATGGCGCGGTCCTCGTAATGCACGTACACCCAGTCCGCCAACTCCTCGCGGCTGCCGCCGGTAAGTTCGACGAAGACGGTGAGAAGTTCGGCAATGGCACCGTGGAAGGTCACCGCATCGGCATACACCTCGGTGCGATTGCAGGTGGACAGCACCAGCGCCTCGTTCACGGCCTCGCCGGCCAGGATGCGCTCACCGAGGGTTCGGCGCTGCTGCGGGGCGAGGCTGACCCGCTCCAACGCGGCAGCATCGGCGCGGTGGTGGCTTATCCCGACGACCAGCAGGCTCATCCGATCGCCCCGGCGAGTGTGGGATGCGCCTTTCGCTGCTCGTGGAAGGCCAGGACCTGCAGTTCCGTGGACAGGTCCACCCTGCGCACGACAACCGGGTCAGGCAGCGACAACAGCACCGGAGCGAAGTTGAGGATGGAGCGGATGCCGGCGCCGACGAGCTCGTCGGCCACGTCCTGAGCCGCGGCTGCCGGAGTGGCGATCACCCCGATGGCCAGTCCCTGACTGACCAGCTCTTTCAGATCGCTCATAGGCCGGACCGGCAGACCGGCAATGATCTGTCCGTGCAGAGCCGGATCGGCATCCAGCAGCGCGACCACGGTGAATCCCTTGGGGGCGAAGCCGCTGTATGCCGCCAGCGCCCGCCCGAGATTGCCCATACCGACGATGGCGACAGCCCATTCCTGGGTCAGACCGAGCGCGACGGAGATTTGATACGCCAGGTGCTCCACGTCGTAGCCCACCCCGCGGACCCCGTAGGACCCCAGCTGGGACAGGTCCTTGCGGACCTTGGCGGAGCTGACCGCGGTGGCTGAGGCGAGCTCCTCGGAGGAGACGCTGAGGCGGCCCTGGTCGATGAAGGCACGCAGCGCCCGAAGGTACTCCGGAAGACGCACCACCGTCGCCTCGGGGATCCCACGCTTTCCCCCGGGGCGGCTTGTCGGATCGGCAGACACGCTGGTCGGCACTCCTAGCCTCGACTGACACCGGCCTCAGCCAGCCGGCTCCGCCACATTACGCCCCTTGTGAACTTATGCACAAAGTTGTCTCGGGCACATTCCGGAGCCGACGACAAGGCGTCGTCGACGCCAATGCTCAGGCGTGCTTCAGCGCAGCTGCGAGCCGGGCCTCATCGACGCGCCAGTAGTCGTGCTGGACTCCGTCGACGAAGGTCACCGGCACCTCATCGGAGTATCGGGCACGCAGATCGGGGTCGCTGTCGACATCGAGTTCGCACCAGGTCGAACCGGCCGTCGCGCTCACCCGCTCGATGATCGCCGCCGCCGCGACACACAGGTGACAGCCGTCACGGCCGAGCAACACCACGCGGGCACGGGCGAAGGCTGCGCGTAGGACGGCGGGCTGGTCGTCGTGTTCAGTCATGGCCGTCCTGGTCAGAAGAAGACCGAGCGTCGACGCATGAGCAGCGCATATAACGACTGTTGGATCTGCTCACGAACTCGGTCGGTCAGGTCGAAGACAAGCATGGGGTCCTCCGCGGCGGCCGGCCCCAAGGCGTCGGTGTCCACCGGTCGGCCGAACTCGATGATCCATTTGCTCGGCAGCGGGATCAACCCCAGCGGCCCGAGCACCATGTTTGCGGTCACCGGGAAATAGGGCAGGCCGAAGACCCTCGCCAGTGTCTTCAGCTCCCCGATCTTGGGATAGATCTCCTCCGCCCCGACGATGGACGTCGGCACGATGGGCACCCCGGCACGCAGCGCGGCCGAGACGAACCCGCCGCGGCCGAAACGCTGCAGCTTGTAGCGGTCCTTGAACGGCTTGCCGACGCCCTTGAACCCCTCCGGCCATACCCCGACAAGTTCGCCGTCCCGAAGCAGTCGCTCCGCGTCCGGATTGGCCGCGATGGTCGCCCCGGAGCGGCGGGAGATCGCGCCGAGGAACGGGGTTTGGAAGACCAGGTCTGCCCCCAACGGTCGCAGGTACCGATGGTCTGGGTGCTCGTCGTGCACCGCCACCTGGGTCATCAAGGAGTCGATGGCCACGGTGCCGGAGTGGTTAGCGACGATCAAGGCTCCCCCGCTGCGGGGGAGGTTTTCCACCCCGCGCACCTCGACCCGGAACCAGTGCTGGTAGATCGGGCGCAGCAGCGGGAAGAACACATGCTCGGCAAAATCCGGATCGAGGCCGAAGTCATCGACGGTGAAGTCGCCTTCGATCCGGCGCCGCAGGAACGCGAGGAACTGCGCCAGGCGAGGCTCGATTTCCTCCGCCGGTATGCCGACCCCGACGGCAGCCATCCTCAACGCGCCGATGAGGAGGTTCAGGGTGTCCTCGGCGGACGATGGGGCCGGTTCGCCGCCTGCGGTCGCGGACGGCAGCCCACCGTCGGCGTCGGGGCCGGTCGGGACCGAGTGCAACGGACGATCCGACGGGGGCGCCGCGGGAGGTGTGGTCGTTGCCGGGCCACGTGCCCGTCCAGACGACATGCGGGTCCGCGACGTGGCCGCCCGGCGCCGGGTGCCGGCCTTGGCCGCGGCCTTGCGGGCCGGACCGGACGTCGCGGTCGGCGACGGTCGGTGCGTGCTCGGCTGCCGCGTGCTCGGGTCGCCGGATGGCGGCTCGGGTGTCACCGAGCGCGACCCTGCGATCAGGGGTGTCCCGTTACGACGGGTGCGTTCCCGGCCGGCGCGATCGGCCCCTGAGGCCAAGGCGCCACGCCGATCCTGGTTGGACCGCTTGGCCGAGCGTGCCTCGCTTGCCTTGCTCACGGCATACCTCCCGCTTGATCGGAGGCGTTCATCGCCCCGGCGACTCCCGTCCGGGTCAGTGTCTGGGCCAGTGCATCGACGGCCCGGCTGAGAACGTGGGTGTCCATCCGTGCCGGGTCCTGGCTATGGACGAAGTCCTCGAAGGTCTCCCGGGTGGTCCAGGTGGGCTCGAAGGCCAGGACCTGCCGCATACGCGTGGTGCCCAAGCCTCGGCCGTATGCGAGGAAGGACACCTGGTCAGGGGAAAAGTCTGCCACCCCGACTCGTTTGAGGATGCCGCCGAGCGACCCGGCCCATGCCATGGGCACCGGAATCGTCGGGGTCCCGGCAAGCCCGGCGGCCTGGGACAGGGAGATCACCCCGTCACCGGCGACATTGATCACGCCTTCGGCGGTCCCGGTGGTGGCCAGCACCATCGACTCGACGGAGTCGTCTTCGTGGACGAACTGCAGGCGGGCGTCGTGACCCATCGGGATCGGTAGGACCGGCAGCGAGAAATAGTCCGTCATCGAGGTGCGGATGGTCGGCCCGAGCACGTTGGCGAAGCGCAGCACGGCGATCCGCACGTCGGGGCGGTGCCGGGAGAACCCCCGCACGTATGCCTCCACCTCGACTGAGTCGCGCCCGAAGCCGGACCTCAGGGAGGTTTTGGCGCCCATCTCCTCGGTGAACATGGCCGGATCGCGCGGCCCGGAGCCATAGACCGCGGCAGAGGACTTGACCACGAGCCGCTGCACCGACGGCGAGCGCTGACACGCGGCCAGCAACTGCATGGTGCCGATGACGTTGATTTCCTTCTGCGAGGTTCGCCCACCGGCGTAGGTCGGGGTCGCGATGACGTTCATGTGCACGACGGTGTCCACGCCGGCCTGGACCATGATTCGCCCGATCATCGGGTTGCGGATGTCGGCGCGGATGAACTCCGCTCGTCCGATCTCCCCTGGTGGCGGAATGACGTCGACCCCGATGATCCGCTCGATCTGCGCAAGGTTGGACAGGGCCGCGGCCACGCGGCCACCGAGGTGACGAGAGACGCCCGTGACGAGTACCACCGAGGGCACTTCGACTCCTTCCCCGCAGGGTCGCCGTCGGGGCGTTATCGCCCAACGACTGGGCCGGTCCGGCGACGGTCCGGCCGAACGGCCAGCCTAGCCACGGACCGCCGCGAGCGATACCGGCAGCGCCGAGGCTATGCCGGTAGGCGAACGGCCCGCCTGAGTCGAAGTCCCGGTCAGAAGCTGATCGATCAGACGAACGCCGCCCGAGCGGAATCGGACGGCGTGCACGTCACTTCTTGTTACGACGCTGGTGGCGCGTCTTGCGCAGCAACTTGCGGTGCTTCTTCTTCGCCATCCGCTTGCGGCGCTTCTTGATGACCGAACCCATGGACCGTCCTTGCCTGATGCTTCAGTGAGTCGACCGCCCACCCTAGCGCTCGGGCGCTTCCTCGCCCAATCGCGCGGTCAATGGCCGGCCGGAATGTCGCTGCGCCACCGGGTCCCCGACGACGAAGGTTGTGCGTGCCTGCGGCGTTCTCACGCCGTGTCGACGTAAGAGTTGTTGAGGTAGCGATCGACGGCGTCCTCCGGGACTCGGAAGGATCGACCGACGCGCACCGCGGGAAGGTCCCCCGCGTGCACCATTCGGTACACCGTCATCTTGGACACACGCATGATCGAGGCAACCTCGGCCACCGTAAGGAACCGGACTTCGGCGAGCTGCCGCTCCGTCATGCTGACCCCGATCCTGCCTTGCGCATCATCGACGTGAACGTCGACGGACATCTACACAGTGGCTGAGGGCAACCATAGAGGCAGGTGTGACAAGTGGGGAAGTCAAACGGGAGAATTGTCCACGATGTGCAAGGCGACACGCCGTTGCCTTGAGCTATTTCTGCCCCCCATGTCCTCGGTTAGGTGCCGGTGAGCATACGGGTCAGCGCCCTTCGCAACGCCGTTCGATCTGCCGCATCGAGGGAGCCGACGAGTTCGTCTTGGGCCTGAACGACCAACGGATACAGCCGTCGTCGTTCCGCCAGTCCATGCGGGGTCAAGGTCACCGTGTTGCGGCGCCCGTCCTGGACGTCGCGGCGCCGCGTGATCAGGCCATGACGTTCCATCCGTGCGACGAGGTCTCCGATGGTGGAGCGATCCAGGTCGATCTCGTCGCCGAGCTCCCGCTGACTGACCTCGCCGCGACGGTCGATGACGGCCAGGATCGAGTACTGCACGCTGGAGATCTCCGGTGACACCACCCTGGTCCAGGTCGCCACGTGGACCTGCTGGGCCCGCCGGATGAGGAAGCCGATGTGTTCCTGCGGCTCGCGAAGTTCATCGGCCCTGGTCTCATCCGGCGCTGGCACAACAGACATCATCCCAGGGCGACCGCCTGGCGCAGGAACCCGCCGAAGAAGTCGGTCACCGACTCGCGTGCGGACAACGGTGTGATGTGCGCGACGTATTGGTCCGGTCGCACGATGACCACAGCCCCCTCGGCGCTGACCCCGCGGGCGCTGAAGATGTCGTCGCGAGGATCGATGGCCCAGACCTTCTCCCAGTCCTGCAACGTCAGCGGACCGGTATGCGGCAACAGGACGTCCGGCACCGCGGTCACCTCCACCTCGTGGTGCCCCCGGCGGAAGATGCCGTGAACGTCGATGACGGCGTCTATGTCGTCGCCGGGCACCAGGAACCGGCGCATCGGCGATCCCGGGTCATCGCCGAGCCAGGTCAAGAAGTCCACGAGGCCGGCGCCATCGGTGCCGCCGAAGGCATAGATGCGCCACCGGCCGTCCGCGCGGTGGGCGTGGCCGAGGTGAACCCGCTTGGCGTCGGCGACGCGGATGACTGGGGATGAGTGGAATCGGGTGCCGATCTGGAACCCGGTGGCCAGAGATTGGTGTTCGCTCGTCCCGGTCAGCGCCGAGGGGCTGTACTGCGTGGCCAACCCTGCCGTGTATTGCCCCTGGCTGCTGAACTCGGCCTGCATCTGTGCCGCGGAGACGCCGCCGGCCTCGGGGTGCTCGGGGTCCAGCGCCGGCTGGGCGATGAAGTTCGACCAGGACCGGTCGAAGTCGATGAGGTCCTGGGCCACGCTCTGCCGCTCCTTCGAGTAGGACCGCAGCAGCGAGGGGTCGGCTCGGTCGGTAAGCACGGCGGCAAGCTTCCAACCGAGGTTGAACGCATCCTGCATGGACACGTTCATGCCCTGGCCGGCCTTCGCCGAGTGGGTGTGGCAGGCGTCCCCGGCGATGAATACCGACGGCATACGGTCGTCTTCATCGGTGACGTCGTCAAACCGGTCGGTGACCCGCTGGCCGACCTCATAGACCGAAGACCAGCCAACCGACTTCACGTCGATGGAGTACGGGTGCAGGATCTCGTTGGCCACCGCGGTCAGCTGCGGCACGCTGGTGTTGCGGATGTCGCTGTCGCCGGCCGGCACGTCGCCGAGATCGACGTAGCAGCGCACCATGTTGCCGCCCTCGCGGGGGATCATCAGCAGGCTGCCCTTGCCGGCCGACTGGATGACGTTCTTGGTGCGCCAGTCGGGGAAGTCCGTGGTGGCCAACACGTCCATGACCCCCCAGGCGTGATTGGCCGCGTCACCGTGCAGTTCGCGCCCAATGGCGCGCCGGACTCCGCTGCGGGCCCCGTCGCAGCCGACCACATACCGGGCGCGGACGGTGAAGTCGCTCCCGTCCACCTCGCGCAGCGTCACCTCCACCGGATGGTCACCCTCCCCGACCCTCAGGTCGACGAACTCGATCCCGTATGCCGGGGTCAGCTTGCTGGCCGAGTTGGACATGTGTGTCAGCAGGTATTCCTGCATCCGGGCCTGGTTGACGATGACGTGCGGGAACTCACTCAGGCCGTCGGGGGTGTCCTGGATCCACCCGGTGCGCACGATCCGGCTGCGGTCGGCTTGGTTGGGCGCCCAGAAGCGGACCTCGTTGACCCAGTAGGCCTCGCGCAGCAGAGCGTCGGCCAGCCCGAAGGCCTGAAACATCTCGACCGTGCGGCAGGCGACACCGTCCGCCTGGCCGACTTCCAGCGGGCCGCGGCGTTTCTCGACGATCCACGTGTGGATCTGCGGGAATGCCGCCAGTTGGGCGCCCAACACAGTGCCCGCCGGTCCCGTGCCGACGATGAGCACGTCGACCTCGCTGGGTCGTCCGGCGGGCCGCTCGGACACCTGAGGGGCAGCCGGCACGATGTCCGGGTCGCCGGGCCGATAGCCATCTCGATAGAACTGCATGCGTGGGTCTCCTTTGATCTTCCCCCGGGCACCCCTGCGGATACTTAGTCAGTACCCCAACAATATCCTCAGTACCCCAACTAATCAAGGGTTCGGTGGACACCGGGCGAAAGCGCGAGGATGTCGGCGGGTGCGCTAAGGGCGCCGCACGCGGCGGGCTAGGTCACGACGGTGCCTGCGCCTAGTCGAACCAGACGTCCAGCCCGTGCTGGGGGAACACCGCCTCCCGAACGGCCAAGATGGCCCGGTCGGTCGAGCTTTCCGGGTTGTAGCCCATCGACCACGGCTGCACCCAGATCGGAAGGCTCTCCGCGGGCAGGTCCCCCATCCGGGTCGGCCCGGTCCGGCCGTGCACGGTTTGGACGTGCTCGCGCCACTGGGCAGGGACTTCGGTCAGCACATCGATCGGCTTGTGCGCGGCGATCGCGGTCAGATGGGTCCACGACCTGGGTACGACGTTGACCAGCTCGTATCCGCCGCCGCCCAAGGCGATCCACTTCCCGCCGCTGACCTCGTGGGCCAACCGGTGCATCGTCTCGGCGGCATACCGCTGGGCGTCCACGGTGATGGCCATGTGTGCCAACGGATCGTCCAGATGCGTGTCGCAGCCATGTTGGGACACAAGGATCTGCGGTTCGAACGACCGGACCACCGGCACGATCACCGAGTTGATCGCCCGCAGCCAGGCGGAATCCCCCGTCCCCGGCGGCAAGGGGATGTTGACGCTGCTGCCCACCGCGCGTGGCCCACCGGTCTCGTTGGGCCACCCGGTGCCAGGGAAAAGCACCCTCCCGTTCTCGTGGACCGAGATCGTCAGCACCCGCGGGTCGTCCCAGAAGATCCTCTCGACGCCGTCGCCATGGTGCACATCGACATCGACGTAGGCCACCCGGGTCGCCCCATGATCAAGCAACCATTGGATCCCCACGGCGATGTCGTTGTAGATGCAAAAGCCGGAGGCCATCTCCGGGGTCGCGTGGTGCATTCCGCCGCAGAAGTTCACTGCGTGCTCACTCTGCCCGGTCCACACCGCCTCGGCGATCGACCTGGTGCCCTCGGCGATGCGGGCGCTCGCCTCGTGCATCCCCTGAAACGCCGGGTCGTCCTCGGTGCCCAGCCCGCGGGACGGATCGGCCCTGCTCGGGTCGTCCGATGCCCGCTTGACCGCGGCGATGTAAGCCAGGTCGTGCACGGTCGCCAGCACCTCGTCGGTGGCGATCGCCGGCGAGAGCAGGGTCAACCCGTCGAGCACGCCCAACGCTTGGCTGAGCCGGGCAGTCAGATCCAACCGGGCAGGTCCCATGGGGTGTCCCGGCCCGAAGTTGTAGGCCGTGAACGATTCATCCCAGACGACCTGCGTTGGTCCCATGACGGAAACGCTACCCTCGATGCTGGCCACCCCGCCCACCGGCACCAAGTCAGCCGCTTTGCCGGGCGGTTCGGGTAGGCCGGGCATACGACGAAAGGGACCCCTGTGGCGCGCAACCGACTTCACGACGAGGATGTGCTCGTCATTGGTTTGGGACGGTTCGGATTGGCCGCGGCACAGGAGTTGCAGCGCCTGGGGCACCGGGTGACGGTGATCGAGGCGAGTAGCGACCGGGTGGAGGCATACGAGGCGTCGTTCGCCAAGGTCGTGCGCGGCGATGCCAGCGCTGCTGCCATGGTGGAGAAGATCCGGGCACGGGAGTTCAGCATCGCCGTGGTGGGCGTTGGCTCTTCGGTGGAGACCTCGGTGCTGGCTTGCGCCAATCTCGTCGATGCCGGCGTTGCCTCGATCTGGGCTAAGGCCACCTCACCGGAGCACGCTCGGATCCTCGACCGGATCGGGGTGCATCACGTGGTCCGCCCGGAGGCCGACTCGGGGCGTCGGGTGGCCCATTTGGTCAACGGGAAGCTGCAGGACTACATCGAGTTCGACGACGGGTTCGCCATCGTCAAGATGCGCCCGCCGACTGAGGCGGTCGGCTTCACCCTGGAGCAATCCCAGATCCGCAGCAAATACGGCGTCACCGTGGTCGGGGTCAAGGCCCCCGAACAGGACTTCACCTACGCCGTGCCCTCGACCAAGGTCAGCCGCGAACACACGCTCATCGTCTCGGGCCCGGTGGCACTGCTCGAACGGCTCGCGGCGCGGCCCTGACCGGCTCGCCGGTGGAGGACGCGCGCTCGGTCAGGTCCGATCGGCTAGCAGTGGCAGGACCATCTCGATCTCCTCATCCCCGTCGTCTCGGCTCTTGACCCGCATCGGCCTCCGGTTGTCCGTCGGACGGAAACCGAAGCCGCTGGCGAACGCGACAGCGCGGCCGTTGTCAGTGCCCACCCAGTAGGTCAGGTGGGTCATGCCGTCCTCGTGGGCCTTCACGGCCGCGGCCCGCACCAAGCCCGTGGCGATGCCCGTACCGCGGGCGGGCGGGGTTACCCAGAGCCCGAACAGGTCGGCGTGTGTGTCGCCTTCCGCCGTCCCTTCACGCAGGGACACCACCCCCAGGTGCCGGCCCGCACCCTCCTCGGCAAGCATCCGATGCGATCTGGCCATCCGGTCTCGCCATTCCGATTCCGGCAGGCCCGATTCCGTGACGAGATCGGCCACGAATGCCTCTGGAGACTCCCTCAATGCCTCCAAACGAGCGTCCCGGTAGGTCGCCCAGTCGTCTTCGGTCAGGGAGCGTACGGTGAAGTCCGTCATGCGCCATACTCTGTCACGCACCGCCCGCAGGCGTGTGACCAGGGCACCGACCGGGTCGAGTCCGGGGTGATCGCAGACGCACCGCCCGCAGGCGTGTGACCAGGTCCGTCGTCGACAGCGTTGCTTGCTTCGGCGATGGCCGGGATGGGCCCGCCGTTGAATCAGGTCAGGTCCAGGGCCAACTCGGACTCACTGATGGAGCTGTCCCAGGACAGCGCTGCGGACCTGCCGGTGGGACGAAACCCCAGGCGTTTATAGAACCGGTATGCCCGCTCGTTCGTCTCCACCACGTCCAAGACGAGCGTATGCACCCCCTCACCGCGAGCATGGGCGATGAGCGCCCCGGCAAGGGCGTGGGCCGTCCCGCAGCCTCGGTGATCGGGGTGGACCCACATGCCGACCAGGTAGCCGGCACCCTGGCCCAGCTGCGGATCGGCCCAGAAGGCGACCGACCCGATCGGGCCGCGGTCGGCATACGCAAGCCAGATGGTCAGCTGTTCGGCAAGGACCTGCCAGTCCTCGTCGGTGCGTGCTGCCACTTCGGCATAGGTGGTGGAGAAGGCTCGGGGTGAGTCCGCCAGCATGGCCAGGCGAACCTCTCTGTAGTCCGGCCAGGACTCGGCAGCAACCCGGACGACCTGAATATCCGGGGGCGGCGAGGCGTCAGGCATGCCGTGGTCGCCTAGGCGCTGCCACCGGCCAGCTCCTTGGACCTCGCGGCCGCGGCCTCCATGGCGCTGATGAAGGCAGCGCGCACCTTATGATCGTCCAGCTGGCGAAGCGCCGCAGCCGTCGTCCCGCCCGGCGAGGTGACTTGTTCACGCAGGACCGTCGGGTGCTGACCGGTCTCCTTGATCATCGTTGCCGCCCCGTAGAGCGTCTGCACGACGAGTTCGCTGGCCGTGATGCGGGGGATGCCGAGCACGACACCTGCCTCGATCATCGCCTCGACCACATAGAAGATGTACGCCGGGCCGGAGCCAGAGATCGCCGTCACCGCGTCCTGCATCTTCTCCGGCACCTGCGTGACCAGGCCGCACGAACTGAGCAGCGCCGAGGCCTCGGCCAGGTGCTCGTTGGTGCAGTGCTGGCCGGGACTGATCGCGGCCATTCCTTGATCGACCAGGGCCGGGGTGTTCGGCATGACCCTCACAACGGAGGAGCCCTCCGGCAGGCGGCGCTCCAAGAACTCCGTGGTGATTCCCGCCGCCAAAGACACGACAAGGTTGCCAGGGCGCACAGCCACGGCAATTTCCTGAAGCAGCATGTCCATGTCCTGGGGCTTGACGACGAGCACCATGGTTTCCGCTGCTTCTGCAGCATCAAGGTTGGGCACCACCTCGACGCCGTAGCGCTGCGTGAGCTCAGCCGCACGATCTTCCCGGCGTTCGGCGACGATCAACTCCCGCGGGTCGCGTCCGGAGCGCAGCAGCCCGGACAGCAAGGTCTCGCCCATCACGCCTGCACCGAAGATTGCCGTCTTAGCCATGCCGGCGAGCCTATGCGCTCCCCGCCCCTCCCGGTCACCGGATTTACGCCACAGGTGGGAACCCAGAGCTTCGCAAGGGGACATTTCCCTTGCGAAGCTCTGGGTTCCCTTGTGAAGTTTCGGGCACGGCATACCGTCAGTTCCTGGTCACCAAGCCCCGGAGGAAGAACAGCGTGTTGGCCGGGCGCTCAGCCATCCGACGCATGAGGTAGCCGTACCACTGCTCGCCGAACGGCAGATAGACCCGCATCGTGTCGCCTCGATCGGCGATGCGCTTCTGCTCCCCAGGCCGGACCCCCAACAGCATCTGATACTCATAGGCCCGGGGCGCTCGGTCAGCCCGTGCAGCCAGCGCCCCGGCGATGGCAATCATGCGTGGATCGTGGCTGGCCACCATGGGATAGCACGGCGCCTCCATGAGGATCCTCAGACAGCGCACGTATGCCTGATCCACCTCCTGCGCACCCTGGTAGGCGACGGACTCCGGCTCCATATACGCCCCCTTGCACAACCGGACCCGTGAGCCGGCGTATGCCAGATCTCGACAATCCGCCTCCGTCCGGCGCAGATAGGCCTGCAGCACCGCTCCGGTCTCGGGGAAGTCGACACGCACCTCCCGCAACACGGTCAAGGTGGCGTCGGTGCTGGTGTGGTCCTCCATGTCCAAGGTCACCGTCGTGCCCGCCTCCCGGGCCGCGGAGCAGATTGTTCGGATGTTCTCCAACGCAATCGTGGAACCGTCCTTGGGCAGGGTCAGCCCGATGGCCGAAAGCTTGACGCTGACTTCGGCCCGGCCCCCGGCACTCAGGCCCCGACCGGACAGCTCGGACAGGAGCCGCACATAGGTATCAGTGGTTGCCGCAGCCTGACCGAGGTCGTGCGTATCCTCGCCGAGGTAGTCGATGGTGACCTGTCGAGCTGTGTGCCGAAGATCCCCCGCGGTCTCGACCGCCTCGGCAACGCTGGAGCCGGCCACGAAGCGTTTCACCACGCTGGAGCTGACCGGCGCCTGTTGAATCGCATGGCGAAGGCGGGAATTCTGCGCCATGCCAAGCAGGCTGTTGCGCAGCAAGTCTGCGGCGTTCACCACCGCAGGCTAACGCCCCGGCAGCCACAAGGGGCGCCGCGCCGGTGGCCGCTGCGTCCAGCGGAGCGGCCCCGGCCCACGGTGAGCTCGGCCGGCAACCCGCCCATTAACCCAGGTGGAATTGGGCAAAGGCCAAGGCCGCTGCCAGGTCGACCTCCCGCTGGGGTTGCTCCAGCTTGCGCGTGGACACCTCCACCACCACAGTCCCGGCGAATCCGGACCCGGAGAGCAACTCGAGCACCTCGGCGCACGGCTGACTCCCCCGGCCAGGAACGAGGTGCTCATCCAGCGCCGACCCGGAGCCGTCCGCCAAGTGGAGATGGTGCAACCGGTCACCGAGCCGAGTTGCCATGGCGAGGGCGTCGGAGCCGGCCGTCGCGGTGTGTGACAGGTCCAACGTCACGTTTCGGTAGTCCATCGTTGTGGGATCCCAATCCGGCAGGTAGGCCTCGAGTTCCCGGCCCCCGGCCCGCCAGGGATACATGTTCTCCACTGCCAGCCGTATGCCGCTGGCCGCCTCCCGCTCACGCACCCCGTCGACGAACTCCTCGGCATACCCCTTCTGCCAGCGAAACGGCGGATGCAACACCACCGTGTCGGCGCCGACATCGAGAGCCATCTCGATGGACCGGTCGACCTTTCCCCATGGGTTGCTGCCCCAGACCCGTTGGGTGAGCAGCAGCGTCGGGGCATGGACGGAGAGGATGGGAACCTGACGGTGATCCGACAGTGCTTTGAGCGCCCCCGCCTCCTGGGTCATGGGCTCCGTGGTCACCATGACCTCGACGCCGTCATAGCCGAACCGGGAGGCGATGTCGAAGGCGTTCGCCGCAGCCATCGGATAGACCGATGCAGTGGACACCGCCACGGGTATGCGCCCCCCGTGCCCAGCCCCGACCACCATGCTCGACAGCCTACGGGCGGTTGCCCACCGTGGATGGGGCGGCACGGCCGATGGCTGGTTGCTCAGCTCGGGCGCGGGCTCAGCCCAGGGCGTCCAGACGGCGCAGGATGAGGCCCTCGCGCAGCGCCCACGGGCAGATCTCCAGTGACTCCACACCGAGCAGGTCCATGGCCGCCTCGACGACGAGGGCGCCACCGAGCAGCTGGGGAGCCCGGGCCACGGACACTCCGGGTAGGTCGGCCCGGGTCTTCGCGGACATCCCGCCGAGCCGGCCGACGATGTCGGTGAGTTCGGCCAACGGCAACCGGCGCAGCGCATAGGGCCCCTCGGACGAGGGCGCCGCACCGGCAACCCGGGCCAGCGACCTGATCGTCTTGCTCGTGCCCACTGCCCGATCGGGTGTTCCCGCCTTGGCCAGGGGCCGCAGGTCGGCCGCGATCGCGGCGCGCACCTTCTTCCGGGCAGCGCGCACGTCGTCAGCCGTCGGCGGATCCCCGGGCAGCAGATCTTTGGTGACCCTGCCAGCCCCCAAGGGCAGCGACAGGGCGACGTCCGGGTCCTCGTCCATCCCCTGGGCCAGCTCCAACGAGCCACCACCGATATCGACCACGAGCAGCGTTCCGGCCGACCACCCGAGCCAGCGACGGGCAGCGAGAAAGGTGGAGCGGGCCTCGTCCTCACCGCTGAGCACCCTCAGACTGACCCCGGTCTCGGAGGTCACCCGGGACAGGACCTCTTCACCGTTCGGGGCTTCCCGGACCGCGGAAGTGGCAAACGCCATGACGTTCTCCACCCCGGCGTCCTCGGCCACTTGAAGGCACTCACCGACAAACGTGACCAGACGGTCGGCTCCCTCGCCCGAGATCCGCCCATCGTCGGTGACGTGCTCGGAAAGACGCAGAACCATCTTGTGCGAGCTGGCCGGCAGCGGTTGCGCCCCGGCGTGGGCGTCGACGACAAGAAGATGGACGGTGTTCGAACCGACGTCAATGACACCTAGGCGCACACCGGAAGGGTAGGGCAGGAGGACGTGGGCGACACAGCCTGCCCATGGTTAGGGTGGTCAGGTGTCCGCGACCGACCTGAACACCCCCCGAATCTGGGCGGAGTTCGACGATCCGGACCAGGACGGGCAGCGTTTCCGAGTGGATCTGACCTGGCTGACCTCCAACTGGACCTGCTTGTTCGGCGCCGGATGTCCAGGCATCTACGCGGATCGGCCCGATGACGGCTGCTGCACCCTCGGCGCCCACTTCACCGGCAAAGAGGACCTGCGCCGGGTGCATATGGTCGTGAAGGAACTCGGCAAGGACGAGTGGCAGTTTTACCCGGGTTCGTCCAAGAAGTCGGTCTGGAGCGAGCCTGACCCCGAGCCCGCCACCGATCCGGCCCAGGCACCTGCGCCGGCGGACGTGCGTACCAAGACCGTCCGGGGTGCCTGCATCTTCCTCAACCGCCCCGGCTTCCCGGCCGGCTCCGGGTGCGCGCTGCATCAGCATGCGGTGGCTGAGGGACGCGCCCCCTGGACGGCCAAACCCGACGTCTGCTGGCAGCTGCCGATTCGCCGGTCCTACTCCACGGTGACCCGGCCCGACGGGACCAGCTACCTGGAGATCACCATCGGCGAATACGACCGCCGCGGCTGGGGTCCCGGCGGGCACGACCTTGATTGGTTCTGCTCCAACGACACCGAGGCACATGTCGGCCGGGAGCCGGTGTTCCGGAGCATGCGGGCAGAGCTGATCGAGCTGATGGGCGCCGGTGCGTATGCCGACCTCGTGGTCCGCTGCGAGGCGCACATCCACTTGACTCGATCGGCACGACGCAGCGTGGCCCGCAACGAATTGCTGCCCTTGTTGGTGCATCCGGCCACCTTGGCCTCGGGCAAGCCGGGGCGTTCGAAGGCGCCGCGCAAACGACGGTCATGAGCTGGGCCGATCGGGACAGCGAACTCCGCGGGATCATCCCCAGCCCGAACATTTGGAGCGCGCCGCAGACATATGAGATCGAGAACGAAGCGGTCGACCCCGACCGGATAATCGAGTCGGCCATCGGTGGATTGCTCCCGTATGCCGGGATCGCCGTCCTCGACGTCGGCTGTGGCAGCGGATTCCATCTGCCACGGCTGGCCGACCTCGGCGCGGCAGAGGTCATCGGCCTGGAACCACACGCGCCGCTGGCCGCCCGCGCCCGAGCCAGGATCGCTGGCCGTGAGCGCATCGCGGTGCTGCAAGCCAGCGCCGAAGCGGTGCCATTGGCCGACGGCTGCGTGGATCTCGTGCACGCCAGGTGGGCCTATTTCTTCGGACCGGGATCCGATGTGGGAGTGGACCAGGCCCGGCGAGTACTACGCCCCGGCGGGGTGCTCGCCATCATCGACAACGACGCCACCACCTCGACGTTCGGGCGCTGGTTCACCCGCACTCATCCGCTCTATGACCCGGTGGCGATCGAACGGTACTGGCGCCGGCTCGGTTTCCGACGCCAACAACTGCTCCTGCGATGGGCCTTCCGGACCCGCGCGGACTTCGAGGCGGTGGTGCGCATCGAGTTCCCGCCGGACGGCGCGGAGGCGATCCTGGCCGAACACCGGGGGATCGAGGTCGACTATGCGGTCAATCTGTGGTGGTGGCGACGCCCCAGCTGATCATCGCACGCGTCGCAGCGCTGTCGATGCCGGCCTACGTTGCCCAACGCGCCGCGCCGTCGGTACCCCCGTCGTGTCGGTGGCGTGGCATACGGTCACTGGCATGGCGAACAAGTCCCGCGCTGCCGCACGGTCGGCGCGATACCGCTGCACCGAATGCGGCTGGAGCACGGTCAAATGGGCCGGCCGGTGCAGCCAGTGCCAGGCCTGGGGAAGCGTCGAGGAGGTCGGGATGTCCGCAGCCGTCGTCACAGCCGCGACGACGGTCACGTCCCCGGCCCTGCCTATCGTTGAGGTCGATGCCCGGCACGCCGCCCCTCGCCCCACGGGCGTCGGAGAATTCGACCGGGTCCTCGGCGGCGGGTTGACGCCCGGCGCCGTCGTGCTCGTCACCGGGGAGCCTGGGATCGGCAAATCGACCCTGCTGCTGGACGTTGCCGCCCGGCATGCCCGCACCCACGAACACCACGTGCTGTATGTCTCCGGAGAAGAGTCCGCGGCTCAGGTCCGTTCGAGAGCCGAACGGATCGAAGCGATGGCACGCACCCTGTTCCTGGCTGCCGAGACCGACCTGGGCGCGGTGCTCGCTCAGATCGACGCGGTCGAACCGGACCTCCTCGTCATCGATTCGGTCCAGACCATCGCCAGCGCCGACGTCGAGGGCCAAGCCGGCAACGTCAGCCAGGTCCGTGAGGTCGCCCATGCGCTCATCCGCTCGGCGAAGACACGAGGGATCGCCGTACTCCTGGTCGGGCACGTGACCAAGGACGGGTCGATCGCCGGTCCGCGCACCCTGGAACATTTGGTCGATGTCGTGGTCGCCTTCGAAGGGGATCGACATTCGCGGCTGCGCCTGGTCCGGGCGGTGAAGAACCGGTACGGCCCCACCGACGAGGTGGGCTGCTTCGACCTTTCCGATGTCGGCATCGTGGGGTTGGACGACCCCTCCGGCCTGTTCCTCTCCCAGCGGGCCGAAACAGTGTCCGGCACCTGCGTGACCGTGACTCTCGAGGGACGTCGCCCATTGCTGACCGAGGTCCAAGCTCTCGTCGCGCCCTCGGCGCTGCCCAGCCCCCGTCGCGCCACCAGTGGACTGGACACGGCCCGGGTGAACATGACCGTGGCCGTGTTGTCCCGGCGAGGGGGCGTCCCCTTAGCCGCCCAGGATGTGTACCTCTCCACCGTGGGCGGGGTCCGGATCAACGAACCGGCTGCCGACTTGGCGCTCGCGCTGGCGATGGCCTCGGCGCACACGGACCGGAGGCTTCCCGCGCGGAGCGTGGTCTTCGGTGAGGTCGGCCTGGCCGGGGACATCCGGTCGGTCACTGGACCACATCGCCGACTCGCCGAGGCCGCCCGGCTGGGCTTTCGGCGGGCCATCGTGCCGAGCGGAGTCCTCGGCGCCGGACCGATCCCGGACGGGTTGACGATTCGCGAGGTCACGGACCTGTCGGAGGCTCTGAGCCTGCTCCCCACTTGTTAGAGTTCGGTTGTGTCCGGGCCCCTTAGCGATGACGAGCTGTTGAATGTCACCCTGGCCGCGGTCGCTCCCGGCACAGAGTTGCGGGATGGGTTGGAGCGCATTCTGCGCGGCCGCACCGGTGCCCTCATCGTCCTGGGCCACGACAAACTGGTCGAACAGATCGCCACAGGAGGCTTTCCCCTCGACGTCGAGTTTTCTGCCACCAGACTGCGTGAACTGGCCAAGATGGACGGCGCCGTCGTGCTCGACCGCGATGCGACCCGGATAGTTCGAGCCGCTACCCAATTGCTGCCCGATCCCAGCATCGACACCAGCGAGTCCGGCACCCGACATCGCACGGCCGAACGCGTGGCCAAGCAAACCGGCTACCCGGTCATCTCCGTCAGCCAGTCCATGCGCATCGTCGCGCTATATGTCGCCGGACGCCGGGTCGTCCTCGAAGGCAGCAGCGACATCCTGACCCGGGCCAACCAGGCGCTTCAAACCCTGGAACGCTACCGTGCGCGCCTGGACGAGGTCACCGGGACACTGTCCGCTTTGGAGATCGAAGATCTGGTGACCGTTCGGGACATGGCCAACGTCGTCCAGCGCCTGGAGATGGTTCGTCGAATCCGCGAAGAGATCTCCGGATACGTCCTGCAGCTCGGGGTCGACGGACGACTCATGTCGCTGCAACTTGAGGAGTTGACCGGGGGCCTGACCGGAGATCTCGAGTGGGTCCTGCGGGACTACCTGGGCGCCGCCGAACACCCACGCACGGTTGCCGAAGCGGTCGAACACCTCACTGCGGTCAGCGACGCCGATCTGCTCGACCTGGGCTCGGTTGCGCTCGCGCTGGGCTTCGTCACCGGCGGGGACTCCCTCGACGCGTCGATAAGCCCGCACGGCTACCGTCTGCTGTCCAAGATTCCTCGGCTGCCTGGTTCGATCATCGATCGGTTGGTCGAGTATTTCTCCACGCTGCAGCGGCTCCTGGCGGCCGGGGTGGAGGAACTCATGAGCGTCGACGGGGTCGGGGAAGGGCGGGCCAGGCTCGTCCGGGAGGGGCTGACCCGACTGGCCGAGACGAGCATCCTGGAACGCTACGTCTGAGTTTTGCCGCCGATGACGTCCGCGCCGCCCTCCGCCGGGGGGGCCGAGGCGCTGCATGCCCCGATCCTGTCCTGGTATGCCGAGCATGCCCGCACATTGCCCTGGCGGGAACCGGACTGCACTGCGTGGGGCGTGCTCGTCTGTGAGGTGATGTCGCAACAGACCCCGGTCGGTCGGATCATCGCGCCCTGGCGGGCCTGGCTGCAGCGATGGCCCACTCCGGCTGACTTGGCCGCAGACACCCCTGCTGAGGCGATCCGGATGTGGGGGGGCCTGGGCTATCCCCGGCGCGCGGTGCGCCTGCACGAGCTGGCCCGGGTCCTGGTCGCGGACTTCGGCGGTGAGGTTCCGCAGGAGGAGGCCACCTTGCGAACGCTGCCCGGCGTGGGCGAATACACCGCGGCCGCGGTGACAGCCTTCGCATTCGGGCAGCGCAGCACGGTGATCGACACCAACGTGCGCAGGGTGTTGGCTCGAGCGCTGACCGGTCGGGCGCTGCCAGCCCCGGCATTGACCGCCGCCGAGCGCCGTCTGGCGCTCGATGCGACCCCGATCGAGGTGACGGTCTCCGCCACCTGGAATGTTGCCGTCATGGAGGTCGGCGCCCTGATCTGCACGGCCCGAGCCCCACGCTGTGAGCAGTGCCCCGTGACCGATCTGTGTGCCTGGTTTCGTGCAGGCCGGCCGGAGGAGGATCGGCCGAGGCGGCCCCGGCCGGGGTATGCCGGCACCGACCGGCAGGTCCGGGGACGGATCCTGCACCTCCTGCGGACACATCCACAGGAGGTGGCCCGATCCGCATCAGTGTTGCCGAGGTCGGCATTCGATGACTGCGATCCTGATCCGACGCGGGTGGATCGCTGCCTGGCCGGCCTTATCGAGGACCGTCTGGTCGAACCCGTCGGGTCAGGGCGTTACCGGCTGCCGTCGTGATCCGGGGCAAGTCCGTCCAGGGCCTTGACAATGTCCTGGACCACGACCGCGGGTCCCGGCCCCGCGTTCACTCGGACACACCCGTCGGCCAGTTCATCGCCGTGCAACGGCTCCCAGTCGGCGAGCTGGCTGTCCAACAACTGCACCGGCATGAAGTGCCCGCTGCGATGACGAAGCCGGGCCCGCAGTTGCGCCTCATCGGCGGCCAGCTCGACGAAGCGCACCGCCGGTCGATCATGACGAAGCAGATCCCGGTAGGAATGTTTCAGCGCCGAGCAGGTGACGATGACGCCGGCGCCCGAAGCGGTCGCATCGTCGATCGCCGCGCCAAGGTCTGCCAGCCAGCGCCACCGATCATCATCGGTCAGGGCGATGCCGACGGACATCTTCGCGATGTTTGCCGGCGGATGGACGGCATCTCCCTCAAGGAAGGGCCAGCCCAGGGCGTCGGCCAGCCGACTCCCGACGGTGCTCTTCCCGACTCCCGAGACGCCCATGACCACAACCGCTGGCCCACATGGCGGCGGTGGACTCATGGCGGCGTCGTCGTGCCTGTCACGGGGTGGAGCACGCGCAGCATACGGGTGTTACCCAGCGTGTTCGGCTTGACCCGTTCGAGGTCGAGGAACTCGGCCACCCCTTCGTCGTAGGAACGCAGCAGCTCGGCATATACCTCGGGTTCGACCGCCTGGCCGTCAATTGCCTCGAACCCGTGCTCGGTGAAGAAGCTGGTCTCGAAGGTCAGGCAGAACAACCGGGCGACCCCGAGGTCCTCGGCGCGGGCAACCAGATGTTCCAGCAAGCGCGAGCCCAACCCGGTGCGGCGTTGAGAGTCGGCCACGGCCAGGGTCCGGATCTCGGCCAGGTCCTCCCAGAGCACATGCAGAGCACCACAGCCGACGATCCGACCGTCCCGCTCGGCGACAACGAAGTCTCCGATGGTCTCGTAATAGGCGACCGCTTCCTTGTTGAGCAGCAGGCGGCGTTCGGCCAGCGGCGCAACCAGGGCTCGGATGCCGCGCACGTCCTTGGTCCGGGCCGTCCGGATACTCGCCTCAGGCGGCGGCTGGGGCGAGCAGTCGGGCATGTCCCGCATCCTAGGCGGAGCTGAGTTCCGAAATGTTCCACGGGTCACAGACTGGAAAATGAAACTACTACATGGAGTAGTAGTAGATTCAACTACGAGGCCGGGACGGTTCCGCCAGGGGCCCTCCCGCTCCTGCCGACCCGGCCCGGTTAGCCTGAGGAGGCTCTGCCACCATGCGCAGCACCCTAGACAAAACCCTCTCGGCGATTGGGATCGCCTTGGCCGTGGTCCTACTCGTCGCGGGTGCCCTGTTGACCTGGGCGAGTTCGTTCATTGGCAACGAGGTGCACCAACAACTCACCGAGCAGAACATCACGATGCCAGAGGAGGACGAGCTCACAACTGAGGAGCAGAAGGACAACCTTGCCCAGTACGCGGGATCGCCGCTGGACACCGGTCCTGAGGCCAAGGCATACGCGGACTACTACATCAAGGTCCACATGAACGAGATGGCCGACGGCAAGACATACGGTGAGGTCAGCGGCGAGTACCTGGCCGCAGCGAAGACCGACCCCACCGCCGACTCCACCAAGCAATTGGGCGAACTCCGCACCAGCCTCTTCATGGGTGACACCCTGCGCGGCCTGCTGCTTTACGGCTACGCGTTCGCCACGATCGGCACCGTCGCTGGGTACGCCTCGTGGGCCGCCTACCTCGGCGCCCTGGTGTTCCTCATCCTGGGTATCCTCGGCTACCGGCACGCCAAGATGGTGGCGTCGCAAGAGCCGAAGGCACCCGCGGCTCCGACCGCATCCTAGTCAGTGTCACAGTTCCCCTGTGTCGGTGACCTACCCCCCCAGCGCACCGACACGTGACACGACAGACGCCCCGGCCACATCTGGTCCGGGGCGTCTGTCGTGGGCTCGGTGAGCGTCCGAGCCTTCGAGAACCGGGTCAGTCGTTGCCGCCGGCGGCTTCGACCAGGGGTGCGTCAACTGAGGAGACGTGGGGGGCGCCGGTGAACGTGAACTCGGCCTCCTTGCCCTCGCCGACGGCATCGACCGCTACGATCTCCCCAGCCTTCAGCTCGCCATAGAGGATCTTCTCGGAGAGGGTGTCCTCGATTTCGCGCTGGATCGTCCTGCGCAATGGACGCGCGCCGAGCACCGGGTCGTAGCCCTTGGTAGCCAGCAGGTCCTTGGCGGCGGGGGTCAGTTCGATCCCCATGTCTTTGTCCTTGAGCCGCTTGTCGAGCTTGGCGATCTCCAGGTCGACGATCTCGACGATCTCCTCTTGGGTCAGCTGCGGGAAGACGATGATGTCGTCGACCCGGTTGAGGAACTCGGGGCGGAAGTGCTGCTTGAGCTCGTCTTGAACCTTCGCCTTCATCCGCTCGTAGTCGCTGCGGCTGTCCGCGCCGGCGGAGAAGCCGAGGTTGCCCCTGGTGATATCCCGGGTTCCGAGGTTGGTCGTCATGATGATGACGGTGTTCTTGAAGTCGACCATCCGACCCTGTGAGTCGGTGAGCCGACCGTCCTCGAGCACCTGCAGCAGGGAGTTGAAGATCTCCGGGTGAGCCTTCTCCACCTCATCGAACAGCACGACGGAGAACGGGCGCCGACGCACCTTCTCGGTGAGCTGTCCGCCCTCTTCGTAGCCGACGTAGCCGGGTGGCGAACCGAACAGCCGACTCACCGTGTGCTTCTCGGAGTACTCGGACATGTCCAACTGGATAAGGGCGTCCTCATCACCGAACAGGAATTCGGCCAGCGTCTTGGCCAGCTCGGTCTTACCGACGCCGGTCGGCCCGGCGAAGATGAATGAACCACCCGGACGGCGGGGGTCCTTCAGCCCGGCGCGGGTGCGGCGGATGGCCTGGGACAGCGCCTTGATCGCGTCGTCCATGCCGACGACCCGTTTGTGCAGCTCATCCTCCATGTGCAGCAGGCGGCTGGACTCCTCTTCGGTGAGCTTGAACACCGGTATGCCGGTGCTGGCCGCGAGCACCTCAGCGATGAGTTCCTCGTCGACCTGGGCAACCACGTCGAGGTCGCCGGACTTCCACTCGTTCTCCCGGGCCGCTTTTTCGGCGCGCAGGTTCTTCTCGTCATCGCGCAGCCGGGCGGCCTTCTCGAAGTCCTGCCCGTCGATGGCAGATTCCTTCTCCCGGACCAGGGCGGCGATCTTTTCGTCGAATTCACGCAGGTCCGGCGGAGCCGTCATCCGACGGATCCGCAAGCGTGCGCCGGCCTCGTCGATGAGGTCGATGGCCTTGTCCGGCAGGTAGCGGTCATTGATATACCGGTCGGCCAGGTTGGCGGCCGAGACCAGGGCAGCATCGGTGATGGACACCCGGTGGTGTGCCTCGTAGCGGTCCCGCAGACCCTTGAGGATCTCGATGGCATGCGCCAAGGTCGGTTCGGCGACCTGGATCGGCTGGAACCGTCGTTCGAGGGCAGAGTCCTTCTCGATGTATTTGCGGTACTCGTCCAGCGTGGTGGCGCCAATGGTCTGCAACTCGCCGCGAGCCAGCATCGGTTTGAGGATGCTGGCGGCGTCGATGGCGCCTTCGGCAGCCCCGGCCCCGACCAGGGTATGGATCTCGTCGATGAACAGGATGATGTCGCCGCGGGTGCGGATCTCCTTGAGCACCTTCTTGAGCCGTTCCTCGAAGTCACCGCGATACCGGCTGCCGGCGACGAGGGCGCCGAGATCGAGGGTGTAGAGCTGCTTGTCCTTGAGTGTCTCGGGGACGTCGCCTCGGACGATGTCCTGGGCGAGGCCCTCGACGACCGCGGTCTTGCCCACTCCGGGCTCGCCGATGAGCACAGGGTTGTTCTTCGTCCTGCGGGAGAGCACCTGCATGACCCGCTCGATCTCGCTCTCGCGGCCGATGACCGGGTCCAGCTTGTTCTCCCTGGCAGCCTGGGTCAGATTGCGACCGAATTGGTCGAGCACCAAGGAACCGGAGGGGGTGCCCTCCTGTGGTCCGCCCGCGGTGACGGCGGACGAACCGGCTCCCTCCTTGCCCTGATAGCCGGAGATCAGTTGGATGACCTGCTGGCGCACGCGGGACAGGTCTGCTCCGAGCTTGACGAGGACCTGCGCGGCGACGCCTTCACCCTCGCGGATCAGGCCCAGCAGGATGTGTTCGGTGCCGATGTAGGAGTGGCCGAGCTGCAGAGCCTCACGCAGGCTCAGTTCGAGGACCTTCTTGGCGCGAGGTGTGAACGGGATGTGCCCAGAGGGGGCCTGCTGACCCTGCCCGATGATCTCCTGGACCTGCTCGCGGACACTCTCCAGGGAGATGCCCAGGCTCTCCAGGGCCTTGCTCGCGACGCCCTCACCTTCGTGGATGAGTCCCAGAAGGATGTGTTCGGTCCCGATGTAGTTGTGGTTGAGCATCCGCGCCTCTTCCTGGGCGAGAACCACCACCCGGCGTGCACGGTCGGTAAACCGTTCGAACATGAAACATCGCTCCTTGCTTATGCGTCTCGCATCGATGCTAACGGGCCGAGCTGTCTGTCCTGGTCGCAATGCCGGTCACGATGTGGTGACTGCAGGGGAACTGGGACGGGACAACCTCTTCGGAAGTGACCAACGCCGCGGCGCCGGGGCTTGTTCCGCTCGTGTCCTATCGCTGCGTCGCATCCGGACTGCGGGCTCAGCCGGTAGCCACCAAAACGTCACCACCGGCCGCCATGATCGGACCACTATTGAGCTGATGCTCAGAGTTGATAGGTACCCATGATGACCCCCCGCGCGGTCATGTTGGCGAGGTTGAGAAATTGGGTCTTGGCATACGGGGTGTCTGATGCGATATCGCCCTCGAGAGCGCTGAGAGCGGTCACGGCGAAGTAGTACCGATGGGCCACATCGCCTTCCGGCGGAGCGCAGCCACCCCAACCGCTCATCCCATAGTCGTTCGTCAGCTCAATGGTGCCTTTGGGCATCCCGCCCACTCCGGCGCCAGTGGCCAGCTCGGTCGTATCGCCGGGCAGGATGACCGCCCAGTGAACGAAACCGCCCGCCACCGGAGCATCGGGGTCGAAGCACGACAGCAGCAACGATGGGGTGCCCGTTGGTGCCTCCCAGGCCAGGTGCGGACTGACGTTGCCGGCGGCAAAACCGGCGTTGTCCGGCAGGCTCGTCCCCTCGGTGAAGTCGTTGCTGCGCACCGCAAGAGCCGGCAGACGCGGCAGGTGGTCATAGGGGTTGGGCAACAGGCTACGGCTGAGGTCCATATCCGGACCCTACCCCCGCCTCCGGTTTTACGCCTCAGGTGGGAAACCCGAGGTTGACAAGGGAAGTTTCCCCTTGCGAACCTCCGGTTTCCCTTGCCAAGTGCCAACCTGCCCGCCCCGTTTGACGCGAATGCCAGCCTGCCCAGCGCATTCCCTTGTCGAGCCTGCCCCGTATGCCCTCAGGCCGTGGCCAGTACCCGCCCGAGGACGTCGTCCAGCAGCCCCGAAATGCGTTCGGCCGCCTCGGCCGATGCCTGCACTCCTCGCCGGTAGGGGTCGGGGATGTCTTCGCTCCGCTGCGACCCGGGATGCGCTGCCACGGCCGCGACCAGCGCGTCGCTGTCCAACGGCCCTCCTTCGGCCACGGACGCAATGTCGGCCATGCCGGCGCCCACCTGGCCCAGGGTGACGATTCGCCGGAACATGCGTGGGTGGTCTTCGAGCACCCACGTGCGGTGATGTGCCTCCATGGCGATCACCCAGTCCACTCGATCGAGCAAGGGGGTCTCGAACTGCCGGGAGACGAAGTCCTCGCCGCTGCCGCCCCGCTTCTCCAGTTCGCGCCGCATGTCGGTGTCCATGCCCTCACCGACCATGGCTGCGATGCCCGCCGAGGCAAACGACCAGTCGCTGCGTCCTAGGCGGTCGGCGACCATGGCGGCATACCGTTCGGCATACGGCGAGCGGCAGATATTGCCGGTACAGACGAACATCATCGTGGGCATGGATCAAACCCTAGAGGACACCGCCGCGGGCCAAAGCTAATGCCGCCGTTGGCATCGTGGGCACCAAAACAGGTTGCGCCCGGCCATCACCTCGGTGCGAATCCGGGCGTCGTCCCGCAGGCATGGCTGCCCGGCCCGCTTGTAGACCGCCGAGGTGCGCTCATCCAGCGTGATCTCCCGACCGGCGGCCAGATCCGCCTCGACCTCCTCGACCTGTTCGGGCACCGTGACGATCCGACCGGTGGCCACGCCTAATGGCAGCAGCCGCACGAGGTCGGACCAGATCGCCTGCCAGCTGGCCGGACGCAGCTCCCGGCCGAGCGTATGCGGATTCAACCGGAGCCGATACAGCACCTCGCTGCGATAGACGTTGCCGACACCCGCCACCACGGCCTGATTCATCAGCAGCTCGGCGATGGAGTTGCCGCTGCGCTCGATCCTTCTCCAGGCACGCCGTGGATCCTGAAGGTCAACGTCACCGGCCCAGCCCGGGACGTCTGCCTCACTCACTCGCAACGGATCGGGACCCAGCCGGCTCAGCACCTCATCGACCTTGTCCGGGGTGACGACCTCGCACACCGTTGGCCCGCGCAGGTCAGCCACATGGTCCTGGGTGGCCAGACGCAACCGGACCTGGCCCACGACCAGCAGCTCCCCCGCATATGGGGCAGCGTCGATCGTGAAGGTCCCGATCAAGCCCAGGTGTACGTGGAGCCAATGGTCACCGGCGAATTCGACGAACAGATGCTTCCCCCGCGAGGTGACACCAAGCACCTCGCGACCATCGAGCTGGGCGGCGCCGACGGCGAACCGCCCCTGTGGGCTGGAGACCTGGGGGATCGTTGCGGCGAACGCCGCCTGCAGATCGCGCGCGATCCGATAGAGCGTATGCCCCTCTGGCACGACAGCCCTCAGCCCGCCTGAGTGCCGCGCTCGGCTAGCCCCGCGTCGGCGTCACCGCGAGCGGCCTTGGCCTTCTCCACCGACTTGGCCAGGGCCGCCAAGAGATCGACGACCTCACCGTGGGATGCGGCCGGTTCTGCCGGTGCAGCCACCTGCCCACCCGAGACCTTGGCCTCGACCAACTCCCGGACCGCCACCGCGTAATCATCCTCGTAATCCTCGGGGACGAAGTCGCCGGACAGCTGATCGATGAGCAGATGCGCCATGGCCAGCTCCTGTTCGCTGACGTGCTGGTCGCTGTCGATCCGGGCGAACTCGGCGTTGCGGATCTCGTCTGGCCACAGCATGGTTTGCAGGACGATGACGCCGTCCCTGACCCGCAACACCGCCATGGTCATCCGGGTCCGGATCGAGACCGTGACGAGCGCCATGCGTTGTTCGGAGACCAGCGCATCGCGCAACAGGACATAGGGCTTGACCGCGGACTTGTCCGGTTCGAGGTAGTAGGACTTGTCCAGCCACATCGGGTCGATCTGGTCGGCCGGGACGAACTTCACCACGCCGATCTCCTTGGAGGAGACGCTCGGCAGATCCTTGAGGTCCTCGTCGGTGAGGACGACCATGTCACCGTCCTCGGTCTCATACCCCTTGGTGATGTCGTCGTAGGAGACCAGCTCCCCGTCGACGGAGCACACCCGCTGGTATCGGATCCGGCCACCATCGCTAGCGTGCACTTGCCGGAACGAGATGTCGTGGTTCTCCGTGGCAGAGAACAACCGCACCGGCACGTTGACCAGGCCGAAACTGATTGCGCCCTTCCAGATCGCCCGCATTCGGACATTATCCCCACTGCCGCGACCCGCGCCCAGATCCGCCGTCGGGTATGCCGCTCGATGAGTCCCGTGGAACCATGACGACGTGCAGGCCATGCTGGCAACTCCCACCGACACGATCCCGTCAGGACCGGGGTGGGCACACGAGGTCAAGTGGGACGGAATGCGCATCCTTGCTGACGTCCACGAGGCCCGGCTCGTGCTGACCTCTCGCGCCGGCCGCGACGTCACCTCAGCATTCCCCGAACTGCAGCCCCTGGCCCGGACCTTCCCCGACCTGCTGCTCGATGGGGAGGTCGTTGCGCTGGATGGGGGGAGATCCAGCTTCGCCGCACTCACCGAACGTATGCATGTGCGCGACCCTCAGCGCGCCGCCCGGAAGGCGGCGACCCGGCCGGTGACCTACATGATCTTCGACCTCGTGCGCCTCTTCGGTACCGACCTTGCCGGCCAGCCCTGGTCAGCCCGGCGTGAGCTGTTGGACCAACTCGACCTCAACGGGACGAACTGGCAGGTGCCGGCCGTGCACGAGGACGGCGAATCGTTGTGGGCGGCGACCAGGGAGCAGGGCTTAGAAGGTGTCGTCAGCAAACGCCGGGACAGCACGTATGCCGCCGGCCGTCGTTCCACGGACTGGCTCAAACGAGCGCACCGCACCACCCTGTCCGCCGTGGTGGGGGGTTGGCGGCCCCAGGTCGATCGCGACGAGCGCCTCGGCGCCGTGTTGCTGGGTCTGCCCGACGGTGACGGCGGATGGCGTTATGCCGGGAGGATGGGCAGCGGCCTGGCCGGCGCCGCCGGGACCCGCTTGCACGCCCAGCTGACCTCGCTCGGGCGGTCGTCCTCTCCCTTTTCCACCGAGGTCCCGCCTAAGGACAGCGACCTGACCCGGTGGGTGGATCCGGTGATCGTCGTTGACGTGCGCACGCTCGGCGGCCACGAGCAATCCCGCCTGCGCCAGCCGACGTTCCGGGGCACCCGATCGGATGTGAGCCCCGGCGATCTGTTGGCCGGCGGATCGGATTCGAGCTGATGGCCGACCACCCCGAGGCAACCCGCGTCCGGGTCGGCGACCAGGTGCTGCGCCTGACCTCTTTGTCGAAGATCATGTATCCGTCTACGGACACGACCAAGGGTGAGGTGCTGGACTATTACGCCCGCGTTGCCCCTCTGCTCCTGCCAAGGTTGGCCGATCGTCCGGTGACTCGGGTGCGCTGGCCGCACGGGGTAGCCCGGGAGCGGTTCTTCGAAAAGAACCTTCCCTCTGGTGCCCCGGCCTGGCTACCTCGGGTTGGGCTCCAGGGGGTGACCTATCCGCTGGCTGTCGATCTTGCCGGGCTGACATACCTGGCCAACCTCAACAGCCTGGAGTTCCACGTGCCACAATGGCGCCTCGGTCCGCAGGGGGCACCGGGAAACCCCGACCGGCTCGTCGTCGATCTCGACCCCGGCCCGCCGGCGGGACTGACCGAATGCGCCCAGGTCGCCCTCCTCGTCCGCGATCGGCTCAGCCCACTGGGGATGGCCCTCGTGCCGGTTACGAGTGGCAGCAAGGGAATGCAGCTTTATGCCGCGCTGGGCTCCGATCTGGGCAGCAACCAGGTCCGCGATCTGGTCGCCCACCTCGCCAAGGAACTCACCCAAGCGCACCCGGAGCTGGTGGTGTGGAAAATGCGGACATCACTGCGCCCCGGGAAGGTTTTCGTGGATTGGTCGCAAAATGTTGCCGCCAAGACGACCATCAGCCCATATTCGATGCGCGGACGGGAACTCCCCACTGTGGCTACTCCGGTCACCTGGGATGAAGTGGAGGCGAAAGCGCAGGGTGCCGGCGAGCTGCGCCAGTTCTTGTTTTCCGAGGCGCTCGACCGGATTGAGCGCCTCGGTGACCTCATGGTCGACATTCCCTGAGGTCGCCGGGGCCTGACAAAAGGCCGACCCCGATAGGTCGGGACCGGCCTTTTGAGAGTTTCCGTTCGGACGGAAAGATCAATGGGCCTTGCGGTAGGCCTCTTTGATTTCCGCCGAGATGCGACCCCGGTCGGACACGTGGTACCCGTTCGCCCGGGCCCAGTCACGCATTTCGGACAGGTCTTGGCGGGTACTCTTAGCCCCGCTGCCTCGGGACATGCGCCCACCGGTGCGCTCCGCCGAACCGACCCACTTCGCCAGGTCGTTCCGCAGCGCCGCCGCGTTGTCCGCGCTGAGGTCGATTTCGTAGCTCACGCCGTCAAGACCGAATTTAACAGTTTCGTTCGCCTCGGCGCCGTCAACATCATCGATGAGGACGATCTGCACCTTCTTTGCCATGAGTACTCCTTGCATATGGCGTCTTTGAGAATATGAACATCCTAGAACATACGCGATCCAATGCCCAACCGCAGGGTGGCGCTAATGCTGCCCGGATCAGGATGACGAATCAGAATCCTGCGGCGGTCGGCCGGCAGCAGGCTTCGTCGACTGGTGTTGTTCTTCCCATCGGCGTACGGCAATGCGCTCGTTCCGGTCGCTCTGCAGGATGTTCTTCATGATGACATAGAAAATAAGGGCGCCTCCCAGAAAGGGGATCAGCGCAGCGACATAGGTAAGAACGGTCGTCATATGGTCTAGCCCTCCGGCTTCAACAGCGGAAAGAGAACGGTCTCGCGCAGGTTCGTTCCGGCGAGAAAGGCGATGAGTCGATCCAGCCCCAGGCCCAGGCCCCCCATGGGGGGAGCGCCGTACTCCAGTGCCCGCAGGAAGTCCTCGTCGAGTTGCATGGCCTCAGGGTCTCCCCCGGCAGCCTTGACGGACTGCACGGTGAGCACCTCACGCTGGATCACCGGATCGACCAGCTCGGAGAAGCCGGTGCCGCGTTCAACCCCCGCGATGATCAGGTCCCACGCCTCGATCAGACCGGGGCGGGTGCGGTGCGGACGGGCCAGCGGCTGAGCGATCGCGGGATAGTCGCATAGGAACGTCGGCTGGATAAGCCCCGGCTCGACAAGTTCAGACAACAACTCCAAGAAGACCTTGTCCTTGTCCCAACCAGGGTCGTACTCGACACCTGCCGCGTCGGCATACCCGCGCAGTTGGCCGAGTGAGGTGTCGATGTCGATGTGCTCCCCAACCGCCTCCGAGACGGCGTCGTACACCGGCAACCACCGCCACGGACCGTCCAAGTCGACGGTGCCCTTCGGTGTCTCGACCAGACGAGAGCCGTTGGCGTCTGCGGCGGCCAGGATGAGGTCCTTGATCAAGGCCGCGATAGAGGTCTGGTCCCCATATGCCTGGTATGCCTCGATCATGGTGAACTCGGGGGCGTGAGTGGCATCGACGCCCTCGTTACGAAAGATCCTGCCCATCTCGTAGACCTTCTCGACCCCGCCAACGACAGCCTTCTTGAGGTTGAGTTCCAGGGCGATGCGCAGCGTCATCGGCTGATCGAATGCGTTGAGGTGGGTGTGGAACGGTCGGGCAGCGGCGCCGCCATGGACGAGCTGGAGGATGGGGGTTTCCACCTCGAGGTAGCCCTGGTCGGCGAAGACCTGCCGGATCGCGGCCAGTACGGCGCCCTTGAGCCTGACAATGTCACGGGCTTCCTGGCGGACGATGAGGTCGGCATACCGTTGCCGGACCCTGGTCTCCTCGGACAGTTCGGCGTGCAGAACCGGTAGCGGACGCAAGGCCTTGGCGGCGAACCGCCACGAATTGGCCAGCACCGACAGCTCGCCTCGTTTGGAGGAGATCACCCGGCCGGTGACGGCGACGAAGTCGCCCAAGTCGACATCGGCCTTCCACGCGGTCAAGGAGTCTTCGCCGACCTCGGCGAGACTGAGCATCACCTGCAGCCGGTCCCCGACGCCTTCCTGAAGGGTGGCGAAGGCGAGCCTGCCGGTGTTGCGGATGAACATGACGCGGCCGGCGATGGTCACCACATCGTCAGTTTCCTCGCCAGTCTCCAGATGGCCCCAATCGTGCCGGACCTGAGCCAAGGTGTGGGTGCGGCAAACCTCGACAGGGTAGGCCTGGTCTCCTTCAGCGATGATCCGGGCCCGTTTCTCGCGACGGATTCGGATCTGCTCCGGAACGTCGGTCTCGGGCGGCTCCTTCACCGGACTAGCCTAACGAGCCGCCCACGCCTTCCCCAATCCACGCGGCACCTTGAGGGACGATCCGGGTCACATCGTCGACACCCAGCTGGCGCCGGATCCGTCATGCACCTGCCGAGGCAATCGACGGGACATCGGAGAAGACCTCCCGCGCCCCGCCGCCTGGACCAACGACCACCGGCATGTTATCGATCAGGCGCGTGGTGCCGACCCGGGCGGCCACGGCGAGCAACGCCTCACCGCGGTACCACTCCGGGACGCCCTCGAGCGTGTGGGGGTGGACGAGGACGAGATAGTCGACCAGGGCCAGCGGTTCGCTCACCAGGACCGCCCGGGCGGCACGCCGGACAGCGCTGGGGCCCTCCGCGGCCATGGCCGCCCCGGCTGTCAGCGCACGGGACAGGCTCAGAGCAACCTCTCGATCGTCCGGGGTGAGGTACATGTTCCGGCTGCTCATGGCCAGCCCGTCGGGCTCGCGGACGGTGGCCACCGAGATGACCTCGGCGTGGAGGTCCAAATCGCGCACCATGCGCCGGATCAGAACCAACTGCTGGGCATCCTTCTGGCCGTAGTAGAAGGACGTGCCCGAGGTGAGGTTCATGAGCTTGCACACCACAGTGAGCATGCCGTCGAAGTGACCAGGACGCGACTGGCCCTCCAAAACCGCGCCCAGGGGGCCCGCGGACACTCGCACCCCGGGGTCGCCCTCGGGGTAGATCACCGTGGGGCTGGGGGCGAAGACCACATCGACGCCCTCTCGCGTGCAGATCTCCATGTCTTCGTCGAACGTGCGCGGATAACGGGAAAGGTCTTCCTTGGGGCCGAACTGGAGCGGGTTAAGGAAGATCGTCACGATCACCCGTTCCGCCCTGGCTCGAGCTTGCCGAATGAGGGTCGCATGTCCATCATGCAGCGCCCCCATCGTCATCACGACGGCGACATCGCTACCCAGGCGGGCCCGGGCCTCTCGCAACTCGTCACGGGTACGACAGACGACCGGGGGGGTGTTCACTTAACGATCCTCCAGAAGCTCGACAACAGGCAGGGCCAGGTCGGGCCGTAGCCGCCCCGAGGCCACCGCACGCTGGGCCGTGGCGAGCGCCAGGGCCCGGTATGCCATGAGGATGTCCGGAGCGGCGGTGCTCAGCTCGGTCAGGTGCGCCTCAACGGTACCGGCGTCACCGCGGGAAACCGGGCCGGTGAGGGCTGCGTCACCCCCACGAAGCGCGTTGTCCAAGGCGGCTTCGACCCGGGGGCGCAGCACCCGATCAGGGGCGGCGACACCGGCGCCCCGGAGAATCTCTGACGACTGGGCAATCAGAGTAACCAGGTGGTTCGCCCCGTGGGCCAGGGCCGCGTGATAGGCCACCCGATCGGCATCGGCGATCCACACCGGGTCCGCGCCCAGTTCGATGACCAAAGCTTCGGCGACCGGGCGCCACATCTCCGGGGCGGTCACCCCGAAGGCGCAATCAGCCAGCCGGTCCAGGTCGCCACCGCCCCCGGTGAAGGTCATGGCCGGGTGCAGGGCTAGCGGTACGCAGCCGCGATCTGCTGCCGGCCACAGCGGCGCCAGCCCGTGCCGGCCGGAGGTATGCGCCACGAGTTGCCCGTAGCCGAAGTGGTCCGTCTCCGCCAGACCGTGAACCAGCGGGATGAGGGCGTCATCCGGCACTGCGAAGACCACCAGATCGCTGGCCGTCAGCACGTCCGGGATGTCTCGAATGGGAACGCCCGGGAGCAGCCGAGCCGCACGTTCGCGGGAGGCTTCGCTGACCGCCGAGACGGCCACGACGCTGTGACCGGCGCGAGCGAGCGCAGCCCCGAGGACTGACCCGACGCGGCCCGCCCCGACGATTCCGACGCGGAACCTGGCCGGCGGGGTTGGCAGCTCCGCGCGTTCCACGATCCTGACCCTACCGTCACCGCTTTTACGCCTCAGGTAGGAACCTGCGCCATGATGCCGGTGTGCCCACGCTCGCCGATCCGCAGGTGCCACGCCTGTGGCGCGAGGCCTGGCATACGGCCCTGTATGGCCCGGATGGGTTCTATCGCCGCCCCGAGGGTCCGGCCGGGCACTTCCTGACGGCAGCCCACGACGACCTCGGCCCACTGCTTGCCGAAGCAGTGGCAGCCCTGGCGCGCGCCAGCGAATGCACCACCGTGGTCGATCTGGGATGTGGCCGCGGCGAACTGCTGACGGCCCTGGCGCAACAGCGCTCGGATCTGCACCTGGTCGGTGTCGACGTGATCGACCGGCCGGCGTCCCTCCCCGCCGATATCACCTGGTGGCGCTCCTCCGGCGGCGCGGAACTGCCCGACGCCCTTGACGGACTGACCGACACCCTCGTGGTGGCCAACGAGTGGCTCGACGTCGTGCCCTGCACCGTCGCCGAAGTGGACCGCCGCGGGGTGTTGCGCCAGGTCCTGGTCGACCCCAGCGGTGCCGAGACCCTTGGCCGCCCGATCGGCGCGGCGGACGCGGCCTGGGCCAGCCGGTGGTGGCCGACGACAACCCCTGGGGAGAGGGTCGAGATCGGAGCGGACCGCGACCTGGCCTGGGCCCGACTCCTCGCCCGGATCGACTCCGGCCTGGCAGTGGCCATCGACTACGGCCACACCGTCCAGAGCCGACCCAGCACCGGCACCCTCACCGGGTATGCCGTCGGCACGCTCGTCCCACCGCGCCCGGACGGCTCGTGCGACCTCACCGCGCATGTCGCGTTGGACAGTCTCGACCAGGACGAGCGACTGAGCCAACGCGAGGCCTTGGACAGGTTCGGGGTGCGCGCTCCCCGTCCGCCTCATGACCTGGCCCGGACGGACCCCGGGCGCTACCTTCACGCTGTGGCGCGCGCTGGGGCGCTCGGCCTGTTGCGCCATCCGGACGGATTGGGAGCCTTTCAGTGGGTGGTGGCCAAGGCAGATCACCGCCCAGGTAGCCCACTGACGACGAACGGTTCCGAGTGACCGGCGAGCAGCCGGTTGGGAGTGACCGATGACCGGCCGCGGCCTGCGGCATACTCTTGCTGCATGAGCACAGCAGGCGGCTCCACCCAGTTGACGGTCGGGGTTGGCGGGGGTTCGCTCAGCTCGGCGGACATGGTGCTCAACATCGGCCCGCAGCACCCGGCCACCCACGGGGTGCTTCGGCTGAAGATCGTCCTGGACGGGGAGCGCATCGTCTCGGCTGACCCCATCATCGGCTATATGCACCGAGGCGCGGAAAAGCTCTTCGAGGTCCGCGACTATCGCCAGATCATCGTTCTGGCGAATCGACACGACTGGCTGAGCGCGTTCTCCAACGAACTCGGTGTCGTGTTGGCCGTCGAGGACATGCTCGGTCTCGAGGTGCCCCCGCGGGCAGTTTGGGCGCGAACCCTGCTGGCCGAGCTCAACCGGGTGTTGAACCACCTGATGTTCCTCGGCTCCTATGCCCTGGAACTCGGCGCCATCACCCCGATCTTTCACGCCTTCCGCGAACGGGAGGAGCTCCAGGCCGTCATGGAGGAGATCTCCGGCGGACGGATGCACTACATGTTCAACCGAGTCGGAGGGCTCAAGGAGGACCTACCGGCCGGGTGGCTGGATCGGGTCGAGCGGGCCATCGGCGCCGTCCGTCGCAGATTACCGGACCTTCAAGCCCTGCTCATGCGCAACGAGATCCTGCTCGGCCGGACCGTCGGTGTCGGGGTTCTTCCGGTGGAGACCGCTTCGGCTTATGGGGTGTCCGGACCGATCGCCCGAGCTAGCGGCCTCGACGTCGACCTGCGCCGGGATGCTCCCTATCTTGCGTATGCCGACCTGTTCGCTCCCGGGGGGCCGGGCCGGGTGGTAACCCGAACGGCCGGCGACTGCTATGCCCGGCTCGAAGTCCTCTTGGAACAGACGACAGTGTCGTTGGACCTCGCTCAAGCATGCCTGGACACGCTGAGGATGCTCCCCCAGGGCCCGGTCAACGTGCGGTTGCCCAAGGTGCTCAAGGCGCCCGACGGCGAAACCTACGCGGCAACCGAAAACCCCCTCGGCTTCAACGGATACTTCCTGGTCAGCCGAGGCGAGAAGACCCCCTGGCGGCTGAAACTGCGCACCGCCTCGTTCAACAATGTCCAGGCTCTGGCGACGATCCTGCCCGGCAACCTCATCGCCGACATGGTCGCCATCCTCGGCTCAATGTTCTTCGTCGTCGGCGACGTCGACAAGTAGGCCCCCACCGTCACGGGCGGTCCGCCCCCCCGATGGCCCCCTCAAACGTCTCCAATGCGACATAGCCTGCCGCGCCCGTTTGGGGTCCCCAGCCGAACGCATGACTCGACGATCGTCGCCGGACCGGTCAGGCGCCGTTTCCGCGGGCCCCCGCCGAGTCGGTGTCATCGCTGTCGTCATCGGGTAGCCGGCACTGAGCCTGCCCCCATAATCCGGCGCCCAGGAGCACCAACGACGCCAGGACTGCCAGACCTGTCGCAGCCAGATGCCCCTGCATGACGCGCAGACTGAGGTCCCGCACGATGACGATGCCCTGCCCAATGAACCACCCGACAGCCGCCGCCCCGGTCAACGCCCCAGCCTGCGCGAGCTGCAGGGCCCGGGCAGCGCGCAGCGGCGAGAACCTCGATCCCGAGCGGCCCCGCTGGTACGCCCGGACCGGCCAGACGACGATGACGATGAGCGTCGCAATCGCCAGCACCACCGCCACGATCAACCAGGACGGGCCCGGGGTGAGGCCACCGCGATGCCGGTAGAAGCCCCACACGGCCAAACCGACGACGAGCCCCAGCGCAAGGGCCTGCGCCAGGATGCGCGGGCCGACACCCGGATCGCCCGACCGGTTCATGCCCAGCCACCCACGCCACCCGCTGCTGTTTCCTCCGCGACCGGCCGCACCCCCGATTGATCCAGCTCCGAGAGGACCTCCACGACCGCGCGTAGCGAACCATCCGGCATACGCAGCCGTGCGGTCGTCTCCAGCTGCGCCCACGGCGCCAGGACGAAGGCCCGCTCGTGGGCACGAGGGTGCGGCAGAGTCAGCGTGGCGTCGGTGCTGACCACCTCATCCGCGTCGCCCGGGCGCCCGTAGGCGATGAGGTCCAGATCGAGGGTTCGAGGACCCCACCGAACCTCCCGTATGCGTCCGGCGGCCGCTTCGATCTCGTGCAGCCACGCCAACATCCGACGTGGGGAGCGGGCGGTAAACCCGGTGAGGACGGCATTGACGTAGTCCGGCTGATCCGGACCACCGACCGGTGCGGTGCGGAAACGGGTGGAGACTCGAACATCGTCCAGGCCCTCGGACAGGGCGGTCACGGCCTCATCCAGGGTGGTCATCGGGTCGCCAAGATTGGCACCCAGGGCGATGACCACTGGGGTCGCAGCGGCGCGCCGAAGGGTGACCGCAACGTCGTCGAACGGCACCCCAACCGGAGCCTGCGGTTTGTGCACGGTCACCTCGACCGCTTCGACCAGGGGGCGGCGCAGGCAGGCATCCGCGATGCGCTGGGCGACCGTTTCGATGAGGTCGACGGGTTCACCGGTCACGATGGCCACCACGTCCGCGGCCACCTCGGCATAGCTGACCGTCTCGGCGAGGTCGTCCGTACGACCGGCCCGGGCCAGGTCGACGGCCAGGCTCACATCGACGACGAACTCCTGGCCCTCGCGGCGTTCGTGTTCCAAGACACCGTGGCGTCCAAACGCGCGTATGCCGCGGGCCTCGATCCGGTCGGGCGGGGTAGGCGCCGTTGTGCCGCGGGACTGCGCCTGCGTCGGCTCCGGTGGAGTGGGTGCCGAGTCGGTCATGGCGTGGCCTGCCAGATTCCGGCGACATCGAGGGCGTCCATCGAGCTCGGCAGATCGTGCACCCGGATGCCCCACGGGTGATATGCCGCAATGTAGGCGGTGGTCACGGCCGTTGCCACGTCACGATCCAGGGGTAGCCGTTCGTGCCCGGGGGGTCGACCCACCCGTCCAAGGAAGGCCTTCCGGGATGCCCCGACGAGGACTCGCTGCCCGAGGGCGGTGATCGCGTCCAAGTGACGCAGCACTGCCCAATTGTGTTCGGCGGTTTTGGCAAACCCCAGCCCCGGGTCGAGGATGATCCGGGCCCGGTCGATCCCGCCCGCGCACAGCGCCTCCACCCGGGCAGTCAGCTCGTCCCGTACCTCGGCGACGACATCGTCGTAGACCGCCCGGGACTGCATGTCTGCCGAATGCCCCCGCCAGTGCATACAGACGTAGTCCACTTTGGCGGCGGCGACCAGCGGGATCATGGCGGGGTCCGATAGGCCTCCGGAAACGTCGTTGACCAGGCTCGCCCCCGCCGTCAGGGCGGCTGCAGCGACCCCGGCACGCATGGTGTCGATGGAGACGATGGCCCCCGCGGCTGACAGTGCGGAGATCACCGGGATGACTCGGCTGAGTTCTTCGGCCTCGCTGGGGCGTTGCGCACCGGGACGGGTGGATTCCCCGCCGACGTCGAGGAGGTCGGCACCTTGGGCGAGTAGCGACAGCCCGTGCTCGATGGCCGCGTCGGGGTCGAACCACAACCCGCCGTCGGAAAAGGAGTCCGGCGTGACGTTGACGACCCCCATGAGCCGCGGCCGGGGCAGGACCTGGCTCAGGCCGCCCGTCGCGGACCTCGGCGGGTCCGGTGCGGCTTCCTGCCGGTTCACCGGTTGCCGCTGGTCAGCAGGGACATGGCCTCCGCCCGGGTCGCCGGGTTGCGCAGGTGCCCGCGCACGGCGGACGTGATCGTTCGCGAGCCGGGCTTCGTCACCCCCCGCATGGACATGCACAGGTGCTCGGCCTCGACCACGACGATGACCCCCTGGGCGCCGATGTACTCCACCAGCGCGTCGGCCACCTGCGTGGTGAGGCGTTCTTGGACCTGCGGGCGCCGGGCGAAGACATCGACGAGCCGGGCGAGTTTGGACAAGCCGGTCACTCGGCCCTCTTCGCCTGGGATGTAGCCGACGTGGGCAACGCCGTGGAAGGGCAGCAGGTGATGCTCGCACGTGCTGTAGACCTCGATGTCCCGGACGATGATCATCTCGTCATGATCGATCTGAAACATCGCGGACAGCACCTGCCCCGGGTCCTGACTCAGCCCGGCATACAGTTGGGTGGCGGCCCGGGCGACCCGGGCCGGCGTCTGCACCAGTCCCTCCCGATCCGGGTCCTCACCGATGGCCAGGAGAAACTCCCGGACCGCCGCCTCGGCTCGGGGAAGGTCGACCGTATGCGCGTCCTGCTCCATCAGTAGGACTGCCCCGGAACGCCGGACGATCCCTCGACGCCTTCGTTTGGAGGGACCTCGACGGCCTCGGGGTGCAACGTGTCGTCGGCATACGGGCTGGCGCCAGTCTCGGCGGCCTCATCGATGGCGGCGGCAAGGTTGGAGTCCCCAGGGGCGGGCGCCGCGCCGTTGGATCCACCGGACCCGTTCAAGGCGGCCTGCTCGGCTGGAGTGAGCACTGGCGGCAGGTCGGAGTGCACTCTCAACTCGGAGGAGAACCAGGTCGGACGCTCGGGCCGTTTGACGATATCGGCGAAGATCGTGGCGAGTTCGTCTGCGCCGAGTGTTTCCTTCTCCAGCAGTTCCAGGACCAGGCGGTCCAGGACGTCGCGATTGTCGTTGACCGCGTGCCACGCCTCGTCATGGGCACCGTCGATGAGGCGACGAACCTCCTCGTCGACAACCCCGGCGACCTCCTCGGAGTAGTCCCGCTGATGGCCCATGTCCCGACCGAGGAACACCTCGCCCTGGGATTGTCCGAGCTTGATCGCGCCGACCCGCTCGGACATGCCGAACTCGGTGACCATTTTGCGGGCCATCGACGTGGCCTTCTCGATGTCGTTGGCCGCTCCGGTCGTCGGGTCATGAAAGATGATCTCTTCGGCGACCCGGCCCCCGAGGGCGTATGCCAGCTGGTCGAGGATCTCGTTGCGGGTCGTGGAGTATTTGTCATCCAGGGGCATGACCATGGTGTAGCCGAGGGCTCGGCCGCGGGGCAGGATGGTCACCTTGGTGACCGGGTCGGTGTGATTCATCGCCGCGGCGACCAGGGCATGCCCGCCTTCGTGGTAGGCGGTGATCTTGCGCTCCTTGGCGCTCATGATCCGCGTCCGCTTCTGTGGGCCGGCGATGACCCGGTCGATCGCCTCGTCCAGGGCCGGGTTGTCGATGAGCTTGCGGTCAGTACGCGCAGTGAGCAGCGCTGCCTCGTTGAGCACGTTGGCCAGGTCAGCGCCGGTGAAGCCGGGGGTTCGCCGGGCGACGGCCAGCAAATCGACGTCAGCGGCCATCGGCTTGCCCTGAGCATGCACCTGGAGGATCTTGTGGCGCCCGATCATGTCCGGCGGTTCGACGGCGATCTGCCGGTCGAAGCGGCCCGGACGCAGCAGGGCCGGGTCGAGGATGTCCGGACGGTTGGTCGCCGCGATGAGGATGACGTTGGTCTTGACGTCGAACCCGTCCATCTCGACGAGCAACTGGTTCAGCGTCTGCTCGCGTTCGTCGTGGCCGCCGCCCAGGCCGGCGCCACGGTGTCGTCCGACGGCGTCGATCTCGTCGACGAAGACGATGGCCGGCGCGTTCGCCTTGGCCTGCTCGAACAGGTCCCGGACTCGGGAGGCGCCGACGCCGACGAACATCTCGACGAAGTCGGAACCGGAGATGGAATAGAACGGCACTCCGGCCTCACCGGCGACCGCGCGGGCGAGCAGCGTCTTACCCGTACCGGGGTTGCCGTAGAGCAGGACACCCTTAGGGATTTTGGCGCCGACGGCAAGGAACTTGGCCGGGTCTTTGAGGAAGTCCTTGATCTCCTGGAGTTCTTCGATCGCCTCGTCGCAACCGGCCACGTCGGCGAAGGTCACCTGTGGTGTGTCCTTGCTGGCCAGCTTGGCCCGGGATCTGCCAAACTGCATGACCTTGGACCCGCCGCCCTGGGCCTGGCTCATCATGAACCAGAAGAAGCCGAAGATCAGGACAAACGGCAACAAGGTGCCGAGGATCGACACGAGCGGATTGGTCCGGGTAATGACGTTGTTGAACGAGGTCGAGGGCGGGTTTTCCTGGATGAGGGCGACCAGCGACGGTCCCTGCGGGTCGACCCACTCGGTGCGCAGCTTGGTGGCATCCTTGACGCTCCCATCCGGACTGGAGTACGTCTGGCCGGACTTCAAGGTGAGGTCGAGGACGTTCTCACTGGTCATTTCGACCGTGGCGACCTTCTTCTCCTTGATGAGCTGAATCGCCGCCGAGGTGTCGATGCGGGAATAGCCGCCGCCGTCGCTGAAGGTGAAGCAGACCATGAGGAGCGCCAACAGGCCAAGGGCCCAAAAGACCCAGGTCTTGCGCAAGCGGGAGACATCCATGGTTCTGCGAGTTCGACGGAACTCGGTCCTCCTGCTCTACTTCGATCATTGTTCGGTCATCGAACCGACCGGGTGGGCTGCTATGTCGTTCATCGGCTGCGTCGCCTGGTCCCCGAGAGTAGCGGCCGGGCCGGACATCGGTTCAGGACTACGCGATGGTGACAACGTCACAGCCCCGCGATCCGTTCCTATCCCTATCCGGCCCATAGTCACGGCTCCGACCCATAGTCACGGCGATGGTCAGCTGTACACGTGTGGGGCCAGGGTCGCGACGTCGCGCAGGCCGCGATAGTGTTCGGCGAAGTCCAGCCCATAGCCGACGACGAACTCGTTCGGGATCTCGAAGCCGACCCATTTGACGTCGATGTCGACCTTGGCCGCGTCGGGCTTGCGCAGCAACGTGCAGATCTCCACCGAGGCCGGGCCTCGAGACTGCAGGTTGGCCCGGATCCACGACAGGGTGAGACCGGAGTCAACGATGTCCTCGACAATGAGCACATGGCGCCCGGCGATATCGGTGTCCAAGTCCTTGAGAATGCGGACCACCCCGGAGGATTTGGTGCCCGAGCCGTAGGAGCTGACCGCCATCCAGTCCACCGGCACGCTCATCGGCAGCGCCCGCATGAGGTCGGCCATCACCATGACCGCACCCTTGAGGACCCCCACGAGCAAGAGCTCCTTGTCCTGGTACTCCAACGCGATGGACTCGGCCAATTCGAGCAGTTTGTCCTGGATCTCCGCCTCGGTGAGCAGGACGTGTTCGAGCTGATCCCCCAGGCTCGCAGAATCCATGGGCTACTCCTTCTCGGCGGTGGCAGCGGGCGCATCCACCATTGTTCCGCAGCCGCCCGGTTCCAGATACACCCGTCCGTCGTGGCGCCGCACCCGCACGCCGCCGGGTAGATCCACCGGCCCCTGACCATGCCACTGGGTCAGGAGGAGATCACAACTGGCCACGTGGGCGGCACTCAGCTGGCCGACCGGCGCTCCCGCGGCCACCGCGATCTGCCGCCACACCCGGGAGCGGATGGCCAGCGGCATCTGTGCCAGGTCGCCCACCTGGAACGGTGGGCCGCCCAGCCGGGCGTAGGCCGTTGCCGCTTCCCCCTCCAGGTGATCGGCATCGGCCCGAAGCAGATCGGCGCTTCGGGCCAGCGCCGCAGGCAATCCGGGGCCCAGAGCGTGGTCGAGGTCGATGATGGCTCGGCGCGCCCGGACCCGCGCGTATGCCGGGTCCTGGTTCATCGGGTCCTCCCACCAGGACAACCCCTCAGCCACGCAGGCAGCTCTCGTCTGGGAGCGGGTGCACCGCAGCAACGGCCGTCGATACACGCCGCGGCGGCCCGGCATACCGGACAACGACCGAGCCCCGGAGCCCCGAGCTAGGCCGAGGAGGACCTGCTCTGCCTGGTCGTCGAGGGTGTGGCCGAGCAGGATGGCGCGGGCGCCCACCTCGTCCGCGGTCGCGTCGAGGGCGGCATACCGGGCTGAGCGTGCGGCCGCCTCCACGCCGGCTGCACCGAGCGCCACCGTCACCGAGCGCACCAGGACCGGAGCGAGCCCACGCGCTGAGCAGGTCTGTGCCGCCGCGTCGGCGACCGCCGCAGAATCCGGCCGAAGCTGGTGGTCAACGATCACGGCTCCTATGGGCCGGCCCTCGGCCTCGGCGAGGTAGGCCGCAGCGTCGGCCAGCGCCAGGGAGTCAGCCCCCCCGCTGCAGGCCACGAGGACGAGGTCCGAATCGGACAGGTCGGTCAGCGCCTCACGGACAGCAGCGCGGATGGCGGCGACTTCCGGCGCCGGCCGGCCCCACGATCTACCCGTGGACACGCCGGATCCAAGCCGCCGGGGACTCGATCTCGATTGGTTCCGGCAACGTCGCAGGTGAGGTCCACACGGCGTTGAATCCGTCCCATCCCACCTGATCGACCACGGCCCGAACGAAGACGGCCCCGTCGCGGTACTGCCGCATCTTCGCTTCCAGGCCGAGCAGGCGCCGCAGCAGCCGGTCGAAGGCGCCCACGCCGGTGCGGCGTTGGGTGAACTTCTCCCGGATCTGCGCCACGGTCGGGATGACCTCGGGGCCGACCTCGTCCATGACGACGTCGGCGTGGCCTTCCAGCAGGCTCATGATCGCGGTGACCTTGGCGATCTGGTCCCGCTGTTCTTCGGTGGTGACGAGGTCGACCAGGCCCAGGCCGCCTTCGGAGAGCGCCTGCGGAAGCCGGGAAGCGATCTCTCGAATCTTCCGGGACATCGCCTCGGGATCGGGGGCCAGGTCGGCAGTGAGCCGGCGGGAGGACTCGAGCAGGTGCTCTCGCAACCACGGCACGGCGGTGAACTGCACCCGGTGGGTTTCTTCGTGTAGGCATACCCACTGCCGGAAATCGGCCGGGTCCACCTCGAGTTCACGACCGACGGCGAGGATGTTGGGCGCAACGAGGAGCAGTCGTGGAGTGCCTTGTGGGGCCAGGTCGTATTGGCCGAGCACCTTGCTGGCCATGAACGCCAGCATGGCTCCCGCTTCGGCACCGGTGAGTTTGGCGCCGATCGAACCCTCCGATGGTTGGCCGCGTCGGCCGGAGAACACCTTGTCCACCACAGGGTCGAGCAGGGCCGCCATGGACTCGGCGTTGGCGTCGATCCAGGCGCCACGGTCGACGACCAACGCCGTCGGTGCGTCCGGCGGGGTTGCCATCAGGGAGGTTGCCGCCACCGGCTCTCGGGCGCGCTCGGCGGCCACCCTGAGGGCGGCGACCTCGGCCCGAGCCTCCTCGATGGGCACCTTGGGGCCGCTGGCGGCCAGGCGGCGCCCGGCAGCCCGGGCGGTTCCCCAATCCACGTGCTCGTGGTCCGTGCTCATGCACTCTCCTTCGTCCCTGCGCCCGTCATAACCATGGTCATGACGACCCTGTGGCCGAGCCGGGCCCCCCACGGTCCATCGTCCCAGGACCGGTCGTCTTCCCGCCGCTCGGGGTCGGCGTCGGCGATGCGGAGGCCGTCGTGGTGCAGCCGCAGGTGGTCAATGCAGCGGCAAAACGGTCCAACGCCGCGCGGGCTCCTCTCGTTCCTGCCGCAGTGGCCGGGACACCATCGGCAAGCACCGCGAAGACGAAGAGATGCCCGTCAGCCGAGACCGTCGTCCCAGCCAGCGCCGACGTGCCGATCAGTGTGCCGGTCTTGGCCCGGGGCACCCCGGCGACTGCCTTGGTGGTGGGCCCGTCGAAGCGCTCGTGAGCCGCGTCCAAGGTGCCGGTCAACCCGGCAATGGGCAGCCCGGCGATGACGTCGGACATGCCCGGCACCTGGCCGCTCGAACCGACCCGGATGACGTGTGCGATCGTCTGAGGCGGGACCAGTTGGCCGTGGCTGAGTCCGCTGGCGTCGCGCAACACCATTCCGGTGGTGGGTATGGCGTGGCTGGCCAGGACCACCCGGGTATGCGCGACCACGCCTGCCTCGGTAGGTTTCCCGCCAGCCGCGACCGAAGCCTGACGGGCGAGGTTCTCCATGAGAGCGTTGTCGCTTTCGAGCAGGGCGAGGGACAGAACGTCGGCATACGGTGCGGAGTGGACGACGCCAAGTGCCCCCGCCCCGCTCGGGGCGGGGGTCTGCCATGTCGATTCAGGGGTCAGTTCCGCGGCAATCCCCTCATCGGCCAGGGCGGCGGCGAACGCCTTGGCGACCTCGGACGGTGGGTCTGGTGGGGAGACCTTCCCTGCCGCGGCGTCGGGACGCTGGTCGGCCAGGCCGATCATCCGAACGGTCTGAGTGACGCCGCTGTCCAGGTCGGCCCGGTTCCAGGTCGCGGGCCAGTTCGGACCGGCGGCGTAGGACAGGTCGAGACGTAGGGAGACCTTTTTCGTGTCGCCGAGGTTGGCCGCCACCTGGTTGGCCAGATCGCCCAGGCCGGCCCGGCCGAGCGTGGCGGTGGTGTTGCCGTCACCGCGTCCGAGCATGGTGTCGCCCCCGGCGACGAGGACGATCTGGCTGCTGGATTTCCCCGCTACCACGGTGGTGGCCATGGTCGCGGCGGGGTCGAGGGTATCGACGATGGACAGGGCGCTGACCACCTTCATCGTCGAGGCCGGGATGTGGCCAATGGTCGCCGATCGGGCGAACAGCTGGCGGCCGCTGGCCCCGTCGAGGACGATGGCGCCGACGTTAGCGGCGAGATCCGGATCGGCGAGCACCGCATCAAGACGGGACGACAAGGCGGCCGTGTCCACGCTGGCTGCTGTACCAGTCGGCGGGGCCAGCGGGAGGGCACCCACAGTGGCGGCGGCAACCGGGAGGGTGACGTCCGCGCTGCCCGGTGAGTCATGGCGCGGGTCCGGCTCATCGGCTGTGGTGAGCACGCCGGGGACGAGATTGACAACGTCGGCGGCGGCATACCCGAGGACGACGAGGACGACAAGCCCGAATGCCGCGAAAAGGCGACGCACGCGACACTCCCTCTGTTCGATTCGCGCCCGGCGATGCGCGAGGATGGACCCACCGAGCGTAACCAGCGACACACGAAGGCGGCACAGGTGGAGTTCGACGTCACCATCGAGATCCCCAAAGGGGCTCGGAACAAGTATGAGGTGGACCACGAGACCGGGCGGATCCGTCTCGATCGGCTGCTCTTTACCTCGATGGCCTACCCCTCCGACTATGGCTACGTCGAGGACAGCCTCGGTGAGGACGGGGACCCGCTGGACGCTCTCGTGCTGCTCGACGAGCCGACCTGGCCCGGATGCATCGTGCGAGCCCGTCCCATCGGCATGTTCCACATGCGGGATGAGGCCGGCGGGGACGACAAGATCCTGTGTGTCCCGGCTGGCGACCCGCGCAAATCGGGCATCACGGAGCTGGACGACATCAATGAGTTCGACCGGTTGGAGATCCAGCACTTCTTCGAGACCTACAAGGATCTCGAGCCGGGCAAGTCCGTCGAGGGCGCCCACTGGGCGGGCCGCGAGGCCGCCGAGCAATGCGTCCGCGAGTCCGTCGAGCGCGCGAGGCAGGCGGGCATGTCCACCGCTCGGTGGCGTATGCCGGACCTCGCCATCGGCAGTCACCTGTCCGAACAGGCCTCCAATGAGGACACCCTGGACAGCGCTGAGGCAGCCGCCCGTTTGGCGACCAAGGAGCATCCGCTCAGCGACGACTAGGCGTCACCGCAGCGCGAGAGGCCCCGGCGGGGGCAAACGTCGGCACGCTGTGGGGCAGGCGTACGCGGGGCCGCCGTGGGCGCAGCACCGGGGCTGTTGAAAGGTGCCAAAGGGCATCCCGCGTAGGGATCCCTCAGCGCTATCGGAGTGTCGGGCGTCTGCAGGTGTTGGCAAATGGTGGGTTGAACTCGTTCTCAACCCACCATTTGCCAACACCTGGCCAAAAGGAGCCTCGACGGGCTGCTACGGGCGCCCGCCGTAGGGCAGCAGGCCGCTGCGGTAGATCGACCTGATCCGCACTTGAGCGCCGGCGTGCGGAGCCTCGATCATGTTGCCGCTGCCGATGTATAGACCGACGTGGGTGCTTGTCGGCCCGGAGGGGCCGAAGAAGACGAGGTCACCAGGCTGCAGCGAGTCGATGGGGATGCGTCGGGTCTGCGCCCACTGCGCGCCGGTGTAGTGACTCAGGTAGACCCCTGCCTGGCGCCACGCCATCATGGTCAGGCCAGAGCAGTCGAAGGTGTTGGGTCCAGCACCACCCCACTGGTACCACTTGCCGAGTTGGGCGTTGGCGTAGGCGATCACTGCGGCCGTCCCGGAGGCGGGTTTGTTCGACGTGGGCTTGGGGGCGCTCGTCGTGCTCGTTGTCGGCTTCGGCGTGAAGGTCGGGGTGCTGGTACTCGGCGTGGGTTTGGGCGCGCTCGTCGTGGGCTTCGTGGTGTTCGTCGCCTTCACCGAGGGCTTGGTGGTGGCCTTCGGGGTTGTCGCTGTCGGTCGCGAGCTGCTCGGTCGCGGCACCGAGGTAGTGCGCGAGGGTGTCGGCGTGGCCGGGGTGCGGCGCGACGTGGCGGGGCCGGAGGTGGCCGTCGGGGTGTTCGCGGCCCGACGGGCTGCTTCGTCGGCCGCTGCCTTGGCCTGAGCCTGCGCAAGCAGGCCGGCTTGACGTTGCTGTTCAAGCTGTACCGAGGTGTTGCGTAGGCGCGCCAATTCGCTCGCCAAGGTCTGCTGTTGGGCGTGAATCGCCGTTGCCGCCGCGGCGGCTGCGGCGGCCTGGTCATCGGCGGCAGCCTTGGCTCGCCGAGCGTCGTCAGCGGCAGTCTTCAGTTGGGCAACCGCGACCTGAGCGCTCGCCTGGGCGGATTCGGCGGTGTTGGTCGCCCCGGTCGCCTCGGCTAGGGCCGCCGCGCGACGCCGGGAGATCACGTCCAAGGCCGTGGCCCGGTCGAGCAGGTCGGCCCCGCCGTCCTCGGAAAGCAGCGCTTGGAGGTCGCCGATGGAGCCGCCGGATTGGTAGGCGCGAGCGGCGAACTCCGCGATGGTGGTGCGAGCGCGACCTGCTTGAACTTGTGCGGTGTACGCCGCCTGCTTGGCCCGATCAGCCTCGGCGGTGCGTTCCTCAAGGGTGAACAGGGCCCCGTTGTATGCCTCACCGGCGGCAGCTGCCGCCATCTGGACCTCCTCGAGACGCTGGCTGGCCGACAGGTATGCCTGATCCAGTTCGGCAACCCGAGGAGCGGCGTCCGCCACCGCCCGCTGAGCAGCATCCACCTGCAATTGGGAGGGGGTCGTGGGCCCCGGGTCGGCATGTGCGGCGGAGGCCACGATGACGCTGGGGAGGATGAGCCCGGCGAGCACGGCGACGCAGGTGCGTCGCGGTGGGGACTTCGGCACGGTGGACCTCTCAGATGTGAGCCTGTCCCGCGAGCCTAGAACCAATTTTCACACAATTCCCATTTGCCACAGAGATTTTCCCCTGCAACACGACCGTTTTGAATTACATTCATGCAATTCAACGAATTACATGAATGTCTTTCTGCACGTAACCCCGCCATGTCGTCGATCCATTCGAAAAAGATCACGAATCGGTAACGTTCCGCGCATAAGGGTCTGTGACCTGGGAAGACGATGACCGCCACGCCCGGTGGAACGATGGCTGGCCTCAGTGTTCGGTCGGATCAATCGACAAAGCCGTCGGCAACAGTCAACGCCTCGTCGAGAATGGCCATGCCCTCGCGCACCTCGTCCTCGGTGGTCGTGCACGGAGGCACGATGTGCGTCCGGTTGAAGTGAACGAATGGCCACAAACCGCGCTCCTTACATGCGGCCGCGACGGCATTCATGGGTCCTGCCTGCGCCCCGGAGGCGTTGAATGGCACCAAGGGTTCGCGGGTCTGCCGGTTCTTCACCAGCTCGATCGCCCACATCGCACCGAGCCCCCGAACCTCTCCGATGCTCGGGTGCCGTGAGGCCAGGTCGTCCGCGCCCTTGGCGATGACATCGCCCAAGGCGCGAGCATGCTCAACGATCCCTTCGTCGCGGAGGATCGTCATCGACGCCACCGCGCTGGCACACGCCAAGGCGTGCCCGGAATACGTCAATCCGCCCGGATAGGGCCGCTGCGCAAAGGTCCCCGCGATGTCCTCGGAGATGATCACGCCGCCCAGCGGGACATACCCGGAGTTGACACCCTTGGCAAAGGTGATCAAGTCCGGAGTCACGCCCCAGTGGTCCACGGCGAACCATTCGCCGCAGCGGGCGAACCCACTCATCACTTCGTCGGCGATATAGATCATCCCGTATTCGTCACAGATTTGGCGGACCCCTTCGAGGTAGCCCGGCGGCGGCACCAGCACGCCGTTGGTGCCGACAACGGTCTCGAGGATGATCGCCGCGACCGTCGCTGGGCCCTCAACCTGCAGGACGTCCCGCAGGTGCGTCAACGCCCGCTCGGCTTCCTCCTGCTCTGTCGTGGCGTGGAAGCTGGAGCGGTAGGCATACGGACCCCAAAAGTGGACGATACCCGGCGCGGCGAAGGCGTCGGAGGGCCAGCGACGCGGGTCACCGGTCAGGGTGATCGCACCGCCGGTGGCGCCGTGATAGCTCCGGTAGGTCGAGAGCACCTTGGTCCGACCCGTATGCAGCCTCGCCATCCGGATGGCGTGCTCATTGGCGTCCGCGCCGCCGTTGGTGAAGAAGACCTTGTTCAGACTCCCCGGAGCGACCTCGGCGATCAGTCGTGCCGCCTCGGACCGGGCATCGTTGGCGAAGCTTGGCGCGACCGTGGTCAGGCGGGCGGACTGCTCGGCGATGGCCGCGACGAGCCGGGGGTGTTGGTAGCCGATGTTGACGTTGACCAGTTGGCTGGAGAAGTCCAGGTAGCGCTTGCCGGCGTAGTCGACGAAGTAGCTCCCAGATGCCTCGGCAATGGGCAGCGGGTCGATCTGTGCTTGTGCGCTCCAGGAGTGGAACACGTGCTCCCGGTCCAGGCGTCGCACCGTGGCCTCATCCATGCTTGTGACGTCGGCCAGAGCCGACGGCGTGGTGGGTTCGCTCATAGCGCTTATCATGCCCCCTTTGCCCGCTTGCCATACCTGGCCGACGCCAGGTCGCTAGCCTGCTGATCATGCAAGTTCCTCGGGCGGCACGGTGGCTCGTCCGGGGCTATTCGGGCTTTGGCATCATCGCGGCCATCGGGTTCGTCATCGCCTCGTTCTCCCCCGGGCTGCTGCCGCGGCTGTGGCTGCTGCAGGGCGCGATCTCCGGGGTGTTGGCCGCGATCGGCTACGGGCTGGGGGCGCTGCTGCATTGGGCGGCTCGACGGCTTGCCCGGCTGCTCGAGCTGCACATCTGCGTCGGTGCGTGGCAGCGTCGGGTCCTCCAAGGGCTGCTCATCCTCTGGGTAGCGGCCTCGTTCGCCTGGTCCATGGTCGCCAACATCCGTTCCCAGGCGGTCACCGCCCAACTGCTCTCTCTCCCTCCGCTGTCCTTTCCCCAGTGGGTTGGCGCGTTCGTGGTCATGAGCGTGGTTGCGACCCTGTTCATCACCCTCGGTCGCCTGCTGCGCCTGTTCTATCGCGGCGTGCATACTCGAGCGGCGGCCTTGGTGCCCAACCTCATCGCCGTCGCGGTCGGTGTCGTCGTCGTGACCGCCATCGCCGGCCTATTCACCGACCTCGTGCTGGCCCGTGGTGTGCTTAACGCCTTTTCCCGGGCGGCCGCGAGCGCCAACGCGCAGCACCCGGATCTGCCTGCCCCGACCTCGTCGATGATCACCGGCGGGCCCGGGTCACCGTATGCCTGGGATTCGCTGGGCTTCGAGGGGCAACGCTTCACTGCCTTGGCGACGAAAGCGGCCACGATCAGCTCGGTCACTGGCAGGCCTGCCGAGCAGCCGATCCGCACGTATGCCGCGTTGCCCCACGACGGTGATCTTCAGCAGGCAGCTGCCCACGTGGTGTCCGAGCTCCACCGCACCGGCGCCTTCGACCGAAAGGTCCTGGCGGTGTTTACCACCACGGGGACCGGTTGGATCAACGAGTGGTCGGCCCAGTCCCTGGAGTTCCTCAGCAATGGGGATTGTGCAATCGCGGCGATGCAGTATTCCTATCTGCCCAGCCATGTCGCCTTCGTCGCCGACCGACAATCCCCCGTCGAGGCCGGCAGGGCATTGTTCGACGCCGTCTACACCGAGTGGGCCAAGCTCCCTCAGGATCGCCGGCCCCAGCTCGTGGTCTCCGGCGAATCCCTCGGAGCATACGGCGGGAACAGTGCGTTCAGCGGCGTCGATGACATGCTCACGCGGGCAGAAGGCGGGGTGTGGAGTGGGACGCCACGGTTCACCGCCAATATTGGTGAGTTGTTCGCGACCCGACTTCAGGGGTCCCCGCAGATCTCGCCGGTGATCGATAACGGTGACCACATCCGGTTCGTTGCCGGCGATCGCGGTTTGACCACGGACTACGTCGGGCGCCCCTTCGAGGAGTGGAAAGCTCCACGGTTCGTCTACATCCAGCATCCGTCCGATCCGGTGGTGTGGTGGTCACCGGATCTGTTGTTCGACCAGCCCGCGTGGCTACAAGAGCCACGCGGCGCGGACGTCAACCCGACCATGCACTGGCTGCCCGTCATTACGTTTTGGCAGGTCACCGCGGATATGGCGGTGGGCCTCAGTCAGTCTGCCGGCCACGGGCACAAGTACTACGACGAAGAGGTCGGCGCGTGGGCAGCGGTGCTTGGCCTCGACCCCGCCGGGGATTGGCAAGCGTATGCCGACACGATCCGGTCACACATCAACATGGTGGAGTAGCCCGTCCACGTCTCCCGTTCCCGGGCGAGGACACTGGGGCGAGGGCATACGTGGCGTTCGGTCATGCGGAACGAGGGCTTGTCGCGTTCCGGGACGGGCGGCAGGCTGGGGTCCACTCGTCCATGAGGAGGTGGCCGTGGCGACGCTGCATACCGTGGACAAGGTCGGGCAGCTACTCGACCGTTCACCACCAAGCGACCCGAGTGGCGCGTCTCCGAGGCGGCGGCGGCCCTGGGGATCCCCCGATCAAGCGCGCACGCGTTGCTCTCCAGCCTGTGCGAGATCGGGCTGCTCCAGTGGCGCACAGGGGGCCGCTATCGCCTGGGGTGGCGCGTTATCGAACTTGCCGAAGTCCGCCGCCGCACCATGGACGTCCGACCCGTCGCCGCAGCGGTCATGACCCGGTTGTCCGCCCGTTTCGGGGAGACCTGCCACGTCGCCGTCCGGGAGCAGGACCACGCCCTCTACGTTGACAAAGTCACCGGGACACACAACCTGAGGGTCCAGGGCGCCCCCATCGGTGCCCGGCTGGATCTGCACTGCACGGCGGTGGGGAAGATCCTCATCTCGTACAACGAGCCGGCCGCGATCGAGGAGTACCTCAGCCAGAACGAGTTGAGTCGGCATACGCCGAGAACCATCACCGGTGCCGACGCCTTCCGCGCCGAAACCGGTCGCGTCCGCCAGCAGGGCTTTGCGGTGGACCTGGGTGAAACCGTCGATGACGTCTATTGCGTCGCAGCCCCCATCCGAGACGAACTGGGCGCGGTCGTCGCGGCGCTGAGCATGAGCGCCCCGGTCAACCGCTTCGAGCGGCATCGCAGCGAGTACATCCGGTGGGTCCAGGACGCGGCAACGTCGGTGTCGCGCGGGCTGATCGACCACAGCCTGAGCGACGATGAACAGGAGGCCCAAGGCATCGATTACCCCGGCGCTCGCGCCTGATGCGCCCCATGGCCCGGGGTAGCCGGGGAAGAGAGCGCCCCTTGCCCGGCTACCCGATGAGATCAGGTCGAAACGGTGAGGAAGGTGTCGGTGACCTCTCGGCGGTAGTAGTCCAGGCCCTTGCCGAGCTGATCCATCGTCCAGGTGACCGTGGGGCGGTCCTTGTACATCAGGTAGCCGCCGGAGAAGGTCTCGTTGCGGTTCCCGGATGGGTCGAAGAAGTAGGTCGTCTCGCCCCGGGTGATGCCGTGCCGGGTGGGCACCAGGTCGAGCTGGTAGCCGCGATGGAGCAGGAGGTCAGCCGCGTCGCATACCTTGTTCCAGTCCTTGAGCATGAAGGCGACGTGGTGCAGCTTCGTCTCAGGACCGGCGAGGAAGGCGATATCGTGGGATTTGTTGCCGCAGCTGAGCCAGGTGGCGACGAGGGGTGCGCCGTGCGAGTCGTCCTGCAGCATGCGCTCGGAGGCATAGAGGCCCAGGACTTCCATGAAGAAGCGTTCGGTGGCCTCCATCTCCGGGCCGACGAACAATCCATGGTCCAGCGCGGGTGCGCCCACGCCAAGGAGATGGTCGGGGAAGGCGTCCGGATTGTGCGTGCCGACCTCGACCCCGACTTGGGTCATCTCGTGATAGAGCTCGATGAGGTGATCATTGGGCAAAGTGACCCTCAGCCCGTCACCGACCTCGAGGTTCTCCCCCGCACTCATCCGTGAGGTGGTTACCCCGAACGTGCGGGCCAGCCCCTCGTACCGGTCTATGTCCGCCGGGTCCTCGACCTTGAGCCCGAGCTTGACGACGCCAACCCCGCCCTCTTCCAGGACCAACGAGTGGTGGTCCCACTCGTCCCAGCCCTTGTAGTAGGTCTTCCCATCGCCCTGATGGACCGGGTAGAGACCCAGGATGCCCTGATAGTGGGCTTGGGCCTCGGTCAGGTCCATCACCCTGGCGTGGACGTACCCCAAACGCATAACACCCATGACTGCCTCCTTGCATGTGCCGGTGCGCGAGTCATCAGCATCCGTCGCCCGCGGCGCGCGCTCGGGCGGCGTTCGGCTCATCGGAACGGCTGCCCCGTCAACTCTGTGTCCATTCCGGGTCCCGCACAGATGACGAAACAGCGAATGCCCCGAATCCCTGTTTGGGGTTCGGGGCATTCGCTGTGGTGGTTAGTCGAGAGTCATCCTCGACTGCTCACGTGTGGCTTGTCACCAGGTCATCAGCTCGGCGATCTCTGCGCTGACCGCAGGAGAAACCGAGCCGGTGCCACCGACAACGACGATGTCGGTGTCGCCGTCAGCCCAGGTCGGAGTCGCCAGGATGGCCTTGGTCGGAGCCGGGAGCATCGCGTTCTTGGTGAGCAGCAGCGCACCGTCGTGGTTGGCAACCCACGCACCGGCGACGACGCCGTCGGCGAAGCCCTCACCGGAGACGATGGCCACCTTGTTGATGCCGTTCTTGTACTTGCCGAACAGCATGGCCGCGGTCGCGTAACGGTCAGCACCGGTGTTGGTGTCCGCGATGTCCTCGATGCGAGCCTTCGCGGCCGTCTCGGCCTGGCCGCCCACGGTGTGAATCTCGATACCGTTGATCTTCGCGTGGATCGTGTCGGCCTGCCTGGTCAGGAAGTTGTAGGTGAAGTCCTCCATGACCTTGTCCTTGGTCAACAGGACGACACCGTCGTTGTCCGCGGCAGCCGCGCCGGCAGCGAGAGCGTCCGGGAAGTCCACGCCGGTGGCGAGGTAGACGTTGACGTTGCGCTTGGTCACGGCAGGGTCGTCCAGACCGATCTGCAGGGTGCGCTTGGCGATACCCACGGCGGTCTCGTAGCGGTCGACGCCACGGTCACGCACGACGTTGTACCCCAAGCCCTCGAGCTGAGTGCGGGCGCCTTCGGTGAAGACACCGGTGCCACCGATGAGCTCAACCCGGGCGAACCCGCCGGCGTCAATCGCGGCAAGGACACGGGCGTCGATCCTGCTGCCCGGAGCGGACAGCAACACCGGAGCGTCGAGCACGTCGGCGAGTGGGCCAGAGGCGAGCGCGTCGGCGAAGTCGTCGGAACGAGCGATGATGACCGTGCGGCCCCACTCCTTGGAGGAGGAGTTCATCAGCTTGATCGAGGTGCTGACGCGGTCCGGACCGGCAACCCGGAAGAGGTGCTCAAGGTTGTTCCAGTTTTCCGCTTGGCCGGTCATGGGGTCCGAGTTGTCCGCCCACGGGTCCCCGGAAGTCGCCATCGCAGGAAGTGCGAGTGCGATCGAAGCAGCGCCAGCCGTAACTGCCACGGCTGCCGTCCTTAGGGTCTTACCCATCTGAAAGTCTCCTAGGTAAACAGGGATCTGAAAACACTTCGCCAGGGACCCTCCCGTTGGATGCGCCCTTGCACGCGAGTGCGATACCGATAGTAGCGGTTGATACCTCAAACGCAACTCCGTTTGGCAAATCACTTGCCTTCCATTCCCCCGTCGGGACGCGGGCAACGGCGCATCAGGCGGCCTTCGTGCTCAGAATCCGCCTTCGCTGCAGGTCATCTCGGTCGATAGGAGTTTGGCAATACCCTGTCCAGATGACGGACACGCCGACGGGAGCGCCACGCCGAGCCACCTCGGCGCCTTGGGTGCCCCAACGGTTGATCGACCATTCCAAGAATGATTCCCGCAGCACATGGGGAGATGTCAGGGTGTTCTCCCCACGATGCATTTAAGAAGTTTACGTTTTCTTTACGATATGATGACTGACGTGAATCGTCCCATCGATGACGAGCAGCTGCCACTGATCGTCATCGCGTCCCGTCGTTTGGAAGTCCCCCATGTCAGACTCAGCCAGCTGCAAAGAGTCGGCCCTCGATCTCGTCTCGAAGGCCGTCGCCAACCAGGACGCAGCCCTGACCACCCGTGATCACGCCATGCTTGCGGCCCGCCGTGCGGGCTTCACCTGGCGCGAAGTCGCCGCCGCGGCATCCATGACCGAACACGGGGCCCGCCTGGCCATCGCCCGCAGGTTCGGGCCCCAGGCCATGTATGCCTCCGGATCCTCAACGCACCAACCGGGCGAGAGGTAGTCAACCGGCGCGCGCCTGGCCCTGCGCGAGCTGCGACTCCAGCTGTTCCAGGCCCGGACCCAGCCCGTTGACCGCTGGCGCATACGGGTTCCGACGCGCGGCATTCCATGCCATGGCGATGGCGCCGTCGTCCAACGCCACGAGCAGGCTCGCCTCGTCGATAAGTTGCAGGACCCGCGGCGAAGCGCTCACCGCCATCCACCACGACACCGGCAGCCCCAGTCGACGCACCACCGGCCGGAGCACCCGGCGACGATAGGTGTTGGTTGCGACCGTCTTGACCCATTGCGGAGAGCCGCGCCGGACATCGCCGATCTCCTCGCGCCGCACCGGTGCGGTGACTGCCCGCAGCCCCACGACGAGATCGGCGACCCGCTCGTCGATATCCACCGTGGCAGGCCCGACGAGATGAACGTCCACGCCACGAGCCGCCAGCCCGGCCAGCCCCGAGACCACCTTGTCCTTTAGGGGCAAGGTGAAGAAGGCCACGACACATTCCCCAGTAGCAGTGGTCACGTCGGGTCCCTGCACCGACACCCTCGAACTGGCCGGCGGCGCCTGTTCCTCGCGCGGGACAGCCCCGGCGCCGAACGCCTCGGTGAGCCGCGCGATGGCCGGGGCCATCTGGGCATACCGCTCAAAACGGTGCGCGAAGGTCCGAGCCTGAAGGTGGTCCTCGATACTCGCAGCACACGCGCGATCCGCGGCCGCGACGAAGGCGTCGGCGATGTCTGTGGCGTCCACGCCATCGTTGCGGACCCACAGGGGGTAGCCGTTGAGCACACCGGCCGCGGCGTGGTCCCATTCGTGCACCGACACGATGGGCAGGCCGGTCGACATGTACTCATACACCTTCCCCGAGGTGACATACCGACCACCGACGAGGCACAGCACCAAGGCATCCCATTGGGCGTAGACCCCGGCTGTCTCCGCCTTGGGGACCGGCCCGCCGTAAGAAATGCCGACGTCCGCCCCTTGCTCGATGATGTCGGCCTGGGCCGTATGCCCGCGGGCAGATCCTGTACCCATGTGTCCCCGAAAGATCAGCCGACTGCGAGCGATGATCTCGCTGCGGCCGGCGGCGAGACGCCACCCGTCGCACAAGGCCCGCATCCGGGCGACGTCGAACGTCACCGTGCCCAAATAGCCGAAGGTCAGCCCGTCCTGCGGGTCAGGTATGCGGATGGGCAGCTGATCGGTTCCGGTGGATTCGTCGCTGCCGTTGCGGACCACGTGGAGGACCTCACGGAATTGCGGGTAGATCGCGGCATACCCGTCCCGGATCTCGTCGTTGACGAACCACACCTCGGCAGCATGGGAGAGCACGTCATGCTCAAACACCGCCTGCGGACTGTCCGGTGCGAACCCGGGCTGGTCCTTGATGATGTCAATCGCCCACGAATCCCGATAGTCCAGGACATAGGGCACGCGGTCCTGCTCCCACAGCGCCAGCGCCGGAGCAAAGAAGGTGTACGGGGTGGCCGAGGTGACGAACAGATCAGCGGCCCGCTCAGCGTGGGTGTCCAGCACCGCAGCGATCGCGGCATCCCGCCACCGGCCATAGACCACCTCCGGGAAGAGGTCCGTGTCATGCCTGCGGTGTTCCTTGAGCCACTTGACCGGCTGTTCGGCGCGCGCCTGCGAATAGTGCCGGATGTCGGTGGCGATGTCCTCGCGCTCGAACGGGAAGCGGCGCACCTCAATACTCGGATCGACCATGGCCAGCAGCGACCGGTCGACCCCTTGTTCGTGAACCCAGGCGTCCTCGGTCAAGGTTATGACGGTGACGTCCCAACCAGCCCGGGCGAAGCTGTTCGCCGTGGCGAGCATCCGGAACGTGCAAGACTTCGCCGCCGGTGGGAAGCCCCATGCGAGATAGATGACGTGCGGGCGATTCACCGAGAGGTCTCCTGTGCGGGGGGCGGCGCGGACTCGGATCTCTCACCGAGAAGGACCGATGTCAGCCGGGGGCCGACGATGCTCCAGTCGTAGTGCTCGTGCACCCACTCAGCGGCCTCGGCCCCGCCAGCAGCGAGGGTCCCGGCCCGTTGTGCCGCCAGGATGCGCTCGGCGGCCTCCTGCGGGGTCGTAACAATCCACTGCTTCGGCACCATGGCGTGCGCGCCACCCCAGCGGGCGACGTAGGGCCAGTTCCGGGCAACCGGCAAGGCCCCGGATGCGGCTCCCTGGAGGAAGCCCTCGTGAGTTCCCTCGCGGTGAGAGGAGGAGAGGATAACCCCCACCCGGCGCAGCGATTCCGGCATATCGGTGGAATAGCCCGCCACTTGCACGGCATCGCCGAGCGTGTCGATACGCTCATGCAGGGCATGAGCGTAGGCCGACGCTGCTGCCGTGAGGTTCGCTTGCGGCGCAAAGTCGTTGCCCAGGAGACGCAGGGACCACCGGCTGTCAGTGGCCCGCAGGATCTCCAACACATCCAACGCCCACATCGGGTCCTTGACCACCTGTCCCCAGCCGACCAGCCCGAGCGTGTGCTCCGCCCCGTCCTTCTTCGGCACGGCATACGCGGAGAAATCGTTCCGGTTGGGGATGACATGGATTCGGGGACCGTTGAGGATCTGCGGTGCGGCCGCCGCCGCCAGCGCACGGATGTGGTCCGAGACGAAGATGACGTCGTCGATCGCGCCCCAGTTGGTCGTCAACGGGAACTGAGTGAAGGCCTCATAGCTGTGGATCCGCACGACGAGCCGGGCCCGGATCGGCAAGACCGACAGCCAGGTCATCGCCCGGTGCCCCCACTCGACGAAGATGGTGTCCGCCCACTGCAAGTCCGAGGCCATTGACTCTGGGATCGCTACGGGCTGACCCTGCGCGAACGCCATCGTGTCACGCAGGACCTGCCCATGACCCAATCGGCGTGGACCGCCAACCTCCTTGAGCAAGTTGATCGCTCGGACCTCCACATCGTCCCGGCTCTGGAATTCCTCGATGATCGAGGTGGCAAAGTTGAAGTTGCTCGCGGTGGCGAACAACAGGCGCAACGGCCGCTCTGGCGGCCGGACGAGCGCTGTCCGGGGGGTCTGGCTGCTGGCCAGCTGAAACGCCGTGGACGCCCGGAACGCGGCGAGAAAGTTATCCGGGTCCGCCGCCAACGCCGAGGGGGTGTCCTCGAAGTGGTGCACCCGGTGAAACGCGACATCAAAGGCGTATTGCAGGTCGGCCGAGGCTTGCCGAAGATCACCCGCGGCCAGCTCGGCATCGGCTGCCGCCAACAGCTGCGTGACCAACTGGCCGGTCCGCGGATCCGGCTGGCCGCCGTTCATGGTCAACACCGCCTGCCGCGCCGCCAGTCGGACCCGGCGATGCGGGTCGTGCACCCGCTGTTGTGCCGTGCTCAGGACGGCATGGGCAGAGTCGGGTAGCCCTGTGCGCACGAACCGGTCGGCCAGGCGAAGGCTGACATCGGCATACCTGGTGTCCATCCGGGGGCTCACCCCGGACAACATCGCGGCACGAGACCAATTGCGCACCAGCAGGTTGCGGTTGCGTGGGTTGGCCAACACGGTGCGTTGGATCTCCCTGTCGATCCGCTTACCTAGCTGCGCCTTGTCCCTGGGCAGTGCCGCCGCGGATTCACGGAGCAGCCGCAGCGCGGTCTTGGCCGGTGAGTCCTTGTCCGGGATGTGGAGTGCGGGCCTGGAATCATGGTGGGCTGCGACATCCGGCCCGCGGTCATTCACTGGCCCATTATGACATCGCCGTTGGGGGACAATGCGGCGGCACGGATCGTGTCCAGGGTCGGTTGGAGGCCGAACACCGCGATGACGCTCGGCCTGTCTCGCGCCGCGCGCCACACGGGATAGATCGCGGCCTGGTCCGCCGCGGTCAAGACACGAGCGTGGGCTAAGGCCTGGCGAACTTCGGGGTGCCGTTGGGCCGCCCACCACCACGGGGCGGAGCCGAAGAGCCGACGGGTGACCTTGCCGATCAGGCCAGGCAGGCCCAGGTCGAGGTCCAGCAGGCGCGCCTGGGGTGGGATCGAGGAGATCCGGTATGCGTTGGGTCCGATCACGACCACGGACCAGCCCGCGGTGAGCAGATCGGCGATCACCGGTCCGGCAACAGCAGGCAACGCCTTGGTGTGCACCAAGGCCACGAGTTCGCGCGGCGGCGCTGTCATGACGCGGCCATGCCGGGGAAGCGAGCGGTCAATCGGTCGACGGCGGGAGCCAGCTGGGCATACCGCTCGAACGTCTCGGAGTATCGGCGTGCGGCTGCGGTCTGTGCCGGGGTCACCCGCGCGGCCAAATCAGCGGATTCGAGGAATGCCTCGGCGAGCGCGTCGGCGGTCACCCCACGAGTGGGCACCCAGAGGGGGTAACCGTCGAGGATCTCCGTCACGGCATGCTCCGGCCGATGCGCCGACATGATAGGCAGCCCGGTTGCCATGTAGTCGAACACCTTCCCGGAGGTGACATAGCGCCCGCCGGCCAGCATGAGCAGCAGGACGTCCCACGACGCATAGAGGTCGGCGACCTCCCCCTTCGGGACGGGACCGCCATGAATGACGCCGTCGTCGGCATACCGGTCCAGGATGTGGGTGTGTCCGCTGGAGCCGCGCGACGCCCCGGCGCCGAAGTGGCCGCGGAACTCCAGCCGTGAGCGAGCCAAGACCGGATGAGCCTGCCGGGCCAGCCGCCATCCGTCGCAAGCGGCCTGCACCACGTCGGTACCGAACGTCGCCGTGCCGAGATAGCCGAAGGTAAGGGCGTCCTTCCACGGCGGGCCGGTCCGAGGATGTGCCTCGGGGGCGACCTCAGGCAGATCTGCCCCGTTGGGCACGATCATCATCCGTTCGCGTGCGGATGGGAAAAGCTCCGCGTATGCCTGCTGAATCGGCCGGTTGACAAACCATGCCTCGGTGGCGTGCTGGAGCAGTTCCTGCTCCACGCGGCGCGCGCGACCGCCCGGATCCGGCGCGGGGCGATCACCGATGATGTCCAAGGCCCAGGCGTCCCGATAGTCCAGGACGTACGGCACCCTCTCGGATTGCCACAAGTCCAGGGCCGGCGCGAAGAAGGTGTATGGAGCGGCCGAGGTCAGCAGCAGGGTGACCGGGTTCGACCGGTGGACACCTCGAGCGGCAGCTACCAGTTGGTCTCGCCACCGGCCGAACACCGGCTCCGGGAAGTCCCGCCCGTCCCGCCACCGGGACCACCGACGCCACAGTGGGGGGTATTGAGCGCGCAACCGCCCGAACCGGTGGATGTCGGTTTCCAAGTCCGTCCGAAACAACGGCAGCCGCACCACCTCGATGGCCTCGTCGACCAAGGGCAGCAGCGAGGTGTCCAGGCCGAACTCACGGACCCAGGCTTCTTCGGACACGGTGACCACGGTGACGTCCCAGCCTGCTCGGGAAAAGCTGTTTGCCGTGGCGAGCATCCGATAGGCGCACGACTTCGCGGCAGGCGGAAAACCCCATGCGAAGTAGAGCAGATGCGGCATCGGCGTTCCTTGCAGTCGACCGCGGGCCACGATAGCCCAGGGGCTGGACCGCGGCGAAGCGGCCAGCCGAGTCAGCACTCGGATGACCTCAACACCGGCCTGCCTAGCCCTTCGTTGACGCCACGACCCCGGGGCACTTCGTCGATGGGAGCGAGCGCACCTAGACTGGATCGGCCGCGGGCCGCGCGGCACGTACTCCACCGAGAAGGACACGCGATGACGACAGCGCCATCCGGCTCGAATCAGGCAGTCTCTCATGAGACGGCTAGGGCGCAGGCGGTACGCGACGATCGCGATCATGAAGCCAACTTCGAGGCACGCGAGCGGGCCACGAAGTCGGGGTTCCTCCAAGAGGTGCAGGTCTATGAGCCGCACCACATCGGCATACCTCCGATCGGTCCCTATGTTCGGGAGCTGTGGAGCCGACGCGAGTTCGCGGCGGAACTCTCCCGCGCGGAGATGCGCTCGGCGAACACTCGGACCTTCTTCGGCCAGATCTGGCTGGTCATCAACCCCGTGCTGTTGGCCAGCGTCTATTACGTCCTGGTGTCCATCCTCAACCGCAACGCCCGCGGAATGCCCTATCTCGCCCACCTGGTCGCCGGGATCTTCGCCTTCTATTACGTCCAGGGCGGGATCACCACCGGGGCTCGGTCGGTCGTCGGTGGAGGCGCGCTGATCAGCAACATCGCCTTCCCCCGCCTACTCATGCCCCTCTCGGCAATCCGGACCTCGTTCTATCGGTTCCTGCCGACTGTGCCGGTCTACTTCATCTTCCATGTGCTGGCCAAGTCACCGTGGTCGTGGAAGATGCTGCTGTCGATCTACTTCTTGATCTGCATGACGATCTTCTCAGCAGGGTTGGCTGCCATCTTTGCGACCCTCCAGGTGTATTTCCGGGACACCTTGAGCTTCCTGCCGTACTTCCTGAGGATCTGGCTCTATCTCAGCCCCGTCCTATGGTTCGCCGAAGACGTCCGGGCGAGCTGGCGGCCCTTCATGGTGATCAACCCCCTGTTCAGCATTCTCGGCGGGTGGGGTGACCTGCTCGTTCGTTCCGAGATGCCGAAGTTGTCCGTGTTCGTCCTCGCCGCAGCGTGGTCTATCGGGACCGCCGTGGTGGGCTTTCTCATCTTCATGTCAAGGGAGCGTGATTTCGCTGTCCGCCTCTGATCCCAGCCCCGCCGTTGGCGAGGAAGCACCGAGCAGCACCGGCGCGGAGTCCGCGACCTCGCCGACCGTCGAGGCGCAGCAGCCGATCGCCGTCAAAGTTGAAAACGTCTCGGTAACGTATCGGACCACGTTCGAACGGACGCCGACGTTCAAGCAGGCCATTGTCCGTCTCGGTCGACGTGAACGGGCCGTCCGCACGGTCGAGGCCGTCAACAACGTCTCCTTCACCGTCCCGGTCGGGACCTCCCTGGGCATTGTCGGAGCCAATGGCGCCGGCAAGTCGACCCTCATCCGCACCCTTGGCGGGATTCTCGCGCCGAGCGCTGGGCGGATCGAGGTGCACGGCAAAATCAGCGCATTGTTGGCCCTGGGAGTCGGCTTCAACGCCAACCTCTCTGGCCGGGAGAACGTCATCCTCGGCGGCCTGGCCAACGGCCTGACCCGGGCCCAGGTCGAGGACCGAGCCGAAGACATAGCCGAGTTCGCCGGCATCGGTGACTTCATGGACCTGCCCATCCGGACCTACTCCTCGGGTATGCGTTCGCGTCTGGCATTCGCCGTGTCGGTTCACATGGACCCAGACATCCTCATGATTGATGAGGCCCTGTCCGCCGGTGACGCAGCCTTCAAGAAGCAGGCCGCCGACAAGATGAACGAGCTCATGGAGTCCGCCCGCGCCATGTTCCTGGTCTCGCACGCCCTAGGCAGCATCAAAGAACTGTGCAATCGCGCCATCTGGATGCACAAGGGCCGGCTCATACTCGAAGGCACTCCCGATGAGGTCATCGCGGCCTACACGAACTTCCTCAAGGTGGGGGAGGATGCGCTCGCCCTTGAGGACCTCTGACTCCGCGGGGCCACAACCGCCCGATGTGAGCATCGTGACCTCAGGTCATGACGTTGCCGACGCTCGGATCCACCGGATCGCCACGGCACTGCAGCGGCAAGGAGCCCGGGTGGAGTTGCTCGGGCTGGGCTCACCGGCAAATGCTCCTGCAGATGTACAGGTGTGGACCTGGAGGAGGCCCGGGGTCTTGGGTCGGCTCAAACTCGCCAACACCGTGGCTCAACGCGCCCACGGCGGCGTCCTCCTTGCCATCGACCCGGACTCACTCATCGCAGCGCGCGTCTGGGGCACCCTCCGAAACCGTCCCGTCGTCGCCGATGTGCACGAGGACTACACCAGTCTCGTGCGCGACCGACAGTGGGCGCGCGGGCCGGCAGCTGTGGCGGCCAGGATCTTGGTCGGGCTGGCCAATCGGGCGGCGGCCGGTGCGGCGCTAACCCTGGTCGCCGACGACCACGTCCCGCCGCGTCGAGCCCGAACTCGGCTCGTCGTGCGCAACCTGGCCGACCCGCACCTTGTCGGCTCGCGCGGCAGTCGGGACCCATCGCCCCGAGCGGTCTATATCGGCGACGTCCGCGCCTCTCGAGGGGTGTTCGACATGCTCACGGCAATCGCGGGGGCACCGGGGTGGACCCTTGACGTCATCGGTCCCATCGCCGCCGCGGACCAGGCCGCCATCGACATGCGGCTAGGCGACGCGGATCTGCGCAACCGGGTCCGCTTTCACGGCCGCCTCGCCCCCATCGCTTCGTGGCAGATGGCTCGCGGCGCATGGGTGGGATTTGCCCTCCTTCATGACACGCCCGCCTTCCACGACGCGGTGCCGAGCAAGGTCTACGAATACCTGCATGCGGGGATCATCCCCATAGTCAGCGACCTCCCTCGGCAACGGCGCGTCGCCGTGGACGGCGGTGGCGTGGTCGTCGATGGGCCCCAGTCAGCGGCGGAGGCAATGTCGCGTATCACCGCCGACCCATCTGCCTTCTTCGACGCCCTCCGGGCGGATATGCCGCCGTATGCCGACGGTGAGGCCAGCTATGACGAGGCGGCGGCCAAGATTGTCGCGGTGGCTCATGGCTAGCCGACCCCGGGTGGCCATGATCGTCAACAACGGCATAGCCAACGACGCCCGGGTCATCAAGTCCGCGGTCAGCCTCGCCCGTGCGGGCGCGGACGTGACCGTGCTGGGTATCGCCAGCGCTGGGGCACCCCGGCAGGAGGCGACCGCCGGCGGGGTCCGGTACCTTCGCCTACCCGCGCTTCCGGCCCGTTCGTTTACCCCGGCCTATCTCCGGTTCGCCCTGCGCCGCCGACTCGGGCGGCTGTATCGCCCCGAGAACATCGACCACTCGCTGGCCATCCTGCGCCTGTACACCGACGCCTTCACGTCCGAGCTGCGAGCCCTGCGACCGGATGTCGTCCACGTCCACGACGTGCATGGCTTGGCAGCCGCTGCGGTACTGACCAACGATCCCGGGGCGCCCCGGATCATCTATGACGCCCACGAGTACGTGGCCGGTCTGGCCGTTTCCGGAAACCGCACTCAACGGGCCGTCGATGCCTGGGCGGCGGTGGAGCGGGCAAGCATCGGCGCCGCCGACCGAGTCATCACCGTGTCCACTCCTATTGCGCAACGTCTCCAGGCCGATCATGCGTTGAACCGCCCCCCCGAGGTGGTTCTCAACTGCCCTATCCGGTGGCAGTATCCGACCAGCTCACGGGACCTTCGTGATGAGGCAGGGCTGCCCGGATCAACGCCGCTCGTGGTCTACTCGGGGGCGGTGAGCATGGCTCGCGGACTGGACACCGCCATCGATGCGCTGATCGACCTGCCAGGAATCCACCTGGCCATCGTCACCGTCCCCTATCCCCACCCTCTGCGTGGCGCGCTGCTGGACCAAGCCAACCGGATAGGGGTCGCCGACCGGGTCCATCTCGTCCCGCCGGTCCCCTCTCACGAGGTCCCGGCATACCTGGCCGGAGCTGACATCGGACTCAGCCCCATCCGCGGCGACGCCGTCAGCTATGACTTGGCCCTGCCGAACAAGCTCTTCGAGTTCATCCACGCCGGGCTACCCGTAGTGACCAGTGACCTGGCCGAGATGGGCAGTTTCGTCCGACGCCACGACATTGGCGAGGTCTTTCCCCAAGGCGATGCCGCCGCGTGCGCCTCTGCAGTGAAGTCAGCGCTGTCGCGCCCGATACGCGAAGAGCAGCTGAGCGCGCTTGCGGAGAGGTATTCGTGGCAGCGCCAAGAACGAACGCTGATCCAGGTGTACCGGTCGCTGGCGAGCCAGGTCGACGCTGACGGCCTCATCCCAGCCCCCCAGCCCTGGGAGCCGGCCGACTTGGCAGTCAGTTTCCCGAGCTGACCCGGTTCACCACGGCCCCCAAACGTTCGGCCAGTGTCACCCGCCCGTACCTGGCCAACGCCCAGGCCCGATGTTGCGCGGTGACTTCGGCCGACCTTGCCGGGTCCGAGGACGCAGCGAGGATCCGTTGAATGGCCGTCATGCTGTCGGAGACTATGACCTCCGGGGGGTAGACCGAAGACGCGCCCCCGACCGGGGCGAAGGCGGGCCAATCCCGAACGACGGGGAAGGCCCCAGATACCAGCATCTCCATCATGCCCAAATGGAATGACTCGCGGAGACTGGTGCTCAGCCCGATGCCGATGCTCGGGAGAAGCTCGGCCAGACCAGCCCGGTCGACCTGTCCGGTGAATTCGACTGCGCCCCGCAAGGGTGCTGATAGGAGCCGAGCACGCACTGCGCGCTGCTCGATGGTTTCCGGGTCGTTCGCCGGCGCCGCGTAGTCGGGCCCAATCAGCAATAGCCGCCACCGCGGATCCTGCACTCGGAGGCCCTGAAGGATATCCAGCGCAAAGTGGACATCCTTGACTCGCTGGCTCCAGCCAATGACCCCGAGGGTGCGATCGGAACCGGTGACCTTATCGACCGGCAGCCCATCCAGCTCGACGCTGACCGGAATCACCTCGATGTTCACCGTGTCCAGGCGCTCCCCGAGCAGACCTCGGACGATCCGTTCCATCGCCGTACTGACGCAGATGAGGGTGTCCACGCGGGACCAGTTGACCAGGTGGATCCACCCGCTGAGCGCATCCGCGCCATGGCACCGCATGACGAGCCGGGTCTGTTGGGCGATCGTCCACGACGCGATCACCGCAGCCTTGTCGACCCAGTCGGCGACGACGACATCTGCCCCCACCCATGGTGGACCCTCAGCCTTATCCCACGGGGGGTCAGTCGGTTCGACACCGGCGGCCAACGCCAGGGCAAGATCCAGGGTGGCCGATTCCATCTCGGTGTTGCGGAAGGCCGTATGCCGCGCGCCGAGATCGACCACCCGCACATCCCCGAACGCCTCCAGCTCGACCAGCAAGTCTTGGTAAAAGTTGGGGTACGCCCCGGTGAGGAGCACCATCTGCGCGGAATCGGTAGCCGGCCCGTCCCCCACAGATCCATCGGCCACCCCGCGATGGAGTTGGGCGCGCAACGGGCGCAATATCTGGGAAGCCTCGATGACGTCGACCACCGAATCCGGATCGGTGACCACCAGGGTGTGATCGGTCACGGTGTGCAATTCCCGGTGGAAGAGGAGCCGCAGGGCCCACGTGGTCACCTCGACGGCGCGGCGAGGATCACCGGTCCAGTTATCCGCCCAGGCCAGCCCTGCGCGGACCAACTCCGACACCTGCGGCACCGGTTCGCCGAGGTTGAGTCGGGCGATCCCGCCGAGGACCGAAAGGTATGCCGGGTGGGGGTCGGGCCCGGCAATGCGCAGATCAGCGAGCTGCGCGAGGGCGGCCCACCGGGCGGAGCCCAGCAGTGCGCGACCCAGGGAGATGACGGACTGTTCGTTCATTAGTCGATCGGCGACGAGGGTCCACACCGGTGGCAGCACGGCGAGGTGTGGCCCATCCAAGGGAGAGGCTTTGGCCACCGTGGCGAGGACTAGGTCGATGAGATAGCCGGTCCCGTCAACGTGAAGCTGCGCGCCGGGGGGCAGAGTGGGGACCGTCCGAAAGGTCGCCCGGGACACCAGCCATGACGCCGCCGGGGGCAGCAGCCATCGCCGGACTCCGGCATCGATACCAAGGACGATCGGTGGGAGCGGTTCGATGGGCCAGCGCACTTGGCCCGCTCCGGTTGGCGCCACCTCCGCCCCGTCCGGTGCTCCCCACGGTGGCATCGACTCCCGCACGGTGACGACGAGGCGATGCTCGGTCCGATACAGGTAGTCCACCAGCGGCAAGACCGGCTCGAGGTCGGCTCGCGTCGTCGCGAGGACCACCAGCGAACCAGACGTTGAGGTTTCCTCCGTCGTCGGCACTGCACCCTCCAGCGGGGTTCTGCCAGATCTGCCACCTCGCGACTGTTAGGGTGCATGAGCACATCAGCCGCAGAATTCAAAGCGAAGGTAGCACGCTCGGTGATCCCCGGTCCGTCCACACCGATAGTCACTGCACACCGGCTTCGCCCAGGGCGGCTCCTGGCCCGGTTGGCCATCGTGTTGGGAGTCACCCAGATGGTCTTCTTCGGTGGGCTCGTCCTCGGTCAGATGGTGCCCGATAAGCCGGTGATCCAACGCCTTGCGCAGGCAGTGGACGACGGCACGTATGGCCCCTCTTCGCTTCCCGACCGGATGGGCGGGATCTCGGACTCCTTCACCGAATGCGTGGTTGTCGGCACCGGGCTTGGCGCCCCGCCAGATCAATCCGCGCTCTATCGAGCGGCATACATGCCGCGGATCAGCAACTGCGCGTCCGGTGGAGGGCAGATCAAAACGCTGAGTTGGGGCGGTGAGGTCGATCCCAGCCCGTACTTCAAGTATTGGGCTGGTTACACCGTGCTCGTACGGCCGGTCCTCGCCATCGCCGGGATGGAGGGCGTCCGGTTGGTCATCGGGGCTCTGCTGGCCGCAGGAATCGCCGTCGGTGTCGGCGGGTTCGCCCGCCGTTCGACGTGGCCGCTTGCCGTCATGTTGTTTGGACCGCTGTTGATCGCTAGCAACGTCATGTCCACTCCGTCGACGGCCCTGTCCAATGCCCTGGCGCTGGCGGTGATGTTCGCCGGTCTGGGGATCAGTGCCTGGGCCGCCCCCCGCGGGATGGCGGCCGTCGCTCTGGTGTCGATGATGGCAGGCTCGCTCTATTGCTATGTGGACCTGCTGACCAATCCCCCGCTGGCGTGGATGTTGACCATGTCGGTCACGGCTATCATCGTCGCCCGTACTGTCGGCGCTCGGTCGGCAATGGCATCGAGCCTGATCGCCGGCCTGGCCTGGATTCTCGGCTTCGGCCTGACCTGGGTGAGCCGGTGGCTGATCGCCATGGCCTGGGTGGGGCCGGCGCAAACGCTCGCGGTGGTCAAAGAAAACGTCGCCTTCCGGACCACCGGCAGCAACCCGGTGGTGCAAAGCGGCATCGGGCAGGGGATCACCGCGAACACCCAGTGGTGGTGGACCCGGGTGCCGAGCGCCGCGCCGCTGCTGTGGCTCCTTCTGGCAGCCCTGGTGGTCGCGGGGACCGTCTGGCTGATCCGCTCCCGCCACCTGCCCGGTTGGCGCGCCGTCGCTGCGCTGTTGATCCCGGCCCTGGTGCCGGTCCTGTGGTATGTGGTGATGAGCAACCACTCCCAGATCCACGCGTTCTTTACCTACCGGGCCGTCCCTGGGGCCGTTGGGGTCATCGGTGCCGGGCTCCTGGCCGCCCTCTTCCTGCCACGCGAGGATGGCCGGTCCATGCCGCTACCGGCGACACCCGAATCAGCGACACGGGAGCAACTCACACCGGAGCAGCCCGCCCCCGAGACACCGGCCGAGCCGGCGGCAATCGACGGGGTCGAGCCAACCGTGCCCGTGCCACCGTCTGACCTAGAGGCCGGAACCTTGTCATGACCGAACCCGCGCATCTGGATCTCAGCGTCGTTCTCCCCTGCCTGAACGAGGCCGAGACCGTCGCCGTGGTCGTCGCCAAAGCCCGCGCCAGCATCACCGAACTCGGCCTGCGCGGCGAGGTCGTCGTGGCCGACAACGGAAGTACCGACGGATCACAGGAGCTGGCTCGAGACGCCGGAGCACGTGTCGTCGATGTCCCGGTGCGCGGCTATGGAGCGGCGCTACAGGCAGGCATTGAGGCGGCCGAGGGAGCGTGGATCGTCATGGCCGACGCCGACGACAGCTACGCCGTGGAGGACCTCGGCCCCTTCGTCGAGGCACTTCGCGGTGGTGCCGATCTCGTCATGGGCAATCGCTTCGCCGGGGGCATCGAACCGGGAGCCATGCCCCCCCTGCACCGCTACCTGGGCAACCCTGTGCTGTCCTGGCTGGGGCGCCGCTTCTTTCGCGTGCCCATCTCTGACTTCCACTGCGGAATGCGCGGCTTCTCTCGGGACCGCATACGTGCCCTAGGGCTCCAAGCCCCCGGCATGGAGTTCGCCTCGGAGATGGTCGTTCGGGCAAGCCTGGCCCACCTGCGCATCACCGAGGTTGCCACCCGGCTCAGACCGGACGGGCGCAGTCGGGCACCGCACCTGCGGACCTGGCGGGACGGCTGGCGGCATCTGCGGTTCATGCTCGCGTTCAGCCCGCGCTGGTTCCTGCTCTACCCCAGCCTCGTCCTGACCATCGGTGGCCTACTGGGGATGCTCATCCTCCTGGGGGGACCGGTCCGAGTCGGCTCGACGACCTTTGACCTGCAGACCTTTATCGTGACCAGCACGGCGCTCATGGTCGGCGTCCAGCTCGGTGGGATGGCGCTCATCGCCCGCGCCTTCACCGCCGCGCTGGGAATGTTGCCGGAGAGTCCGCGACTGACCCGCCTGCTCGCCAAGGTGGCCATGGAACGCGGACTGTCCATCGGTGCCGGGATCGCATTGCTGGGTTGCATATCGTTCGGGCTCGCCATCGCGCGTTGGGAGCGCACGGGCTTCGGGGACCTGCCTCCGATCGCTGCCCGGGTCCCCATTGTCGGGATGGTCATGGTCATGGTGGGGGTTGAGATCATTGTCGTGTCGTTCGTCTTGGCCCTGCAGTCGTTCGCTGCCCCGGCCAAGCCGCGATCATGACGCGAGTACTCTGGGGCGCGATCCTGCCCCCCTACCGCGATGCTGGGGCCCTGCTCGCCCAGCGATTGGTGACCGCACTAGGCCGGGACCTCGATGAGGTGGTCACCATGGCGCCGGGACGCTTTCGGCACCTCGACCCGACCCAGCCTGCGCTGGCGACTCGGCATACGGTCACCGAGGAGATGAACAATCCCCCCGAATCGGTGGCGTCGATCGACGAGTTCGTTGAACTGGCCGCGCACAGTCTCACCGGCACGGACACCGACCTGATCGTCGCAGGCACGAGCGCGCATGCTCTGTCGGCCGTAGCCGCCACACAGGCGTGGCGAGTCGCTCGGGTGACCGTCGTCATGGCCGGCGCTATCGGTTCGCTGCCCTCGACCCGTTCTGGGCCGCAGGCGCCCGCAGCCCGCCAGGATGCCCAGCGAGCGCTGGCTCAGGCACACCAGGTGTTCGCCCCGACGGCGAGCATCGCCGACCAACTGGCTCTGGAGAGTCAGCGCGAAGTAGATCGGATCCCCCTGGGCATCACGCTGGCGACAGTACCGCAGACCCCTACACTCCGCCTGGGGTACGCCATGGTCGGCACCGACCTGTCTGGTCTGCGGGAGCTGGGCGCTGGCCTTGCCGTGCTGCCGGACAGTCTGCAGCAGCAGGTGTCCGTCGAGGTCTTCGGCGAACGGCCGCCGGCCACTAGTCAATGGCTCCCCCACGGCGTCCTGTCGTCGGTTAACCCCACGGTGGCGCTCTCCGCGGCGGATCGTGCCCAGGTGCGCTCGACCATCGATGCCGAGGTCCTTCTCGAGTCGGCGGAGCCAGCCAGGCGGGAGCTGACCGTGGCCATGGCAGAAGCACTGAGCCCAGTCCTCGGCATCGGGCCCGCCCACGGGGTGCTCGCTGACCTAGGCGTGACTCCGTTGCCGGTGCGTCACGCGACTGCGTTGGGGATGCGCCTGGCCCAGGTGCTCAGCTGATTTGGCCGACGTCAGGTCTGGGACAACACGGCACCAAAAGCGTCAACTGTACATTGCCAGGCGACCCGACCACCCCCCGTGGGCACCCCTACCCCGTGTCGCGGCTCGTCCGTGCGTCCGCTGCCCTCCGACCACCCCCGTGGGCACCCCTACCCCACATGCAGACCTCGCGGACTGAGCAGCTGAGCCTCATTTGCGGCGACGACGAGGTAACAGTCGCTCCCTGCGCAGCAGCGATGCCCCCCACGCCTGTGGAGGGCATCTCTGGTTCTTCTGGGAGCCGCCTGTCGGAATCGAACCGACGACCTATTCATTACGAGGGTCTGCGGCGACGTCGAGGCAGTCGGATGCACCGGCGTTGACGCTCCGGGCCGACGTTGGGATGTGCGGTCGGATCGGCTGACCCGAGCGGCGTACGGACTCCGTACGGACTCGGTGGCGTCCCCGCAGTTGGGCCGCAAGTTGTGGCCCAACCTCGCGTCGACGCAGAAGTGCAACAGGTTGCTGCACTTCTGCCAATTCGGCAGCAAGTTGCTGCCGAATTGGGCGCGACGCTCGGGCCCCGTCGTCCGGCGGGAGCTCCCGACGTCACTTCCCGGTCCCTCGCAAGGGCGGGCTTGCGTCAGTCTCGCAGCCACTGCTCTCTCGCACCAACGAAAACGGGCCCGTCCCCTGGTCGGGACGGGCCCCGCGAGAGAGGGAGAACGATGATCAAGACCTCCCACGCGACGCGAGCGCCCTTCGATGGTGCCACGTCGTCGGTGATCCACGGAAGCAGCTCACAGGCCACCATGTCTCACGGTCCGAGCCTGGCCGGGGACGATGCCGGAGTCGAGCACGGCGCGCCAGCGCCGCGCGCAGACGGAGCGCTCGGCCCCGAAGCCTGGCTCGGCACCGACGGCGAAGCCGTCGGCCTTCTTGATACTTATGCGAACAGTGCCCCCCTCACGCCTCGGCACGCTCGTCGCCGGTCGCGCTTCAAGGCTCGTCGTGCCCTGCGTTCGATCACGACGCTGGACCGTGTTCGCGCGTGCGGCATGGCGCCGCACGACTCGGCAGGGGTCGCCCTGGTCATGTCTGAGGGGGAACCGGGTGAAAGAATCGCCGGCTGGCGGGGGGTCGTGTCGTGCGGCTCAGTCTGGGCGTGCCCTCGGTGCTCGGCTGTCATCGGCGAGCACCGCGCCGAGGAACTCCGCCAGGGGCTGGACGAGTGGCGGCGCCAGGGCGGCGCGGTTGTCTTGCTGACGCTGACGATGCAGCACACCCGAGAGGATGCGCTCGACGACCTGTGGGACGGCGCAGCGGGGTCGTGGCGGCGTCTCGTCGGGGGCAAGCCGTGGCTCAACTTCAAGGCCGCCGCTGGCGTGGTAGGTACGCTCCGCGTCGTGGAGGTCACCCACGGCGCTGCGGGGTGGCACGTGCACCTGCACGTGCTCGTCTTCCTGGATCCGACGAAATCCGCTCGTTGGCGAGGCATCGGCGGGGACCCGCAGTTCGAGGCGCACTTCGCAGCGCTGGCCACCCGCGGCCCGATCGTACGGGCGTGGCAACGCATCACGGGACGCGCGGGCTTCTTCGCTTCCGAGCACGCCCAGGACATGCGGCCTGTGAGCCTCGACGAGGCTGGCAACAGTCTCAATCGCTACTTCGTGAAGAACGGCTGGGATGCCGCCGACGAGGTGGCCCGTGGCGCCTCGAAGAAAGGACGACGCGGCAACCGAACTCCAATGGGCATCCTTCATGACGTCACCACCGGCGGCCTCGTCGACGACGTCGAGCTCTGGAACGAGTGGGAGCAGTCTTCCCACAGCCGGCGCCAAATGACCTGGTCCCGCGGGCTTCGCGCCCTGCTAGGTCTGTTGGTGATCGACGACGTTCAGGTCGCGGCGGAGCCAGCGGACGGCGCTGAATCGGATCTAGCACTGGCCACCTCAACGCGAGGCGACCAAGTCGTGACGACATTCGACGCAGGTGAGTGGCGCGAGATCGTATCGACGTCCGCAGTGTGGCTGTTGCTCGAAGCGGCCGAGAATGGACAACCTGATCACTACCGCCCTCGGCCAGCCACCCACTTCGACAGCAACTCGATGATGGTGACCCCGTCAACCTGAGCCACTACCAGCGTCACAGCCGCCACGACCATGGAGGCGACCGCTACTACCAGTGCGAGACGGGCCAGTCTGGTGGTAGAGATACTTGCACCAAGCTCGGACGAAGTCGCCAAAACACTTCTGTACCGCCCGTCCCTAGCGACCTTCTTGAACGCCGTTTCGACACGCTCACTGGTGACGCGCTTCTGCTCCGCCACTGATTCCGCGTCGGGGCCGCCGCTCCCCTCCGACGCCTCAGCCGGCATCTACCCACCGCGTCACGGTTGTATGCGCAACGCCCAACTCGCGAGCGACGGTAGACGCGGGCACGTTGCGGTCGCGGACGGCGTGAATCGCGAGCTGCTTGATTGCCTTGTCCGCTCGCTGCTTCAGCCGGCCGAGGTCCTGGATGGTGTCAAGCACGAACATGTCGTCCATCACCCCGTGCGCCGTGTGACCGCTCCACTCATCAAGTCGCGCATCAATGCTGCTCACCACCGTGGTCAAGCCGGTGAGCGCCCGTCGCGTGGCTTCAATCTCACGCTCTAGGACCTCTTGGTAGTGCGCCTCCAGATGCGCGCCCTTCTCCGGCATGCCTCGACAGTACGGGGCCCGCGTGCACCCGTCGATCGAGACGCACCAACTGTGCGCTGGTTGTGCATGATGCACGATTCTGGTTCACTGGTTCTGTCGCGCCGATCCATCCGGCCGACAGAGGTCAGTGACGAGGAGGTCACAGAACGGCAGTTCCTCGCACCTTCCTCTAGGGAGACGGACCACCTAGGCCGTCCTAATCGAAGGAGATGAGGGTGAACTTCACCGCAGATCGCGCCCTGTTCGAGGGGCTGCACAACTGCACGGGCGTCGTCGGGCCGCGCCTGGACTTCAGCACCAACGTCGGTCCGGGTCAGCCGCGGCCGCAAGCCGTCGACGACAACGGCGTCCTGCTCTGGGTCGTTGAGGCGTTGCGACTGGTCGAGGAGTTCGGCCGGGCACGCACGGAGGTCTACACGGTTCAGGTGCCGGCCCCGCAGCAGCCCGTGCTGGCTCCTGGTCCCGTCCGCTTCAAGGACCTGCGGGTCACGGTCTCGACCCGCGTCCAGCGCCAGGGGTCGGGACGGGATGCCCGCATCGTCGGCGTCACGGAGAACGTCTACTGGGACGCGTCGGCCGTTGAGCAGGTACGCGCTGCGTCCGAGAACAAGGGCGCAGCGTGATGCTCGCCGTCATCGCGTTCCTCACACCGGGGGCGGTGCTCGCTTGGGCTCGCGCCTCTGGTCGGAGGGTGCTCCCAGCCCTCGCGATGGCACTGCTCACGGCGCTGACATTCCCCGCGCTTCCATGGATGCTGCTCGGAGGATCGCTAGCGCTGCTCGTGCTCGGCACGCGGTCACTGTGGTTCGAGCCTTGGTGCCGCGCCACACCGTGGCTGCGCTCCCTCCGCGTCCGCCGCTGGGGCAAGCACGGATGGGCTTCCGAGGTAGCTGCTGTCGGGCTCGGCTCCCTCCGCGCCCCGACGTCACCGCTCCGGATCACGAGCGTCGGCGCGGCGGTCCACGCCCAGTGGACGCTGCCGCTCGGCGTCACCTTCGCCGACGTCGAGCGTGAACGAGCAGCTCTCGCAGCCTTCTTCGACGCACCACGTCTGGACATCCGGCCCATCCGCCCGTCGCTAGTTGCCTTCATCTGGCGGTGGGATCAGCCACTTGCTCTGGCTCGCGAGGCGAGCACGCCGACACCCGGGACGGCGGCAATCGCCGATGGTCTCGCGCTCGGCCGCGACGAGTCGGGGCAGCAGGTGACGTGGTCCCCGCTCTCCCCCGCATCCCACTCACTCTTCGTGGGCGGGACCCGTTCGGGCAAGTCCGTGTCACTTCAGGTGTGCATCACTCAGCTCGCGGCAATGCCTGACGTTCTGGTCTGCGGTATCGACCCGACCGGCCTGCTGTTGGCGCCGTTTGCAGAGGGCCCCGATGAGCACCTCATATCGCTCGGCACCGAACGCGAGTCACTCGCGCACGCGGTGGACGTCCTGGCACATCTCGTCAACGTGACACTTGCAGATCGGCTCGTGCACCTGCGCTCGTCACGCCTCGACGCAATCCGCGAACCAACTGCACAGATGCCGGCTGTCATGGTCGTCCTCGAGGAGTACCCGGCGTTCCTCGCGGCGTGCTCGGCCGATGACACCTCGGCGGCCCGTAAGCCGAACGAGCGACTGCGGACCCGGGCCGAGCTGTACGTGCAACGGCTGCTTGCCGAAGGGCTCAAGGCGGCGATCGTCGTCATGCTGGCCGCGCAAAGGGCCGACGCCGACGTGCTCGGCGGGTACCGCCGCGACCAAATCAGCACAAGGGTCGTGTTCCGGCTCGAATCTGCCGACGGTTGGCGGATGGTGCTTCCTTCGACACCCGAGATTGCCGCGTCAAACGAGGACCTTGCCCCGGGCGAGGGCTACTTCCAGACACCTGGACAGCCCCTCGCTCGATTCCGCGGGGACCACCTCGACTACGCCACCTACCGCGATCACGTCGAGCAAGCCATGGCCTGGCGACGCGATCACCACAGTGAAATCCCCATCTAGGAAAGGAAACTCATGTTCCGCAACATCATGGCCTTCGTCCTCGGAGCCGTCCTCGCGGCCGGAGTGGCTGTCGCCCTCGCGCTCGCCTCTCCATCGAGCGCCACTACTGGGCCGACGATCCCGCGCACCGGCACGTTGCCCGTGAACCGCTGGGTCGCAGAGCCGGGCATCTGGGCGCGTGGTGCATGGCAGATCGCGCCCGACCTGGTGATCTATCGCAAGGAATGGACGGACAAGACCGGGAGCACGGTCGCGAAGCTCACGAAGGAGGCGATCTTCGGTGTCCAGTGAGCAGGAATCCTTTCTCACGCCCAAGCAGGTGAGCGACTGGCTCGGGCTCGCACCGTCCACGCTGGCAGACCTCCGAATGCGTGGCGAGGGCCCCGCATTCAGGCGGTTGAGTGCTCGAAATGTGCGGTATGCCGCCTCCGACGTCCGAGCCTGGCTCGACCGCTGCCGGGTTGAGGCCGGCCGCGTCAGGGCCTCCTGACGTGGCGGTCGAACGCCGCACGACCAAGGCAGGTCGGGTCCGCTGGTACGCCCGGTACTACGACCCGACCGGCCGTGAGCACGCCAAGGTCTTCGACACCAAGCGGTCCGCGGAGCACTTCCTGGCGACCCAAAGAGAGTCGCTTCGCTCGGCAAGCTGGGTCGATCCGAAAGCCGGCCGGGCAACGCTCGAAGCGATCTGGAAGACCTACGCCGCCGAGCAGCTGCCACAACGGCGGCCGACGACCCAACAGAACTACCGGGCGGCGTGGCGCAACGTCTCCCCCGTTCTGGGCGCGTATCCCGTTGGGCGCCTGCGAAGTTCGGACGTACAGCGGTTTGTCAACGACCTGGACAAGGGGCCCGACACCGTCCGGATGGCTCATCGGGTCCTGGCCTTGGCGCTTGACAGCGCTGTCGCTGGACGGCTGGTCGCTAACAACGTCGCGAAAGGCGTGGCCCTCCCGGCGGCGGCGCCTCCTCGTGATCGGATCCTGACCGCTGCTCAACTTCTATCGTTGGCGGACGCTGTTGGAGTGGCGGGCCGCGGTCAGGTCTTGACCATGGGCTTGGCCGGCCTTCGTTGGTCGGAGGTTGCCGCACTCCGCGTGAGCGCTCTTCACCTCACGACTCGCCGGCTCCACGTTGTGGCCGCGGCGACGGAGGCAGGCGGTCGGGTCCACCTCGGCCCGCCCAAATCCAGAGCATCACGCCGCTACGTCGCCCTTCCGAGTCTCCTGCTCGACGAACTCGCCGCAACCGCCGACGGGAAGGCTCCTGACGACCTCGTATTCCCCGCTCCAGGCGGAGGAGTCGACCGGGTCGGCAACTTCCGTCGCCGCACTCGTTGGGACACGGCGGTCACGAAGGCTGGACTGGTCGACGTCACACCGCACGACCTGCGCCGGACGTTCGGAAGCCTCGCGCGATCCGCTGGCGCTGACCTTCGCTACATCCAGAAGGCGATGGGCCATTCGTCGATCACGACGACGTCCCGCATCTACGCGCATCTCTATGACACCGAGCTCGACGCCGTAGCGGACGCGCTCGACCGCATCACCCGACAAGGAGAGACATCGTGACTGACTATGTCCACCCAGACCTTGCGGAACTCACCGCGCTGCTGCTGCGGGCGGCTGATCGAGACCAGAACCTCAACGGGCTTGTCTCGGTTGCACTGGCCCGCGCAGCACGTCAACGCGGCGGCCTCGACCACCTGCTCGGGTTCTGGGAGGGTGCGACTGGCTCGAAGCACCTCCATGACCTCGTCGACCACGCTCGCGTCTACAAGTCCGACGGGAGCGGGGTTCATCGCGATCAGGTCCAGGCTGGCGTTCAGCGCCGACGGGGGCAGTGGGTCACCGTTGAGGAACTCGCGGCCCGGCTGGGGATGACCGAACCGGAGGTGCGGCTTCAGCTCGACGACCTGCTCCGGCTCGGCTGGGTCCGGCGAAGCCAACGGGGCCCGGAGCGCTATCGGGGGTGGCCTGCGGAGGACGACTGAGCGGCATACGGACTCGGTACGGACTTCGGCCGACTCATGGCCGACCCCCACACCCCTTGAGAACTCAACAGCGAGAGAGCAGCGCGGCGGCATACGTGCCCTGAGCAGCAGAAATGCCCTCGACCGGAGTCGAGGGCACCATCTGAGCCGCCTGTCGGAATCGAACCGACGACCTATTCATTACGAGTGAATCGCTCTGCCGACTGAGCTAAGGCGGCGTGCACCCCGGGTGGGGCGCGAGGCACGAGTATACGGACCCATCTGGCACAGGCCGAAACTCAGGGTTGACGCGACGGGCGCCAACCGCCCCTCCCCGGGCAATCCGGGGCCCTTCGACCGCGTCTATGGAGGTCAAAGGGGGCGCCAGGGCGCACGAACGAACCTCCACGCAGCCCGATCACAGACCCGGCGGCCCCACGCTGATGCGGCGCCAACGCTCAGGCGGCGCTCTCATCAGGTTGGTGGATGCCGATGGTGTTGCCTTCGGTATCGAGGTAGTAGCCCTGCCACGCCATCCCGGGCAGGGCGAACTTCGGGAGCGCGACTTGACCTCCGGCAGCCAGGATCTTCGCCTCGGTGGCGTCGTAGTCGTCAACGCCCATGGTGACCACCCAGGCGTTGGTCCCCTGCCCGAGCCCGGGGGCGGGCACGGGTCGCTGCAACAGGCCGCCGTTGATGCCCGGTTCGGACTCCTCCCCGGTCACCACGCCCCAGTAGGGGCTGCCGGTGAAGGCGCTGTAGTCCTGAAACGTCCAACCGAATGCCGCCGCATAGAACGCCTTGGCCCGCTCGATGTTATCGGCTTGGATCTCGAAATGAACCGGACGCCCCATCGTCCTCACCCTTCCGTCGCTGTTGTTCGGCCGTGCTCAGCATCGCAGATCCGGCGCCGGGGCGGTGCCCTTGGTGAAGTAGTCATCGATCGCCCGGTCGACACAGCTGTTGCTTCGCCCGTATGCCGTGTGCCCGTCTCCGTCGAAGGTCACCAGCGTCGAGTTGGCCAGCTGCTCATTCAGGCGCACGGCCCACTCGTACGGCGTAGCAGGGTCGCGGGTCGTACCGACGACGACGATGAGGTCGGAGCCGGTCGCGGCGATCGGGTGTGGGGGGTTGTCCCCCTGATAGGGCCAAAATGCGCACGGCAGCGAACTCCACATGAGGAACTTCCCCCATGTCGGAGCAACCTTCGCCGCCTCCGCGGCCTGGCGCTGGTGATCGCTGAGGCTCGCGGTGTCCGGGCGGTCCAGACAATTGACCGCATAGATGACCTGCATGATGTTGTTCGCGTAGGTGCCGTCCGGGTCACGCTCGGCGTAGGCGTTGGCCAAGTCCATCAGACCGCTGGCATCTCCGCTGCTCACCAATGAGGACAAGGCGTCGTCCAGCTGGCCCCACATGCCCTGGTCATACATGGCCACTGCCACGCCCATCGAGGCCCAGCCCTCGGTCAAGGCCGGGACCGTGGAATCCCCGGTGTTCGTTGGCGGGTTCTGATCGATCTGCACCAACAGGTCCTGCAGGCCCTGCACCACCTGATCGACGCTCGTCCCCAAGGGGCAAGTGCCGCTGGACACGCAATCGGCCGCCCAGGCCCGGGTCGCCTGTTCAAAGCCCTTGGCCTGCCCCAGGTTGATCTGTTCGTTGGTCAGGTCCGGCGGCACCGCGCCGTCGAGCACGAACCGGCCGACCAGCTGGGGAAAGAGGTCGGCATACGTCGCGCCGAGGAAGGTGCCATAGGACGCGCCCAGGTAGTTGAGTTTGGGCTCCCCGATGGCCGCCCGGAGGATGTCCATGTCCTTCGCGGCATCCTCGGTGGACACATGAGCCAACAACGGACCGGCGTTGGTCTTGCACGAGCTCGCGAACGACTTCGAGTTGGCCGCGAAGTCCTGTTCCTCAGCCGGAGAGTCTGGCGTCGGATCCTGCGCCAGGAAGGCATCGAGACCCTTGTCGTCCAGGCATTCGATCGGGTCGGAGTGGCCGACCCCGCGCGGATCCATCCCGATGAGGTCATAGTTGCGACGAACCCCTGCGTTGAGCACCCGATCGGCAGCGGCGGCGACGAAATCGACCGCTGAGCCGCCCGGCCCCCCAGGGTTGTAGAGGATGGCCCCCTGCGAAGATCCCGTTGCCGGGGCCTTGATCACTGCCAGGGTCACCACGGTGGAGGACGGGGCGTCGTAGTCCAGCGGGACCTGCAGCTGGGTGCACTGGTCGCCGCTGTTGCAGTCCTTCCAGGTCAAGGTCTGCTGATAGAACTTCTCCAGCCCGGCCATCCCCGGCGGCGGCGTTTGGGGCGGCACCGACGTCGTCCGGGTTTGCGGCCCGCCAACCCCTGGAACGGAACAAGCGGCCAGGGCCAACACAGCGCAGATGGCCATGCCGACCCGGGCAGAGCGCGAAACAGTCACGCGGCGACGCTAACCCATCTACCCGAGCGCGTCGCGGTCGGCTCACCCGGGCAGGCGAAGCTGCAAAGCCATGGCCTCGAGCATGAGCAGTGGGGCGCCGTTGGCCTCGATCCGTTCCCGAGCCGCTCTGATCGCATCCATGCAGCCCAGCAGCCCTTCCGGCGACCAGGCGCGGGCCAGTTCGTCGACCAGGCCGGCGTTGTCCTCGTTGATCAGGGCCAGCCCCGAACCGGTATGCCGCACCAGCGCGTCCCGGTAGAGCGAGAGCAAATCCGTCAGCGACCGATCGATGACATCGCGTCCCAACCTGGTCGCCCGGGTCTTTTGCTCCCTCTCCAAGGCGGACAGTTGAGCCCGCACATGCGGGGGCTGGGTGCGCGCGCCCGGGTCGGCGCCGAGCGTTTCCAGCAGTCGTGCCCGCTCCTGCGCGTTGCGTTCGGTCAGCGACTTCTCCTTCTCCTCATCGGCGATGCTCACCAGATCAGCGGCTGCATCGACCGCCTCACCGGCCGAATGGATCGCCGTGGCCAGTCGCAGCGTGTCGCGCCGGCGGATCCGGGCTCCCTCGTCCCGAGCCAGCCGGCGCGCCAGACCGATGTGGCTCTGCGCGGCACGGGCGGCGTGCAACGCCATCACCGGCGTGATGCCATCCCGTCGGACCAACAGGTCGGCCACCGCCTCCGGCGGCGGGGTGCGCAAACGCACGTGCCGGGCGCGGCTGCGGATGGTGACCAGGACGTCCTCGATGCTGGGCGCACACAGCATCCATACGGTCCGAGATACCGGCTCCTCAATCGCCTTGAGCAGCGCGTTGCCGGCGCTCTCCCCGAGCCGGTCGGCATCCTCAACGACGATGACCCGCCAAGCCCCCACCGATGGGCGCCGGGCTGCTAGCTCGACCAGTTCGCGGGTCTGCTTCACCCCGATGGACAGCCCCTCCGTGGCGACGAGGTCGACATCGGCGTGCGTGCCGTCATAGGCGGTCCGGCACTCCCGGCAGACCCCGCAGCCGCCGTCCGGGCACTCCAATGCAGCCGCGAAGGCTCGGGCCGCGACCGACCGGCCCGAACCCGGCGGACCGGTGAACAGCCACGCGTGCGTCCCGGAGGCAGGATCGACAACCGCGCGCTGCAACACCTCGATCGTTGGTTCTTGCCCGACCACCTCATCCCAGATGCTCATCGGGCCACGCCAGACTCGTTGGACAGCAGGTCGTGTGCCCGGACCGCATCGAGGACGGCGGCGGCGATCCGACCGACTGGCTGACCGCCGTCGATCACGGCATACCGCTGCGGCGCCGCGGACGCCAAGGCGTTGAAGTGTTCCCGTACCGCCTCGTGAAAGGCGTCGGGTTCGGCCTCGAGCCGGTCGTGAACCTCACCACGGCGGCGGCGGCCCTCCGCCGCCGTGACGTCGATGACGAGGGTCAGGTCTGGGGTGAGTCCGCCGACCGCCCAGGATTGCACCTGAGCGATCTCCCGCGCCCCGAGTTGTCGCCCGGCACCCTGGTAGGCCACCGATGAGTCGGTGAACCGGTCGGTGATAACGACCTCGCCGCGTGCGAGGGCGGGCCGGATGACCTGCTCGACGTGTTGCGCCTTGTCCGCCGCATAGAGCAGGGCCTCCGCGCGGGGAGTGACATGGTCACCGTGCAGGACCAGCTCGCGGATGGACTGCCCGAGTTCGGTGCCCCCCGGCTGGCGGGTGAGCAGCACGGTACGCCCGGCATCGGCATACGTCTGCGCGAGCAGCCGTGCCTGGGTGGATTTCCCGGCACCGTCGCCACCTTCGAAGGCGATGAAGATTCCGCGCTGCGTCACGCCCAGAGCCTAGGACAGACCTCCGACGTCGCCGCCATGCGCATCCGCGTTCGCATGGATGGCGTCGCGAACGTATGCCGCCAGCCCCGGCTCGATGGCCTCGTACGTCGCGGTGAACCGGGGGTCGGTGACGTAGAGGTCGCCCAGGCCACGATGCACGGCATACGCCAGGTCATAGAAGCGGCGGTCGATGTGTTGTCGATGGTTCTCGGCAGCGTCCATTGCTTCGGTGCTCTCGGGCGCCAGGCCCGCCCGTTTGGCTTGTGCCAATGCCTGCGTGACCGCATCCTGCTCGGCCTTGATCTCCGCCCAATCGGCCTTTTTGTAGCGCGCGGTCCGCCGCCGGGATGTCGCCCAGGCGGCACTCTCACCCCATCGCTGCTCAGCCTCATCGGCATAGTCGTCGAAGCTGTCGCCGAACAGGGCACGCAGGTCATCGGTCGTGGCGGGTTGGTCATCCATGGTCGCCTCCAAGGCGGTGTCCAACGCGACGGCGAGCTGGCGCAACTCCGCGATCCGGGCGCCGATAAGGTCTCGTTGCCGTCGCAGGTGATCGGTGATCGTGGCGTCGTCGGCGTCCAGCAGCGGCCCGATGTCGCTCAGCGCAACTCCGAGCCGCCGGTAGCCGACGATGACGCTCAGCCGGGCCATATCGCCCGGGGTGTAGAGCCGGTAGCCGGCATACGAGCGGTCACTGGGTGAGAGCAGCCCGATGGCGTCATAGTGGTGCAGGGCGCGCACGGTGATCCCGAAGGTCTCGGCCACCTGTCCCACGGTCCGGGCCATTGCGCCAGCCGCCTCCTGATCGCTCATGACACC
>JBKECS010000004.1:0-77620 GCA_047974805.1 Nostocoides sp. | reverse complement strand
GTGGATCGGGTGCTCACGTGACGACGCGGTGAGTGGGATAGTTCCGCGCCGAGAGGCTCGATCCGACGCGATGGCGCGAGTGACCTAGACTGGTCGGCGGCACCCCGCGTGGTGGTACCTCACCGAACTCCCCCAGGGCAGGAATGCAGCAAGGGTAGGCGAGCTCTTCCAGGTACGCGGGGTGTCCTCGTATGCGGCCCAGCCCATGTCAGGCACGGAACGTGGCCATTCGCACCGGATATGGGCGCCGAGCCGGCAACACCCAGCGCAAACCGCCAAACCCGACGCAAACAGCCACACTGGCGATGCTGTGGCCGGTCACACGGTGGACGTGGCCCCGCACCCACCCGAGCCGCAGGCGCACGCGCCGCAGCCATCCTCGGCGGGAGTCGGAGCGACGGTGCGCTCGTCCCACACCTGTCGCAGCGCAGCGAGGAACACCGGCACCGGTTGAGCGCCCTGCACCGCATACTTCTGGTCGAAGACGAAGGTTGGCACCGCGCTGATCCCGATCTCAGCGGCCTGCGCCTCGTCGGTGCGCACGTCCATGCCGAAATCGTCGGACTCCAGCAGCGCGGCGACGGCATCCGCATCCAGCCCGCCCGCGACTGCCAGTTCCTGCAGCACCTGACGGTCGCCGAGGGCGGCGCCGTGGGAATACCAGGCGCGCATGAGACGCTCAGTCACCGGCTCTTCCTGGTCGATCGAGCGCGCGTAGTGGATAAGCCGGTGGGCGTCGTAGGAGTTGCCGCCGACCAGCTCACGCCAGTTGAAGTCCAGCCCGACATCGGCCGCCTCGATGGCCATGTGCTCGTGCTGGGCGACCAGTTCCTCCCGGGACCTGCCGTACTTGTCCGCCAGCAGGTCGATGGTCGGTTGATCTTCGATCGGCAAGGCGCCCCTGTCCAGCTCGTAGGAGTGCCAGGTCACGCTGACCTCGTCCGCGTGTTCGAAGCCCGCCAAGGCAAGTTCCAAGCGGCGCCGCCCGATGTGACAGAAGGGGCAGACCAGGTCGGACCAGACATCGATGCGCACGAACCGAGCGTATGCCACGGGCGGTGCAGCGTATGCCACGGGTTGCCCGGGGTGGTTCAGGTCAGCGTCGCGAGGATCTCCAGGGTTCGGCGACGCTCGGCGAAGCCTGGGCCCGGGTTGGTCACCATGAGTTCATCCGCCCCGGTCCGATCGCGGAAATCGCGCAGATACTCCTCCACCTGCTCGGCGGTGCCTACAGCGGTGGCGCTGACCATGTGGCGCGCCTGGGCACCCAGGGGTGAGGCCAACAAGGCGTCGATCGTGGCGTGGTTGAGGTCCCCGGCGAACTGCGGCATACGCGAAGCAAGGGAGCGCACCCGTCCTCGCAGCACCCGGTCGGCCCGCGCGTCGGCCTCGGCGGGGGAGTCCGCCGCGATGACGTTTAGCGCAGCGATCGCATACGGGCGCTCACACTGAGCGGACGGTTGGAACTTCTCCCGGTAGGCCGACAACGCCGGCAGCAGGGCGTCTGGTGCGAAATGGCTGGCGAACGCATAGGGCAGGCCGTATGCCGCGGCCAGGGTGGCCCCGAACATGGACGAGCCGAGGACCCAGAGTGGGACATTGGTGCCGCGCCCGGGGGTGGCATGAATCCCGCCGGCCCCGTCCGGACCGAGGTAGGCCTGTAGCTCGCGGATGTCGGCCGGAAAGTTCTCCGCGTCCTCGGGGCGGCGACGCAGGGCGCGCAGGGTCGCCTGATCGGTGCCCGGGGCCCGGCCCAGCCCGAGGTCCACCCGGCCCGGATAGAGCTCGGCGAGGGTGCCGAACTGTTCGGCGATGACCAGCGGGGAGTGGTTGGGCAGCATGACGCCGCCGGCACCGACCCGCAGTCGATCGGTGACGGCAAGGACCTGGCCGATAAGCACGGAGGTCGCCGCGCTCGCGATGGATGGCATGTTGTGATGTTCGGCGAACCACAGCCGCTCGAACCCGCCGGTCCTGTCCGCGACCTTGGCCAGCGCCAGCGATTCGCGCAGCGCCTCCCCCGTGTCCTGCCCGTGACCCACCATGGCCAGGTCTAACAGGGATAGCCGCAGCGGGGTGCTTTCGGTTGATTGGCTCACCACCCCACCGTATGCCTGCGTTCCGGCCCCCCTGCCGCGGCCCCCGGCTTCGAGCGTCGGGTGTCGCCGGCGGCGGCTAGGGTGTGGCGGTGAGCACAGCCCTGTACCGCCGGTACCGGCCGGAGACGTTCGAGGACGTTATCGGCCAGGAGCATGTCACTGGGCCGCTGATGCAGGCGTTGCGGACCGGCCGGGTCAACCACGCCTATCTGTTCTCGGGGCCGCGCGGCTGTGGCAAGACGACCAGTGCACGGATTCTGGCCCGCTGTTTGAACTGCGAACAGGGGCCGACTCCCACCCCGTGCGGGCAGTGTGAATCCTGCGTCGCGCTGGCCAGGGGGGGCAGTGGCAGCGTGGACGTCATCGAAATCGACGCGGCCAGCCACGGCGGTGTCGAGGATGCCCGCGACCTGCGCGAGCGCGCCAGCTATGGTCCGGCCCAGAGCCGCTACAAGGTATACATCATCGACGAGGCCCACATGGTCACCTCGGCGGGGTTCAATGCGCTGCTGAAGATCGTCGAGGAACCGCCGGAGCATGTGAAGTTCATCTTTGCCACGACCGAGCCGGACAAGGTCATCGGGACGATTCGCTCCCGCACCCACCACTATCCGTTCCGGCTGGTCTCACCGGCCCGGCTGCAGGCATACCTAGAGCAGATCTGCGCCGCCGAGCAGGTGCCGGTCGCCCCGGGTGTGCTCTCTTTCGTTGTGCGGGCCGGCGGTGGCTCGGTGCGGGATTCTCTGTCGGTGCTTGACCAGCTGATCTCCGGTTCGGGCCCGGAAGGGTTGACCTACGACGGTGCTGCGGCTCTGTTGGGGTTTACCGACGGGGAGCTCCTGGATGAGGTGGTGATGGCAGTCGGCGCCCGTGACGCGGCCTCGATGTTCCGGTCCCTGGACAAGGTCATCGAGTCCGGTTCCGATCCGCGTCGCTTCGTCGAGGACCTCCTCGAACGCCTCCGCGACCTTATCGTCATCCAGGCGGTGCCCGACGCCGCCGCATCGGTGCTGCCCGGGGTGCCCGAGGATCAGCTGGACCGAATGCGCACCCAGGCGGCCATGTTCGGCCCGGGCGGGCTGAGCTATGTCGCCGACATCGTCAATGCCGGCCTGACCGAAATGACCGGCGCCACCGCCCCTCGCCTGCATCTTGAGCTCATCGCTGCCCGCGCGCTTCTGCCTGGTGCTGCCGGTCAGGACGGGTATGCCGCGCGCCTGGACCGTCTGGAGCGGCGGCTTGACGTCGGTGGTGTGCCCGGCGGGGCCGCCTCAACGGCCCCGGCGGCACCGCCCTCGCCCGCGCAGCCGAAGCAATCGCCAACGCCGGCGCCGACTGTTTCACCGGAGCCGGTGCCAACACCGGCCGCACCGCCAACGTCGTCACCGGCCGCGCCGGCTGTGGTCGAGATGAGCGATGCGGCCTCCGATGAACCGGCTGAGTCCGCACCACCGGCCGAGTCCGCACCTGCGGCCGAATCACCGGCCGCGCCGACCGCCAAGGGACCCGGAGGGCTGGATGTCTCGGCACTGCGCCGCGCCTGGCCCGATGTCCTCGCCAAGATCTTCACCCTGCGCCGGGCGACCTGGACGCTGCTGTCCGAGCACGCCCAGGTCCAGGACTACGACGGGCAGCGCCTGGTTCTCGGCATTGCCACCCCCGGCCTGCTGTCCACCATGCACAACGGCCCACACGCCGAACTCGTGCGTCAAGCGCTGATCGATGTCCTCGGCGTGGACGCGCGAGTCGAGGCAGTCCTGAGCTCTTCGGACCTCCACCCCCCCTCGACCCCCGGAGGTCGCGCCGACGTCGCACCAGTTCGCGCCCTGCAGAGCGCTGAACCCTCCGCCCGCAGCGACCGAGGTGACCAGCCGGCCCGTGGTGAGGCGCAACACGGCAGCTCGGGGGACCGGCCCGACCACCGGGCGGTGCCTGCGGATGACGATGCCGGGCCTAGGATCGCCGCGAGCAGCCCGCGCAGCGACTGGTCGTCAGCGCCGCCACCAGCGCATACGGCTCCGTCATGGGCCTCGGGCGGGGAGGGCGACGGTGGCGCGGCACAGGGGCGGGCCAGGGCCATGGCGCCGACCGAGGCGCCGGGGGCAGCGGCCACCGCCCTGGACCCTGCACCAACGACGCCACCGGAGCCGGTTGGGGAGGCTGTTGAGCCGGAGGAATCGCTCATCAGTGACGACGACCAGGAGGTCGAGGAGCCCATCGAGGCCGGGCAGTCGGTGGTCGAGCGGCTGCTTGGCGGGACCGTCATCGACGACGGGCGCGGCGAGGAGCCCCGGTTCTGAATCCAGCCCCGCTCTCGACCGAGCACGCCGCGCCCTATGGACTACGGTTCTGACATGCTCTATGGGGCCATCAGCAGCGTCCTGCGGCCGCTTGCTCACGCCGCCTATCGGCCGACGATCCTCGGCACCGACAATGTGCCGCTGCGCGGTGGCGTCATCATGGCGAGCAACCACTTGTCGTTCATCGACTCGTTCGCGATCCCGTTGGCCGCCCCCCGTCAGGTGAGCTTTCTCGCCAAGGCGGAGTACTTCACCGGCTCCGGCATCGGCGGATCCCTGCGCCGCCACCTCTTCGAGAGCATCGGGGCCGTTGCCGTAGACCGGCACTCCTCCCGAGCGGCCCAAGAATCGCTCGACGCAGCGTTGGGCGTCATCGCACAGGGTGGCGCGTTTGGGATCTACCCCGAGGGCACCCGGTCACGGGACGGACGACTCTACCGGGGCCGAACCGGCGTCGCCTGGCTGGCCCTGAAAGCGGGGGTGCCTATCGTGCCGGTCGGACTGAAGGGCACCGAGGACATTCAACCGGTTGGCGCGCGATTCCCGCGGTTGGCCGCCGTCACGGTTGCTTTCGGCCCGCCCATCTCACCATCGCCCTACCTGCAGATGCCCAGCGGGAAGGCACGTCGGGCGCTGACCGACCAGGTCATGGACGCGGTGGCCGATCTGTCCGGGCAGGTGCGGGCGGATTGCTACAACGAGTTGCCGCCGACTGCCTCGGGTCAAGCGATCGGGATCTGAAGGTCAGCTTTCGACGAACGGCTTAGGCAGGTGCCCGGCTGATTTCTCGTAATAGGCCGCGGCCTTCCGGGTAGCGAAGGTCTGCGCGGCCGCGACCGCCAGACCCGAGAGAGCCGCATACACGATCGCCTGCTTGGCTGGTGACTGCGGATTCTTCGGGTCGCCGACCTTGTCCTGGCCTGCCGCGGACCACGCGGCGTCGACGAGCTTCGTCGCGACGAGCCCAGCGACGATTCCGGAGCCGGCCGCGAGGACCTTCCATGCAACAGAACCCATGAGGCAACTGTGCCACAGATCGCCACTGCGCTACGCTGGGTGAGCAACGACAGGGGAGCGCATCAGCGCTGAGAGTGCGGGCAACCGCAGACCCTCGAACCTGATCCGGTTAGCACCGGCGAAGGGAGTCGGGATCTCAGAGACCGTCGTGGCTGACGGTTCGCCGGATGTCACGCCGGTCTCTCCTCACGGGTATCCATCGCGATTTCCATGGGAGAACACCGTGAATAACAGTGCACACGACAGCATGAACGACAACGCAGACAGACATCGGCACACCGGGGTAGTCAACGCCGGGAACGCCACCGCCACAACGACTGCCACGGCAGGTACCACCAGTCGCCCCGGTTCGGTGCTGGCTTCGCGTCCGCTCATGGGCTGGCGCACCGTGGACATCCTGACGATCACCTTCCTTGGCGCCGCGTTCGGGATCGCCTACTGGGCGTGGGCGCTGGCCTACGCCGCGCCCAGCACGGTACTCGCCAACATCTTTCCCCCGCTCCAGGGGGCCGTCGCGGCTCCCTGGTTCGTCGCTGGAGTCGTCGGGGGGCTCATCGTGCGCCGACCGGGGGCAGCCTTCCTCTGCGAGCTCGTGGCTGCGGTGGTCGAGATGGTGCCCGGATCATCCTGGGGCGCCGCCACCCTGATCTCGGGCATCCTCCAAGGTGCCGGCGCGGAACTGGCCTTCGCGCTCGCGGCATACGGGTCGTTCGGGATCGGTACGGCACTGCTCGCTGGCGCCTTGAGCGCCCCGTTCGAGGCCGTCTACGAGTGGTTCGTCTACTGGACCGACTGGGGCTGGGGGTACCAGCTCAGCTATGGCGTCATCCTCACCGTGGCCGGTGCGGCCATCGCCGGTGGGCTGGGTTGGCTGATCACCAAGGCACTGGCCTCGGCCGGCGCGCTCAACGCGTTCCCGCCGGGCCAAGAGCAGCTGGCAGTGCGTGTCCAATGACCAGGCCGTGTCCGGCGGCCCGGCGGCCGGTGACACGGTCGTCTCCCGCGGCGGGCTGTGCGTCACCGCCCTGACCTGGCGACCCTATGCCCGTCGCGAACCGGTCCTGCGTGGCATCGACCTGCACATCCCGAACGGGCAGCGCGTGCTGCTCGTCGGGCCGTCCGGCGCGGGCAAGTCGACCCTCTTGCGCGCCCTCGGCGGGCTGCTCGAAAGCGATGGGACCGGTGAGCTGACCGGCTCGGTGACCGTCGAGGGCCACCGGGTCGGGCAGCGCGCCGGTGAGGTGGGCCTGGTCCTGCAAGAGCCTGGCGCCGGTGTGGTGGCCGCCAGCGTGGAACGGGATGTGGCGTTCGGCCCGGAAAACGTCGGCACACCCCGCGAGCAGATGCCGCCGATGGTCGCCGACGCGTTGGCTGCGGTGCGGCTTCGGCTTCCGCCGGACACATCGACGGCGACGCTGTCGGGAGGGCAAACCCAACGACTGGCCATGGCCGGGGCCGCGGCACTCGCGCCCAGCGTTCTCTTGTTGGACGAGCCGACCGCCATGCTCGATGAGACCAATGCCGCAGCGGTGCGTGCCAGCGTCGCCGCCGTGGCGGATCGGTATGCCGCGACGACCATCGTCGTGGAACACCTGCTCGGCCCGTGGCTGCCGTTCGTCGACCGGGTCATCGCTTTAGGGATGGACGGGCAGGTCATCGCGGACGCAACCCCCGCCGAGGTCCTCTCCCGGCACGGCGCGGACCTGGCCGATGCGGGCCTCTGGGTGCCGGGATTCCCGCTGCCGCCGCTGCCGGACCTGCCCGACGATCTCCTGCTGCCCTCGCCGGCGCCCCAGGGAGAGCCCGGCGCGGCCTGGGCACGCGAGGTTCGCGTGGAACGAGATAGCCAACGCGTCGACGGATCGATCGTGACGGCCACGGCGGTCGCGAACTTCTCCGCCACCACCGAACCTGGCCGGATCATCGCTCTCATGGGCGACAGCGGCGCCGGAAAATCTACTGCTTTGATGACCCTGGCGGGCGTGCTGGCGCCCACCTCCGGTGAGGCGACGCCCGGCGCTCTTCCATCACCAGACCTGGCCCGTCGGCTCGCCTGGGTGCCGCAGTGGGCCAGCGCCGGGCTCGTCGCCGGCACCGTGTTGGACGAGGCCTTGGCCACCAGCCGGGCATTGGGGCTGCCCGAGGATGAGGTCGGGCCCCGAGCCGAGCAGTTGCTCGCGGCGGTCGGCTTGGGCGACCTCCAGGCGGCCGACCCCCGCCTGCTCTCCGGTGGTGAGCAGCGCCGATTGGCCGTCGTCGCGGCGGTGGTGCACGGACCCGCGGCGGTTCTCGCCGACGAGCCGACGATCGGTCAGGACCGGCACACCTGGGCCGCGGTGGTGGGGGTGCTCGAGGCGTTCCGCAACCAGGGCGGAGCTGTGGTCGTCGCCACGCACGATCTCCATCTGGCCGCCCGCGCTGACGAGGTCGACATGATGACTGCCCCCGCCGAGGAGCCGGCTGCCGCGCCCTTGCCGCTGAGCACGTCGCCGTGGTTGGGCAGGCAGGCCACTTACAGACGCGCCCGATATTGTCCCGTGATCGGCGCCGGTCCCTTGGCGCTCGTCGGCGGGGCGCTGCTGCCCATCGCCGCAGGGATCCTCTCCCCGAACTGGCGAGCGTCCGTATGGGTCCTCCTCGTCGAGCTCGCCTTGGCGGTGTTGGGCATGGGTTGGGGTATCGGGGCCGTGGCGCGCTATCGCCGCGCTGCCCGCCGGATGATCCCCGGGCTCGTCGCCGCGCTGTCGGTGGCTTGGTCGACCTGGCTCCTGGGCGGGCAAAGCCTCGACCTGGCGGCCACCGGGTTCGCCCGCATTCTCGTCATCGTGCTCCCGTCGGCGGTTCTCGTCCCGTTCATCGATCCCGATCTGCTCGGGGACCACCTCGGCCAGCGCCTCCGCCTGCCAGCACGTCCGGTCGTGGCGATCGCTGCGGCACTGCACCGCGTGCATCGATTCGGTGACTCGTGGACCGAGATGACCCGGGCCAGGCGCGTTAGAGGGTTGGCGCCACATGGGCTGCGTGGTGTCGCGCAGTCCGTGCGAACCATGACCGTCGGGCTGCTCATCCGGGCCTTGTCGGATGCGGCCGCGCTGGCGCTCGCCATGGACGCGCGAGGGTTCGCGGCGGCAAGCCGACGCACCTGGTACCACCGGGCCGACTGGCATCGGGTCGACACCATCGTCGTGCTGGCCGCCGCGCTGCCCATCGTGGTGGCGGCGGGATTTCGCTGACGCGACGCGACGTTGGGTAGCGACACCGGCGGCGTTGTGTGTCAAGCTCTTCGACTATGGGTGTGAGGGTTGAGTCACGAGTCGTCGATGCTGTCGGCGAGACGTCCCAGGCGCTCGAGCGCGGCATCCAACTGATCGAGCTGTTGGCCCGACCGGAGCACGCACACGGCCTGACCATCACCGAACTCGCTCGCGAACTCGGTATCGGACGGCCCATGGTGTATCGCCTGGTGGCAACCTGGCGCGGGCACGACGGGGTCCGGCGCGACCCCGGTGGCCGGGTCCGGCTCGGGGTGGGCTTGGTCCGTTTGGGCAAGGCCGTAGCCCCCGTGATCAGCGAACTCGCGCATCCGGTGCTGCGGACCCTTGCGGACACCGTCCTGGCCACCGCCCACCTGACCGTCGTCGACCGGGGCGAGGTCGTACCGGTGGTCGTCGTCGCGCCGACAACGACCACCGTTCACGTGGCCTACCGGACAGGCGGGCGTCACCCCCTGACGGTCGGAGCGGCCGGTCAGGCCATCCTCGCCGGACGACGCGGGTCGACCGAGGTGGTGTGCAGCAACGGTGAATTGAACAGTTCGGCGTTCGGGATGGCCATCCCGGTGATGACCGGCCCAATCGAGGCCTCCGTCGGTGTGCTCTCGCTGGGCCCGCTGGAGCTGTGCCACGTGCAACGACCGTTGCGGGCAGCGGCTCGAGACCTGGGAGAGGTGCTCAAGGGCAGCATCGACGACAAGGCGCCCAGGGTGGAGTAGACCTGGGCACCAGGTGGCGGGACACCGCGGTCAGCTCAGCACATCTCGCCGGGCGAACCGCCAATAGCCCAGGGCGAACAGTGCCAACCCCCACAGCAACGACCACAGCAGCCCGTGCCGCATCGCCGTCCAGTCGATCGTGGGTTGGAGGAGATCGAGCCAGGCCCGCGCGTAGTGTCCTGGCAGCCCGTTTCGCCACGAGCCGAGCGCGTCGATGGTGTCGAGGATCCCGCTGACGATGTAGACGACGAGGGCCCCGCCCACCGCGGCCAGCGGCGTCTGACTGCCCACCCCGATGAGGAAGGCGAGGCCGGCGATCGGGAGCACGGCGACGAACAGGTAGCCGATGGCCACAACGAGCCGGGGCAACAGGTCACCGTTGCTCAGCGTGCCGCCTCCGGGGATGCTCAGCGGGGCCAACCCGTATGCGGCCGAGCCGATGAGGAACGACCAGGCTGGCAGGATGATCAGCACCAGCAGCACATGGGTCAGCCCGACGGCAAGTTTGCTGGTCAAGAGCCTGGCCCGGCCGACTGGCGCGGTGAGCAGGTAGCGCAGTGAACTCCAGGACGCCTCCGTGGGCACCGGGTCACCGACGAGCAGCGCGGCCAGGATGAACACGAGCAACTCGGCGGCCACGAGCAAGCTAAAGGCGGTGAAGTTGGCCGCCCCGAGGGTCGCGATGTCAACGAACCGGCTCCCCGTGGCTGCGCCCGGACTGCCGGTGTCCAGGGCGAATGCGCCGACGAAGATGGCCGGAAGCGCTAGGACGACGACGAGGATCCAAGTGGTGCGTCGCCGTCCCACCTCGCGAGACCATTCGGCGGCATACGACAGGGGTCTGCTCATCGTGCCCTCACTTGCCGAAGCCGCTCCACCAGCGAGGATCCCGGGGCATCCACAGGCGCGTCGTCGCCGCCCGCAGCCGCGGAGATGACGCCGAGGAAGACCTCCTCGAGGTGGCGGCGCGAACCCACTCCCACGACATCCCCGCCGGCGTCGAGCGCGGCGCGAACCACCTGGCCGCGGGGCTGGTCGGCGACCACGGTGACCTTGCCGTGGGCGCCGCCATCTTCGACGTCCACCGACCGTATGCCGGTTGTGGCCCGCAGCGAGGCGGCGACCGCGGCAGCGGCGCGTCCCTGCGGGCCAAGCTCGAGCACGGTGGTGTCGGCGCTGGCGACGAGGTCGCTGACGGCGCCAGTGGTGATCACCCGGCCGGCGTGCATGACGACGACATGGCTGCAGGTTTGCTCGACCTCGGCAAGGAGGTGACTGGAGATGACCACGGTTCGTCCGGCGGCAGCGTAGGCGTGCAGGATCGGACGCATGGCAGCGATTTGCGGCGGATCCAGCCCGTTGGTGGGTTCGTCGAGGATGAGCAGGTCGGGCAGACCCAGCATGGCTTGGGCGATCCCGAGACGTTGCTTCATGCCGTGGCTGTAGGTGCGCACTGGGCGGTCCACTGCCCCACCGAGCGCGGCCACCGACAGGGCTTCGTCCAGGTGGGCGTGTTCCAGCGGGCGGCCGGTGGCACGCCAATAGGCCAGCAGGTTCGCGCGCCCGGTCAGGTGTGGCAGGAAGCCGGGTCCCTCGACGAGTGCACCGACGTCCCGCAGCACCGGGGCTGAGGCCCGAATCGGTTCCCCGAGGACATAGGTCGTTCCGGCATCCGGAGCGATCAGACCGAGGATCATCCGGATGGTCGTCGTCTTGCCCGCCCCGTTGGGGCCGAGCAGGCCGACGACTTGGCCCTTCTCGGCGCGCCAGGAGACGTCGTCCACGGCTCGGTGCCCATCGGCATACGACTTGACCAGGCCGTCCACGACCAGGGGGAGGCCGGCAAGATCGGGGCGTGGGTGGGTGGCGGTGCGCCGGCGGCTGGCGATCAGTGCGATCACCCCCAGGCCAACGATCACGGCGGCGAGCGCGAGCAGCAGGCCACTCGTTTCCGTATCGGTGGCGTTGCCGGCGGTGGGTACGGCGGTCCCGGTCACCGTGGGCACCGTCAACCCGAGCACGGCGATTTTGTCGACGCGGGCAGCCGTGGGGTTGGCGTATGCCGAGTCGGTGGAGGTGAGCAGGACGCGCCAGGTGGAGCCGGGGGTCATCGTCCAGGTGGCGGCCGGGAGCGTGAGCGTGACCTCGGTTGCCTTGCCCGGTGTCACCGGGACCGTCATCGGGGCCACGAGCGAGCGGGGCAGGCTCGCGGTGGCTGAACTGCCGGTGCCGCTGACTTGCCACAGGCTGGTGAAGAGGGTGACGAAGTCCCCGGTGGAGGTTATCCGCAGTCGCAGTTTCGGCCCTCCGACCACCGTTGTGGTCTCGGCGATCTCGGCGATGTCGGCTGCGACAGATTGGCCGGGGAGGGCGGCCAGCGGGTAGGTGGCCACGCTGGAGTTTGCGCCGGTGGCGGGCGTGGCGCTGCCGATCAGGGCGCTGAGCCCGGGGATGCTCGTCATTGATGCCGGTTGGCCACCCGGTGGGGTGAGCAGGGTGCCGCCGGAACCCGCCGCACCGACAGGCAGGTCGACCCACGTCAGAGGCTGGCTCGAGCCGGTCAGGCCCGGGTATGCGTCGCTGGTGAACAGGGGTGCCTGGTCGGCTCGCCGAGGCAGCGGCCCTGGGTAGGTGAAGGCTGGGACCGGGAGGGCGTTGGTCCCGTTTTGGGTGCCGCTGGGAGAATCGGTCAAGTAGTGGCGTAGCCAGGTGGCGATGGAATCCTCATCAGCGTCGGCGGAAGTGGAGACGGCGTCGTGGCCGCCGTCCATCCAGCGCACCGCGACGGGAGTGCCGTTGGCGGCCAGCGCGCGGGCGGTGGCGTCGGCCTGGTCCAGGCCGAACAGGGTGTCGGTCATGCCTTGAATGAGGTAGGTAGGCACGCTGACCTTGTCCAGGAACGGGGCGGGGGAGTGGGTTGCGAGGGTATCGAGCAGGTCTGGCCCGGCCCGCCCGGACTGTGCGGCAGCGAGCAGCGGGCCACAGACGGCGGGGTCGAAGCGCCCGCAGAGGGGGTTGCCCGGCGTGGAGCCGTCCTCGGCGGGGCGGGTGGCCGCGGCACTGCCGAGGAAGCGGTTGGCCCACAGACGTTTGAACGGTCCAGGGGAGTCGATCGCCTCTACCCCTGCCGGCGTTCCGACCGTTGCCTTGGTCACTGCCTGTTGGGGGAAGAACGCATCGGACAGGTCGTTCCAGGTGATCAGGGCAACATCGGTGTCCACGCGGGGATCGGTCGCGGCGAGCATGAGGGCCAGGGCGCCGCCATACGATCCGCCGACGACACCCACCCGCGGATCGCCGGGTCGATCGAGGACGACGTCTGGCCTGCTGGCCAGCAGGCTGACCAGTGCGCGGGCGTCGGCGACCTCGAAGTCTGGATCGTCCAGGTGGATTCGGCCGCCGCTGGCCCCGAACCCGCGGGCGGTGTAGGTGAGCACGACGAAACCCTGCCCGGCGAGTCGTCGAGCCTGGTCGGCCACGTCCTCCTTGGACCCACCGAAGCCATGGGCGATGAGCACCGCCGGGTGGGCTCCGGACCCGGTCGGCGAATACACCGTGGCGTCCAAGGTGACCACAGTGCCGTCAGGTTCCGGGCCGACCGGTACGGTCAGGTCGCTCGTGGTGATCCCTCCGGTCGTCACCGGGGCGGAGACGGTGGGCGTCGGCGGGCCGGTGGCGGCCATGGCCGCAGTGGCCATGAACGCCCAGGGAAGCATCATGGCGGCGGCCAAAAGCCCGATCCGGCGTCGCGGCGTTCGGGCCCGGCGCTTCACGGTGCGGTCACGGCTGGTCACGGGCCCATCATGACCCATCTACCTTGGTGTCGCCGTGGAGCAGAGACAGACGAACAGTTGGCTTCGAAATCAGTTGCATGTGTGGATTTCACATTGCGTATGCGCATCATCAACGATCTATTGATGCTGTTTCCGGGGTTTCGTGGATATAGTGAGGCGCACTCGCGCACGCGACGTGTTGAGTGCCGCCGAGGCGGCAGAAGGAACCGTGATCGCCATGACAGCCGTCCCCACCGGATCCCCGGCTCCCAGCGAGGCCGAGTACGGCACCCGACGGCGCCTGCCCGCCGTAACGCGGGCGTTGAACCCTGACCGGGTGCAGAGTCTGCTCGCCGCGGAGTGGGACCGGTTCACCGCGAACACCCCGGCCTCCGGAGAGCACAACGCACGGGCCAGCAAGACCCTGCCCCTGGGCGTGACCAGTTCGTTCCAGCATTGGGATCCCTACCCGGTCTCCATCGTCAGCGCGCGCGGTGCCTGGCTGACCGACGTCGACGGCCGCGAGTTGCTCGACCTGTCGATGGGCTTCGGCGCCATGCTCGTCGGTCACCTCAACCCCATCGTCGTCGAACGGGTCACCCAGGCGCTGACCGACACCGGGACGCTGTTCGTCACCCCGTCGCCGACGGCCACCACCGTCGCCGAGAAGTTCAAGGCCCGGTTCGGTCTGGACATGCTGCGCTTCACCAACTCGGGTACCGAATCGCTGATGTATGCCGTCCGGGCCGCCCGCGCCAAGACTCGGCGAAGGGCGATCGTCAAGATCGAGGGTGGCTACCACGGTGGCTACGACGCGCTCCAGGTTTCGGTGAAGCCGGCGTTGGCGGACATCGGTCCAGCGGAGGACCCCATTGCGGAGGTGCCGTTCGACGTCGAGGCGGGGACCGTCTTCGTCACCCCCTACAACGACCTCGACCACCTCACCGGGCTGCTCCAGGCGCACGGCTCGCAGATCGCCGCCGTCGTCATGGAGCCGGTGGTGGAGAACCTCTCCATCGTTCTGCCTGACGCCGGGTATCTGGCCGGGGTCCGCGCGGCCTGCGACGCTCACGGAGTGCTCCTGATCTTCGACGAGGTCAAGACCGGACTGACCGCCGGGTATGCCGGTGCCGCCCAGCGCCTCGGCGTCAAGCCCGACCTCATCACGTTGGCGAAGAGCATCGGCGGGGGGCTGCCCTTGGCCGCCTTCGGCGGCACTGCTGAGGCTATGGAAGTTGTTGTCGACGGTCGGATGGCGCACTTCGGCACCTACAACGGCAACCCGCTGGTCATGGCGGCGGCCTCGGCCGTCGACGAGATCTGCACTCCGGGAGCGCTCGATGCTGCCGAAGCCGTCAACGTGCGAGCCATGTCAGCCCTGGACGAGGTCATCGATCAGTTCGAACTGCCCGCGCATACGGTCGGGTTCGGGGTCAAGGGGTGCGTCACCTGGTCGCCCACTCCAGTACGCAACTATCGGGACTACAAAGCCACCGACTTCGGGGTCGCGGAGCTGTCCTGGTTGTGGGGCGTCAACCGGGGCGTGCTGACCCCTCCAGGGCTGGACGAGCAATGGCTGGTGTCGTTGGCGCATACGGATGCCGACATGGCCACCCTCGTCGGTGAGTTCACCGAGCTCGCCCAGGCCTTGCGGGCCTGATATCCGCTCGTCCCAGCCCCATGCGGCCGCTGCCCCTACCCATTGCCCGTGGGGACCCGTAGGTTAGGAAGAGGCATACGGCGGCAGGAGGGGCGATGGAGATTGATCCGGAGGACGACAGTCTGGATCGTTGGATCGTCCGGCATTACCGCTACGATCCGCAGCGCCGCCAGCGGCGTCACGTCACCGTTGCCGCCTACAGCAGCCGCGCTGAGATGAACCGCGCCATGGACGACCTTGCTGGTGTCATCCGCGACGGTATCGCCACTGGTGAGCGCGATACCCGCGAAAGCGTCACCGGGGTCCACCACCCTCCGGGACACCTCGCGGCACAAGCTGTCGCCCACCGAGTGCGGCGCGCCGTCGAGCACGGCGTCGATCCGAGGCTGGTGCTCGACGGGGACAGGCTGCCGAGCAACGTGGCCATCCTGAGTTGGTCCGACGACGGCGGGCACATCGGCCGATGGTGGCACCGATGGTGGCCCGCTCGGCGACTTCGAGGAGGATAGTGATGCGCATCGGGGAGCTACCTGAGTCGGTTGAGTGGGTGCGGGAGACGCCGCGCTGGACGGCCGAACAGGTTCCGACCGGGCTCCGCGGGGCCCATCAAGTGGCCAGCGGGGTGTGGGGCCTCCTGCGCGTGCATGCCGGGGAGGTGACCTTCGTCGAGGAGGAGTCCGGGGATCGTCACCTCGTACCGACCGGTGGCGAACTCGTCATCCGCTCAGACATGCCGCATCACGTGGAACCATCCGCCGCTGCGGTGATGTCGGTCGCCTTCTACCGCTGACGCAGCCGCGTCCGGGCGAGGCCGACCTCACAAGCCCGGGCGACGGACCGTGCCATCGGGGTACCTGGCGAAGTGCGCGGGGTCCGTGCCATGAACGGGATCCGGACGATCCCAGGGCCATCCGCCGAACTGGGTGCGCCGATAGTCCTCGAATGCCTGGACGATCTCGTCCTGGGTGTTCATGACGAAGGGGCCATGGGTGGCGACCGGTTCGTCGATGGGGCGCCCCTGAAGGATGAGCATCTCGGTGTGCCCTGTGCTGGTCAACGTCGCGGCTCGGGTGGGGTCGAGCACGGCACCGGTGCGTGCGGATATCCCCTGCCCGGAGATCTCGATGCCCTCGCCCTCGAAGAGGTAGAGCACCCGTCCGGTATCCTCGAAACGGGCCGGGGGCAGGGTCCAGGTCGACCCGGGGTCCATGACGATGTGCCAGATGGCCACATCGGTGTCGGGCCGCGCGGCCCAGGAATGCGGTGGCGGCTGGGGCGGGGTCAGACCCTCTAACGCTCCTGCGATGACGGTGACAGACACTCCCTCGGCGGTTACGCGCGGGATGTCGCCGTCCCAGAACATCTCGAAGAATGCGTCGGCGCTCTTGTCTTCAGCCGGGAGGTTCAACCAGATCTGGAACAGCTCCAGCGGATTCGGCCCTTCCTGGTCCAGCAGCGGGAACATCTCGGCATGCTGGACGCCCGAGCCGGCGGTCAACCACTGGACGTCGCCGCGGCCGTAGCGGGCCGAGGCACCCTTGGAGTCCGCGTGATCGATCAGACCTCGCCGAACATAGGTCACGGTTTCGAACCCGCGGTGCGGGTGCCCCGGGAAGCCGGGCACGGTGTCGCCGTGATACATCCGCCAGTTGTCGATGCCGGCGAAGTCCTGGCCGATGTCGCGCCCGGCCAGCGAGGCGTCCGGCCCGAGGCTGTCATTGGCGGGCGGGTAATGATCGACGTGGTGGACACAAAAGAGGAAGGGGCTCAGTGCGGGCCAGCGGAAGTCCAGCGGGACGGTCTGCAGGATGGGTGGTGCCGCCCCCAAAGAAGTTTTATTTTCCACTACTTCACGGTATGCCTGTGCGCGCCTCGACACAAACCCGCGTCACTCGGCCCCCTCGCTCACCGGCCCGACCTGGGCTCGATCGGCAACCCGGTGGGGGCACCGTCGATGGTCGACTGGTTCTTGTCGCGCCAATAGTCGACGATCCCGTCCTCGCCCTTCTTGGCCGACCACGTCCGCAACAGGTCACGTTCGCCGTCGAGGGTCATCAGCGGCACGGCATACCCGCACGAAGTCTGCACCATCTCGACCGTGACATCGAAGACGGTGCGGGCGCCCACGTCCGGCGGGAACAACCCGGCCAGGTCTGCCCAATCCGGATCGCGGCGATGCACTGCTCGTGCGGTGCCGTAGAGGCGCAGGATGAGCGGCTGCCGCTGAAAGGAACAGAACATCAGCGTCATCCGGGGCGAGTCCAGCAGATGACCGGCGGTTTCGTTGCCGCTGCCGGTGAGGTTGAGCCATACCACCCGGTTCGGCCCGAGCACCCGCAAGCTCTCGTACCCCTTGGGGGAGACGTTGACCCGTCCGTCGCGCGCCGCGGTGGCGACGAAGAACATCGGTTGACGCGCGATGAACTCGCCAAGACGCGGGCTGATCTCCTCGAATTGCTGAGCCATGGGATTCCTTCTCGTCAGGTGCGATGTGCGGTCAGGATGGCCGGGACCACTCGCCAGACGTCAGCGTTCGGTCGAAGAGTGACCGCAGCTCGGCAAAATGACGTTCGCACGCGTCCTCGTCGAAGACCGACGTGTCGGCCATGGTGTACCCGTGCAACGCCCCGCGGTAGACGGTGTTGGTCGCCGGCCGCCCGGCCCGTTCCAGGGCGGCACCGAGAGTGGCGATCGCCTCGGGTCCCATGGACCGGTCCTGGTCGGCGTGACCATAGACGTATGCCGCCTCGGAGCGCTCGATCCACAGATGGGGGCTGTCTCCGGCCGGGGTAACCAGCCCACCGCCGTGGAACCCACCGACGGCGGTGACGTCCCGGGCATACTCCCCGGCCGCGCGGGTGGCGAGCCGCGCACCCAGGCAATATCCGACGGCTCCGATCGGGCCGTCGGAAACAGTGTTCTGACGGCGCAGCGCGGCCAGATAATCCCCCGTGTCGGACAGGGAGTCGGGCGTGCTCAGCCCCCGGATGAGGGCCATCATCGCCGGGCCGAACCGGTCGCGCGCACCGGGCTCACGCAGATCTTCGGTGGGACCGATGTCGGCGGCGCGCCCGGCCTGGTGGAACAGGTTGGGCGCCAACACGACATATCCCCAGGAGGCGATCCGGTCGGCCATCTGCGCGATGCGGGGCCGCAATCCGATCGCGTCGCTGAACAACACCACCCCGGGCACCTGATCGGCCGGGCGGCCGGCGGCCTCGGGTCGGTCATCGGGCAGGGCCAGATAGGCCTCGGCGGATCCGCCTGCGACGGGAATCTCCACATAGGGCATGGTTGTCCTCCTGTGCGTTCGTGGTCCGTGCGGGCATCCGATCGGTTGTCCCGCGAAAGGCCGCCACGGCTACCCCCCGAAAGTTGGCTTCTCCTTGGCGCTGAAGGCACGGACGCCCTCGGCGAAATCCGGACCCGAGTACACTGTATGCAACAGCTCGCCGTCATCGGCGGGCGCCTGTTCCATCCGGGCCGCGAGGTGGCGCAACTGGTGCTTGGCCGCGCGCTGGGTGACCCCGGACAGAACGGTGAGTTCACCGAGGAGGGCCGCCAGCGAGGCGTCCAGATCCTCGGTCAGTTCCGTCAGTGCGCCGACGGCATACGCGCGGTCGGCGTCGACGAGGCGGGCAGTGAGCAGCATGTGGCCGGTCAGTGACTGCCCGAAGACCGCGGCGCAACGGTAGAGCAGCTCAGCGGCCAACGCGTTGCCGAGGCTGCGGGCGATCGGGTAGCCGAACCTGCTGTGCGGTGTGGCCAGACGCAGATCGCAGTGGGTCGCGATGCCGAGTCCGCCACCGACACAGACCCCGTCGATGGCGGCGACGGTGACCTGCGGCAACGCATGGAGGGCGGCCATCATTTGCCGGATCCATGCCTCGTAGGGGACCGGGTCGTGGGAGAGGAAGTCGGTGATCTCGTTCCCCGCGGCGAAGGCCTTGCCCCCCGCGCCGCGGATGACGAGCACGCGGGCGCTGTCGTCGGTGGCCAGGTTCGCGAAGAGGTCGGTCAGCGCCGCATACATAGCCTCGGTGAGCGCATTGTGCCGGTGTGGCCGGTTGAGCGTGACGGTGACGACGCCGCCGGCGCGGGCGATCTGGAGGTCGGATTCCTCAGGTGAGGGTCGACGTTGGTCGGGTGAGTGCTCGGGTGAATTGGCCACGCTTCGGATCGTAGACGGCGGTCACCGGATCATGGGTCGGCTAGCGTGTGCCGACATGACGCATACGCTGCGGCGCGACGCCGAGGTCGTGCCGATGGGACCGGCGGCAGCCTTTGTGCTGACCGACGACGAGGTGGCTGAGCTCGGGGGTGGCATGAAGGCCTTCCCGGTAACGGTCACGGTCAACGGCGCCTCCTATGCCCTACGGCTGTCCCGGATGGGCGGGCAGAACCTCATCGGGTTGCGCAAGGAGATCCGCGAGGCGGCCGGGCTGACCATGGGGCAGGTGCTGCCCATCGAGGTGGTGCTCGATGAGGCCCCGCGTGAGGTCGAGCTGCCTGAGGACTTTGCTGCCGCGCTCGCCGGGGATTCGACGGCGCGGACGGCATACGAGGGCATGGCACCGAGCCACCGGAAGGAGTATGTCCGGTGGATCACCGAGGCGAAAAGGACGCAGACGCGCACCGGAAGGATCGAGAAGGCGCTCGAGATGCTCCGCGAGGGCAGGACCCGTTAGCCGCGATCGAGGTCGTAGCGGCCGATGAGGTCGGGGTGGTGGCGCGCGGCGACATCGGGGTGACTGCGCAGCCGGGACTTCAGGTAGTTCTCGGACTGGTTGGCGTGGATCGGGTTGAGTGGGTCCTGAGTGACACCCGGTGCGGCGGCGGCGTACGCCTCTGGCAGTGTCCACGGTTGAAGGTGCGCGCCGAAGCCGGGGTTGAAGAAGTACGGCACGCTGATCCGGTCGCCGTCGGTGGGGGAGACGACCCGGTGCGTCGTCGCCTTGAGGTAGCCGTTCGTGAGGGACTCGAGTAGTTCCCCGATGTTGACGATGAACGCTCCTGGCAGCGGGGTCGCGTCGAGCCACTGCCCGTCCTTGTCCACCTGCAACCCGGCCTTGCCCGGCTCGACGAACACGAGGGTGAGCATGCCGGAGTCCTTGTGTGCCCCGACGCCCTGGAAGGTGGCGCCGTCGGCGCCGGTGACCTGCTCGGCACCGCCGGGGTCCACCTGCGGATAGCGGACGACCTTGATGAGTTCGCTCGGGGGGTCGAAGGCCGCGTCGAGGGAGTGATCGTCCTGTCCGAGCGCGGTCAACCAAGCCCCCATAAGCGTGCGGGCAACCCGTTCGCACTCGGCACGCCAGGCTTGCACGGTCGGTTCGAACTCGGGGATGTCCGAGGGCCACTGATTCGGCCCGACGAGGATGGTCCACGCCTCCTCCGAGCCGGTGATCGCCGGTTGCTCCGCGCCAATGTCGAGCTGTTCGCGCAGGTCAGGAGCGCCACGGGTGATCTCGTTCCCGACCCCGGTGTAGCCGCGAAAATGCGGGCTGTTGACCATGTGGATGGCGTTCTTCCGGTAGGTCGGGAGGGCGAAGAAGTCCCGTGCGACCGCGATGAGGTCGGTCTGCAGCTGCTCCGGTATGCCGTGCCCGACGACGTAGAAGAACCCCCAGTCGCGGGTCGCGGCCCGCAACGCGTCGACAAAGCCACCGGCGGTGCCGGGGTCGTCCAACAGCGACAAGTCGAGCACTGGCAGGCCGGTGACGTCGTCCGGGCCGATCGGCGAAGCCGCCTCGCTCATGCTGCCCCCTTATGTAGCGTCCATGCGTTGCCGCATACCTTCTCAAACCTTGTCCTCAGCGGCTCACATCGAGTCCTTGATTCCGCGCAGGATGAGCCAGGCATTCATCGGGTAGGCCGTGACGAAGCCGGCCATCATGGACACCTGCATGACGAACCAGAACACCGGTGAGCTCGCCTGCGGCATCTGCCCGAGGAGCGGGCGGAAGAGGCCGAACATCGCGATGGCCATGAGGCCGTACATCCCGATCTGCCAGGCGGTCAGCGACAGGGCGTCCGCCTTGAGCGCGGCGATCAGGCCGTCGCGCAGTCCCAGGCCGCGCATCGGGGCGATGGCGAAGTATTGGAAGGCGATGCCGAAGCCGAAGGCCAGGATGAAGTCGAGCACCCAGGTGGCAAACATGGGCTCGTTGAAGAGGCCCGGGTAGCCGAATACGGCGAGCGTGCCCGGTGCGAGATAGGCGGCGGTCTCGGCGTTGATGTCGCCCAGGGTGCAGCCAGCCCCACAGTGCAGGGCATCGGTCGCGACCCCGACCCGGTGGCTGTGCGCCGGCATCGTCATCATGGAGGCGCCTGACATGGCAATGTCGGACCCGTCCATGCTGGACAGCTCGGCATCGGACGACGCGTCAGCTGCCGGGGAGCGGCCGTGCCTCCGGTAGAACCACAGCAGTACAGGTCCGGCATATAGGGCGCTGATCGGCCAGACGAGGGCCATGATCCGCATCGGCTGTGGGCGACGGCGCACATCGAGTGCGATCCAGGCCGCGCACACCAGGCCGGCGGCCACGGACAGCACCGATACCGCCGTCAGCCAGGTGGGCATACGATCACCTTCCAGTCGGGGCCGCACACGCGGACCACCTTAGGCGTGGCGCGTCGAGCTGGTTACCGAGTTGGCATGGATTCCGCAGGTCCCTGGCACGATGAGGCGCATGCGCACATTCGAGGACGGCGGGGTCGGCCGCTAGTCCGACGCCGATGCTGCGCGCACGTGAGCCTCGGCGACCGCAACCGCCTTCCGGGTCGAGGCCGTGACCTCCGGCTTGGCAAGGAAAATGTGGTTCTCCCCGAGCACCTGCGCCGTGCCGGTCGCCTTGAGTTGGGTGTTCACCCGCTCCGACACCCCCGCCAGGACGAGGAGGCCACCGACATCGTGCAGCTGGTTGGCATACCGAGTGACGACGTTGATGAACGTGCTGCCTAGGTCCTCCTTGCCGCGCAGGGTGAGGACGACGGCAGCGCCGCGTGATTCGGCAGTGACCGCGGGCAGGGCGGACTCAAACGTTGCGACGGCGGCGAAGAAGAGACTGCCGTAGGGCCGCAGCAGCACGACCGCGTTCGCCGGAAGGTTGGCGGGTGGGTCGGACTCGGTGATCCTGCCGTCGTCACCGAGGACCCATTGCCGGACCAGGACGTGGTTGGACATGCGGACCACGTGCAGGATCACCGAGAGCGCGACCCCGACGAGCACGGCATACTGCAGCGGAATGACCATGGTGAGCAGGAAGGTGACCGCGACGACGGTGGCCTGGACTGGCCCGGTCCGGATGGCCATGAGCGCGTCGTCGAGTTTGAAGGTGCGCACGCCGACGACCATGAGTAGCCCGGCGAGGGCGGGCATGGCCACATAGCCGACGACATCGGCGAGCGTGAGCACGATGGCGGCCATCGTGCCGGCGGCCACGAGCAGGGCCAACCGGCTGCGGGCACCTGCGGTGGTGACGATGGAGGTCGCCGACATCGAGCCGCCGACCGGCATACCGTGCAGGAGCCCGGTGGCGATGTTGGCGATCCCCTGGCCGCGGAAGTCGCCGGAGGGGTCCGGATAGCTGCCGTCGTGGTTGGGGATGGTGGAGCTGATGGCGGCGCCTTGGACCAGCCCGACGAAGGCGAGCGAGAGGGCAGGGACGAACAGGCTCGCGGTCAGTCCGAGGTCGGGCAAGCTGGGGGTCGGCAGACTGGCGGGGACCTCGGTGAGCTCGCGCAGCTGATTGACCTTGTCCCAGTTGCCGAAATGCACGAGTGCGGAGGTGGCGGCGATGGCGATGACCATGGAGAGGGCGCCGAGTCGCGTCCGTCCGAGCACGACGATGATGAGGATTGTCAGGGTGCCCACCAGAACCGATGGCCAGGAGAATTCGACAGCGTGGGTGACCGTGTCGGAGGCGCGGCTGAGTCGATTCCCGCCGGTGGCGGTATAGCCGGTGAAGGCGTCCAGCTGGCCCAGGACGATGTTGAGCGCGACGGCGTTGATGAACCCGGTCAGCACCGCGTTGGGCACCCAGCGCACGAGTCCGCCCATCCGGGCCAGGCCGAGTGCCAGCATGATCACCCCGGTCAGGACCGAGAGGGTGAACAGCGCCGTATGCGCGCTGTCGGAGTTGCCGTGGACCTGATCGATGTCGGAGACCACCACGGCCATGGCGCCGGTGGCTTGGACGGCCATGAACGCCGAACTGGTGGCTGCGGCCCCGAACAGAGTCCCGAAAAGGTATCCGTAGAGGCCGAAGACGGGATTGACCCCAGCCAGGAGACCCCCCGCCAGCCCGTCGGGGACGCTTTCCACGCCGAGGACGACGCCGGCGGGCAGGTCGTGGCGCAACGACACTCGACTGCGGAGTTTGCGCAGTCTATGTGCGGAGGTGTCCATCCGGGCCATCGTCGCGCAGCGTGGCTTCGAGCGCTACCCAGCGGCGGTGCCTCGCGCGTACACCAACGGACCTACCGCCGGCATTGGGCGCCAGGGTGGCCGCAGCGTGAGCGTCTCCCAGCTCGGTCGGTCCGTTGATGTCCGCCTGGCCGCCCGGTCAAAGCAAGAATTCCGTAGGTCACCGCGTTGTTCACGGGGGAGGGGGCAGCTCACGGATCTCACCCGAGGATGGCAGTGATCAGGGCAAGCAGCCGGTTGGCGACGATGCCCGGGTCGTGCATGAAGAGCAGATGGCCACCGTCGAGAGTGTCGAGTGGCCAGCCTTGGCTGCGTGCGAAGTCGAGTTCGGCGGCGTATGTGCTGGCCGAAGGCCAGGTAGGCGCATCGGTCCCTGGCCCAGTCGGCGGGGCTGGTGACTCGCCCGCTGAAGTAGTGCAGCGGCAACCGGGGGCAGCGTCTATCGAGTTCCTCGAACCGATCGCGACGGATGACGGCGTCGAACTCGTCGTGTGGCCACCAGCGCGTCCACGGCGGCAGTATGCCATCGTCGCGGGCGAGACCCCCGAGGTACTCACGAAAGCGGCGAGGGGCCAGCTCCGTGTCTCCGTCTTCGGGGGGTAACGCCGCATCCATGAACACAGCTCCTGCAGCCCGGGAGTGAGAGCGAACGGACGGTGTGAGATAGCCGGCGATACTGTGTGCGACGAGGAGGTGGCTAGTGCCCGCGAGACCGCTCCACCTGGCGATGAGGTCGGTGGAGACCTCGCCGTTGTGCAACTCGCCGGGCGCCAACGTCGCTTCGGCTCCCAGGTCGCGCAGCGCGAGTACGAGGGACTCGTAGGCCAGCGCCGGCAGCAACGGACTGGGCAACAGGAGGAGCGACGGGCTCACCCTTCGAAGGTAGGCCTCAGGGCCGACTTGGTGATATGGGCCCCCTGGGGAATACCGGCCCTCGGCCCAGAGTTGAGCCTGAGTAACGCAAGTTTGATGCGCTGAGTTTGCCGAAGGCTGCTGGACGCGTTTAACTTGAGTCCAGAGCACTCAACGCAATGAAGGAGCACCACACCATGGCACGAGCTGTCGGGATCGACCTCGGTACCACCAACTCAGCAGTCGCCGTCCTCGAAGGCGGCGAGCCCACCATCATCGCCAATGCCGAGGGCGGCCGGACGACCCCATCGGTCGTGGCCTTCTCCAAGAACGGCGAGGTCCTGGTCGGCGAGATCGCCAAGCGTCAAGCCGTCACCAACGTCGACCGCACGATCCGCTCCGTCAAGCGCCACATGGGCACTGACTGGAAGTCCGCGGATATCGACGGCAAGCAGTACACCGCCCAGGAAATCTCCGCCCGCATCCTGCAGAAGCTCAAGCGGGACGCCGAGGCATACCTGGGCGAGGACGTCACCGACGCGGTCATCACCGTCCCGGCGTACTTCGACGACCACGAGCGCCAGGCCACCAAGGAGGCGGGCGAGATTGCCGGCCTGAACGTCCTGCGGATCATCAACGAGCCGACCGCAGCCGCGTTGGCCTATGGCCTGGACAAGGGCAAGGAAGACGAGCTCATCCTCGTTTTCGACCTCGGTGGCGGCACCTTCGACGTGTCCCTTCTGGAAGTGGGCAAGGACCCTGACGACGGCTTTTCCACCATCCAGGTCAAGGCCACCAGCGGTGACAACCAGCTCGGTGGCGACGACTGGGACGCCGCGATCGTGGCGCACCTGCTCACCACCGTGAAGAACACCACGGGCGTGGACCTGTCCAAGGACAAGATCGCCATGCAGCGCCTCCAGGACGCGGCGGAGCAGGCCAAGAAGGAACTCTCCAGCGCCAACAGCACGAACATCTCGCTCCAGTACCTCTCCATGGGCGAGAACGGTCCCATCCACCTCGATGAGACCCTCACCCGGGCACAGTTCGAGCAGATGACCAAGTCGCTGCTGGAGCGGACCAAGCAGCCGTTCCACAACGTCATCAAGGACGCCGGGATTTCCATTTCCAACATCGACCATGTCGTCCTCGTCGGTGGGTCGACCCGTATGCCCGCGGTGAGCAGCCTGGTCAAGGAACTGGCCGGTCGCGAGCCGAACAAGGGCGTCAACCCCGATGAGGTCGTCGCCGTCGGCGCCGCTCTTCAGGCCGGGGTCCTCAAGGGCGAGCGCAAGGACGTGCTGCTCATCGATGTCACTCCGCTGTCCCTGGGTATCGAGACCAAGGGCGGCTTGTTCACCAAGCTGATCGAGCGCAACACGGCGATCCCGACCAAGCGCAGTGAGGTCTTCTCCACCGCCGAGGACAACCAACCCTCGGTCCTCGTCCAGGTCTTCCAGGGCGAACGGGAGATGGCCCAGCAGAACAAGGCCCTGGGGACCTTCGAGTTGTCCGGGATCGCGCCGGCTCCCCGTGGCGTGCCGCAGATCGAGGTCACCTTTGACATCGATGCCAACGGCATCGTCAACGTCTCCGCCAAGGACCGGGGCACCGGCAAGGAGCAGAAGATCACCATCTCCGGCGGCAGTGCCCTGTCCAAAGAGGAGATCGAGCGGATGGTCCAGGAGGCCGAAGCGCACGCCGAGGAGGACAAGAAGCGCCGCGAGGACACCGAGGCACGCAACAACGCCGAGAACCTTGTCTACTCCACCGAAAAGTTCCTCGCCGACTCCGGCGAGAAGCTGACCGACGAGCAGCGCAAGCCAGTCGATGACGCCCTCGCCGAGCTCAAGACCGCACTGGCCGATGAGAACACCACCGTGGCCGACCTAACGGCCAAGGTAGACACGCTCAACGAGGAATCCCAAAAGATGGGCGCGGCTCTCTATGCTGCGGCCGAGGCAGAGGCCGGGGACCCAGCGAGCAACGACGACGCGCAGGGCCACACAGGCGCCGAGTCCAGCGATGACGACGTCGTCGACGCCGAGGTCGTCGAGGATGAGGACGAGGCCAAGTGACCGACACCAATGGTCCTTCGGGCGAGGCGTATGCCAGCGAGCAGCCGGCATACGCCACCCCCGGCGACCAGGCCGGGGAGGATGTCGTCGTGGACGGTGACGTCGGCGCTGAGGACGGCGAGGACGCGGTAAACACCGAAGCCGTCAACGACGACCCAGTCAGGCCGACGGACCGCCCGGACGCCGCCGCGGTCATTGATCCGCAGGCTGCGGCCGATGCCGATGTCCACCCGGACACCAAATTGGCCGCCGAACGGTTGGAAGACCTGCAGCGGTTGCAGGCCGAGTACGTCAACTACAAGAAGCGGGTCGACCGCGACCGGGTCGTTCAGGCCGAACGTGCCGTGGACGGGGTGCTCACTGCCCTCATGCCCGTTCTCGATGACCTACATGCGGCACGGGCGCACGGAGACCTCGACGACGGCCCCTTTGCGGCGATTGCCGAAAAGCTCGACCAGATCCTCGCCAAGTTCGGCTTCACCTCATACGGTGAGGTGGGCGAGGCGTTCGATCCGATCGTGCACGAGGCCTTGATGCATGCGGCCTGGGACGGCGACAACCCCGACCTGCCCAGCGATGCGACCTCGACGACGGTCGTCACGGTGCTGCAACCGGGCTACAAGGCCGGCGAGCGGGTACTGCGTCCGGCCCGGGTCGCCGTGGCCGACCCCGAGTGACCTGAAAGGAGACGCTGACATGGCCAGTCAAGACTGGTTCGAGAAGGACTTCTACGCCATCCTCGGCGTCGCCCAGGACGCCGACAGTGCGACCATAAAAAAGGCCTACCGCAAGCTGGCTCGCAAGCTGCACCCTGACCAGAACGCCGGTGACGCGTCCGCCGAGCAGCGGTTCAAGGAAGTCGGCGAGGCGTATGCCGTGCTCTCCGACGCCGAGCAGCGCCGTGAGTACGACGCCATCCGGCAGATGGCGCGCGGTGGTGCCCGCTTCACCGCCGGTGGACCCGGCGGTGGCAATGGTGGCTTCGAGGACATCTTTAGTGCCTTCGGCGGGGGGCAGGGCGGCAACGTCCGGTTCTCCACTGGGGGCGGTGGTGGCGGCTACGGCGACGGCAACATCGAAGACTTGCTCTCGCAGATGTTCGGTGGCGGTGGGGCATACGGTGGCACTCGTGGCGGCGATCCGTTCGGCGGGTATGCCTCGGCGCGAGGCCCGCGCAAGGGCGCGGATCTGCAGGCCAGCACCACGTTGACCTTCCGCGACGCGGTCGAGGGGTCCACGGTGACGCTGCAGACCGCCGATGGCGGGAAGATCACCACGAAGATTCCTGCCGGGGTCAAGGACGGGCAGAAGATCCGCCTTCGCGGCAAAGGACGGCCCGGCGGGCCGGGCGCCCAGGACGGCGACCTCATCCTCACGGTGTCGGTCACCGCGCATCCGGTCTTCGCACGAGAGGGCAACAACCTCACCGTCGATGTGCCGGTGACCTTTGCAGAGGCCACGTTGGGTGCAACCGTGAGCGTGCCCACGCTGGACGGCACGACCGTCAAGGTCAAGGTGGCACCTGGCACACCGAGCGGACGGGTGCTGCGGGTCAAGGGCCGCGGCGTGCACCCCACCAAGGGCGGCACCGGCGACCTGTTGGCCAAAGTTCAGGTCATCGTGCCGACGGAGTTGTCAGCCGAGGCGCGTGCCGCGGTGGAGACGCTCCAGGAGGCCCAGAACGGTACCGACCCGCGGGCCGAGCTGCTCGCCAAGGCGCGGACCTGACATGGCGGGTGGCCGCTCCCGAGCGTCGGCGCGCCTGGGCGTGGACGACGACACTCCGGTGTTCGTCATCTCCGTGGCAGCCGAGCTGGCCGGTATGCACGCCCAGACGCTGCGCCAATATGACCGACTCGGGCTCGTCACTCCGTCCCGGACGACCGGTGGGGGTCGGCGCTATTCGGCGCGCGACGTCGCGTTGTTGCGTGAGGTGCAGCGGCTGTCCCAGGACGAGGGAGTCTCCCTGTCCGGGATCGCCCGGATCCTCGAGCTGGAGAACCAGGTGGAGGCGCTGCGCTCGCGGGTCAGCGAACTGAGTCAGGCGCTTGCCGCGGCCATGGACGATGCCCGTGACTCCGGGCGAGCCAGTCGCTTCTTCGCCGTCTCCCCGACCGGAGATGCCGTCGCCCTACGGCCCGGGGAACGCCCGCGGATCACCCGAAGCACGTCGTTGGTTCTCTACCGTTCCTGACCGTGCTCGCTGGCTGAGGCGCTTCTCCACCTCATCAGTTCGGTTCGCACGGCGCAACGGATCTGGTCGTGGAGGTCATTGCGCTCGAGCAAGGGCAAGGTCCAACCGGCGGATGAGCTCGGCAGCTGCAGCCGGCACTGTCGTGTAGATCGCCGCAGCGCATTCCCGGGCGTCGCCTGCTACCGGATATTGGGCATGCTCGATCCCGATAACGGTTAGCCCGGCCGCGTTGGCCGCACGAATTCCGTTGCTGGAGTCTTCGACGGCCAAACTGACGTGTGGATCCGCGCCTAATCGGGCAATTGCGGCTTCGTAAACGTCCGGACTTGGTTTCCCGCGGGCGACTTCTGCCGACGAGACCGCGACGGAGAACCGACCCGAGAGCTCTGGCATCTGCACAATGCGCGCGATCACCTCGGGAGGCGCCGAGGTGGCCATGCCGATGGGGACGCGGTCTGCGGCCTCGTTGACCATGTCCGCAGCTCCCGGAAGGATCGCCACATCCCCACGATCGTATGCCGACAACACGAAGTCGACGACCTCCTTCCTCGCTGCATCAGCTGCGATTCCGGCACGCTGCCCGAGATAGGCGGCCCACTCGGGGACCGACTTTCCCTGACAGGCACGGGTATCGTCGTCGTCCCACGTGCCTCCGTGGCCTGCAATGACGCGCCGCCATCCTTCGTCCCACAGGTGTTCCGAGGCGACGATGACACCGTCGAGGTCGAAGATGACCGCGACCACTGGTGCATGAGAAGTCTGGTGGGGCATAGGCGGTTGTCCTATCTGGTCAGGCACGCGCGGGAGTTGGCCCGGTGTGGCCTGCGAGGGCTTGGAATCGGTGGAACAACTGTTGGGCGCCGTCGCTCTCGTCCGGGTCCGGACGGAAGATCGTCCCGACGTGGGAACGGTCGGCGAGGAACTCGAATGAGTCCTGCAGACCGGCGCCTACCAGGGCGCAGGACGCTGCGCCGACCGAACCGGCGTCCTGTGCGTCATCAAGGCTGACAACCTCGCGGCCGAGGACGTTGGCGATCAACTGGGTCCACAACGAGCCCATCGCCCCGCCACCAACGGCGACAATGCGGGTGGCCGGTGTGGCGAATGCCTCTCCATAGGTGAGCGCCCATCGCAGTTGGCAGGCAACCCCAAGCATGACGGAGCGGATGAGATGGCCTGGACCATGATGAAGGTCCAGGCCCGAGACGGCGCCCCGGAGGGAGTCGTCGAAGAGCGGCACCCGCTCACCGGTGAACCATGGTCCAAAGACCAAGTCCCCCATGCCGTCCCTGGCTTGCCTCACCAGTGCTTCCATGCGCTGAAAGTCCGTGCCGTCCGGCCCAACAAGTCCGGTAAGGCGCAGCGCCCAGGTGAGGGCGGCACCTCCGGTGGCCATCTCCAGCCACAGGATCCACGAGCGTCTGTCGACATGAACAAGGGGGGCAAGGTTCCGACCGGGGTCCTCACCACGGTGGGGGAGCAAGAGACCAAAGTACGCAGCTGTGCCGAGGCTGAGGTGGGCATCGCCGGGATGGACGGCGCCGGCGCCCAACTGACTGGCGATGACGTCCCCCGTCCCGACATAGACCGGCGTGCCGACGGGGAGATTCAGCCGGTCCGCCGCAGACGGCAGAAGTCCGCCGGCCACGTCGGTCGCGGGCCGAATAGTCGGTAGCAGGTCTAGGGAAACCCCTGCGATCCGGCATTTAGCCGGGTCCCAATTGGTGCCGGTGTCGTCGGTCAACCGGAATGCTGTCGCGCCGGAGGGGTCGATGACGGCCCTCCCGCACAGCGCCATAACAATCGCCTCCTTGCAGTCCAACAGCCAACGTGTCGCGGACACCGTGGAGGGCCGTTCCTGTTGGAGCCAGCGGATCCGGGGGACGATGTCCTTGGCGGTGAGAACGCAGCCGAACGTTGTCCACTGGTCAGGATGTTGTTGTGCGAAGTTGGCGGCCGCATCGCCGGCGCGTTGATCCAGCCAGCTAATCATGGGGCCGGAAGCCCGCCCGTCGCTGCCAACCGGGACCAGATTGAACATTTGGGCCGTGACGCTGATGCCGGTCAGGTGATTGATGTTGTCACCAAGAGATGCGGCGAGTTGCCGACCGGTCGCGAAGACGGCGTCGACGATGTGGTCCAGGCTTTGCTCGACCCCGCCGTCGGGCAGTGTGCTCAAGGGGTATGTCTGGTAGGCCGACGCCGTGGGGCGACCATCGGCGTCGGTGACGACGGCCTTGACCCCGGAGGTGCCGACGTCGAAGGCCAGCACCGCGCTCGCCACCATCGACCTAACGCCTTGACGCGGTGGCATCCGCCGCGAGCGAACCGAGAAGGTCGAGAAAGCGCCCATTCTGCTCCCCCGTGCCGACAGTGACGCGCACGTGCGAACCCTTGAGGCCATGAGCCGACATGGCACGGATGAGGATGCGTTCCTCGAGCAGTCGGGAGACGAGTTCATCGACGCCCAATCCTGTGCCCGAGATATCGGCGAGCACAAAGTTCCCATCGGAGGGGAATGCCTGAATCCCAGAAATCGCAGACATGCCCTCATAGAGGCGATCTGCCTGCGAGCTTATGTACGCCTGCCGTGATTCGAGGTAGCCGGGTTCTTCGAGGGCGGCCAGGCAACCCCAGATCGACATCATCGTTAGGCTGAATGGGATCCTCACCCGGGTCACCAGGTCGATGAGCTCGGGACTGCCGAGAAGGTATCCCACGCGGAGCCCACCCAGCCCGAACCCCTTGGACATCGTCCGGGTGATCACGAGATTCGAATAGTGCGCTAGGAGAGGGACAAAGGACTCGGCATAGCCACACTCGAGGTATGCCTGGTCAACGACCACCGGAATGCCTGTGTCGAGGAGGCGACGGACGTCCGATTGCGCCCATCCCTTTCCCGTCGGGTTGTTGGGACTACACAAGAAGATGATCTTCGTGCGCTCGTCGATCTGTGCCAGCATGCCGTCGACGTCGAGGGTGAAGCCTGGTCCGAGCGGAACGATCCGTGGGTTCCCCCCATAAATGAGGGTTTGGCTGGTGAAGAAGGCATACGTCGGTGTCGCGATGACGCTATTGTCCCCCGGCTTGAGCAGCAGGCGGACGAGCACGTCCAACACCTCCGTGGAGCCGTTGCCGAGCACCACCCCCTCGACGGGCACGTCGTTGAATTCGGCGAGCGCCGCCCGGAGATCCTGACCTGAATGGGGATAGAGATTGCCCACGTTTGCTGCTCGGTCGATGGCCTTTAGGACGCCTGCCGAGGGAGGCAACGGGCATTCGTTCGACATGAGGCGCGCGAGGCCTTGCTGTCGCCATGCGAAATCGTGGTGCGTGGCGTCGTAGGGGGCCGCGCTGAGGAACAGCGGGTTGACGAACCGGTCGATCAGATCGGTGGCGTCAGGCAGGGCGATTCTGCCCGTGATGGCGGTGCTCACGGATACCTCTCTTGGTAGTGATGTCATGAAGACGATGACTCGACGGCTTCGTGGCGTGATTGTCCGTCAGCTGCCCGAGGCACTCCTGCGCGGCCCTCGTTGATCTCACGACGGAGCCGGAGGAGATACCACAAGACCGCGATGATGATGAAGACGCCGGCGGTTTGGGCGGTCGCGTGGTTCTCAGCCGGGATAACGAGTGCAGCCACGACAACAGCGGTCCACACGACGGCGATCACCCGCACTGCGTGCCCGTATCTCCCGAGGGAGAATGCGCCGGTATGCCCAATGCTTGCGGTCTCCTGCGACGGCTTGGAAAGAATCACCGCGAGAATTGTCAGTCCGTAGACCCCGTAATAGCCGATGGCTGCCATACCGACGATCCGAGACATAGCGTCGGAGCTGAACAGTCCGATAACCACCAGCGTCAAACTGGCGCAGGTGACGACCGCGATGGTCGCGATCGGCGCCTTGGTCGTGCCCGACACCTGGCGCAGCCGGTTGGATCCGGGGAGCATGTGGTCTCGGGCCATGGAGAACATCAGTCGCGATGCGGCAGCCATGTTGGCCAGGCCGCCCGCAAAGAGCGCGATCATGGCGATCGATTCAAAGACCGTGCCACCAAAAGTGCCCAGCGCGGAGTGCAGGATGGTCGAGGGGTCGCCGTCGTTGAGGCCGCCCGGATTGTTGATGGTAAGACCCACGAGCATGAAGAACCCGACGACGATGGCGAAGATCAGGGACCGCAACACAGCTTGAGGCACGAACTTGCTCGGCAGCTTCGTCTCTTCGGCCAGGTCGGCTGCCCCTTCGAACCCCGTAAGCACCCACATGGCCAGCAGACTGGATAGCGCCAATGCCGTGATCAGCCCGGCGTCGACCGGTGAACTTTCGGTGAAGTAGCTGATGGAGTGCCTGGGGTTCCCCACAAGGCCAACGATCAGCAGGATGACCGTCATGACGATGGACAGGGCAATCTCCACCACGAATGCCACCGTCGTGTTGATCCGCGCTGCGACTCGCACTCCGATGGCGTTGATGACGAATTGGACGATCGTCGCTGAGGCTGCCGTGATGGACAGCGCCGCCGTCGTCGGTTCGATCCCGAGCGTGGGCAGGAGCACGCCCGCGAGCCCATAGTTGAGACCGGTGAAACCTGGGATGAATGCCATGAGGCCGAGCCAGCCGACAATCCACCCGTAATGGGAACTCTTGAGCCGGCTGGCCCACTGATAGGCGTAGCCGCTGATCGGCATACGAGAACTCAGGTCTGCAAGCACCAGCGCGACGAGCAGCTGTCCGATGGCGACGATGAGCCACATCCAGATGAAGATCGGACCGACCTTTCCCATGGCATACGCATAGGTCGTGAACACTCCGGCAGTGACGCACATGCAGCTGATCGAGATGGAAAACGAGCTCCAGGCTCCCATTGATCGATCGAGCTGAGGTTCATAGCCCAGCTCACGGAGGTATTGGTCGTCAGACATCTGACCTCTTGGACTCTCGGACATGATTGCTCCTTTGCAAGATGGCCGGGCTCTTGGCGTCCGGTCGGCGGGTGGGTGGTGGTATGGCGGGGATCTAGGCCGTGCAGTGGTCAGGTCAGCAGCAGCCCGGCTGTGTGCAGCGCTCGCTCGCGCCTAACGGTCAACGAGATGTGGCCGGGGACGTAGTGTTCTTCGGAGAAGAGGACTGCTCGACCAGAGACGTCCTCTTCGAGCTGTTGAAGCCGAAGCAGGGGCTGGGTCGGCGAACAGGAGAGTTTTCGCGCCAGGTCGCGAGTGGGTAGCACCGGGGCGATTCTCGCGTTGCCGCCATGGAGTTCGATGCCGCACTGCTCTTCCAGGAAGCTATAGACCGACCCCTTGCGGTATGTCGGATCCCCAGCGTCCTGGACCACCTGCTGGGGAATGATGTCCACGACGTGCGCTGCTGGCGAGCCGTCCAGCCGGACGACGCGTTCGATTTGTAGCCCGTCGCTTCCTGCGGCCACCTTGAGCTCGCGCTGGATCCAGGGGGGTATCCGGGCGGTGGCGACGCCGAGGACCTCAACCTGGCTGGGCGTGGACTGGCGGACCAATCGTTCGGTCACGCCAGCGTCGATGTTGAGCGCACTCTCGACGCGCTCCCCTGGATCGGACACGAAGGTTCCCACGCCGTGGACACGCCGGACGAAGCCGTCGCGCTCCAAGCCGCTGAGGATCTCGCGCAACGTTCCCCGGCTGACCCCGTAGGTGCCGGCCAAGTCGTGCTCCGAGGGAAGCCGCTCGCCAAGGGCATAAGTGCCATCGGTCAACGCTTCCTGCAGTTCATGACGGATCTCGTCAGACAGCAGCTGCCTCGGGGCACGGCGCCGGTTCTGAGATCGCTGCATACGTGCAGGATGACAGATGTCTAACATCTCGTCAATGATAGGGGCTAAGTCATCGCTGGTGATGTGGACCACGAGGCTGCCAACCCACAGCTGTGAAAAGTGAGGAACCGACATGACGCACCTGGTCAACGACCCTGAAACCTTTGCTGAGGAAGCCTTGTCCGGCTTTGCCGATCTCTATCGAGATGTCGTCGCTGCGGTGCCCGGTGGGGTCGTCCGGGCGAGTGAGACGCCAGCAGGCAAAACCGCGGTGGTGGTCGGTGGTGGCTCTGGTCACTACCCCGCCTTCTGCGGGGTGGTCGGACCCGGTCTGGCGGACGGCGCAGTCGTTGGAAATGTCTTCACCTCGCCTTCGGCGCACGCTGCGGTGTCCGTTGGCCGCGCTGCCGAGAATGGCGGCGGGGTGCTCTTCATCACTGGCAACTACGCCGGCGATGTGATGAACTTCGACAGCGCAGCCCGGGTCTTGCGCGCGGAAGGAGTTGACGCTCGGACGGTCTATGTCACCGATGATGTCGCCAGTGCCGACGCCGATCATCGCGACCAGCGTCGCGGCATTGCAGGCGACTTCGTCGTGTTCAAGATTGCCGGATCGGCGGCGGACGCTGGACTGGGCCTGGACGAGGTGCACCGCCTGGCGGTCAAGGCGAATGCTCGTACCCGCACGATGGGGATCGGTCTTGGCGGCTGCACCATGCCGGGAGCAGCACAGCCCCTCTTCACTGTGCCACCAGGGCGGATGGGGGTGGGTCTGGGGATCCACGGAGAGCCCGGCATCGCCGATGAGCCCCTTCCGTGCGCCGATGATGTGGCCGACCTGTTGCTGGAACGTGTGCTGGCTGAAGAGCCGGTCGACTCGGTCCGGCGAGTCGCGGCCATCGTCAACGGATTGGGTGCGACGAAGTACGAAGAGTTGTTCATCGTCTGGGGGGCGGTGTCACGCCGGTTGCGCGCACGGGGTTTCGCCATCGTCGAGGCAGAAGTCGGGGAATTGGTGACAAGCCTCGACATGGGCGGGATTTCACTGACCCTGACCTACCTTGACGAGGAGTTGGAGCGCTGGTGGCGGGCACCGGCATACACTCCGGCCTACCGGAAGTCAGGTCGCCAGGCCACGCCACAGCGTCCACGACAGACAGGGACGAGGGATGCGGAGCGGTTCGTTCCGCCGGCCACTGAGGCGGCATGTTCCGCCGGGCGGCTGGCGTTGGTATGCCTGGAGTCGATGGCAACATACCTTGACGCGGCGCAGGCCGATCTCGGACAGCTCGACGCCGTAGCGGGGGATGGCGACCACGGCCGGGGCATGGTCAAAGGGGTCAAGGCGGCGGTCGCGGCGGCCACGATGGCCACCGGGCACGGCGCCGGGATCGGTTCGGTGCTGGCTTGGGCAGGCGAGGCGTGGGCGGCGGACGCCGGAGGGACATCTGGTGTCCTCTGGGGTCGGCTGCTGGGTGCTGTGGGTGCCTCGTTGGGTGACGAACGAGGAGCGATCACCGCCGAGGATGTCGCGCAAGCCTTGGGTACGGGTCTGGCGGCCGTCACCGAAACAGGCGGAGCGTCGGTGGGGGACAAGACAATGGTCGACGCTCTCCAGCCGTTCGTCGAGCGAGTGGCTGCTGGCGCCGCGGCCGGCGAGTCGACCGCGGATGCCTGGAGGGCCGGTGTCGAGATCGCGCAAGAGGCTGCGCGTCGAACGAGCGAGCTGACTCCGCGTCGTGGTCGAGCCCGGCCCCTGGCGGAACGAAGCCGTGGGCATGCCGATCCTGGGGCCACCTCGTTGGCCCTATGTCTGGCGGCGGTGGCCCCCATCATTGCGAACGGAGCCCGGTAATGGGGTGGCGGGTCGTCCTCGGCAGTGACGATGCCGGATATGACTACAAAGAACGACTCAAGGCGGACCTGCTGGCCGACGAGCGGGTCGCCGAAGTCGTCGATGCCGGTGTGGCAGGCGAGGATCACCAGACCTCCTATCCACACATCGCTCTCATCGCGGCCGAGATGATCGCCGCCGGGCATGTCGATCGCGCCGTGCTGGTGTGTGGGACTGGTCTGGGCATGGCTATCACCGCGAACAAGGTCCTTGGGGTACGGGCGGTCACTGCCCACGACACGTTCTCCGTTGAACGCTCGGTCTTGAGCAATAACGCTCAAGTGCTATGCCTTGGGCAACGAGTCATCGGAGTGGAGGTGGCCCGTCGGCTGGTGCGGGAGTGGCTTGGATATCGATTCGACGAGAGCTCCCCTTCCGCGGCAAAAGTCGGCGACATCGAACATTACGACCACGATCGTGGGCCCGGCACCGTCGCAAAGACGGGATGTTGATACACCGCCCATGAGGCCGTCGGCTTTCACCGGTTGGCTTATTGCGAGATATTTGCAATAGTGGCGCCATGACAGTGGAATCGACTCACGAGCGTGAGGCTGACCAGGTGCAGGACCGCAGCATGCACGGCTTCGGCCCACGCCAATGGCGCGCCCTGGGCGCCATGGGTTCGTTCGTCCTGCTGCTTCATGTCGTCGGGTTCGGCCTGCTCATCGGGATCGTCGCCCCAGCGCACTACGACCTCGGCGGGCAGATCTATGGGATCGGCCTCGGCATCACCGCGTACGTCCTGGGGATGCGGCACGCCTTCGACGCCGACCACATTGCCGCCATCGATAACACCACCCGCAAACTCATCGGGGACGGGCAGCGTCCGGTCAGCGTCGGCTTCTGGTTCAGCCTGGGCCATTCCACTGTCGTCTTCGCCATGTGCCTTGCCCTGGCTGCCGGCATACGTACGCTCATCGGCCAGGTCGATGACGACAACTCGACCTTGCACACGGTCACCGGGATCATTGGACCGAGCGTTTCGGGGGTGTTCCTGCTCATCCTCGGCGTGCTCAACCTGGCGGCGCTGATCGGGATTGTCCGCGTGTTCACCCGGATGCGTCGTGGCGAGTACTCCGAACAGGAATTGGAGACCCAGCTAGCGAACCGGGGCGGGCTCAACCGCTTCCTCGGCGGCCTGACCAAGACGGTCCGCAAGCCGTGGCACATCTACCCCATCGGCGTGCTCTTCGGCCTGGGCTTCGACACCGCCACCGAGATTTCCCTCCTCGTGCTGGCCGGCGGAGCCGCCGCCGTTGCCCTACCCTGGTATGCCATCCTCACGCTGCCGATCCTGTTCGCCGCCGGCATGTCCTTGTTGGACACCATCGACGGGGCGTTCATGAATGCGGCCTACCACTGGGCCTTTGCCCGGCCGGTGCGCAAGGTCTACTACAACATCACCGTCACCGCGCTGTCGGTCATGGTCGCTCTGATCATCGGGTCCATCGAGCTCATTGCCGTGTTGGCCGAACGGTTCGACGTGACCACCGGCCCGATCGGTTGGGTCGCCTCTATCAGCCTCGACAACGTCGGGTATGCCATCGTCGCCCTGTTCGTGGCCACCTGGCTGGTCTCCCTCGCCGTCTGGCGTTATGGCAGGGTCGAGGAACGGTGGACTGCTGCCATTACCGGCGACGGTTGAGGCTGGGGTAGCGACCCGGGCGGGAGCCTGGTGGCCCATGCGGTGCAAGGCACAGTGACGGTGAGGCCGGGCCAGCCACGGCGAGGCCGGCCGAGTCGCCCTTGCCCGCCGCGTACCCTTGGCCCGTGACACCGCCCGACCAGGCTCAACTCGAGATCGTCCTCGTCGATGCCGACGACGTCGAAATCGGCAGATCCGACAAGCTCGGCGCCCATCGCCCTCCCGCCCCGCTGCACCGGGCGGTGTCGGTCATGCTGACCGATTCCGAGGGGCGCTATTTGCTCCAGCGCCGAGCGGACAGCAAATATCACTTTGCCGGACTGTGGGCGAACACCGCGTGCGGTCACCCCGCGCCGGGCGAACGAGTGGACGAGGCGGCTCGTCGTCGACTGCGCGCCGAACTGGGGGTGGCGGCCGGGCCGCTGCATGCGGTGGGGACGATGACGTATGCCGCGACCGATCCGCAGTCCGGCTTGATGGAACACGAATTGGACCATGTGCTGATCGGGTCGGCGATATCGGCGACCCACCCCAACCCGGAGGAGGTCGCCGAGATCGCTTGGGTGAGCGAGGAACAGTTGACGGCGGATCTGGACGACTGCCCGGAGCGCTTCGCCCCGTGGCTGGCATACGTCCTGCCGGTGCTGATCCGGTGTCGAGGGAGGTTCGGCTGATCTGTCGGCGGTGCCCAGCCCACCCATCCCGCGGTCTCCTCGGTGGGCCGAGATCACAGATTGTTGCCCAGCAGGACCGAGGCGAGCACGGCAAATGCCGCGAGCACAGTGGCGATGGTGGCGAGCGCCATGAGCCTCGGCCGCGCGGGGTTGACCGAGGCGCGAACCTGTCGCTCGATATCGACGTGACGATGCCACCCGATGAAGGCCAAGGCCGTGGCGATCATCGCCAGCAGCACGCTTGCTGCCACCAAGCCGGCCACGTCTTCCACTATCCCGGCCCGGCCGATGAGGGCGGCATTGGCAGCGACAGTCAACGATGTGCGTACCCATGCCAGGCCCGTGCGCTCGCCCTGCAGCCCCGGATCGGCCGGTCCGCCCACCGGACCGAGGGTGCTCGCGTTCATTCCCACGAGGTGATGACTTCAACGACGACGATCACGGCAGCCAAGGCCAGTCCCAACCCCATCGCCACCATCATCTTTGACGGTGGCAGGGAGCGTTGTTGCCGCATCGCAATCTCGTATTTGCGCCAATGCTGGTAGGCGCTGACGGCGACGACCAACCCAAGCCCGGCCAGGATGAGGCTCAGACCGGTGCGCAACCCGGGGATGGCGAACGGCGGGACCAGGCTCTTCAGAGCCACGCCGCCGGCAATGAGCGCCAACGACGTCCGGATCCAAGCCAGGAAGGTCCGTTCGTTGGCCAACGTGAACCGGTAGTCCGGGTCCTCCCCCTGCTGACTCCAGTGCACCGCGCTCGCGGATGGCTCAGGAGGTGTCACGATTCCGGTCCTTCCCATGGCGTGGGCACGACAACAGCCCCAACAGCCGCTCCTGCGCCTGCGACCGGTCCTTCCCATGGCGTGGGCACGACGGTCTGGGGCGGTTGCACCGACGGCCAGCGGCTGTCACGGTGTCGATCCTACGGGTGCGTGCTGGCAGGGAGGATGATGGCATGGTGGCGACGCCGTTACCCGGCTCTGACCGGGACAACATGCCCTCGGATCTGCACATCGCTCGCAACGCCGCCCTGCTGCCGATCGCCGAAGTCGCCGCTGCCGCCGGGGTTCGAGAAGACCGGGTAGAGCCATATGGACGCCACGTCGCCAAGGTCGATCTAGCTGCAGCCGATGATCTCACCGGCCGCCCGCGGGGGAAGTACGTCGTGATCACCGCTATGACCCCGACACCGTTCGGTGAAGGCAAGACCACCACGGCGGTGGGGCTGGCTCAGGGCCTGGCCCGGATCGGCCGGTCCAGCGTGCTGGCGCTGCGCCAGCCCTCTATGGGGCCGACGTTCGGGATCAAGGGGGGCGCCGCAGGTGCCGGGTACAGCCAAGTGGTGCCCATGGACAAGCTCAACTTGCACCTAACCGGGGACTTTCACGCCGTCACCGCAGCGCACAACCTGCTCGCAGCGATGATCGACAACCGTGTGCATCACGGCAACGATCTGGGCATCGACCCGCGGAACATCGCCTGGCGCCGGGTGCTCGACATCAACGACCGCAGCCTGCGCAACATCGTCAATGGACTGGGCGCCCGGATCGATGGTTTCCCGAGGCAGTCCGGGTTCGACATCACCGCCGCCTCCGAAGTCATGGTCATCCTCGCGCTGGCCACTTCCCTGGCGGACCTGCGCGATCGGCTGGGTCGCATCGTCATCGGCTACACGTATGCCGGTCAGCCGGTCACCGCCGAACAGTTGCACGCTGCCGGTGCGATGGCGGTCATCCTCAAGGACGCCCTCAAACCCAATCTGCTGCAGACGTTGGAACACACCCCGGTGCTCGTCCACACCGGGCCGTTCGGCAACATCGCCACGGGCAACTCCTCGGTCGTGGCCGATCAGGTCGGCATACGGATGGGGGACTACCTGCTCACCGAAGCCGGGTTCGGCGCCGACATGGGCGCGGAACGGTTCTTCAACATCAAGTGCCGAGTCGCTGGGCTGAGCCCCGATGCGGCCGTCCTCGTCGTCACCGTGCGGGCCCTGAAGGCCCATTCGGGCCACTATCGCGTGGCCGCCGGCCGGCCCCTTCCGGCCCAAATGCTCGCCGAGAACCCCGAGGACGTCCGGGCTGGACTACCGAACCTCATGGCTCATCTGGGCATTGTCCGCTCCTTCGGGGTTTCTCCGGTGGTGGCCATCAACGCCTTCCCCGGGGACTTCCCCAGCGAGCACGAGGTCATCCTGCGCGCTGCGCGCGAGGCGGGGGCTCGGGCGGCGGTGACAACGCACGTGTGTGACGGTGGAGCGGGGGCCACTGAGCTGGCCCGCATCGTTGTCCAGGCGTGCGCCGACCCGACGACCTTCACCCCTACCTATCCCCTGGACGCGCCACTGACGGAGAAGATCTTCGCGGTGGCGACCGGCATCTACGGCGCCGAGGGCGTGGACTACGCGCCCGCGGCGGCGCGCGATCTGGCCCGGTTCGAGGAATTGGGGTATGGGAGGCTGTCCGTGGTGATCGCCAAGACCCATCTGTCGATCAGCTCCGATCCGGCCCTGTTGGGCGCACCGACAGGTTGGCGTTTGCCGGTTCAACAGGTGAGGGCCGCCGTGGGGGCTGGCTATGTCTACGCCATTGCCGGGGACATGCGCACCATGCCAGGACTGCCCCGCGACCCAGCCGCGGCACACATCGACCTTGATGTGGAGGGCGAGATCGTTGGTTTGTCCTGATGCGTGCGGGCTCCGGTGCGCCGATGGCTTGCGGCCAAGCGCTCAAGTTGGTGGGTTACCCTACGGCAGATCTGTCTGCTGTTGGCAGACCCCAAAACAACCGCCCCCGCAGCGATCATCGAATGAGATGTGAATGACCGCCCCTGTGACCCGCCGCGCGCGACGTTTGAACCGCCGCGCCGCCTTCCGGCGGTTCTATCTGCATACGGGGGCCAGCACGGTGGTGCCGGGGTCGGGGCTGCTCGGCACGCGCGCGGCGCTGGTGGGCTTCAGCCTGGTGCTGTTGTTCCTGGCCAGCCTCATCTGGGTCGCCGTGCGCGTCATGTCCGGGGGCGTGGTGGGCACAGCCTTGAGCATCGGGCTGAGCTCGAGGGCGCTGCTGATGTTCGCGGTCGTGGCCGTGCTCGGCGCCCTGGTCTGGATCGGTGCCGTCCTGCTGACCAGCAAGGTCACCCGACCTGAGCGGTTGACCAGTGTCGATCGGTGGACCGTGCGCCTGTTCACCGCGCTGTGCGCCGTCCTCGTCGCGATTCCGACGACGTTCGCGGTGCGGACCCTGGGTATCCAGCGAGATCTGGTCCAAACGGTCTTTTCCTCCGGCCCCAAGGCAACCAGCGGATCTCACGTCGATCCCGAGGCGGAGGACCCGTGGCGGAACACGCCGCGGGTCAACGTCATGCTCATCGGTTCCGACTCGGGTCGCGACCGGATCGGGGTCCGCTCGGATTCGATGATGATCGCGAGCATCGACACGAAGTCGGGCGACACCCTGCTCATCGGTCTGCCCCGCAACCTGGACTATGTGCCGTTCGCGCCCGATGACCCGCTGCATACGTTGTATCCCGACGGGTTCCACTGCATCGATCCGGCCACGGGCACGAACACCAACTGTCTGCTCAACGGCGTGTGGACTGAGGCGGAGGGCCACCCGGACCTTTTCCCCGACGACCCCACGCCGGGGTACACCGAGACTCGTCGGGCTCTGGGCAACATCACCGGGCTGGAAATCAACCAGAGCGTCATCATCGACCTCAAAGGGTTCGAGCAACTCGTGGACGCCGTGGGCGGGGTTGAGGTCAACGTCAAGTCCCGGCTGTGCATGCACTGCAAGAGCAACGGTGCCGGCGGGATCATCTGGACCAACGGCCAAGAGAACTGGATCGAGACTGGCCCGCAGCACCTCAACGGTGAGCAGGCGCTGTGGTATGCGCGGTCCCGGGCCCAGTCCGACGACTTCGATCGGATGCGGCGTCAACGATGCCTCGTGGGCGCCTTGATCAACCAGTCCAACCCGGTGAGCCTTCTGGCCAACTACGGCCAGCTGGCGGCGGTCTTCAAACACAACGTCGATGTCGACATCCCTGCCTCAGACCTCTCCGCATGGTCCGAGCTAGCCCAGCGCATCCAGCAGGGGAGCATCAAGAGCCTTCCTGTCACCAATCAGGTGGTCAACACGGGCCGTCCGGATTACGACAAGATTCGCACTCTCATCGATGAGGCGATCAATCCGCCGCCCAAGACGGCGACGGCGCCGCCAACCTCAACCGGGACTCCGACCACACCGCCGTCCTCAACATCCGGCGGGACCCCGACCACCTCACCGACCCCCACCGATGGTCTGACCGACCTGAAGGACGCCTGCTGACATCGTCCGTTCGTGACGTCATACCACCTGGTTACCTCTCCCCTTCCCTCTCCCCCCGCCCCAACCTCCCTTTTACCTCAACCTCCGGATTTACGCCACAGGTGACAAACCCGAGGTTCGCGCGGGAAAGTTTCCCGTGCGAACCTCTGGCTTCTCTAGCGAAGTCGCCGGGCAGCACGGCGTAGCGGCGCCGTCGCCGTGGCGTCAAGGCTGACCGGGCTGGGCTATGAGGCCTCCTGGTCTTAAGGCCGACCGTGGGGTCGCGGGGTCTGGTGGCCTGCCGCGCAGTCGCACCGAACCAGGCCGTCCTGCCAAGCGCGGCTGTTGCCTTCAAGCCCTGCGCCTTCTCCCGAACCCTGCAGTCGCCGAACCCTGCATTCGACCTTGGGGAGCTTCTACTGGGCATACGCGGGCCTTTCCGCCGCCGATCGGCGGCGGCCGTGACGCCTCAACGCTTCGACTGGGCATATGGGGCCCTTCTTGCCGACAGCGAGCCGGCTTGCCTTCTCGTATCGATGGCCTAAGGCTGTATGCCTAGCGGGCTGAGAGGTGCTTCGCACGGCAAACCAGAGGCTCGCACGGGAAACTTTCCCCTGCGAACCTCGGGTTTCTCACCTGTGGCGTAAATCCGGAGGCGGGGGGAGGTTGAGTGGAATAGACTCAACTTTACGAAGGTTGGCATGAGGGAAGCGTTCGGCGCCAGCCGAGACATCGTGAGAACTGCCGAGGAGACACCACCAGATGGAGCTGAAGCCGACGACCAAGGTCGCGGAGGCGTTGGCCATCGCCCAACGCACGGCGCAGACCAACGGCAACCCGGAAATCACCCCCGATCACATCGTCAGCGCCCTGATCCAGTTGGACACCCCACAATGTGACCTGCTGCTCCAGGCAGCCGGGACCGGAGCCGGGCACGTCCTCGGCCAGGCCGACGCCAGGATCCGGGCCCTGCCGTCGACGACGGGGGACAGCGCGCAGGCGCCGGGCTTCGGCCGTGCCGCTTTGGCGGTGTTGCAGCGTGCGGACACCCTCATGCGAGCCAAGGGCGACGCGTTCCTGGCCGTCGACCTGCTCCTGCTCGCCCTCGCCGAGAACGGCGACCTCGCGGCTGTGGAAGGGCGCGGCGCCAAGGATATGGAAGCCGCGATCGAGGCTCAGCGCGGTGGTCGCAAGGTCACCTCGGAAACACCTGCCGAAGGCGGCGACAACCTCGGCAAGTACGGCACCGACCTCACCGACGCCGCTCGGGAGGGCCGGCTGGACCCGGTGATCGGTCGCGATTCGGAGATCCGCAGGGTGGTCCAAGTCCTCTCCCGCCGGACGAAGAACAACCCGGTGCTCATCGGCGAACCGGGCGTCGGGAAGACCGCCGTCGTCGAGGGCCTGGCCCAGCGCATTGTCGACGGTGACGTCCCCGAATCCCTCAAGGGCAAGCGTTTGATTAGCCTCGATCTAGGCGCCATGCTCGCCGGGGCCAAATATCGCGGCGAGTTCGAGGAGCGTCTCAAGGCCGTCCTGGAGGAGATCAAGGCATCCGACGGGCAAATCGTCACCTTCATCGACGAGCTGCACACCGTGGTCGGTGCCGGCGCCTCGGGGGACTCCGCCATGGACGCCGGCAACATGCTCAAACCCATGCTGGCCCGCGGCGAGCTTCGTCTGGTCGGTGCCACCACGCTGGACGAGTACCGCGAGAACATCGAGAAGGACCCAGCTCTGGAGCGCCGCTTCCAGCAGGTCTTCGTCGGTGAGCCTTCGGTGGAGGACACCATCGCCATCCTTCGCGGCCTGAAGGAGCGCTACGAGGCCCACCACAAGGTGGAGATCGAAGACGCCGCCCTGGTCGCGGCGGCCTCCCTCTCCGACCGATACATCACCGGCCGACAGCTGCCCGACAAGGCCATCGATCTCGTCGACGAGGCCGCTTCGCGCCTGCGGATGGAAATCGACTCCTCCCCGGTGGAGATCGATGAACTGCGCCGGGCGGTGGATCGGCTGAAGATGGAGGAGCTGCACCTGCAGCGGGAGAAGGACGACGCTTCCAAGGAACGACTCGAGCGTCTCCAGTCGGACCTGGCCGAGAAGTCCGAGGAGCTCGCCGCCCTAACCGCCCGTTGGGAGAGCGAGAAGTCTGGCCTCAACCGGGTCGGCGAGCTCAAGGCTCACCTGGATGAGCTGCGCACCCAAGCGGAACGTATGCAACGCGACGGCGACTACGAGGGGGCCTCGCGGCTGCTGTATGGCGAGATCCCGGCCCTGGAAACCCAGCTGGCTCAGGCCAACGAGGCCGAGGTGGCTGCCGGAATCAACGATGCCGACCTGATGGTCAAGGAGCGCGTCGGTGCCGACGACATCGCCGAAGTCATCTCCTCGTGGACCGGTATCCCCGCGGGACGGCTCCTGCAAGGTGAGACCGAGAAGCTGCTGAGCATGGAATCGATCATAGGCAGCCGCTTGATCGGCCAGATCGAGGCAGTCCGCGCGGTCAGCGACGCGGTCCGGCGAAGCCGCGCCGGACTGGCCGACCCCGACCGGCCCACCGGATCCTTCCTCTTCCTCGGACCTACCGGGGTGGGCAAGACCGAGCTTGCCAAGTCGCTCGCGGACTTCCTCTTCGACGACGAGCGGGCCATGGTCCGGATCGACATGTCGGAATACTCCGAACGGCACGCCGTGGCCCGTCTCATCGGAGCCCCGCCTGGCTACGTCGGCTACGACGAGGGCGGCCAACTCACCGAGGCCGTGCGCCGCCGCCCCTACTCGGTGGTGTTGCTCGATGAGGTGGAGAAGGCCCACCCGGAGACCTTCGACATCCTCCTACAGGTGCTCGACGACGGCCGACTGACCGACGGCCAGGGCCGCACGGTCGACTTCCGCAACGTCATCCTCGTGATGACCTCCAACCTCGGCTCCCAGTACCTGGTGGATCCTGCACTGGACTCCGAGACGAAACACGAGGCCGTCATGGCGGCGGTTCGGGCCTCCTTCAAACCGGAGTTCCTCAACCGATTGGACGAGGTCGTCGTGTTCGAGCCGCTGAGCATGGACGAGCTCGGGCACATCGTCGATCTGCAGGTTCGCGCTCTCGACCACCGGCTGGCCGATCGGCGGATCGCCTTGACCGTGACCCCGGCTGCCCGGGAGTGGCTGGCTCAGACCGGCTACGACCCGGCATACGGAGCACGCCCGCTGCGGCGACTGGTCCAAAAGGAGATCGGCGACCGGCTTGCCCGTGCCGTCCTGGCCGGCGAGGTGCGTGACGGCGACACCCTCACGGTGGACCGCGACGGCGAAACGCTGAGTATCACCAACTGAGCGGTGGGCGCCGCGTTCCAGCCTGGCGGGTCCGGCAGTTACAGTGACGGCCATGCGCAGACGCACCGTCCTGGCCGTCCCTGCGGCGCTGGCCGCCTTGGCAGCGAGTGCCTGCACCAGTGACGACCCGGCGGCGACACCATCGGCCAGTCCGCAGGAGGTCTTGGCGCAGGTGCACGATGTCCTCGTCGCCGGCGGCGGCCTGACGATCGCGCTCAGCTCCTCCGCAGTGCCGACCAACGTCAACGGGGTGACTGCCGCGGCCGGCCAGGGCGTCGTTGATCCCGACGAGCCGAAGTTCAAGGGCACGGTCACCGGGACGATCAGAGGCGTGGCGGGCACGATCAATGTCATCACCATCGGCGACTCGGCATGGATGAAGCTCTTCACCCCTGACTATGCCCCGGTCAGCTTGACTGACCTCGGAGCACCCAACCCGTCGGACCTGTTCGATCCGAAAACCGGCATCGCCCATCTCGTGGTGGCCACCCGCGACCCACAGGCGGGCAAGCCGCGCCGGCAGGGCAAAGAAATCCTCAAGACCTACACCGGGACCCTGCCCGGAGAACCCGTCCGCACTCTGCTCAACCTCGGCGCCGGCACCGGTGACTTCCAGGTCGAGTACGGGGTGGCCGACGGTCATCAGCTCCGGGCGACCACCATCACCGGTGCCTTCTACCCCGGCGCAACCTCGACCTACACGCTCACCCTGACCGACTTCGGCTCGACCGTTGCCATCAGCGCACCCTAGGGCCCTGCTGACGGCGGCGTCCGTCGCCGTGGCCCTGGCCGCCGCGGACACCTACGTCGTCGTCCTCGTCCTGACCGACATGATGGCCGGGGTCGGCATCAGCATCGACGCGTTGCAGCGGGCGACCCCGATCATTTCTGGCTTCCTGCTCGGCTACATCGCCGTGCTGCCCCTCGTCGGGCGACTGACCGACCTCGTCCCACGCCAGCGCGTGCTGCTGGGCTGCCTGGCCCTCTTCGTCCTCGGGTCTCTGGCCACCGCCCATGCGACGGAGTTGTCCGTCCTCGTCGTCGGCCGGCTGGTCCAAGGCATCGGTGGCGGTGGCTTGGTCCCGGCGACGCTCGCCATGGTGGCCGACCTTTGGCCACCCGGACGACGTGGCACGCCGCTGGGGATCGTCGGAGCGGTCCAAGAGCTCGGCTCGGTCCTCGGACCCCTGCTCGGCGCGGCCATCGTCGCCTGGAGCGGATGGCGAGCCATCTTCTCCCTCGGGGCCGTGCTCGGTGTGCTTCTCGGCCTCATCGTCATCGTGCTCGCCGGTGGCGCCCGGGTGAACCCGTGGCGCACCCTCGTCCTGCTCCTCGGACTGGGCGCCGTCTTCTTGGCCATCGACACCCCCGACGCCCTGCTGACCTCGGTCCGGTGGGGTGGCCCCTTCGTCCCGCTGACCGGGCATACCGCCACCCTGCTCACCCCGATGGGGATAGCCGGCGTCACCTTGCTGGCTGTGTGGGCCGCGTGGACGTTGCGGGCTGCCGGACCGCTGCTGCGGCAGGCCGATCTGCCCGGCGCCTTCCTGCTCGGCAGTTCGCTGGGTTTCCTCGTCTTTGCTTTTGCCTCAGCCAACCCCGAGCAGGAGGTTCTCGGGCCTGGCGGTTGGGTGCTCCTGATGTTGGCCGCCGCCTGCCTCGGACTGTATGCCTGGCGGCACGCCCGTGCCGCGCGCCCGCTCATTCCGCGGGGGACGGTCACCGGAGTCGGAGGGTTCGCCCTGGCCTCCTCGGCCATTGTCGGGGTTGCCCTGGTCGCCATCGTCGTCGACGTGCCGCTGCTGGCACGGCTGATCCTCGGGGCCGACGAGACCGCTGCGGCGATGCTGTTGTTGCGGGTCCTCATCGCCGTTCCCCTCGGCGCTCTCCTCGGCGGATGGTCGCTCACTCGCGTCGGTCCAGGGATCATCGGGGCAGCGGGTTTGGCAACGGTCGCGGCGACCCTGTTCGTCATGGCCAGCTGGGGCAGCGGATCTCTGGTCGGGTCCGGCGCCACCATCGTCCTTGCCTTGGCCGGGCTGGGGGTCGGCCTGGTGATAGCACCGGTCAACGACGCCATGCTGGCGGCCGCCCCGACCCAGGCCCACGGCACCGCCTCGGCGTTGGTCGTGCTCACCCGGATGGTGGGCATGGTCGTTGGTCTCGCGCTGCTGACCGGTATCGGGCTACGCCGCTACTACAGCGCGGTCGCGGCATTGCCGGACCCGACCGACAGCACGGCCCTGCTCGATGCCGCGGTCCTGCAAGTGCAGTCGGTTTTCTTAGGGGCCGGTCTCGTGGCCACCGTGGGGGCAGTGCTCGCCCTGCGCCTGGGCCGGCGAATCCAGGTCCCCGCGTGAGTGACCAACCCGATGTGCCGCCCGCCACTCCGGCCCTGGATCTGCCGGCGGAGGAGGAAAAGGGCGCGGTGGCGCCGGTGGCCCGAGAGCGGATTCCACGCGAAATCTGGGTGCTGGTCGCGGCGGCCTTCGTCATCGCCATCGGCTACGGCCTCATCACGCCGGTGCTGCCGACCTTCGCCCAGAGTTTCGATGTCGGCGCCACGGCCAGCTCGGTGGTGGTGTCGACCTTCGCCTTCTTCCGCCTCATCTTCGCCCCTGCCGGGGGCCGGCTCATCGGGGTCCTGGGGGAGCGTCCGGTCTACCTCATCGGCCTGCTCATCGTCGCCGGGTCCACCGGGGCCACCGCATTCGCGCAAACCTATTGGCAACTCGTGCTCTTCCGGGGCCTGGGCGGGATCGGATCGGTTATGTTCACCGTCTCCGCCACCGCCTTGATCGTTCGGCTGGCTCCGGCGACGATCCGCGGCCGGGTCTCGTCGGCATACGGGTCGGCCTTCCTCCTTGGGGGGATCCTCGGCCCGCTCGTCGGTGGAGGTCTCGGCGCCTTCGGCCTCGGCGTGCCCTTCCTGGGCTACGCGGTCATGCTGCTCATCGCCGCCGCGATCGTCGCGGTCTATGTCCCGGCGACGTCGATACGGCGCCCTCCAGGGGCACCGGCCCTGCCGGTGTTCACCGTGCGCCGCGCCCTGGCCTATCCCGCTTATCGCGCAGGGCTGGCCAGTTCCCTGGCCAACGGCTGGGCCAACTTCGGGGTGCGCAACGCCATCATCCCGCTCTATGTCGGCGCGGTCATCAGCACGAACCCGTCAGTTGCCGGGGTGGTGCTGGCGGTCTTCGCCGCGGGCAACGCGGTGGGGCTGACGCTCGCCGGACGACTATCCGACCACCGAGGGCGCCGCCCGTTTATCGTCATCGGGCTCTTGGTCAGCGGGGCGGCCACGCTGGCGACCGCGGTGGCGACCACCCTGCCGACGCTCATCGCCATCTCGGTCATCGCCGGCGTCGGCGCCGGGACGCTCAATCCTGCTGCCCAAGCCGCCATGGCCGACATCGTCGGCCGCGACCGCAATGGCGGTCCCGCCTTGGCGATGTACCAGATGGCCAGCGATCTCGGTGCCATCGTTGGCCCGATCATCGCCGGAGTCCTCATCGACCACGGCTCGTATGCCCACGCGTTCGTGGTCACCGGAGGGATCGCGCTGGCCGCGGCGTTGCCGTGGACGCGTGTCCCGGAGACCCTGGGGATGTCGGCCGGGGCTGACCGACGCTAGCTTGGTCGCCTCAGATGATCTCCAGGCCGTGGTCCCGGGCCCAGCGTTCGACCTTCACGTCCAGGACCCCATCGCTGATGATGCCGGTGAACTCGTCGAGGCCGGCAACGCGAGCCAACGCGGTGACCCCGAATTTCGAGCTGTCGCACACGAGGTAACGGGCGGCGGCCATCGCCAGCATCACTTGGTTCGGGCGGACCTCCTCCAGCGTCGGGTGCGTCCATCCGCTCTCGGTGTCCACCGCGGAAGCCCCGAGGAAGGCGATGTCCGCGCGGAGGCCGCTGAGCAAGTCGACGGCGGGCTGCCCGACGAACGACTGCGAGGTGCTCCGGTAGACCCCACCGGCGAGGACGAGCCGGCTGTCCGTGCGGGGCGCCAGGGTGGCGGCGATGTTGAGCGACAGCGTGACGAAGGTGCAGTTCGAGACGCCCGCGGGAATGTTGGCCGCGATGAGCTCGGCCGTGCTGCCGGCGTTGAGCGCAACGGTGGTGCCCGACGTGACCAGGGCGGCGGCTTTGTCGGCGATGATCTGCTTCAGGTGCACGTTGGTCACCTGTTTGGTCGCCAGGTCAACCTCGTGAACCAGCGGGGCGCCCTGGTCCGCGCGGCGTGCGCCGCCGTGGACGAGGTGCACGTAGCCCTCGTCCGCCAGGGCTTTTAGATCGCGCCGGATGGTGGCCTGATTGACCCCGAGCAGATCGGCCAGGTTCGAGGACGCCACGGACGTTTGCGTCCGTAGCAGCTCGAGGATGCGCTGCTGGCGGTCCTGGGGAAACATCGCGCTCGGCTCCGGTCCACGGGCAGACTGCCTGGTCCCCACCCGCTGAGAGTCAACTGACACCTGAGCAGAATACCGATAGAACGCGACGAAATCACGCACTTTGGATGATTGAAACGTCGATCAAAGGACAGAGATTGACAAAAGACGACACATAGCGACAGGATGTGCGCTCGAAGCGTAAGGATGCGCTTCGAGCGACCCGGTGTTCCGGGGCAACGGAAGGAAGTTTCAGTGCGAACCAAGCGCAGGACCCTTGTCGCGACCGTGTGCGCCATCTCGTTGGGCGCGATCTTGACCGGTTGTGGCAACGGCTCGACGACGGCCTCCCCGGCCTCGGACAACGAACCGATCACGCTGACGTTCTGGGATCACGAGCAGTCGTCCAAGGAAATGGACGCGGCATACAAGGACGCGGCGGCCGCCTTCACCAAGGCCAACCCCAACGTCACGGTCACCATCCAGACGTTCCCCTTCGAGCAGTACCAGGAGAAGCTGCTCACCGCGGTCAAGGGCAAGAAGGGTCCGGACATCATGTCGCTGGACCAGCCGTGGATCCCGCAGTTCGCCGAGTCCGGCGTCATCCAGCCGCTCAACGACTTCACGAGCAAGTCCACCAAGGTCACCAAGGACCAGTTCTACTCGGCCGCCTGGGACTCCACCCTGTGGAAGGACAAGCAGTGGGCCGTTCCGCTCGGGTTCGACGTCTGGGAGGAACTCGTCTGGAACCCCGAGCTGTTCACCAAGGCCGGCCTGGACCCCAACACGCCCCCGAAGACCTGGGATGAACTACTGGACTTCGCCAAGAAGCTCACCGGCAACGGCCAGTACGGGATCGTCCTGCCTTCGGCAAAGTCCGAGGTCATCCCGGTGTTCAACAACTCCTTCATCTACAGCAATGGCGGGGCGATCATCGACGACTCCGGCAAGGTCGTCATCGACAGCCCGGAGAACCTCAAGACCTACAGCTACCTCTACAAGGACCTGATCAAGTACGCGCCCGACGGCATGACGAACATGGACCAGGGAGCCGCTGAGGCCCTCTTCACCAGTGGCAAGGTCGCCATGATGTTCGACGGCAACTGGTCGCAGGAGACGATGGACTCCCAGGCGTCCTTCGACTGGAAGATCGCCGTCCCGCCCGTGCCGAACGCCGGTGACACCTTCCACGGTGCGACCGGTGGATGGAACCTCGCGGTGAGCGCAAACAGCGCCAACGCCCAGGCGGCATACGACTTCATCGACTTCCTCACCACGACCATCGACACCCAGGTTGCCGTGGCTGCCAACACCCCGGCCTTCATCCCGGCCGCGAAGGTCTACCTGGAGAAGCGGAAGTACCCCGAGGTCCTCGCGTCCGTCTCGGAGACCGGTATGCCGCGGCCCAAGACACCGGTGTACCCGAAGATCTCGGAGATTCAGCAGACCGGCGTGCAGCGCATGATACAGGGCGAGGACATCGCCACCGTCATGAAGGACATGCAGAAGCAGATCGAACAGGCCACCGGTCAGTGACATGACCACAACCTCGACGACACCCCGGCCGGCCACGCCGCCGGCCGGGGTGCCCCGGACGGGACGCACCGCCATGGAGCGTCGGGAGTCCCGCAGCGCCTGGCTCATGCTCGCGCCGCTGCTGCTCACCCTGATGCTTGTCCTGGGGTACCCCCTGATTCGCACCCTGTGGATGAGCTTCCAGGAGAGCACCTTCATCTCTCCCAATCCCGTCTTCGTCGGGTTGGCGAACTACGCCGACCTCCTGGGGTCGTCACAGTTCTGGCAGGTTGCCCGCCAAAGCGTGGTGTGGACAGCAGTGACCGTCGTGGCGCAGACCGTTGTCGGCATCGCCATCGCCATGCTGCTCAACCGCAAGTTCGTCGGACGCGGGCTGCTGCGCGTGCTCGTCATCGTCCCCTGGGCCATGCCCGGGGTGCTCGCGGGCATCCTGTGGAAGTTTATGTACGACCCCTATCTGGGCCTGGTCAACCTCGTCTACGGGTGGATGAACCCGGACGCTGGCAGCCTCGCGCCGCTGGCACACGAGTCGAGTGCGCTACCGGCCATCATCATCGCCGCCATCTGGAAGGGCGCCCCGCTGTCCATCCTCATGTACCTGGCCGCCCTGCAATCCCGCCCGGTGGAGCTCATGGAGGCGGCAGTCCTCGACGGCGCCAACGCCTGGCAAACCTTCCGGGCGGTCACGCTGCCCTCGCTCATGCCCGTCGTCCAAACCACCGTCCTGCTCACCGTGATCTGGACCTTCAACTACTTCGACCTGGTATTCGTCATGACCGGTGGAGGGCCGAACAATGCGTCCGAGATCGCGCCGACGTACATCTACAAGCTGGCCTTCGTCGATGTCGACTACGGGCACTCCAGCGCCTTCGCGGTGGTGTCCATGCTGATCATGGGCATCTTCAGCATCGTCTACCTTCGGCAGCTGCGGACGGGAGCAGGCCGATGAAGGTGTCAACCGGCCGCCTCCTCGGGCAGCTGGGCACGTATGCCGCCGCCGCCGGCGTCCTGGTCTTCTTCGGCGCCCCACTGATGTGGATGGTCTCGACGGCATTCAAGAGCCAAGCAGAGTGGTTCAGCATCCCCCCGAACTTCCTGCCCAGCTCGCCCACCCTGGCCAACTTCGTCAAGCTGAGCGAGACCGACTTCCCCCGGTTCTTCCTCAACAGCCTCATCGCCAGCACGCTCACCACGGTGTTCAGCTTCGCCATCGCCCTGTATGCGGCATACGCGGTCAGCTCTCTGCGCTTTGCCGGGCAGCGAATCGTCATCCTCATCATCCTGCTCACTCAGTTGGTGCCGACCGCCGTCATCGTCCTGCCGCTCTACCAACTCGCGGCCGAGGCTGGTGCGCTCGACTCACTCATCGGCCTGTCCTTGGCCTATGTGAGCTTCACCGCGCCGGTGGCCGTGTGGCTGCTGTCGGGCTTCTTCCGCCAGCTGCCCATGGAACTCATCGAGGCGGCGATGATCGACAACTGCACCCGAGGCCAAGCCTTCCGTAAGGTTATTCTCCCGGTGGCCCTGCCCGGCCTGGTCGCCACCGCGATGTATTCCTTCTTCACCGCCTGGCAGGAGCTCCTGCTCGCGCTGACCTTCATCTCCTCCAAGGAGAAGTCGACCTTCACCGTCGGAATCCTCGGCTTCATCGGCGAACACACCACCGACTGGGGAGGCCTCATGGCTGCAGCCCTGCTGTTGACCGTGCCGGTCTTCCTCATCTTCTGGCGCCTGCAGAAGTACCTCGTCGCCGGGCTCACCTCGGGAGCCGTCAAGGGCTGATCCCGAGCAACCGTCCCCATCAGACCTCACCCCACCCCCTGCACCACCCACAAGAACGGACATCTGTTATGGACTCCAGGACCGGCAAGAGCATCGCCCGCGGGCGTCTCTTCGACGCCGACTCCGGCAACACCATCGTCGTCGCGGCATCCCACGGTGTGCTGCGCGGGCCACTGCCCGGATTGGCCACACCGGCCGAGATCGACGCGACCCTGGCCGCGCTGACTGCTGCCGACGCGATCATGATGTCGCCCGGAATGTTGCCCCGCTTCGAGGACCACGTCATCGGTCGGCACAACCCCGAACTCGTCATCGAGGTCGATTGGAAGAACTCCGGCCGCGGCATCTACGAACCAGCCGGCAGCCAGGTGACCTCCGCCCAGCTGGCCTCCATCGAGGCGTGCGCGGCCGCCGGGGCGGTTGCGGTGATGACCTTCCTCTATGTGGGGCAGGACGATGTCGCCCTCGAGCGCGCCGAGATCGAACGCAACGCCCAGCTGGTCGCCGCGTGCGAACGGGCGGGGATCCTGTGCATCATCGAGCCGAGGTCCGCCCAAGAGCGTGTCGACCCGCAGTTGGCCAACTCCGAGCGCGTGGTTGCGTGGTACTGCCGCCTGGCCGCCGAACTCGGTGCCGATGCGGTGAAGTGCGTCTGGCCCGGATCGGCGGACGTCTTCGCCGCGGCCTGCGCCGGCTCGTCCGCGCCGGTCCTGCTCGCCGGAGGTGCCGATGGCGGCAGCCTGGCCGACACCCTGTCGCTGTTCGAGGACGCCTTGACCGCCGGCGCACGCGGCGTCATGGCCGGCCGCCGCGTCTACACCGGCGGCTCCCCGTCGGCGTCGCTGGCGGCCATCCGTGCCTTGGTCCACTCCCGCGCATCCGTCGAGGACGCACTGGCCCAAGCGGGGCTGGCGTGACCGTGGCGCCGCCGGCCCTGAATGACCTGAGGCAGCGCCTGGACCCGCTGCCCGTCGAGACGCATGCGACCGTGCTGCGCGCCTACTCACGGGACGCATTCCCTCCCGCGGTCAAGGCCGACGTTGACGGCGGCTCACCCTTGGCCAACCCCGTCGGCGTCGTGCGTCCGCGAACGACGCAGGACGTCGTAGCCATCGTCAACGCCTGCCGAGAGCTCGGCGTGCCGCTGGTTCCCTACGGTGGCGGCTCGGGTATCTGCGGGTCGGCGCTGGCTACCGAGGGTGGCCTGGTGCTGGACAGCAAGCTGCTCAACGTGCCGATCGACCTCGATCCCGAGGCCGGACTGGTCACCGTCGGGGCCGGCATGATGGGGACCGAACTCGAATTCGCGCTCAACGCGCGCGGATTCACCTGTGGGCACTCGCCACAGTCCGTCGGATCGAGCACTGTCGGCGGCTGGGTCGCCCACCGCGGGGCCGGGGTCTTCTCCACCCGCTACGGCAAAATCGATGACCTCGTCCAGGCGTTGGAAGTCGTGCTCCCCTCCGGTGCCGTGCTCAACACCATTCCCACCCCCACCTCGGCGGCCGGCCCGGACCTCAACGGGCTGTTCCTCGGATCCGAAGGCACCCTGGGCGTGATCACCCGGGTGACACTCAAGGTCTTCCCCCTCCCAGATGTGACCAGGCAGGAGTCTTGGGCGGTCGCGGACCTCTCGGCGGGGTTGGACCTCGGACGTCGCCTGCTGCAGGCCGGTTACCGGCCGGCGGTCCTGCGACTGTACGACCCGGTCGAAACCGCTCACCTCTTCCCCGAACTGGGGTTGCCGGAAGGCCGCTGCATCGTCCTGGTACAGGTGGAGGGCGACGCCGCCCTGGTCGATCTGACCGTGTTGGCAGCGAACTCCATCGCCGAGGAACTCGGCGCCATCGCCTTGGGCACGGTCGTCGGGCAGGCCTGGAGCCGGAACAGGTTCAGCACGGCCGGGCTCGTCTCCACCTTGCAAGCCTCCGGCGGCATCGCGGACGCCCTCGAAGTGGTCAATACCTATGGCAACCTCGCGCGTACCTACACCGAGATGTCGCAGGCGTTGACCGCGACGGCGGCGGCATACGGGGCGGACATCGAGGTCTATGGGCACGCGTCGCACTTCTACGACACCGGCGCCAACCTCTACATGATCTTCCACGTCCGCCAGGCCGAGCCGGCGCACTTGCCCACCTTGTATGACGACCTGGTCGAAGCGGCCCTGTCGGCCTGCAGGTCCGTGGGCGGATCCATCACCCACCACCACGGCGTCGGGATCAGCAAGTCCCGGCTGATGAACCGCGAGTGGGGTGCGGCCGGCATCGAGGTATGGCGCGCGGCGAAACACGGGCTCGACCCGACCAACTTCATGAACCCAGGCGACAAGGTGGTACACCGTGACCTCGTATGACTCCCCGGCGCCGGCCAGCCTCACCCGCTGTATCGGATGCCATGACCAGTGCATGTTCACCAGCGTCGAGGTCGTCGTCAGTGGCCGCCAGGATCTGGTGATGTCCCGCCTGGCCTCCTCGGCGCGCGAGGTCACCACGGGCGCCCTGGCGGCGGACCTGTTCTTGCTTGACGCGCTGCACATGTCGACCGACCAAGGCGCCCAGCAACGGCACTGCATTGACCTCGACGGCTCCCAAGACCCGCGGGAGTGGCTGGCTTGGGCGCGAGCGGCAGTGGCGTACCTGGCCGGGACGGATAGTGCCGCAGTGCAGGAGCTGCGGCGCGCTCGCACCGAGGCCGAACAGCGGCTGAGTGCTGCGTCTCCGGCGGTCGGCGATATCGACGGTGACGCCGACATCGTGCTGGTCCGGGACGCACTCACCGGCAGCCTGGATCCCGCCTCCGGCGAGGCGCTGCGCACCGTATTCGAGGCTCAAGGCCTGCGCGTTGCCGAGGCCGAACTGGTTTCGTGCGGCACGCTCGAGCATTTCGCCGGCCTGAGTTCGGACGCGGCGAAGGCGGCCGCGGACAGCCTCGCTCGTCTCGGGCACCATGGGTCGGCAACCTTGGTGACCGACGACCCTGCCGTGGCCTACGCCGCGGAGCGGATCTGGCCCTCCCACGGGTCGGCACCGCGAGTCCGACACCTGGGCGAGGTACTCGCCGAGATGGGCAGCACCTCAGAGACGTCCAGCACTGGTCCTCGGGTGGTCATCAACGATGTCGGCCTGCTCGCCGGTGATCTCGGCATTGTCGAACCTCTCCGCGTGGTGCTCCGCTCCGCCGACTACCAGATCGTCGAGCCGCCCAGTGTCGGCGCCGATGCCCGCGACGACGGACCGATGTTCGGCTACCCCGACGGCGACCTGCGGGCCGCGATCGGTGCCGCCCGGTACGAGGAGCTCATCGGCACTGGCGCGGAGCTGATCGTCACCGTGGCGCCGTGGAGCAGACGGAACCTTCCCGCTGCCGGCCCGGTCCCGGTGGTCTCCCTCGCCGAGGCCGTACGTGACGGGCAGCCGACGCCACTGGCGGTGCACAGCGGCGCACAGGCCGGGCGCTGATGCGGCCTCCACGCGTGGTGACCATGGGGGAGGCGATCGTCGCCCTCATGAGGCACCCCGGCCAGCCGGAGGGCTACCTCGGCCCGTTCGCCAGCGGCGCGCCATGCATCTTCGCCAGTGCCATCGGACGGCTCGGGTGCGATGCGGTCGTCGGCATGGGCGTCGGTGACGACGATTTCGGGGACCTCATGCTCGGGGAACTCACTGCTGGCGGGGTCGACGTCTCGGCCGCCCACATCGACCCCGAACGGCCCACGTCGGCCGCGTTCGTGCGGTACCTCGAGGGCGGTTCACGCCGCTTCATCTTCTATCTCGACCAGACCGCTGCCCTGGAATATCCCGCCGATCGCGTGACTGGCCTCTTGGACGGAGCGGACTGGCTGCATGTCTCCGGATCGACGCTGGCCTTTGGCGGGTCGATGGCGCAGGCCACGCTCGAGGCGATGTCAGTGGCCCGGGAGCGCGGCGTTCCGGTCTCGCTTGATCCGAACATCCGGGCCGAGGCCTCCGACCCCGACCTGGTCGCGCACCTTCGTCGCCAGGCACAAGCCTCCCAGGTGGTCTTCGCCAGCGAGGGCGAACTGGAGGGCCTCGGGCTCAGCGGTCCCGAACTGGCCGCCGGAGGAACCCTGGTATGCCACAAACAGGGCGCCGCCGGTGCCTGCGTGCTGTTGGACGGCCAGTGGGTCACCGTGCCGGCCATCGAGGCGGAGCTGGTCGATCCGGACGGTGCCGGTGACATCTTCGCGGCAGCATTCGTCGCCGCCACCCTCGTGGGGCGAGGCCCCGTTGACTCTGCCCGTCTCGCGTGCCGGGTGGCTGGAGAATCCGTGCAGGTCCACGGCCCGATGAACTCCTCCATCGAGCCGCTCATCGAACTCGCCGGCCGGTGAGAACGGTGCCGACAACGGTCCTGGCCGTCTCCTTGGGCACCGCCCTCGAGCGGTATCAATGGGTTGGGGCCCTCCACCGCGGCGGCATCCATCGGGCGACCCGCACCGTGGTAGCTCCTGGCGGCAAGGGAATTCATGTGGCGCTCGCAGCCCATCGCCTCGGTGCGCCGGTCTGGGCGGCCGGCGTTCTCGGCGGCGACAGCGGCCGGTACGTGGCCCGGCTGGTTGAGCAGGCCGGGATCCCCGGGGATTGGGTGCCGGGGGCCGCAGAGACCCGCACCTGCGTATGCATTGTCGATGCCGCCAGCGGCACGATGACCGAAGTGGATGAGCCGACCGCGCTGACGCCGGCCGAATGGGACGCCCTGGTCGACGTCGTTGACCGGCGCGCCAGCACAGACCACGTCGTGACGATCTCCGGCTCCCTCCCCGCCGGCGTTGCCCCGGAGCGGCTGACCGAGATGGTTGCCGCCGTCCAAGGCGCCGGCGCCGCGGCGCTGGTGGACACCAGCGGCCCGGCGCTGCGCGCCAGTCTGGCCGCCCACCCGGTCTGGGTGAAGGTCAACGACATCGAAGCTCGAGAGGCCTTTGGGATGACGGGGAGGGACCAAACCCCCGCTGTGGTGCCTGCGGGCAACCGCGCCGCGCTGGTCGAGGAGGCCGAATCCCTGGCCGAGTCCATGTGCGCCGCCGGCGCCCAGAACGTCATCGTCACCCTCGGCGCGCACGGCTGGTTGGCCCGGCTCAGCAGCGGCGAGGTTGTCGCTCGTGCGGTTCAACCGGTCCCGAAAGGGCTGGCAGTCGGCAGCGGCGATTGTTTCCTCGCCGGGTTCGCCACCGGCCTGGTGCAGGGAGGGGACGTCGCCTCCGCCCTTCTCCTGGCGACGGCAGCCGCACGAGTCAACGCCACAGGGGCGCTCGTCGCCGAGTTCACCCGCTCCATGGTGCAGGCGCAGCTGTCCGCCGGGGTCTAGATCGCCTCCATGTCGAGGTCGATGACGACCGGGGCGTGGTCGGAGGCCCCTTTGCCCTTGCGCTCCTCACGATCGATCATCGCATCGGTGACCAGGCTGGTCAGCGCCGGGTTGCCCAGCGCGAAGTCGATCCGCATCCCACGGCCCTTCTGAAATCGCAGCTGCTGGTAGTCCCAGTAGGTATAGACCTTCGGCCCCGGTGCATACGGACGGACCTCATCGACCCAGCCGGCGTCGAGGAAGGTGGCAAACGCGGCCCGCTCGGGCGCGGACACGTGCGATTTGTCCTCGTAGAACTCCATGGACCACACGTCCTCATCCTGGGGAGCGATGTTCCAATCGCCCATGAGGACCGACGGGAGCGGCGCCGCCAACCACGGCCGGGCAGCGGTGGCCAGGGCATCCAGCCAGTCCAGCTTGTAGGCCATATGCGGGTCGTCAAGGGACCGGCCATTGGGCACATACATGGAATGGACCCGCACCCCGCCGCACGTTGCCGAGATGAACCGGGCCTCGCGCGCGGCCGGCTCGCCCCAGGACGGCATACCGTCGAACCCCACGGTGACATCGGTCAGGCCGATCCGGGAGGCGACGGCTACCCCATTCCACTGGTTGTACCCCACGTGGGCCACCTGGTAGCCGATGCCCTCGAACGCCAGGTGGGGGAACTGGTCCTGTCTGGCCTTGGTCTCCTGCATGGCCAGGATGTCGACATCGGTGCGTTCCAACCATGCGGTGACCCGGTCGACGCGCGAGCGGATGGAATTGACGTTCCAGGTCGCGATGCGCACCGGACCACCCTAGCGAGCGGGCAGTGCCGGCACCGGTGACGGGCCTAAGCTTCACTTCCGTGACCACTGACATCGTTTCCGACCGTGCCCGTCTTCTGGCCATTGTCAAGGACAAGGCCATCGTGCACGGCAAGGTGGTCCTCTCCAGCGGCAGCGAGGCGGACTACTACGTAGACCTGCGTCGGATCACCCTCGATGGCGAGGCCGCGCCCCTGGTCGGACGGGTGATGCGGGAGCGGGTTGCGGACCTGGACTTCGATGCCGTTGGTGGGCTGACTCTGGGCGCGGACCCGGTGGCCACCTCCATGCTGCATGCGGCCGCCGCGGCGGGGCAACGCCTGGACGCGTTCGTGGTGCGCAAGGCCGGCAAGGCGCACGGTCTGCAGCAGCGGATCGAGGGGCCCTCCATCGCCGGCCGGCGAGTGCTCGTCGTCGAGGACACCTCCACAACCGGCGCTTCGCCCCTGGAGGCAGTCGCAGCCTGCCGCGAGGCCGGCGCCGAGGTCGTGGGTGTGGCGACCATCGCCGATCGATCCACCGGAGCCGCCGAACGGTTCGCCGAGGCCGGCCTGGACTATCAGTTCGTCTTCGACCTGGCCGAACTCGGCCTCGGATAGCCACCGGGTACGCCCAATTTCCACCGTGGTGGTGCATCGTTGAGAATCCACCGATCGGTGGACCCGGCGGTGATCGAGCCATGCCAAGGTGGGTGGCATGGACCCAGTCATCACCATCGCTGGTCTGCGCAAAACGTATGCCGGACGCCCCGCTGTCGACGGACTCGACCTGACCATCGACCGGGGTGAGATCTTCGCCCTGCTCGGCCCCAACGGCGCCGGAAAGTCAACGACCGTCGAGATCCTCGAGGGCTACCGGCACCGCGACGCCGGGGACCTTGCCGTCCTCGGCGCCGAACCGAACGGGCCGGACGGGACTGGCGCAGCCGGATCGGCATCGTCCTGCAGTCCTCCACCGGTTTGGACATGCTCACCCCGCGGGAAGCCCTCGCGAGCACGGGAGCGTTCTATTCCCGGCAGCGTCCGGTTCAGGAGGTCATCGAAGCGGTCGACCTGGCAGATAAGGCCGATGACCGGATCGCCGGCCTATCCGGTGGCCAAAAGCGGCGCGTCGACGTTGGGCTGGGCATCATCGGTCGCCCCGAGGTCCTCTTCCTCGACGAGCCCACGACAGGCTTCGACCCACAGGCACGCCGTGCCTTCTGGGACCTCATCTCCTCGTTGCGCACTGACGGCACGACGATCCTGTTGACCACCCACTACCTGGACGAGGCGGAGCATCTCGCCGACCGGGTTGGGGTCATCGCCCAGGGCCGGCTCGTGGCACTCGACACCCCGGCCAACCTCGGCGGCCGGGCGAATGCCCAGGCGAGCGTCACGTGGTTCGAAGTCGGCACCCGGCATACGGTGCACACCTCCAGCCCAACGATCGAGGTGGCCACGCTGGCCGCGCGGCTCGGCGGGGAAATCCCGGAACTGACCGTTACCCGGCCCACACGTCGAGGACGTCTATCTTGACCTCATCGGCACCTCGGCGCACTCACTGGACGGCCCGATGGACGGCTCGATGGGCGGCTCGGCGAATGCGTCGATGACGAGCGCGGTAGCCTCATGAGCGCCCTCGCCGCCACCCGCCAGGGGCTGGCCTTCGGATGGATGCGCACCCGTCTGGAACTACTCATGTACCGGCGTCAGCGCGAGTCGGTCTTCTTCGGCGTCCTCTTCCCATCATGCTGTTCGTGCTGTTCTCGACGATCTTCAGTTCGACGTACGACGACCCGTTCTCGAAAGCTCATGGCATGACCGCCGGCCGGTTCTTCCTGCCCGCGATGATCGCCGCCGGGGTCCTCCTGACCAGCTTCCAGACCACAGCCATGGAGGTGGCCACGGAGCGGGACGACGGGACGCTCAAACGGCTGCGGGGCACCCCGATGCCGCCGGCGGCCTACTTCGTCGGCAAGATCGGGCTCGTTCTGGTGACCTCGATCCTTCAAGTGATTGTCCTGCTGGCGCTGGCCCGGTTCGGCTATGGCGTCCCCCTCCCTGACGACGCCGCTCATTGGCTCACCTTCGCTTGGGTCTTCGTGCTCGGCATCATCGGCGGCGTCACCCTTGGCATTGCCTACTCCTCGATCGCCTCGGCCCGATCCGTGGGGGCAACGGTCATCGCGCCGGTGCTCATCCTGCAGTTCATTTCCGGGGTCTACCTGGACTTCTCCATGATCCCCGGCTGGATGCAGCAGATTGCCGCGATCTTCCCGTTGAAGTGGATCGCCCAAGGCATGCGCTCGGCCTTCTTCCCCGAGGCGTATGCCGCCCACGAGATGGCCGGCAGCTGGACCGCCCTCATCCTGGCTGCCTGGGCCCTCGCGGGACTGGTCCTCTGCCTGAAGACGTTCCGGTGGTACAAGCGGGGTACGACCTGAGCTGGACCACTGTTGGTCGGGGTGAGGCAGCATGGGGCACATGAGTTCGGAGCAAACCTCAGAACAGGCGCTGGCGGCCATGTGGTCGCGGCAGGCCCGAGGGTGGCACCTGGGGTTCACCGCCTTCTGGCTGGTCACGGTCGTCACCGTGCTCATCGATCCGGCCGGGCCGGCCACCCGGGTCCCGGAGCTGGTCATGCTCGTCGCGCTCGCCGGCGACTATGTCCTGCTCGGTGCCGCGTCGGTGGGACGAATGAAGACGCCGGGCGGGGTGGCCTACATCCTCATCGCCTGGGCGCTCGTCCTGGGGATGCAGGCGGTCAACTCGTGGTCGACATCGTGGCTGCTCACTTCGCGCTCTTCCCGCAGCTGTGGGCCTTGACCCGCAGGGCGACCGCCATCACCGTGAGCGTGGGCGTCGTCCTCGCGGCCATGGCGCTGCACATGGTGAACGCGCCCGGCGGCGGCGAGCCGGCGGCGATGATCTGGGGCACGGCCCTGATCACTGTGACTCTCTCGCTGGCTCTGGGACTGTTGATCACCCGGCTCGTTCAGGAAGCGGCGTCGCGGGCGGCGATGATCGACGAATTGCACCAGGCTCAAGCGCTCCTCGCCGCCGCCGAACATGACCCTGGCGTGCTCGCCGAGCGCGGCCGGCCGTCTCGAGAGATCCACGACACGCTCGCTCAAGGCTTCACCTCGGTGCTGTCCCTGACCCGCGCCGCGATGGCCGACCTCGGCCGGGACGAGCCGGGCACCGCCCAGTCACGCCTGCAACTGGTTGAGTCCGTGGCGATGGACAACCTTCGCGAGGCCCGGGTCATGGTCGCTGAGTTGTCCCCGGACCACCTGCGATCCCGCGGCCTGGTCGAGGCGCTGGAACGGCTGTGCGACTCCATGGTGATGCATGCCGGGGTGCCCACCGAACTGGTCCTGCATGGGGAGCCGGAGCAGCTCAAGGGCCAGCATGAGGTGCTCCTTCTCCGATGCGCCCAGGAGGGTTTGAGCAACATCCGGCGGCATGCCCAGGCCGGGAGCGCCACCGTTGACTTGGTCTATGCCGACGCCAAGGTGTGCTTGATTTTGACCGACGACGGCGTCGGCCCGGGCAAGGTGGGCGAGCGCCGATTGGCCTTTGGAAGATACGGCCTCGATGGGTTGTGCGCCCGGGCCGAGGAACTGGGTGGGGCGGTCGCGCTGGGTACTGGACCAGGCGGTGGCTCCCGGCTGACCATGGAATTGCCTCGATGAGCCTGGCCTCGACGCCGATCCGGGTGGTCGTCGTCGATGACCACCCGGTGGTGCGGGCCGGGACGGTGGCGCTGCTGTCCACCGAGGAGGATCTCCAGGTTGTCGGTGAGGCCGGTGATGGAGGGGAGGCGGTGGAGTGCGTCCTGCGCACCGACCCCGACGTCGTCCTGATGGACCTGCGGATGCCGGTCCTGGATGGTGTCGGAGCCACTGAACGCCTGAACGCAGCAGGGGTGCGGGCCCGGATCGTCGTCCTGACCGCCTATGAGACCGACGCCGACATCGTCCGTGCGGTCGCGGCCGGCGCCACGGGCTACCTGCTGAAGGATGCTCCGGCCGATCAGCTGGCCGAAGCAGTCCGTCAGGCCGCCGCCGGGTAGGCGGTGTTGGCCGCTCCGATCGCGTCCCGACGGGCCGCCCATCGCCGCGAGATGGCCCAGGGACGCGAGCTGACCCCACGGGAACGTGACGTGCTGGGCCTGGTCGGTGAGGGGTTGAGCAATGCCGAGATCGGCCGCCGGCTGTTCATCGGCGAAGCCACGGTCAAGACCCACCTGCTTCGGGCCTTCACCAAACTGGATGTCACGGACCGAACCGCGGCCGTGCTGGCTGCCCAGGCGCGGGGAATCCTGCCTACGCCATGCCGGACCACGCCCCCTCTCGCCTAGACTGGCGAGCACGCTTAGGGATACGTGTCTCCATCGACATTAGGGAACTCTCATGATCTGGCTTTGGGTGGTCATAGCCCTCGTCGTCCTGCTCGTGCTGTGGGCAGTGGCGGCATACAACGGTCTGGTCGGGCTTCGAAACCGGGTGGAAGAGGCCTGGGCGCAGATCGACACCGAACTCAAACGGCGCCACGACCTCATCGGCAACCTCGTCGAGACCGTCAAGGGGTATGCCGCGCACGAACGGGGCACCCTCGAAGATGTCATGAAGGCCCGTTCGGCCGCCATGGCCCCGGGTCAGTCCCCCGCGCAACAGGCCCACAGTGAAGGCCTGCTGACCCAGGCGCTCGGCCGGCTCATCGCTGTCGCCGAGGCCTATCCCGACCTCAAGGCCAACCAGAACTTCCTGGCCCTGCAGAACGAGCTCACCGGTACCGAGGACCGGATCGCCTCGTCGCGGCGCTACTACAACGCCACGGTCAAGGAATACACGACGAAGACGCAGACCGTGCCGACCAACATCATCGCGGGCATGTTCAACTTTGGCGCCAAGGAGTACTTCGAGGCCGAAGGTGCCGAGCGCGATCCGGTCCAGGTCGACTTCGGCCAGCGGGACGCCACCATCCCGCCGCCCCAGTCGTATGCCGGGTCCGAAGCGCCGCCAGATGGCCCGGCCTCGGGGTCCTCGGCGGACACCGACGGCCAATCGCCGCCGGCCGGGCCGTCGGCCAGCTGAGTCGGTGCAGGTGCTGGACAATCCGCAGACACCGCCGATTGTCACCGTCAACAGGGAGAGCTGAGATCGACGATGAGCGCTGATGAGGGCGTTGCCGCCCTGGAGCCCCCGACCCCGTCGCTGACCTTGACCGCCCCCGAGGCGCCGGCGCCGGTGGTCTCGACCCAGGCACCGAAGATGGCCCCGGCGGTCTCCGCTGAGGCCGTGCCGGGGCTGGACGCCAAGGTGGAGGACTTCATGACCGCCATCACCGCGGCGGCACCGAAGAGCCCCGAGTTCGCGGCGCAGGCCGACAACGTGCGCACCATGGGTGACGCCGACATCCGGCGGGCGGCGGAGACGTCCAACCGGCTGCTCAACAAGCCGGTACAAGCCCTCAAGGAGGGCGGGTTGGCCGAGGGCTCACAGGTGGGCAAAACGCTCCTGGAGCTGCGGCGAACCGTGGAGGACCTCGACCCGAGCAAGCTGACCGGTACCCGCAAGTTCCTCGGCATGATCCCCATGGGGGACAAGGTGGTCGACTATTTCCGGCGCTACCAGTCCAGCCAGACCCAGCTGAACGGCATACTCCATGCGCTGCGCAACGGTCAGGACGAACTGACCAAGGACAACGTCGCGTTGAACCTGGAAAAGACCAACCTGTGGGCGACCATGGGCCGGCTCAACCAGTACATCTACATCGCCGAGAACCTCGACAAGCGGCTCGCCGCGCGAATCGCCGAGGTGGAGATCGCCGACCCGGAGGCGGCCAAGGCGCTGTCCAACGACGTGCTGTTCTACGTCCGGCAGAAGCACCAGGACCTGCTCACCCAGCTGGCTGTGTCCATCCAGAGCTACCTGGCCATCGACGTGATCATTAAGAACAATGTCGAACTCATCAAGGGCGTCGACCGGGCCAGCACGACCACGGTCTCTGCGCTGCGCACGGCGGTCATCGTCGCGCAGGCGCTGGGCAACCAACGGCTCGTCCTCGACCAGATCTCCGCCCTGAACACGACCACCTCCTCGATGATCCAGCGCACCTCGGAGATGCTTCGGGACAACTCGGCCGACATCCAGGAGCAAGCTGCCAGTTCGACCCTCGGCGTGGAGCAGCTGCAGGCAGCCTTCACCAACATCTACGCGACCATGGACTCCATCGACGACTTCCGGGGGAAGGCATTGGACTCCATGGAGCGCACCGTCACCGTGCTCTCCGACGAGGTGGCCAAGTCCCAGGACTATCTCGCGCGGGTCCGCAATCAGGACGCGCGCGGCACCCAGCAGCTAGACCTCGGCGGCCCCTGACGTGGGGTGGGTGGACCGGCTCCTCGGGCGGGCACCTGAACCGGCAGCAGCTGATGACACCGGGCCCGTGCCCCCGACGCCGGAGGATGTCCGGGCCGCGCTCGAGCGCGTGGCGGAACAGTTGACTGCCCAAGGGGCACCGGCCTTCGTGCGCCAACGCGTCGAACGGATCGACCGTCTGGTTCGGGAGACCTTGCCTCGACTGCCAGGCCTGGGCCTCGGCAGCGCCGACGCGTATGCCGTCGTCGCCACCGCCACGAGCTACCTTCCCGAGGCTGTCGATGGATACCTGCGGCTGCCGAGAGACTTCGCCGACACCCGCCCCATTGACGGCGGGCGCACCGCACTCATGGTGCTCATCGACCAGCTCGAACTGTTGGGGGCCACCATGGAACGCGTGCTCGACGCGGCCGTGCATTCCGACGCGCAAGCCCTGATCGCCCATGGCCGCTTCCTCCAGGCCAAGTTCCATCCCACCACCAACCCGCTGGAATCCACCGAGAGCATCCCGTCGCCGAACTCGTTGGAGCTGTGAGATGACCGCGACCATGACCCTTGCCAATGCCCTGGCCGGGCTGCTCGAACAAGCCCGCGCCGCCGGGGTGAGCCAGGACGTCGCCCGAACCGAAGGCGAGGCGCTCGCGGCCACCGTCGCCGACGGTGCCGACGGGGCGGCCTCCGCCTGGTCAGCCCAGACCGGTGGGGACCGCAGCCTCGAGGAGTTCCAGCGCGCCGCCAAGACCGGTCAACCCTGGCGCTCGACGCCCACGCCGAGCCTGGCCCGGCTCGCCGCGACCGGCGACCCGCAGGCAGCGGCATACGCGCGGGCGCTGACCCTGGTCGCCACCGCGGCCGCCGGTCTGGGCACCCCGACCACGGCCACCGTGGGCAAGGCGACCTCGGCCGCCGCCGCGCAGATGGGTGCCTTCGCCGTGACGGATGTCCCGACGCTGACCACCGGCAGCGCGCAGGCCACCCGCCAAGGCGGTGACCCGCTCACCGACCGGGTCGCCACGCTGTGGCAGGACGTGATGGGAGCACTCAACGGGTTGCGGGCACAAGACCCCGGGCCGGTGCGCGGCGACCGCGGCTCAAGCCTGGACCTCGGTCGAGACGCCGACAACTGGGCCCCCGGTGCCTTCGATCTCTCCGGAGACTCCAGGCGCATACCCACCCGCACCGGGCCGCCGGCCGGTTCACCCGAGGGCGACGGCAGATCTGCCGCCACGGATCTGCCGGCCAACCCAGCGGCCGAGCCTTCGCCGTCGGCCTCCGCGGCAACGACCGGCGACCCGCTCGCCACCACGCCGGAGGAAGAACAGCCCAGCCTGCAGGAGCTGCTCGACCAGTTAGACGCCTTGGTCGGGCTCACCGAGGTCAAGGCCACCGTTCACCGCCAGGTGGCGCTGCTGCGGATCGAGGCCGAGCGTTCCCGCTCGGGACTAAAGACCCCCAACCTTACCCGGCACCTGGTGTTCGTCGGCAACCCCGGAACCGGGAAAACGACCGTGGCCCGGTTGGTCGGCGGGATCTACCGGGCGCTCGGCCTGCTCAGCAAGGGCCAACTCATCGAGGTCGACCGTTCCGGGCTGGTCGCCGGCTACCTCGGACAGACAGCGATGAAGACCGCCGAGGTCGTGGCCAGCGCTGTCGGTGGGGTGCTCTTCATCGACGAGGCGTATGCGCTCGCCGGGGATCAATACGGCGGGGAGGCGGTGGACACCCTGGTCAAGGAGATGGAAGACCACCGCGAGGACCTCGTCATCATCGTCGCCGGCTATCCGGTGCCCATGGCCCTGTTCATTGCGGAGAACCCCGGCCTGGAGTCACGGTTCCGCACCACCATCGACTTCCTCGACTACACCGACGACGAATTGGTCGCCATCTTCAGAATGATCGCTGGCGGGGCGGACTACGACGTCGATGACGCGGTGGAGGCTCGGTTCCGCCAGCTCCTGGCCGAGGCCCCCCGTGGGCCCTCCTTCGGCAACGGACGGTTCGCCCGGAACGCCTTCGAGGCCGCTGTGGAACATCACGCCTGGCGGCTGCGGGACGTCACCGAACCCACCGTGCCGCAACTACGCACCCTGCTTCCCGAGGATCTGACCGGGCCGGTCGAACCCGCCCTCGCCGCGGTGGAGCACCAGCCCGACGCGACCGAAGAGGTCAACTCATGAATCAACCGGCCACCCAGGTCGCCCCCGCACCTGCGCCGAAGGGGGAACCCTCCGCAGCATCCGTGCCGACTCGGACCGGGGCCGCCCGGCCATCGGCGACCTCGACCCGTGGAACGAGCACCCCGGCCTGGCTGACCCGACTGCGGCTGGGCACCGCGGTGCTGCTCGTCCTCGCCGCCGTGGTGGCCACGCTGGCCAGCCTGGTCATGTGGCGGGCGACGGACGCGGCCGCGGCGAACACCGAGCAGCTGCTGCGGGCCCAGGACATCAAGGTGGGCATGCTGCGCGCCGACGCCTTGGCGACCAACGCGTTCCTCGTCGGCGGGCTGGAGCCGGCCACCCAGCGGGCGGCATACGATGCCGCACTCGCCGACGTCAACGACACCCTGGTCGCGGCCGCGCAAGCACAACCGGCCGACCAGGCGGTGCTGGCCCAGCTCAGTCAGGCCATGGCCGACTATGCCCAGTCGATGACGCTGGCTCGAGCGAACAACCGGCAAGGCTTCCCCGTCGGCGCCGGCTATCTCAGCCAGGCCAGCACCGAGCTTCGCCGCACGGGCCTGCCCATGGTGGACGCCCTCATCGAGGCCAACGACGAACGTGCCCGCTCAGACATGACGCTGACCGCGTGGCCGTGGATCCTGCTCGCGTCCACCGTGGCGGCGCTGGGCCTGTTGGTCGCGGTCAACCGGCTCATCGCCCAGCGCTTCCACCGTCGGATAAACCCGGGACTGGCCGCCGCTGCGGTCGCCGTCGTTCTCGGATTGGGGGCCTCCACCGTCATCGGTTTCGTGCAGAGCGCCCACTCCGCCAGCCTGCGTTCCGGGTCCTACGCCACGGCCGTGGCAGCGTCGGCCGCCCGTGGCGCGGGCAACGACGCCAAAGCCAACGAATCGCTCCGGTTGGTCGCCCGAGGCTCTGGAGCGACCTACGAAAAGAAGTGGCAGGCCGCCGACGACGTGGTCGTCGAAAACCGATTCGACAACCAGCAATGGCAGGACTACGCCAGTGCGCATGCCGAGATCGTCGACCTTGACAACGCCGGCGACTGGGACGGGGCCGTGGCTGCCGCGACGACGACGGGGAACGGATCCGCCTCAGCCGACTTCACCGCCTTCGATGAGCAGCTGCGCAATGACGTCCAATCCGTCGGTGAGCAGACCACCTCAGGATTGCGTGGCGGCCTGACCCTGCTGCTCATCGGTGGTGGATTGACGTTGGTCTTAACCCTCGCCGCGGCGGCGCTGGCCTGGAATGGCATCACCCGACGGCTACAGGAGTATGCATGAACGCCCACCGCTCGGCCGCCGTGCGGGCCACCCTGATCGCCGTCGCCGGAGCGCTGTTGGCCGCCTGCGCCGGCACCGGCGCCACCGAGGTCCCCACGATCACCACCCCGAGCGTGGACATCCCCACCGCGGCGCCGGCCCAGACCTGCGCCAAACCGACCGCCAGCTACGCCCCCTCCGGTCCTTTGCCCGCCGCGGCGTCCCTCCCGAGCGGGTCGACCATGGCGAAGATCCGCCAGCGGGGTCGACTTATCGCCGGGGTCTCCGCAGACACCTACCTCCTCGGTTCTCGCAACCCCCTCACCGGTGCGATCGAGGGGTTCGACATTGACCTGGTGCACCAGATCGCCGAGGCCATCCTTGGGCCCAAAGCCAAGGTGGAGCTGCGGGTCATCACCGCCGCCGACCGCATACCGGTGTTGCAGGAACATGAGGTCGACATCGTCGTGCGGAACATGACGATCACCTGTGACCGGTGGGAGAAGATCGCCTTCTCTGCCGAGTACTACCACTCCGGACAGAAGCTCCTCGTCCGCAAGGGATCGCCCATCACAAGCTTCGACTCCATCGGCACCGCCACCGTGTGCGCACCTCTGGGCACCTCGAGCCTGGCCAACCTCGTGCGTCTCGCCCCCACGGCGAGCATCGTGCCGGCCTCGACGCATACCGGCTGCCTCGTGGCCCTGCAGGAAGGCCGGGCCGAGGCGATCACCGGGGACGACACTGTCCTCGCCGGGCTGGCAGCGCAGGATCCGTATGCGGTCGTGCTTGCCGGTGCCCCGGTCACCAACGAGCCCTACGGTGTGGGCGTGGCCAAGGACCAGATCGACCTCGTCCGGTTCGTCAACGCCGTGTTGGAGACCATGCGCGCCGACGGGTCCTGGGCCGAAAGCTACGCCACGTGGCTGGCGCCCACGTTGGGCAAGAGCCCCGGCCAGCCGACGCCCGTCTACGGGCGGGCCCCGTGAGCGTGACCTTGGGCGCTGCGGCGGCGCCAGCCCCGCCCGGCCGGCTCGGTGAGGCGTTGGACCCGGCCGAGGTAATCACCTACCTGACCCAGCTGGAATCCTGGGTGGCTGCCCGGCGGAGTGAACTGGACGAGATCGACCAGGCAGCGACACAGTCCGCCCGGACCGAGCAGGTCGCCGACGACGTGGTCTTGTCCATGGCCCTATGGAAGTCCGTGTCGGACCGGTACGCCCAATTGATCCAGGTCTTCGCCGGTGGCCGGGTGTCCGTGGCCGACCGGGAACGGCTGTCCACCCTCATCTGGGGACGGCTCGAAACGCCCACCGCGGGGGATGCCCCCAGCACGGCCAGCGCAGTATCGGTCTCACTGCCGGAAGCCTGCAAGCTGTCCGATGCGCTGGCCTCGGCGCTGCGAGCCTCCCTGGGGCTGGCCGCCGCAGCGGAGGAGTCGGTCCGGCGGATCCGTTCGCTTCGTGCTCAGCTCGAACGCATCCGTGACCAGGTCGCCCTGGAGTCCTCGGGGAGTCGTCCGGCGGCCCAGGCCCGCCTCGACGCCCTGACCCGTCGGTTGGAGGAAGTGACCGCTAGGGCGGAGCGAGGCGCCGACGTCGGTGGGCTGCTCGCGCCCCTGGAGGCGGATGCGACGGTCACCGAACGGGACCTCATCGTCGGCAGCGCCAAGCGCCGGGATGTCGCCGAGCTGCGCTCCCGCGCAGTAGAACGGTATGCCGCGCTGGAGGCCCGGGCCGAAGCGGTGCGGGCCATCGCTGACGAAGCCACCGCCTTGGTCACCCCGGCACCGCTGCTTGCCGTCCCGGACGTGACCTCGCTGGGCGAGCCGCCGTCGCAGGAGGCGGCGCTGGCGGCATACGCCGATCGGCTGGTCCGGGTCGGCCAAGCCCTCGACGTGGTCGAACAGCGCTACCGGGCGGCGGTGGATCGACGAACCGAGCTGGTGGACCGACTGGCAGCGTATGCGGTCAAGGCGGCGGCGCTCGGGGTGGCCGATCACGCGGATGCTCGATCGGCCCTGGTCAGGGCGCAGGAGGTGCTCGAGCGACGTCCGGCCCCGGTGGAGGTTGCCGGCCACCTTGTCGCGGTCTACGCCGCCTGGGTGGACTTCCTCGCACCTGCCCGGGGCGCCCGCCCACCGCGTGAGGAGCTGTCATGACCTGCACTCAACCCGGATGTTCCGGGACGATTGTCGACGGGTACTGCGACGTATGCGGTGCGCCGGCAGTCGACGGATCGGCCGCCGGCCAGTCGGGAATGTCAGGGACCGCAGCGGGGACTGCCGCTGGCGCCGGAACCACCGGGGACCGATGCGCCCAAACCGGGTGCTCCGGTACGATCGTGGACGGGTACTGCGACGTGTGCGGTGCCCCCGCCGGTGTCACCATCGAGGCGCCCGAGAGCGAACCTGGGCCGGTCAGCCCCGGGCATCCGGGCGAGTCGTCCTCGGCCCGGATCGCCTCGGCACCGATCGGCTCAGCCCGCGTCTCGGCCGGTTCCGGCGTGACCCGCAGGGTCGGATCGAGTCGGATCAGGGCTGCCCGGCTCGGTGCTGGACTGACCACCGTGCCGCCTGCCCCGCAGATCGATCCGGCGCAGGCGGTGATGACCAACCCGCAGGTGCCGCAGGATCGTCGGTTCTGTGCCAAGTGCGGCAAGCCGGTCGGGCGCGCCACCGGCGACCGGCCGGGTCGTCCGGAGGGGTTCTGCGCGAACTGCGGCACGCCCTACAGCTTCACCGCCAAACTGGCGGCGGGCGAACTCGTCGCCGGCCAATACCTCGTCGTCGGCGCCTTGGCCCACGGCGGGCTCGGCTGGATCTATGCGGCTCGGGACCGCAACGTCTCCGATCGTTGGGTTGTGCTCAAGGGGTTGCTGAACTCCGGCGACCCGGACGCGCTGGCCGTGGCGATCACCGAACAGCGCTTCCTCGCCCAGGTCGAGCACCCCCTGATCGTCGAGATCTACAACTTCGTCACGCACAACGATGCCGGCTACATCGTCATGGAGTACGTCGGCGGCGTCTCGCTCAAACATGTCCTCAAGCAGCGCCTAGCCGCCAACGGGGGCACCTACGATCCGTTGCCGGTCGACCAGGCGCTGGCATACATCATCGAGATCCTGCCGGCATTCCAGTACCTACATGACTTGGGCCTGGTGTACTGCGACTTCAAGCCGGACAACCTCATCCAGGTGACCGACAGCGTCAAGCTCATCGACCTCGGTGGGGTGCGCCGGATCGATGACGAGGACTCGGCCATCTACGGCACCGTGGGGTACCAGGCCCCGGAGGTGGCCACCGCGGGCCCGTCGATCGCCTCGGACATCTACACAATCGGACGAACCCTCGTCGTGCTGTGTATGGAGTTCCGTGGCTACCAAGGAACGTATGTCGACTCTCTTCCCGACCCAGCCAGCACCCCCCTGTTCCAGCGGTACGACTCCTTGTATTGGCTGGTGGCCAAGGCGTGTGCGGCCGACCCGAACGACCGGTTCGCCTCCGCCGAGGAACTGCGGGCTCAGTGTCTTGGGGTCCTGCGTGAGGTGGTCGCGGCCCGGACCAGCGATGCGACGCTGACGTCCGCTGCCTCGCCGCACTTCTTCACGCCTGCCGTCGCGACCAGCGCGCTGACCTGGGACGCGCTGCCCGGTCTCCGTCCGGACCACACGGATCCCGGGTTCGATTTCGTTGCTTCGCTGCCGCCGTCAGACCCCGAGGATCGGCTCAAGGAGCTGGAGAAGGCTCCGGTGGAGTCCGCCGAGGTCCGTCTGGCCCGATGCGTCGAGCGGCTACGGGCCGGGCGCCCCGAGGGGGTGGCACCGCAGGCGAGGAAGATGCTGTCCAGCGACCCCTGGGATTGGCGGGCGCTGTGGGTTACCGGGGTGGCCGCCCTTGCGCAGCAGGACTGGGATGAGGCGATGGCCTCGTTCAACTCGGTCTACCACCAGATCCCCGGTGAACTCGCCCCGAAGCTGGCCCTAGCCGTTGCCTGCGAATCCGGGGGTGCTCCGGGGGTCGCCGAGGGTCTGTACCGCACGTGCGCGCAGACCGACGCGGCATACCTCGCGCCGGCGGCGTTCGGCATCGCCCGCCTGCGCATGGCGGCCGGGGACACCGACCAGGCCGTGCGCGCCTGGGAGCAGGTGCCGACCTCCAGCCGCGGATATGGCGAGGCTCGACGACTTCGCGCTCGGGCGCTGCTGGAGACCGCCGGAACGAACTTGGCCGCCCTCGGCCAGGCGTATGCCGCCATGGACGGGATCCGTTTGGACGCCACCGAGCGGGAGAACTTCAACGCCGAGGTGCTTCAGCGGGCCCTGGCCGTGGTCGGGGACGACGATCTCAGCCCTCAAACCGTCGGCCCGTTTCCGGCGCGGCCACGGGAGCTGCGGGCCGCCTTGGAAAACAGCTATCGGGTGCTTGCCCGCGAGGCCACCGACGCCTCGCAGCGCCATGCACTGGTCGATCAGGCGAATGCCGTCCGTCCGTGGAGCACGACATGAGATGCCCGCGGTGCGGGGAAGCGTTGACAGCGGAGGCTGCCTTTTGCGAGGCCTGTGGTTCCCCGGCGCCTCCTACCGGCGAACCGGCCTGGACACCGGTCGGCGCCGAATCGGCCGGTGCACCGTCCCCCGTGGCGCCACCCGAGGCGCCCGATGTGCTGGATGAACCCTCTCCGATCAGCCGCCCCACCCGCCCGCTGCTCACGGACATCGCCGAGACGGCCCCGGAGCGCCGGTGTGCCCAGTGTGGTGGCGTAGTCGGCCAGGACGACTACTGCACCGTCTGCGGAACCAAGGCGCGGCCGCTGCGTGATCACATCGAGCAGTCCCCTGCGGCCTGGGTCGCCGGCGTCTGTGACCGGGGCCTGGTGCATTCTCGGAACGAGGACGCGCTGGCGACCTGGGCGCAATCGCAGCCATCCACCCGGGCAGTGCTCGTAGTCTGCGACGGGGTGACCACGGCTGAGGACTCCGATGTCGCCGCGGCGGCCGCCGCGGCGGCCGCGTTGCAGGTCCTGCAGCCGCCTCCGCCGCATGGTGTCGGTGGCCCGGACGCGGCGGATGCCATCGCCAGGCACACCCTGGCCGCCGCTGCGGCCGCGGCGAATACGGCGGTGATCGCGCATACGGACCCGTCTTCGGAGCATCCCGCCTCGTGCACGCTCGCCATGGCCGTGATCCAGGACGGCACGCTCTGGGCTGGCGTCATCGGGGACAGTCGGGTCTATCTGCTGCCGGATGGGGAACCTGGCCAGGTGTTGCTCGGCGATGACTCGGTGGCCCAGTCACTCATCGACGCCGGAACCGATCGTGCGAGCGCCGAGAACTCGGCGCAGGCACACGCCATCACCAAATGGCTGGGCTTGGACAGCCCCGACACCACCCCCCGGGTGGCGTCCTCATCCCTCGCCTCAACGGGTTGGGTGCTGGTGTGCTCGGACGGGTTGTGGAACTACGCCTCGACCCCTGACCAGTTGCGTGCCCAGCTCGACGCTGCCGCGGATGGGATGGCTGCGGACGACGGAGCTGCGGACGATCCGCTCGCCGTAGCCGGTGCGTTGGTGGAGTGGGCCAACAGCCAGGGCGGGCGCGACAACATTACGGTGGCACTGGCCCGAGTGGGGACCCGCAGCGGCGAATCCAGTGAGAGGGTATGACCATGGCGCAGTTCACGGCCGAGGCCTATCAGAACGAGTTCCTCCCCACCGGTGGCACAGACGTCCACGCCATTGTGTCGATCACCTGCACCGATGCTGGCGCTGCCGGTGCCGGCGGTTCCGGGGGAGTGGCGGGCGAACTCATCATCATCGACACCTCCGGGTCGATGCAGGGTGAGGCCATCGAGGCCGCCAAACAGGCGGCGACGGCCGCCCTGGCGGAGATCCTCGACGGGACCTATTTCGCCGTTGTGTCCGGCAACGGTGCCGCCTTTTTGGCCTATCCGGCGGTCACCTCCGGACCCGGGATGGTGGAGATGACCCCGCGCACCCGCCAAGAGGCTGCCCACGCGATCTCCCGACTAAGCTCCGGCGGCGGCACGGTGATCAGCACGTGGCTCGAGCTGGCCGTTCAGCTGTTCAGATCTGTGCCCGCGGTGACTCAACGTCACGCAATCCTGCTCACCGACGGGGAGAACAACGACGCGCCCGGGGCCCTGGACACAGCCATTGCCGGCGCCAGCGGGTATTTCCAATGCGATTGCCGCGGCGTCGGGGTGGATTGGGACGTCAACCAGATCCGGCCCATCGCGCAGGCCCTGCTCGGGTCGATCGACATCATCCCCTCCCCGGATCAGCTCCAATCCGAGTTCCAGGCCATGATGCGTTCGGCCATGGCGCGTGGCGTCGCCGATGCCCAGCTTCGGGTGTGGAGTCCGCTGGGGGCACAGCTGCTGTTCGTCAAGCAGGTCAACCCCACCGTGGAGGATCTCACCCAGCGCCGGACCCCGGTCAATGAGCTGACCGGCGGGTACCCGACAGGAGCATGGAGCGACGAGACCCGCGACTATCACGTGGCGATCCGCCTGCCGGCCAAGGCCGTCGGTCAGGAGCAGCTCGCCGCCCGAGTCCAACTGGCGATCGGTGAAGAGGTCGTCGCCCAGGCGCTGGTCAAGGCCAAGTGGTCCGACGACACCGCGCTGACCGCCCAGATCGATGAGCAGGTCGCGCACTACACCGGTCAGGCTGAGCTGGCTCAGGCGATCCAGGAAGGCCTGGCGGCCAAGGCGGTCGGAAACGAGGAGCTCGCGACCGCCAAGCTCGGACGCGCCGTCCAGCTTGCTGCCGAGACCGGGAATGACGAGGCCACCGCCAAACTGCGCAAGGTCGTCGATGTCGACGACGCGGACACCGGCACGGTACGCCTGAAACGCGCGGTGGAGAAGGTCGACGAGATGGCCCTGGACACCGCGTCGACCAAGACCACCAGGGTGCAGCGGGCATGACAGGTCCGTTGACCTGTCCGAACGGTCACCAGTCCTCGGCCGGTGACTACTGCGACATCTGCGGCGTGGCCATGCCTGCCTCGGCCGCTGCCGACGCGACCCCGGATGCTGCGGCCGCCGGATCCGGTAACGCGGCAGCCTCAGCGGCAGAAGCCGGCCCGACCGATACGGGAGGTTCGGGTGGCGCGGGAGGTTCGGCCGGCTCGGTGGGCGCTGGGGGTTCGGGTGTGGTCGGCGACCCCGGCAACGCCGATGGGACGATCCCGTGCCCGAACTGCGGAGCGCCCAACCCGCCGGGAGCGCTGTTCTGCGAGGCCTGCGGCTACGACCACACCACGGGCACCATGCCCCGGCGCGAACCCGCCAGCCCTGGCGGCGCCAACCCTTCCGCACCGCTAGCCACCCCGTGGGTGGCCGAGGTGTGGGTGGACGCGGCCTGGTATGCCACCCAGACCAGCGCGGACCCGATCCCGAGTCCCGGCGCGCCGGTCATCGTGGCCTTGCGGCATACGTCGCTGCTCATCGGGCGCCCTTCGGTCAGTCGGGGGATCACCCCGGACATCGACTGCGGCATGGATTCGGGCGTCTCCCGGCGACAGGCGCAGCTCACCTCGGACGGGACACGTTGGTGGATCGAGGATCTCGGTTCAGCCAATGGCACCTTCCTCGGCGACGCCGTCGGTGACCTGCCGACCCAGCCCATCCCCGCGGGTCAGCGTCGGGAGATCGATGATGACGCCCGGATCTACGTCGGAGCGTGGACGCGAATCGTCGTGCGCCCCTCAGCTGCCGACGAGCTGGCCTCCCTCACCACGCCTTAGCCGCAGCCCGCGCGGGTCTCCGCGCTGCGGCGTGTGAAAGGTGCCTAAGGGCATCCCGGGTGGGGGTGCTTCGGCGGTGAGAGGTGCCTAAGGGCATCCTGCGTTGGGGTGGTTTGGTGTCCTGGGGGTGTGTCTTGCTGCTCAGT
>JBKECS010000089.1:0-4206 GCA_047974805.1 Nostocoides sp. | reverse complement strand
CAACGACCCGTCAGCAGTACCGGCTCCTGCTCGACACCTACATCTACCCGTCCTTCGGCGACCAGCGGATCGACCGGATCACCCCCGAGGCCGTCAACGACTGGTACGACGCGCTGGCGCCGGGCAAGGAGACAATCCGTGCGCAGGCGTACAGCCTGCTGCGCACGATCCTCGGCACGGCAGCGTCGGCGAGGCCGAAGCCGTTGATCCCGTACAACCCGGCCCATATCCGAGGTGCAGGCAACGTCAAGCCGGTCCACCGGACCCAGCCCGCGACGCTCGCCGAGCTGGAGACGATCGTCGACGAGCTGCCGGATCGCTACAAGCTCATGGCCCTGCTCGCCGCGTGGTGTGCGCTGCGCTTCGGCGAGCTGACCGAGTTGCGCCGCTAGGACATCGACCTGCGCAACAAGCGGGTCAAGGTCGCCCGAGGCGTCGTGCGCGCCGGAGGCGAGTTCATCGTCGGTCCGCCCAAGTCCGATGCCGGTGTGCGCGATGTCGCGATCCCGCCGCACCTCGTCCCAATGGTCAAGAAGCACCTGGCTGACCACACCGCAGCCGGGGCGGATGCCCTGCTCTTCCCGGCCGCAGCCGACAGTGACGCGCACATGGCGCCGTCCACGCTCTACAAGGTCTACTACCCGGCCCGGAAGGCAGCCGGACGCCCCGATCTGCGGTGGCACGACCTCCGCCACACCGGAGCGGTGCTCGCCGCGCAGACCGGCGCGACTCTGGCCGAACTGATGGGGCGCCTCGGCCACTCGACCCCCGGCGCCGCCATGCGCTACCAACACGCCGCCGCTGACCGCGACGCCGAGATCGCGAAGCGGCTCTCGAAGTTGGCTCGACGGTCGTAGTGCGTAAGAAGAACCGGCTAAGTCATGTTTGGTATGATTCTGAATCAGTTTCTTACACGTAGGAGGTGTCGATGCGCACGCTCTCGGCGGTGCCGATCGGGCGCCTGCGCGATGAGGTCGTGGGTCGAGGCGTCAGCGCGTTGACGCTGGATCAGGTTGTCGACCTCACGGGACTCTCTCGTGGTGCAACACGAGAGGCGATGAGGCGTGCCCGCGGAGTCGGTCACTTCTTTGCCCCTGCGCCCGGCCTCTACATCCCGATCCCGTCGGAGTTCTCGTCGTGGGGCGTGGTCCCGGCGATGGACTTCATCGATCAGCTCATGGGCTTTCTTGGCAGGTCCTACTACGTCGGGTTGCTGTCGGCGGCGGAACTGCATGGCGCTGCTCATCAGCGCCCGCAGGTCTTCCAGGTGATGGTCGACCGCCTACTCGCCGACAGGGATATCGAGCGCGTGCGCCTGCGCTTCTACGAGCGCGCGCATCGACGAAATCCCTGCCGTGTCCATGAACTCGCGCACGGCAGCAGTGCGCGTGTCGTCTCCGGAGGCCACGGTGTTCGACCTGGTGGAACGTCCGAACGACTCCGGCGCCCTGTTCAATGTGGCGACGATCGTCGGCGAGCTGGCCCAGGAACAGGAGATCGACGCCGCCAAGCTCGTCGCAGTGGCTCCGGCCTACCGCTTGGCCGTGGTTCGCCGGCTCGGGTGGCTACTGGACCACAACGCGGAGTTCGGCGACACGTCAGCGCTCTCCGATGCGTTGCATGAGTTCGTCGCCTCGCGCTCGGCTCAGGGCCGTCGAGCGGTCGATCTGCTTCAGGCGGGCGGGCCGAGGCGAGGCAAGGCCGACGCCAAGTGGGGCGTCGTCGTGAACGTCGATGTGGAGCCGGACCTGTGATCCCACGTTCTGTCATTCAGTCGTGGGCCGTCCAGAAGCCGTGGCCGATGCTCCACGCGGTCGAGTAGGACCTCGTGCTGGCACGGTTGATCGTTGAGATTGCCGAGCATCCGCCCTTGGGTGACGAGCTGGTGTTCCGCGGAGGCACTTGCCTGCACCAGCTCGTCATGGACAGGCCCCTCCGCTATAGCGAAGACCTGGACTATCTGCGCGCGACGCACTCGGGGATCGGGCCCATCTTTGACGCCGTCCGAGAGGTAGCGGCGAGCGTCGGCCTCGACATCGCCGGCACACGCATTGGTGAGCACCCGAAGGTCTTTCTGCGGACGGCGAGTGAGACCGACCTTCGGCCGCTCTGAAGATCAAGGTCGAGATCAACACTCACGAGACGTCGCCCGCGCTTCCGCCGATGCGGCTGCCGTTCGAGGTGGAGACCGATTGGTTCACGGGGCGGACCGAAGTGAAGACCTTCGTCGCCGAGGAGTTGATCGCCACCAAGATCCGAGCGCTCTACCACCGCAAGAAGGGCCGCGATCTGTTCGACATGTGGCTCGCGCTGACCGGACTCGGCTTGACGGGCGACCGTATCGCGGCTGCCTTCCCGCCCTACCGGCCTGTCGGCATCACGGCGGCGCTGTCGGAGGCAAGTCTCCGCGAGAAGTTGAACGACAGCGCCTTCCGCAACGACCTCAACGCCCTCGTCACCGAATGGCCTGAGGGCTACGACATCGACGACGCTGCCGAACTCGTCATCGCCGAGGTGCTGAGCAAAATCTGAGATCGTCAGGACTGCGCTGACGACACGCCGCTTATGGCTCGTCTACGGACTCTCCGTTCTCGCCCGCAGACGAGTCGACCACTCGGACTTGCTGGACAGGCTCGACCGTCAGTTCCTGCCGGGTTCCGTCGGTCCAGAAGTGGAGTGGTATTGCTGACGAGCCTTCCCGGGCCGGGAGGCTCAATGGGAACCGGAGAGCGAAAGGGTGATCTGCTCGCAGACCACTTGGGCGCGGACCGCCAAGGAAGCGACCCGGGAAGGCAGGTATCTGGCGACCGTGGGGTGTCTCGTGGTCTGCAAAATGCTGACCGAGGAGGTCGCCGGGCGGGAACGCTCCGCCCTGGCCACCCGCCGGGCCGCAGCCGGGTTCCCCACCGGGAAGACCTTCGACGCCTGGGACCCCGCCGTGTCCTCGATCCCGGCCCCGACCCAACAGTCGCTGCGCACGTTGGAGTGGGTCCACCGGCGGGAGAACCTCGTCGGGTGCGGGCCGTCCGGGACCGGGAAGACGTTCCTCCTCGAAGCCCTCCGCCAACACGCCGTCGAACAAGGTCTCAAGGTCGCCTGGTTCACCCTCGAAGACCTCGGCGTCCTGCTCCGCCGACACCGCGCCGACGACACCGTCACCAAGGCCATCACCCGGGTGCTGCGCGCCGACCTCGTCGTCGTCGACGACATCGGGCTCCTCCCGGTCGGAGCCGACGCCGCCGAGGGCCTATACCGGCTCGTCGACCCCTCCTACGAGCGACGCTCGGTCGCGATCTCCTCGAACCTGCACCCCTCCGGGTTCGACGAACTCATGCCCAAGACCCTGGCCACCGCCACCGTCGACCGGCCCCTGCACCACGCGCACGTCTGTCAGACCAGCGGCGACTCCGTCCGACTCACCCAAGCCCTCGCCGGTCAGGGGGTGAGCCCGTTGAACTGACCGAGACGGCCGGTGGCAGCCAACAGCCCCAAGGGCAGATCCCATGGCCGACACCGTTCAGGTTTCAAGACCGCCACCGTTCAGTTTCAGATGGCCCTTGACAGTCCTTCCGGGCAGCCTTTCAGGATGCCCGATGCCTCCGACAAATCTCAGTTGTCTGGCCACCCGCGGTCATCTTGCGGCCTGTGGGGACGAAGGCGGCTAACGGGGCTGCCCGGACTCGGGAGCAGACATGACTGCCACCATCACTCGCAAACTCGTCTCGATCTCCGGCGCGGCGGAGGCCCTGGCGGTCTCGCCACGAACCGTTCGGCGCTTTATCGCCGCCGGCCAGCTCAACGCCGTACGCCTCGGGCCCAAGACCTTGCGGATCAAGGTCGACTCGATCGAGCGGTTCATCGACACGCGGCCGGTCGGGGGATGGCGGGCCTGAAACGAAGACAGGAGCGGCCAGATCTGGCCGCTCCTTGTTCCCCGTTTGTTCCCAATCTCGGCGTTGGTTCCGAAAAACCTGCTCTGACCTGCATAAACGTGGTGGGCGATACTGGGTTTGAACCAGTGACCTCTTCCGTGTCAAGGAAGCGCGCTACCGCTGCGCCAATCGCCCGTGCGTGGGCTCGACTGTTGCCGAGTCGATCGAGGTGGAGACGGGATTTGAACCCGTGTACGCGGCTTTGCAGGCCGCTGCCTCGCCTCTCGGCCACTCCACCATGAAGGCGGTCAAGCCCTCCGAGCGGATGACCGGC